>NZ_JAYWHI010000088.1:0-127023 GCF_043778355.1 Polaromonas sp.
TCGACATTGGCGATGCCATCGGCGCCCGTCAGTACGGTCCAGGGCGACTCGCTGACATACACATGGCCTCGCATGGAACCGTGGATGTGGCAGCCCAGCAGCACGGCCCCGGCTTTTTCAAACACCGCTTCGGCGGTTTTGCCCGGCTTGCCCTCCGGTTTGCCGTCGAGCCGCAGTTCAAAACCGCCGCTGCTGGCGGCGTTGAACTGGGCAAATCCGGCGGCCGAGGCGCGCACATGGTGTTCCCAGGGGTCGTTGTTGACAAACACGGCCTTGGTTCCCACCGCCACCACGCTGATCGCTGGAATGAAGCGCATTTTTTCCTGGTTGATGGTCACCTGCGTGGGCAGCGCCGTCTTGGGCGTTCCCTTGTTGACAGGCATGACCACCACCACAGCGTCCTGCACCGGCTTGCCCTCTTTGTCCAACACCAGCACCTGCAGGTTGCCGGCGCTCGCCCAGCCGGTCAGGACGGTCAGCGCCAGGGAGATGATGGATTTTTTCATGATGAGGGCAATCGGTTAGGGGAATTAACGAACCGTGATGGTATCGCGGTGCATCGGTGCCAGCAACGCCAGCATCTGGTTTTGCGTGCGGAAAGGAATGCCTTTGGCGTCCATGCTTTGCTGCAGCACCTCGACCAGCGCATTGAAGTCTGACTTCTTGATGTCCAGGTTGGCGTGGGCGCTTTTCATGTCGGCACCCTTGTAGACGCAGGGGCCGCCGGAGAGCTGGCAGAGCTGGTCAACCAGTTGTTCCTTGACGCGCTGCTGGTTGGACGGCTTGAAATGCGGGCCGGTGCGTGGGTCGGCCAGCAGCCGGACCATGAAGTCGTCCATCAGGGAGACCAGGCCGGCTTTTTCGCCAAAAGCCTTGTAAAGCTGGTCGTTGGACGCGGTTTGCGCAGAGGAGGCACCAGCCATCAGCAGGCCGGAGGCGGCCAGCACGAGGGAGAGAAGGGTTTTTTTCATGTCAATTCCTTGAAGGGTTTAAGAAGGTGCGATGAAGCAGACGCTCAGAAGGCGAGCTGGGCTGACAGGTAGTAGCCCGTTTGCTTGCGGCTGGCGGTGGTGGCGGGCACGATCACGCCCAGGTCCACATAAGCCAGCGTGACAGAGACGTTTTTGTTCGGCGCCCAGGCGATGAAGATGTCTTTCCAGTCTTCCGAACGCAGGCCGTTGCCCAGACCAGCAGCGCGGCCGGCGGTTTCCAGCTTGTTGCGCATGAAGCGGTATTCGGCGCCGATGGCCACGTTTTTACTGATCAGGTAGGCGACCGAGAACTCTGGCTGCAGGCTGTAGCTGTTGTTGCTGCCGCCGCCCAGGGTGGCGCCAAAACCGAGCAGACCGTTCTGGTTGGCTTTGGTGGCACGCAAGGTGCCGTTGACCAACAGGCTTTGGCCCAGGAACAGCTTGGTCGCGCTGACATAGAGGTCCACGCCGTCGCGTTTGGCACCCAATGCACGCAGGGTGCCGTCCAGGCCGGTGGAGCCCAGGTTCTTGAATTCGACGCCGACGGCGATTTGCGGCATCAGGGTGTCGGCGTCCAGGATGGCATCGCCCGCGACACGCACCTTGGCGCCCACAATGGTCTGTTTCAGGCGCAGGCCTGGCAAACCCAGCGCGGTGCCGGTGACGCCAGTCTTGAAGTCCTGCTGGGCAATCGACAACTCATAACGGTCATGGATGCCGACGGAGGCGCCGACGACGTTCAGGCCATAGTCCTTGGTGCGGGCGGTGGTCACAAAGGCGGTGCCGCCGATTTCACCCTCGGTGGCATTGCTGCCGATCACCGCCCACGGGGTCAGGCCGCCGCCGGCGGCGCCGTCGATGCTGCTGACCCCCCCGGTGAGCAGCAGTTTGCCGGTATCGGCATGGGCGGAAACGCTGGCGCCAGCGCAAATCATGGCGGTGCAGGCGGCAACGAGGTGGGGGGCAAATTTCAGCTTCATGGGGCGCTCCTTTTTTGTGACGTAAAGATCTAGCGGTGGGGAAATGTAATCAGATGTACCGTGACGATACGGACATTATTTGGCCCTGGATTCAAAAAAAGTGACTCTTTTTGCGACTATCAGCGTTACAACTTGGGCGTGTGGTGAATCCGCAGCAGCTTGCTGCACGTATGTTTTGAGGCAAATCACCGACCTTTCAGGTCCTATTTTCAGGAGAACCTTATGCCGCGCCTAGTTGACCCACGCCCATTTGTTCTGGCCCCTGCTGTTGCGGCGTTCACCGCATGAAAGCGGCCTGGATGCTCGTGTTGATGTTGACGGCCGGTTCTGTCTGGGCGCAAAACACCGGCGCGCGTGAGTGGCAGACACCAGCGGCTGGCGACGTGCAACGCGGCATGGCGCTTTACCAGGCTCGCTGCACCGCTTGCCATGCGGTCGACAGCAACAAGATCGGCCCGGCGCACCGGGGCCTGCTGGGCCGCCGGGTCGGCGGCCTCAAGGGTTACAAATACTCTGACGAAATGGCGCAGTCGCGCTTGCGCTGGACGCCACAGACATTAAATGTCTGGCTCGAAGACCCGGAGGATCTGGTGGTTGGCCAGCGCATGGGCTTTCAGGTGAGCGATGCGCAGGAGCGGGCCGACCTGATTGCCTATCTGGCCACGCTGAAATAGACCGGTTGATCAGCCCGGTCTCGGGCAGACTTCAGAAAAGCTGCTCATTTGCTATCAAAGCAGGAGCTGCTTGCGCTTGTTGGGTATGGGCTAGAGGCCGATTTGCTTCATCACCCGGAGTGTCGCCGGCTTTCACGAGGCTTGCCGCCCTAACGCCCAGCAGGCGCAGGCGCTGGTTCAAAGGCACCCGCTTCAGGCACTGTCCGGCCAGCTTGCGAATGGTTGGAGCGTCGGCGGTATAAAACGCCGCCGTCTGATCACGCGTGGCGATTTTGAAGTCCTCATACCGCAGCTTGATGCCTATGGTTTTGGCAACGTAGCCCTTGCGCTGTAAATCGTCGGCCAGACGTGTGCACAGGTCGGTGAAGATCGCGCCCAGCGCTGCCTTGTCGCGCACCGCGTGCAGGTCACGCTCAAAGGTGGTCTCGCGGCTCATGCTGACCGGTTCGCTCTCGGTGACGACCGGGCTGTCATCGCGGCCCCAGGCCACGGCGTGCATCCAGGCGCCGGTGGCCTTGCCGAAGTTGTCGACCAGCCAGCCCACGTCCTGCGCGGCGAGTTCACCGATGGTGTGGATGTGCAGCTTCGCCAGTTTCTCGCCAGCCTTGGGGCCGATGCCGTTGATCTTGCGTACATTGAGCGGCCAGATTTTGTCCTGCAGGTCGGCCTCATGAACAATCGAGATGCCGTTGGGTTTGTTGAACTCGCTGGCCATCTTCGCCAGCAGCCGGTTCGGCGCGACACCGATGGAGCAGGTCAGGCCGGTGGCTTCAAAAATTGCTTTCTGGATCAACCGCGCCAGCACCCGCCCGCCCTCGCGCTGGCCGCCAGGCACGTCGGTGAAGTCGATGTAGACCTCGTCCACGCCGCGGTCCTGCATCACCGGGGCGATCTCCATGATGGTGCTTTTGAACAGGCGCGAGTACTTGCGCACCTCGTCAAAGTCCACCGGCAGCACGATGGCCTGCGGACAGAGTTTGGCCGCTTTCATCATGCCCATGGCGGACCCCACGCCGAACTGCCGCGCGGCGTAGGTGGCGGTGGTGATGACGCCGCGGCCCACATAGTCCTTGAGGAGCGGAAATTCGGCGACCGGGATGAAACGCAGCGCGCGCTCCGGGTCGGCGCGTATCGCCTCGTCGACCTTGCGCCGCCCGCCGCCTATAACCACCGGCAGGCCCTTGAGCTGCGGGTATCGCAGCAACTCGATAGACGCAAAAAAAGCGTCCATATCGAGATGCGCGATGCGGCGCGGTTTAGCTGGAGAAGAAGGGGGCGAGTCGCTCACCCGGCAAGCATAGCCCGATCAGCCTTCGGTGTTGGCCACCGGCGCGCCCGCAAAGGCCAGCGCCGCACGCAGCACCTGCCGTGCCTGCGGATCCGACAACATCGAATCAGGCCGAAACAGCAGGCACACCAGCCGCCTGCCGGCATGGGCCAGCGCAACCGGCTGGCCTTGTGTATCCAGCGCCCAGGTTTGCCAGCCCGATGGCGTGTCACCTGCCTGGAGCGCATAACTGGCATACCGTGCAGCGGTAAATTCCCCGGCGTGGGTCCAAGGGGCGGCTGCCGTGGCCTGGCAGCGCAGGGTGCGTCCGTGTTCCGGCCGGCTGGCGCACACGCGCCACCCGCTGCGGCCCAGCAAACGCAGGGCCGCGTCGCCAACCGCCACCAGATGCTGCGGCTGGCCATCGGGCACCTCGTCCGGTCCCAGCAGCAAGGCACAGGTGGCATCAGCGCTCAGGGCCATGCCCAGACCCAGCAGGCAGTCACGCATGGACTCGGCAAATGGATCGGCCGCGTCGATCAGGCGAACCTGGCCGGGGGCGGTGATGTTGTCTGGCACTCCCTCCGGCCCGGCGACTGTTTCCAGGCCGAAGGCGCGCCACAGCGATCGTGTCTTGAGCCGCGACTCCTGCTCCTCGCGCTCGGGCGAAGAGTCGGCCATCAGGTCGCCGCCGGTACGCACTTCAGCCACGCCGTTGTTGACCGCTGCGGCGCGCAGGATGGTGCCTGCCAGCGCATCCCCATTGCTGGCGACCTGCACCACCAGCCCGCCGTACCAGCCGCGCGGGCTGGCTTCAAGCTGGGCGATGGCTTTCAGCGCTTGCCTGCGTGGCGTGCCGGTCACCATCACCGGCGCGGCCGTTGCGGCAATGGCGTCCCAGGCATCGACGCCTTCGCGCAGTTTTCCTTCGATCCGGTCCACCGCATGTACCACCGTGGCCAGCGACATCGGATGGCGCCGGTTCAGCAGTTGCAGCGAGCCGGGCGCGCACAGCGGCGCCAGATCGTTGCGCAGGGCGTCGGTGCACACCGCGAGCGACGCCGCGTCTACCTCTTCATTGAGCAGTTCGCGCAGCGACTCGGCTTCGCCGGTGGCACCGGGCCGGCGCGCCACCGTGCCGCACACCGGCAGGCTTTGGACCGTGCCCGAGCTGATGACAAGTTGCAGGTCGGGTGAGGCACCGAACAGGCGCTGCCCGCTGCCGTCGTTGACAAAAAAACTGGCGGGCGCCGGGTTGGCTGCGCGCAGCCGCTCGAAAGCCTGTACCGCCGGCATCTTCACGCGGCGCCGGTAACTCTGGCTCAGTGTCAGCGACACCAGTGCGCTGCCTTCCAGACAGGGCAGCGCGCGCCGAACCATGTCGGCGTAGCCGCCGGGCGGGTGATCGTCCTGCGGGTCCGGCGTGCTGGACTCCGGTCCAGCCACTGCGGCGGACGGAGCTGCTGCGTCGCCCTCCGCGGCGCCGGCCAGGCTCAAATGCAGCAACTGCCATGCGCCCGCCGCATCGCGTCTGTACAGTTGCTCGCCGAAAAAAAGAACGCCCAGGGAATCAGCCCATTTATCGCCCGCCGCCAGGCGATGTGCCGCAAAGGGCAGCGCGCCCAGCAGCAAAACATCGGGCGAAGGCGCGAAACAAGCCAGAAAACCGCGCAGCGCGGCAAGTGTACAGGCGCCGGACCCGCGTGTCAGTCCGGCTTGCCAGCTTGCAAGCGCTGGCTGAGCCAGCAGGCGCTGGCCGAAGCCGGTGCGTACTTCGACCTCCACGCCGTCACCGTAAAGATGCAGGGCCAGCGCAGGGCCGGTCAGCAGCGTCGCCTGCAGCGGGTGCAGGCCATGGATGCCAGCGTCCACGCCGAAATAAATGCCGGGCTGTTCCTCCAGCAGCGCCAGCGCCTGCCCGGCCTGCGTCGCGGTGGCGGCACTGCGCTTGATGCGCAGGGCGATCATGTTCGCCTCACCCGATGGTCATTCGAGGATCATTCGATGGTCAGTCAATCGAAATGCCAGTGCGCTTGATGATGGGCGTCATCACGCGTAGCTCCTGCTGCATGAAGCGCTGCAGGTCCTGCTCGGAGCCACCGATCGGCTCCATGTACTGGGCATGCAGTTTTTCCTTGACATCGGGCATGGCCAGCACGGCGTTGATCTCGGTGTTCATGCGCTGCACGATCTCGTTGGGTGTGGTGGCCGGGGCCATGATGGCCATCCAGGCCAGGTTCTCGATTTCGGGCAGGCCGGCTTCCTTCATGGTCGGGATGTCGGGTGTGAGCTGGCTGCGTTTGGCCGTTGAAACGGCCAGCGTGCGCATCTTGCCGGCCTTGACCTGCGGGATCACCGCCACCGCCGGCACGCAGGCAAACTGCACGTCGCCCTGCAGGATGGCCAGGATGGCGAGCGGTGAGGAGGCATAAGGAATGTGCACCGCAAAGGTGTTGGTCTTCACTTTGAGCAGTTCCACACCGAGCTGCGACAGGCTGCCGACGCCGGTGGACGAGAAGTTGAACTTGCCAGGTTCTTTTTTCATTGCCGCGACCAGCTCCTGGAGGGTGGTGATCCCGGAATCCGAGCGCACCGCACAGATATTGGCCTGGCCGCCGGCCAGCACCACCGGGCGCAGCTCGGTGAACGGGTCATAGGGCAACTTTTTGTACAGCACGGTGTTGTAGACCAGCGGGCCGTTGGTGCTGATGACATAGGTGTAGCCGTCGCCGGCCGCCTTGGCGACCATGCCGGTGCCGTTGTTGCCGCCGCCACCGGCGCGGTTTTCAATGATGACCGGCTGGCCCAGGCGCGGTGCGAGTTTTTCGGCCACGATGCGTGCGATCACGTCGGGTGACGAGCCCGCGCCGTAAGGCACGATGATGCGCACGGGTTTGTTCGGCCACGCTGGCTGCGCCATGGCGCCGACGGCGGCCAGCGCGAGAGTAGTCGCCACGGCGCAACGTGCCAGCAGGCGGGTGAGGGGGAAACGGCTGACAGGGGAAGTGTTCATGATGTGATCGGTTCAGTGGCGGCAAAAAACTCCCCTTCGCCGGCGATGTAGCCGGCGACCAGGGTGCGGTAGGTAGATTCGACGATATCGGACAAGCCGGGGAAGGCGGGCTCATGCGGTGCGGCCAGGGCCCGTACCCGTGCAAACACCTGCGCTTGACGCGCCGGTGCAGCCACCTGAAAACTGTCGCGCTTGAAGCGGGTGGCATCCCGCACACACAAGGCGCGTTCGGCCAGCAGCGCGACGATCTGCTCGTCCAGCGTGTCGATGCGCTGGCGCAATCCGGCCAGCGTCGGCGCGACCTCGACATAAGCGGGGTCCTTGAAACGGCGCACCGGTGGGGAATCGACCGGAGGTTCCTGGGGGGAAGTCATGAAAGATGCCTCGACGATTAATAAGCAAGCTTATTTCTTTGCCGGCGGCCTGTCATCGGGGCATTCCCCAGCCGGAACGTCAGCCGGGTCAGGTCGGAAACGTGCCCGGCAACAAAATGCCCTTGTCCACCGTTTCGATGTTGGTGTGGCCGCAAAAAGCCATCGTCAAATCCAGTTCGCGGTGAATGATCTGCAGCGCCTTGGTCACGCCTTCTTCACCCATGGCGCCCAGACCGTAAAGAAATGAGCGGCCAATGTAAGTGCCTTTGGCGCCCAGCGCGCGCGCCTTGAGCACGTCCTGGCCGCTGCGGATGCCGCCGTCCATGTGCACCTCGATGCGCTGGCCCACCGCTTCGACGATGGCCGGCAGTGCGCGTATCGACGACTCGGCGCCGTCGAGCTGGCGGCCGCCGTGGTTCGAGACGATCAGCGCGTCAGCGCCCGAATCGACGGCCAGCCTCGCGTCCTCGATGTCCTGGATGCCCTTGAGGATCAGCTTGCCGCCCCAGCGTTTCTTGATCCACTCGACATCGCCCCAGTTCAGGCCGGGGTCGAACTGCTTGGCGGTCCACTCCGAGAGTGACCCCATGTTGTCCACGCCCTGCACGTGGCCCACGATGTTGCCGAACTGTCGGCGGGGCGTGCCAGCCATGCCCAGACACCAGCGCGGCTTGGTCATCAGGTTGAGGATGTTGGCAACCGTCAGTTTGGGTGGCGCCGACAGGCCGTTTTTCAGGTCCTTGTGGCGCTGACCAAGGATTTGCAGATCCAGCGTGAGCACCAGCGCCGAACAGTTGGCGGCCTTGGCGCGGTCAATCAGGCGCTCGATGAAACCGCGGTCCTTCATCACATAGAGCTGGAACCAGAACGGATGCCGGTCGGTGGCTTGCGCGATGTCCTCGATCGAGCAGATGCTCATGGTCGAGAGCGTGAAGGGAATGCCGAATTTTTTGGCCGCGCGCGCGCCCAGGATCTCACCGTCGGCATGTTGCATGCCGGTCAGCCCGGTGGGCGCAATCGCCACCGGCATGGCCACTTTCTGACCGATCATTTGCGTGGCGGTGCTGCGGTTTTCCATGTTGACCGCCACACGCTGACGCAGCTTGATGGCCTGGAAGTCGCTGGTGTTGGCCCGGTAGGTGCTTTCCGTCCATGAGCCCGAGTCGGCGTAGTCGTAGAACATGCGCGGCACGCGTTTTTTGGCGAGGACGCGCAAGTCTTCGATGGTGGTGATCACGGTCATGGGCTGGACTCCTTGGAGAGATGATGGTAGCGGCTTTGGCATCGGCACGGGTTGAAGAAATTTGCGCGTGAACACAAGTTGCCGAATTTATTTCACACCCGTGCACGCATCTTTCCCCTGTTGCAAGGGGCGGTGGCCCGGCGCGGCAAGCGCTCAGCGGCTCGACAAGAGCCACGCTGCAAGTGTCCTTGAGCCCCCTTGGCGCAGAGCTCAGGCCAGGCGCGCGCGGTGCCGGGCAATCTGCGCCCGCACCTGCGCCGGTGCAGTGCCGCCCAGCGTGTTGCGGGCGTTCAGTGAGCCGCGCAGGCTCAGCACGTCGTACACGTCTTTCTCGATCTTCGGGTTGAACTGCTGCAGCACGGCCAGTGGCAGCTCGGACAAATCGACGGCGTGCGAGATCGCGGCCTTCACCGCATGGGCCACGGCCTCGTGCGCATCGCGGAAAGGCAGGCCCTTCTTGACCATGTAATCGGCCAGGTCGGTCGCGGTGGCATACCCCTTGAGGGCGGCGCGTTCCATGGCGTCGGGTTTGACGGTGATGCCGCCCACCATCTCGGCAAAAATCCGCAGCGTGTCCTTCAGGGTGTCCACCGTGTCAAACAGTGGTTCCTTGTCTTCCTGGTTGTCCTTGTTATAGGCCAGCGGCTGGCCTTTCATCAGGGTGATCAGGCCCATCAGGTGCCCGACCACCCGGCCGGTTTTTCCGCGCGCCAGCTCAGGCACATCGGGGTTCTTCTTCTGCGGCATGATGGACGAGCCGGTGGTGAAGCGGTCGGCAATCTCGATGAAGCCGAAGTTCTGGCTCATCCACAAAATCAGCTCTTCGCTCATGCGGCTGATGTGCACCATGGCCAGCGATGCAGCGGCGGTGAATTCAATCGCAAAGTCACGGTCGCTGACCGCGTCCAGGCTGTTCTGGCAGACCTGTGGTTGGCCCTGTGCATCGACCATGCCCAGGGTTCTGGCGACACGTTCACGGTCCAGTGGGTAGCTGGTGCCGGCCAGCGCGGCCGCGCCCAGCGGCAGGCGGTTAACGCGTTTACGCACATCCTGCAGGCGCTCGGTATCACGCGCGAACATCTCCACATAGGCCAGCATGTGGTGGCCAAAGCTGACCGGCTGGGCCACCTGCAGATGCGTGAAGCCGGGCAGGATCACCTCGACGTTTTTTTCAGCAATATCGACCAGTGCCTTCTGCAGGTCGGTCAGCAAGGCGCTGATCAGGTCGATCTCGCCGCGCAGCCACAGGCGCACATCGGTGGCGACCTGGTCGTTGCGGCTGCGGCCGGTGTGCAGCCGTTTGCCGGCGTCGCCGACAAGCTGGGTCAGGCGAGCCTCGATGTTCAGGTGCACGTCTTCCAGGTCCAGCTTCCATTCAAAGGCGCCCGATTCAATGTCCCTGGTGATCTGCGCCAGACCCTGCTGGATGGCCGCATGGTCAGCGGCCCCGAGGATTTTTTGCGCCGCCAACATCTCGGCATGCGCCAGCGAACCGGCAATGTCGGCTTGCCACAGGCGCTTGTCAAAAAACACGCTGGCGGTGTAACGCTTGACCAGATCGCTCATGGGTTCGGAGAACAGGGCGGACCAGGCTTCGGATTTCTTGTCGAGTTGACTCACGTCGGGCTTTCTTTGGGCTGCCCTGGGTTGGCAGGGTGCGTGTGCGGCTGGAAAGGGCGCCAGGAGGCGGTGATTTGCGGGAAAGTACGGGGTCGGTGCCGGTTTTAAGGCGGCTGCTGGTGCAATACTAGAAGCTTGATTTTATCTGCGTCCCCATTCGCCTGAAAAGTCTGCTCTCAAACCGTAACCGATGTATTTACCGCCCCTTGCCGGGGCCTACAGGCAGCCCCTTTCATGAGCCTCAAGACCGATTTGTCCTCGTTTGGCGAGTCCACCATGCTGGGCGGCATCAGCCAGCCCGGCGACGAGTCGGACCGCCCGCCGGTACGCGTCATCGTGTTCGATGCCTGCAATGTTGGTGTGGTGCTGCGGGCGGTGCTGTTTGCCGAGGCGGTGGTCGGCGTGGGTGCCATGTTCAGCGCAGGCAGCTTCGTGGACTGGCTGTTGCGCTTTTCGCTGCTCACCGGCGGTGTTTTGCCGGCCACGCTGGCCTGGTTGATCGTGGCCTGTCTGCTCAAGCGCTACCTCGCGCGCCTGGGTACATCGGCCCAGTGGGCGGCCGGTATCGTCATGGGTGCACTGGCGGGGCTGTACGGCTGCGGCCTGCTGGTCATGATGGGCCTGCTGGAGCGGGCCCCCTGGTCCGCCAGCGCTGCTGCCGGCGCCTTGTTGTCGTCGGTACTGGTGGCCGGACTGGTCTGGCGCGCCAAGGCCCGCACGCCGGCGACCACGGCGGCGCGGCTCGCCGAGCTGCAGTCGCGAATCCGGCCGCATTTTCTGTTCAACACGCTCAACAGTGCGATTGCGCTGGTGCGCGCTGAACCGGCCAAGGCCGAGTCGGTGCTGGAAGACCTGAGCGAGCTGTTTCGCCACGCGCTGGCCGACGCCACCGAATCCGTCACGCTGGGGCAGGAGATTGAACTGGCGCAACGTTATATGGCCATCGAGCAAATCCGTTTTGGTGAGCGCCTGCAGGTGCAGTGGAACCTCGATCCAGAAGCGAACCCCGCCAAACTGCCGCCGCTGCTGCTGCAGCCCCTGGTCGAAAACGCTGTGCGTCACGGCGTCGAGCCCAGCGCGGTTGGTGCGCAGGTGAAAATATCCACGGTACGGCGCGGCAGCATGGTGGTGATCAAGGTCACCAATTCAACGCCGGCCGGTGTCGGCGAACGCGGCCATGGTCTCGCGCTGGCCAATGTGCGCGAACGCCTGGCGCTGCTGCACGATGTGCAGGCCCGGTTCAAGACCGTGTTTCGGGACGGCATGTTTCAGGTGAGGCTGGAGATCCCCTTATGACCACAACCCTCAGGGCATTGATCGTGGACGATGAGGCGTTGGCGCGTTCGCGCCTGCGCACCCTGCTCGGCGACTGCACATCGCCGGCTGCAAGTGTGGCTGCCGAGGCGGCGCACGCGGTGCAGGCCATGGACGCGCTGCGCCGTGAGGTCTTCGACGTGGTGTTGCTGGACATCCGCATGCCCGGCGTCGACGGCATCACGCTGGCCCAGACCATTGCCCAATTGCCGCAGCCGCCAGCCGTGGTGTTTGTCACGGCGCATTCCGAACACGCGGTGCAGGCTTTCGAGATCGAGGCGGTGGACTACCTGACCAAACCGGTCCGGCTTGAACGCTTGCAGCAGGCGCTACAAAAAGTAGAGCGCCTTGCCCAAGCGAGTAAAGGGCTCCAGGCCGATTTGACCGAGGAATGCCTGATCATTCAGGACCGCGGCCGGACCGAGCGGGTGCCGCTGACCGAGGTGTTGTACCTCAAGGCCGAGCTCAAGTACATCACTGTGCGGACCGTGACCAGGAGCTACATTCTCGACGGCAGCCTCAATGAGCTGGAGGAGCGGTATCCGCAGTTCATGCGCATCCACCGCAACGCGCTGGTGACGCGGCGCGCTGTGCGCGCACTCGAAAAACACTTTGACCCGGAAGAAGGCGAGGGCTGGGCGGTGCGGCTCAACGGCATCGACGAATTGCTGGCGGTGTCGCGGCGCCAGCTCAGCGCGGTGCGTGAAGCCATCGCGGGTTGATTCCTCACGCCTGCTTGCGGCCGTTGCAAGGTGTGGGTTGGCAGCCGGTAGCGTCCCGCGCGGGCGTCCTACAGCGGTCCCGGTCTGTCTCTGTTGAAATAAGTGCACAACGCTGAATTTGCTGGCCACCGGCACCGATGAGGAGACCCACCGTGAATGACAACCATCTGCCCGAGGCAGCCCCCGTTACGCCGGAGGTGACAACGTTTCCTGAGCCGGAGCGCCTGATGTTGCACATGCCGGTGGACATCCGCAGCATGTCGCTGATGGTGCTGGCCGGCCTGGGTCTGCTGTTTGTGCTGCACTGGGCCAAGGCGGTGTTTATTCCGGTGATGCTGAGCATTCTTTTCAGCTACGCCTTCTCGCCGCTGGTGAACTGGATGGAGCTCAAGCGGGTGCCGCGCTGGCTGGGTGCGGCGGTGGTGCTGCTGTCCCTTCTCGGTGCCATGGGCACAACGGCCTATGCGCTCAGCGACGAGGCGGTCGCGATGGTGGAGTCGCTGCCTGTGGCGGCCCAAAAATTCCGCAATGCACTCAAGCGCAGCGGTGGAAAATCCACCAGTACGCTGGACACCGTGCAAAAGGCGGCAACCCAGATCGAACAGGCCGCCCAGGAGGGCGCCGCGCCCGGCGCCACCCGTGGTGTGACGCGAGTGGTGGTTGAGAAGGCCAATTTCAACGTCAAGGACTATCTCTGGAGCGGCACCATTGGCCTGATCGCGCTGATCGGTCAGACCACGGTGGTGATCTTTCTGACCTACTTTCTGATGCTGTCGGGCGACACCTTCCGCCGCAAAATGCTCAAGCTGGCCGGCCCCAACTTGAGCAGCAAGAAGATCACGCTGCAGGCCCTGCATGAAATCACCGGACAAATCCAGCGTTACCTGCAGGTGCAACTGCTGACCAGCGCGCTGGTCGGTGTGCTGACCTGGCTGGCCCTGTGGGCCATCGGACTCGACAATGCGCCGGTCTGGGGCATTGCCGCTGGCGTGCTCAACCTGGTGCCCTATGTCGGCTCCCTGATCACGGCGGCGGCCTCGGCACTGGTTGGTTTCCTGCAGTTTGGCTCGCTCAACATGGCGGTGCTGGTGGGCGGCGCCTCGCTGGTGATCCACACCATCGTCGGCAACATCGTGACGCCCTGGTTGACCAGCCGCGCCAGCCGCCTCAGCCCGGTGGCGGTGTTTGTCGCCTTGCTGGCCTGGGGCTGGCTTTGGGGCGTGTGGGGGCTGCTGCTGGGCATCCCGATCATGATGATGGTCAAGTCGGTGTGTGACCGCGTCGACGATTTGAAGCCGGTGGGAGAATTTCTGGGGTCGTAGTTGGCGCTCCCACCTTCCTGCGCTGGCCTGTCGGTGCTCTCTTGTCGGCGCTCTCTTGTCGGCGCTCTCTTGTCATATCCGGACCGCTTCCGTCATTCAAAGTTAAACTCGTTTAACCATGCGCCGCCTTTTTGCCCTGCTCGTCTGCGCACAATTTATCCTGTCGGGGGCGCTGATGGTGTTCCCGCACAGCCTGGACGCGAACCCTAACCCTGACAGCCTGTCCCAGGCGAGTGCCCTTGCGATAGCCTTTTCTCTGACTGAAATGGAGGGTCATGGCAAGCCGGATCCCCACAGCGCGGACCCCCAGCTGGCGGACCTGCTGCCGGAGTTGCCGGAATTGGCGAGCGGCTTGACCGTCAGCGGATTTCAGGGCCTGCTGGCAACGGCTTATGGCCGGATGGACCAGGCAGGGTCGTTACGGCCTGTCATGGAGGGGCCGCGCCGCCCGCCTCGACCTTTCGGCGTTTTCCTTTGAACACTGGCGTGGAATAAACCGCGCCTTCATCATCCTTAACCAACCAGCGTGTGTTTGCACTCCTGGCCATTCCTCAGACAAGAACTTGACCTATGGACCTCCTTCTCGACCCCAACATCTGGATAGCCTTCGCGATGCTCACTGCCCTGGAGATCGTTCTCGGCATTGACAACATCATTTTTATCTCCATTCTGGTGGGTCGGCTGCCGCCGGAGCACCGTGACAAGGCGCGGCGCCTCGGCCTCGGTTTCGCGATGGTCTCCCGCTTGTTGCTTCTGTTTACGCTGAGCTGGGTGATCGGCCTGACAGCCGACCTGTTCAGTTTTGCCGGCCAAGGCATCAGCGGTCGCGACCTGGTGTTGTTATTGGGTGGGCTGTTTCTGCTCTACAAGGCAACGCATGAAATTTTTATCGAAGTCGAGGCGCGTGAGCAGCCGCATGCCCCCGCTGCCGATGCGGCAGCGGTCAAGGCAGCCGGTACAAAACTGTTCTGGGCCGTGATCGCACAAATCGCAGTGATCGACATTGTTTTCTCACTCGACTCGGTCATCACCGCGGTGGGCATGGTCGACGAGCTCAGCGTGATGATTGCTGCGGTGATCACCTCTGTCGGTGTGATGCTTGTGGCGGCCAAACCCATCGGCGAGTTTGTCGATCGTCACCCTTCGGTCAAGGTTCTCGCGCTGGCCTTTCTGGTCATGATCGGCATGGCGCTGACCGCCGAAGCCTTTGACCAGGCGGTGCCCAAAGGCTACATCTATGCAGCCATGGCGTTTTCGCTGGTGGTGGAAGCGCTGAACATCCGGGCGCGCAGCAAGCGGCAGGCTGCGGAAACCGGGCAGCCATGAAACCTGGCCTTCATGCTGTTGCAGACGGCTGCGACAGCACGACCGGCCCCTGAATGACAACGGTGAATGTTTCGCGGTTCACCGGTTTTTTTTCACGTCGCTGGCACGGCCAGGTGCCCCTGCGCTTGCTGTTCTGGCGTGACATGTTGCTGGTCGGCACTGGCATCAACCTCGCCGCAGCCTTTGTGGTCCTGATGCTGATGGCCCAAGGGGTGTCACTGGGCCTGGCGATCGCGTTGCACTTTTCCCTTGTGCCCTACAACCTGTTTTTGACCCTGGCCGTGTGGCGGTCGCGCCAGGGAACCCTGGCCATGACCTTGGTGGCTGTGCTGTGGCTGGTATTTTTTACGCTGGTTTGAGGCTCGTGGAGGCGTGACGGCAGACCCAGGCCGCGATGTGCGCGGGCAAATCGACCTCCAGCCCATATTCAGTGGCCGTATCCAGCTATCAGTTTGATAGCGATCGGTGAGCCTGGGGGTGTGTCAGGTCGCCGCCTGCATGGCTTGCCTCAGACTTTTCGTTGGTCGCGAGGCTGGTCAATGCTCATGCCGATGGTGGGCGTCAGGCACATGCGGATGGCTATGCCTGAGCGGCTCATGGGTATGCCGGTGGCTGTGGGATCCGACGACCTGGCTCGGGTGGGAGTGCGTGTGGTGTCCGTCGTCGTGGCTGTGGGCATGCTCGTGCTCAAGTGCTTCATGCGCATGGTCATGCCCGTGCGATTCGGCCAGATGCAGCACCACGCCGAGCACCATCAAGACACCTGCCACCGCCATGAGCCAGCTTCCGCTTCGGTCACCCAGCGCGATGGCCAGAGCAGCGCCAATAAACGGTGCGAAAGCAAAGACAGAGCCGGTGCGCGCCGCACCGAAGGCGCGCTGCGCCAGCAGATAAAAGCGCAGACTCAGGCCGTAGCCGGTTGCGCCAATGCCCACAAGCGCCAGAGAGGCGTTCAGCGTTGGCAGGGGGTCACCGAACACGACCGCGAGCATCCCCGTGGCGGTTGTCCCCAGCAGCGCCTTGCCCAAAATGACTTGCCCTGGGTCGCGTTCTGCCAGGGCGCGGGACAGCGCATTGTCGGCACCCCAGGCGGCGGTCGCCAGCAGCACGGCCAACAGGCCCAGGAGCTGGCTGCGCCCCGCACTGCCCAGGTCCAGCACC
This sequence comes from Polaromonas sp., assembly GCF_043778355.1. Classification (GTDB taxonomy): domain Bacteria; phylum Pseudomonadota; class Gammaproteobacteria; order Burkholderiales; family Burkholderiaceae_C; genus Polaromonas. The sequence goes on from NZ_JAYWHI010000088.1 coordinate 15,988, forward strand.
AGCGTGATGCCGCCTGCCAGCAAGAAAAGCATGGCCAGCCAAACCCGTCGGTCCGCCGTCTCGCCATACAGGTAACGCGCCAGCAAAACGGTGAAAAAAGCTTCCAGCGTCAGCATCAGTGAGGCGCCAGTCCCGCTTGTCTGCTGAAGGCCCCAGGCCAGCGCGACCGGCCCGATCACCGCGCCCAGAAAAGCCATGGACAACAGCCGTGGGAAATCGCCGCGCGCCAGGCGTGCCTCGCGGCTCGCCCGCTGGCGCGACAGCACACCCGCCAGTGCAGCGCCCGCGTAGAGCAGCGAGGCGGTCGTCAGCGCGCCCAGGCCCACCCCGAAGCGCTGAATCAGTGGGGTGCTGACGCCAAACAGCGCGGCGGCCAGCAAGGCCAGGATGCCGCCGCGCAGGGCCGGTAGCGAGAGATGCGCTCGACGCACAGGCCGGCTACTTGACGGTGAAGCGCACGGTGACGGGTTTCTTGCCCATGTTCAGCACAGCCACCACCTTGGCGCCCTTGTTCAGTTTCACGCCTCTGGCTTCAAGCTTGTTGCCCCCCGCCGGTTGGAGTTCGGCCTCGGACTTGACGGTGCCGTTCAGCACGGTGAGTTTGCCGCTCAGGCCCACGGACTGCAGGGCCTTGTTGTGGTCTTCCAGGTAGAGTGCCGCGCCACCGGGCGTGGCGACCAGTTCAAAAGACAGGTCGGCTGCGGTTTGCACCACACCGCCGTGTTGTGCGGCCGCCGCACCATGGGCCAGCGCAGGGCCAGCGCTCAAGGCTGCTGCGCCTGCCAGCAAAGCGGCGCTGACGGTGGTGAGCAGGGTTTTACGAATGTTCATCTGGATTCCTTCACTGAAAATAGGGCGCGCTTCTCAGGCGGCGCCAGAAAGCCTGGCAAACAGTGATCTGTGACTTGCTCAATACGACTCCGATTCAGCGCCAGAAGTTCGGCCCTGGTTCTCATCATCGGCCAGCAGACGCTGCGTGGCGCGTTCGCCAAACAACCAGAACATCACCGGCGTGAGCAGGGTGTCGAGCAGCGTCGAACTGATCAGGCCACCAAAAATCACAACCGCCACCGGGTGGAGAATCTCCTTGCCGGGGGCATCTGCCGCGAACAACAGCGGCGTCAGCGCAAAGGCCGCCACCAGCGCCGTCATCAGCACCGGTGTAAGGCGCTCCAGCGATCCCCGCACGATCATCGATTGCCCGAACACTTCCCCCTCGAACTTGCACAGGTTGATGTAATGGCTGACCTTCAAAATGCCGTTGCGTGTGGCAATGCCCGCCAGGGTGATGAAGCCCACCATGGACGCCACCGAGAGACTGACGCCTGCAATCCACATCGCCAACACGCTGCCAATCAGCGCCAGCGGAATATTGACCATGATGATGCCGGCCAGTACCGCTGAGGTGTAGCGCGCGTAAAGAACCAAAAAGACCATCATCAGCGAGATCAGCGACAGTCCGGTGATCAGAAGCATCGCCTGCTCCTGAGCCTGGAACTGACCTTCGAGGCTGACGAAGGTCCCGGCCGGAAGGGGGGTGTTGGCCATCGCGGTCCGGATATCGCCGATCACCCGCCCCATGTCCGAGCCGTCGGTGTTGGCATACACAATGATGCGCCTGCGCCCGTTCTCGCGGCCGATCTGGTTCGGACCATCGGTTTCTTCCACCGTGGCGATGGCTGACAGCGGTAGCCGTCCTGCCGGTGTGTCAATCAGAGTGCGCGCCAGGTCCTGCGGGCCGCGCCGGTCATCCGGCAAGCGCAGCACCAGTTCGTAGCGACGTGCGCCGTCCACGATCTGGGCGCCGTGGGCGCCGTCGGTCAGGGCCCGCAATACCCGCACCGCTTCCCCAGGTGACAGCCCGGTTTGCGCCAGCTTGCGGTGGTCCAGGCGCACCGTGATCTGGGGAATCAGCACCTGTTTTTCGACGGTCAAATCCACCAGCCCGTCGATGCCCGACAGGGCCTGGCGCATCTGTTCGCCGAGGCCGCGCAGGGTGTCCGTGTCATCAGCGAATATTTTCAGGGCGATCTGGGCCCGCACGCCCGACAGCAGATGGTCCAGCCGGTGCGAGATCGGCTGGCCAATCGCCACTTGCGCTGGCAAGACCGCGAGGCGGTTCCTGATGTCGGCCATCACGGCTTCCCGGTCCCGGTCAGAGCGTTTGAGGTCCACATCAATCTCCGCTGAATGCACACCTTCGGCGTGTTCGTCCAGTTCGGCCCTCCCGGTGCGGCGTCCGACCTGGGTCACTTCCGGCACCTCTGCGATCAATGTTTCGGCCAGGGCGCCCATGCGGTTGGCCTCGGCCAGCGCGGTCCCCGGAGTAAACACCATCCCCAGCACCAGCGAGCCCTCATTAAACGCAGGCAGAAAGGCGCGCGGAAAGAAGGGGACGCTGGCCGCTGCCACCGCAACACAGACGGCGGCCACGGCCATCAAGGCCTTCGCCCTGGGAAAAGACCAGCCCAGCACCTTTTCGTCCCAGCGCTTGAGCCGGCTGACCAGCGCGCTGTCGCCGTGGCCCAGCCGCTTCATGCGCGGCAGCAGGTAGTGGCACAGCACCGGTGTCACCGTCATCGACACCAGCATGGAGGCCAGGATCGAAACGATGTAGGCGATGCCCAGTGGCGAGAACAGGCGGCCCTCAATACCAGGCAAGGCAAACAGGGGCACAAAAACCAGCACCACGATGGCCGTCGCATAAACAATGCCCGAGCGCACCTCGACACTGGCGCTGCGCACCACCTCCAGCGTGCTCAGCGGGCTGTCTGCAGCCAGGTTCTGTTTGAGGCGGCGCAGGATGTTCTCCACGTCCACCACGGCGTCGTCCACAAGCTCGCCGATCGCAATGGCGAGCCCGCCCAGGGTCATCACATTGATCGACTGGTCCAGCAGTTTGAACACCAGGGCCGTTACTGCCAGCGACAGCGGAATCGCCACCAGGGAGATCAGGGTAGTCCGCGCCGACAGCAAAAATGCAAACAGCACAATCGCCACCATGATGGCGCCGTCGCGCAGCGCTTCGGCCACATTGCCGACGGAGGCCTCGATGAAGTCGGCCTGCCGGAACAACACGGTGGGCGCAGCCAGGCCAGCGGGCAGGCCTTGCTTGAGCTCCGTCAAGGCGGTTTCGATGGCGCGGGTCAGTTGCACCGTATCGGCGGCGGGCTGCTTCTGGACACTGACGATGACCGCCGGCACGCCGTTGTAGCCGGCGTCGCCACGTTTCATGGCGGGCGCAAACCGCACGGTCGCTACCTGCTCCAGCAACACGGGTCGGCCGTCTTTCCAGGCCACCGCCATGCCCTGCAGGTCTTCCACCCGGTTGGTCCGGCCGATATGGCGTATCAGGAACTCGCGGCTGTTCAGGTCGATAAAGCCACCACCGGCATTGCCGGCAAAACCGCGCAAGGCCTGTTCGACCTGCGACAGCGAGACACCGTACTGGGCCATGCGCGCGGTGTCTGGTTCCACACGCAGTTGTCTGACTTCGCCGCCGATGGGAATCACCTGGGCGACGCCAGGAATGGACAACAAGCGGGGGCGCAGCACAAAGTCCGCGAACTCGCGTGCCTGCATCGGTGTCGCGGCTGCAGCGCCACTGCTACTCGCCGTCAGCGGCAGCGCGATCAGCATCACCTCACCCATGATGGAGGACACCGGCCCCATCACCGGTGTGATGCCGGTCGGCAACTGTTCTCGCACCAGCGCCAGTCGCTCGGCCACGAGTTGCCGGTTCCGGTAGACATCGGTGCCCCAGTCAAACTCGGCATACAAAATGGACAGCCCGGCGCCCGAGGTGGAGCGCACCCGGGTGACACCCGGCATGCCGTTCAGGGCCGTCTCCAGCGGAAAGGTCACGAGTTGCTCAACTTCTTCTGGCGCCATGCCACCGGCCTCGGTGAGCACGGTCACCAGCGGCTTGTTGAGGTCGGGAAACACGTCGATGGCCATGCGGCCGGCCGTGATGGCGCCATACACCAGCAGCAGCAAGGCCGCCGCGAGGACGAACAGGCGGTTATTCAGGCTGTTTCTGACAATCCAGTTGAACATGTGAAACTCCGTTCAGCGGATTTGCGCGATCAGCGGCGCACCCTGCACCACCACGCGGTTGTCGGCGCCCAGGCCCTGGGTCACGATGACAGTGGTCGCGTCCAGTGCGCGGTACTGCACCGGCTGCGGGATGTAGCGTTCCGCGCCCGACTTGATCCAGACCACAGGCTCGTTGGTGCTGTTGCGCACCACCGCCTGCGCGGGCAGCACAAAGCCCTTGATTTGCTCCTTCAACGATGCCACCACCGTGACGGGCTGCCCCACTGCCAGAGGCAGGGTTGTTCCGGCCTTGTCAGCTGCGGCCCGAAAGGTCAGCGGCAGCACACCATCGCGCAGACTGCGCCCCGCACCCAGCAGTTGCAACTTCACGCCGGTAAGGCCCTGCAGACTGGCGTCACCCAGGCGTGCTGGCAGGGCCGGGTCAGCCGTCGTCGCTTCGACCAGAACGCGGGCAGGGTCAATCACTTCGAACAGCACATCCCTGGCCTCCACGACCTGCCCCAGCACCGCGTCGGCCCGTGCAATCACACCGGACACGGGCGCGACCAGCGCTTCACGCGCACCCAGGCTGGCGCTGATGCTTTTCTCGCGGGCCGTGAGGCTTTGCAGTTCAGCCTGTGCCGCTTCGATGTCCTTGCGCGGAACCGTTCCTTCGAGGGACTGCAGGCGCTGCACGCGCTGGGCCGCCAGATCGCGGTTGCTCCGGAGTTCTGCCCGCAGCGCCTGCTGGTTGGCCAGCGCATAGGGCTCTGCGTGGTGCTGAACATAAGCCAGCACCTCGCCTTGGCGTACCGCCTGGCCAGCAACCGGCAAACCGCGTGGGCCGGCCTGGACGCTGCCGCCATGCACGGCCTGAACACGTCCACCGGCATTCGGGTCCATCACCACTTTGCCCGACAGCTCCATGGTTGCTGCGGCCGATGATTCAACGGTGAGCTGGGTCCGGATACCCATGCGGCGTTGCGCCAGCATCGGGACGTTGACGCTGCCATCGGCCAGACGGGCCAGTCCAGAGGTATTGCCGGTGGCAGGGGCGTTCAGGTGATCGCCATTGGGACCATGCGCGCCGGGGGCGGCCCAGGTGGCTGCGGCTGCAAGTACGCCTGTTGCCAGAACGAGTGTCCTGAAAGAAACAATGGGCTTGCGAAAATTCGTCAAAAACTGGCGTGACATGATGTTCATTGCACTGCTCCCATGCCCGGCGTGCGCGGGCTTTTTGATCTGCGGCTGTAGTAAAACCCGGCTGCCAGAAAAACGGCGACCGCGAGTGCCCCCCCAACCCAATAAGACGCCCCGTGACCATGGGCCTCGGCCGCAGCCGTGACACGCAAGCTGCCGTCCAGCAGGTCAGCCTCGGTGCCGGCCAGGACAGTGATCACCAGCGGATGTTCGCCCGGCAAGGACAGGGCTTTGAGCATTGCAGCGTCGTCCACCGCGTAGTCGCCGAGGTCTGCATGAAACCTGGCCTGCGCCTTGAGCGCGCCAGACTCGATCTCTACTTTGGCGTCGAGGACCGGCTCATTGGTGGCAAAGCGGTTGATCAGCATTGAGAACTCGCCGCCCTGCAACCGGCCGACCACCTCGAACATGTCCGACTGGGCCTCGAACCGCGGCGCAGAATTTATCGCACCGCCCGAGGCGGCAGGCGCGTCCAGGTGTTCGCCATTGGGACCGTGGGCACCTGGTGCGGCAAAGGCCGTGGCGGCAGCAAACAGCGTCCCCAAGAGGCCGTTCACAAGCCGACGCAGGAAGACGGGAAAATATTTCATGGGATGATTCCGAGGGTTTGTTGAAGCCGGGCACGGGCCAGGCCTGCCGCGTTTTGTTGTCGAACCAGGGCCGCGTCTGCCTGCGAGGCTGCATTGAGCGAACGCAGCAGTTCGGGCAGGGGCGTTTCGCCCGCCTTGAAGGATCGGTCAATCAGAAGGGCACGTTCACGAAGCAGCCCGGCGCGTGTGCGCTCGGCGTCCAGTTGCTCTTGCGTCGATACAACAGCGGCGTACGCGACAGCCGCTTCGGCAGACAGGCGATCACGCAAGCGCTGGGCCGAGGTTTGCGCGACGTCCAGTTCGCTCTGCGCGGCAGCCTGCAGGGGTTGATTTCGGCCGTCGGTGCCAAAGGGAATGCGCACGCCGATGCCCATGCTGTTTTGCGCGGGTTCCGCGCGTCCCGGCACGTCTTGCCTGAGTCGGAAAATCAGCTCCGGAGGCTCGCGCCGCGAAACGCTGACGACGTCCAGCCGCTTGCGGGCACGTTCGACCGTCAGTTCAGCCAGACGCACATCGGGGTGGGACGACAGGTCAGGGCCGGTGACCGTCAGCGTCTCCCGTGCATCCGGGATGGCTTGCTGACCGGTCAGGACCGCCCACTCCGACTGCAAAGCGCGGAGGCGGTCGCGGGCAGCGCTTTGCGCCGCGATGGCCGACAGCAGCTCTGCCCTGGCTGCCAGGGCGTCAGCATGCGCCAGATCGCCGGCTTTGACACGGCGATCCACATCCTCGGCGATACCCTTCAAATACCCTGCTTGTACATCGGCCAGCCCGACCTCTGCGTTCTGTGCGGCAAGTCGCCACGAGGCTTCGCGAACCAGGCCGGCGAAGTGCAAGCGGCCGGCCTGGACTGCGGCCTGACCCAGATCAAGCTCGGCATCAACGACGGCATTACGCGCTGCGCGCTGGCCGGGTAGCCACAGCGGCCACGCCAGACCAATCTCGGATTCACGCCGCCCCTGGTTGGTCTGCCATCGGTCGTTGCGATGGGAAAGTTCCAATGCGGGCGGCGCCGCCCACAGGCTGGACGCGGCCAGCCGCTCAGCCTGCGCACGAAAAATCTGGCCGTCGGCCTCGCGTGCCTGCACGGCACGTTGCCAGGCCGATTCGGACGCCTGGGCAAGTGTGACCTTACCCGCGCTCGCGACGCCAGCGGGAGCAGATGCTGAAGGCTGGGCAAATGAGGCGCTCAAAAGAACGCAACCCAGCACGCCTGCTGTGAGAACACCAGGCACACGGCCTGAGAGGGGAAATTTCACGGGACTCCTGACGAATCAATGGCAACCAGCCCAGGCGCAGACGCAGAGCGTGCGCGTTTGTGTGGGCGAAGAGGTCGCTCCGATGGACAACTCAGCGCTCGCGACGAGCGTCAAGTGCGGCGGATGTCAGGCAAGCAGGCGGGGAGGTCGTCGGAGACCGTCCGGATACGCAGAAGGTCCGGAGGCGTCTGAGGTGGCGCGTGGCGGCGGGGCGCGTTCGGGGGAAAACGAGGCGGGTGGCGCTGGCAGTAAAACGACAGCGGCTCCCAGCGCAATGTCGGCCAGGATGTGCTGGGTGGACTCGTCGGAGTTGTCCTGGTGAGTGGCGCCTTGCGCATCATGGTGATGCGTGACGCCCTCCCAGTGCATCAAGGTGTGTTCGGCTTCTTCGGTATTGCCATGCGCAAGTGTTGTCCCCTGAACGCCCGCGGCAAAAGCCTGAGCGAAGACAAAAAGCATAAGAACAGTGGCAACAAGCCGACGCATGCAATGAAAGTCCGGGACAGTGAATCAGGGAAAATTATAGGGGTGTTTCGATACGGACCCTCTGATCGATGCTGGTAAAGGCCGGGTTCATCATGCGGTCTTCGTTCGCCTCCAGGTATCCTCTGGCGACAGTTCTGTGCCGTGGTGTGGCGAGTCAATGTACAGAGGAATGCTGCGCTGTCGACAGCGTTGGAAAAAAAGAAGCGGGATTGATGGTTTGACAACGAAAAGTGCCTCCAGCGCATATCCAGCGGTCGTGAATAGCTATTAATTTAATAGTGCACTCCGATTGATGAGGTGCTTGGTGACAGTGCCGATGACTCGCGAAACACCACGCGGTAGCAACGGTTGAAACCGGCAGGCGGGTGCGCTTCTTCAAATTTGGCCCCGTGAATCGCCGCAATTTTTCCCACCACGCGGTGGCCCGAACCCAGACCCAGTGAATGATGCCGCTTAGCGTTTAGTGCGGGGGTGGCCGATTCCTGGATGGCCGTGTCACAAACCTGCAGCCAGCGTGCATGCGGGTCGAGTTGCACCTCGACGCTGGTTCCCACCGGTGTGTGACTCAATGCGTTTTCGATCAGGTTGCGCAGCACCAGACCCAGCAACACCGGATGGCCGGTCAGGACGAAGGGGCCGGGGCTGGACAGCGCCAGCTCATGGCCGCTGTCCAGCGCGGCCTGGCCGAACTCGGCGACTTCGGCGCGGGCGACCGCGTCCAGATCCACGCTTTGCATTGTTTCAACCAGCTCGGTGCGGCTGGCGCGAGCCAGAGCCAGCAGGTTGGATAACACCTGACCGGCACGCAAGGCGTCGCGTTCGAGCTGGACCAGCAAGGCATCATGCGCGGCGCCCGTGGTGGACTCACGCAGGGCATGGGCTTGCAGCGTCAGTGAGGCCAGCGGTGTGCGCAACTCATGCGCGAGTTCGCTGGCCAGCTCCCGCTCATGGGATACCGCCGCCTGGTAACGCGCTGCCAGTGTGTTGATCGAATTGACCACCGCCGTGAACTCGCGTTGCTGATGCGGGCTGCGCAGCGGCGCGGGTTGGTGGATGTCCAGTGCGTTCACGTCGCGCGCCAGCGCGTACAGCGGCCGCAGTCCCCGGCGTATCGCCAGACCCAAGGCCAGCGCGACCACCGGCAGCAGCCAGAAGCCGGGCTCGGCAATCTGCTCGGCAATATCCTGCGCCAGGTCGTCGCGCTCGCGAACGCTCAGCAGCACGGTGACTTTTTTCTGGCGGTCCGGTCCATCCCAGCGCGAGAAGGCGCGCCATCCGACAGCAGGGGAGCCCACTTGCAGCGTTTCAAAACCTTCCCGCACGTTGAACGCCAACTCCGGCGCTTCGCCGGTACGCTGTAGCACCTGGCCTGCGCCATTCCATACCACCACACTCATGGAGCGCTGATAGTCATGGCTCTTCAGGCTGGCCAGGCCGGGCAGACTGCCCGCATCGCCGCGCGCGCTCACAGGTCCCGGATTTTGCGCCAGTTGCAGCAGGGCTACGCTGGCCAGATGACCGTCGGTCAATTCATCGGCCTCATGGATGCCCGTCTGGTAGCCGAGAACCACAAAGCCGCCCCAGACCACCAGCAGGGCGCCCATGGCCCAGGCCATCAGACTCAGCGTCAGCGAGCGTTGCAGATTCATCCCTTGTCCTCCGGAACAAAGTAACCGACACCGCGCAGGGTGCGGATGACCCCTTCACCGAGTTTTTTGCGCAGGTGGTGCACATGAACCTCCACCGCGTTGCTGTCCAACGCCTGGTCCCAGCTGTACAGCCGCGCTTCAATTTGCGGGCGTGACAACACGCGCGGACGTACTTCGACCAGCGCCAGCAGCACGCCGAACTCGCGTGCCGACAGTTCCACCGGCTGGCCGGCCAGTCGCACGCTGTGATTGGCGGGGTCGATTTCAAGCTCGCCGACCTTGAGCAGTGCTTGCGCCCTGCCGACCGAGCGTCGGCGCAGGGCGCGCATGCGCGCGGCCAGCTCGTCGGGGTCAAAGGGTTTTGTCACATAGTCGTCGGCGCCCATATCCAGGCATTCGATGCGCGCGGCGACCTGATCGCGCGCCGTCATGACCAGTACCGGCGTGGCCGCGTCCGGCAACCGGTCCACCGGCGCCTGGCGCAGGCGCCGCAGCACCTCGGCGCCGTCGCCGTCGCCCAGCCCCAGGTCAAGCAGCACCAGATCGAAAGGCTCGACGCGCAGCGCGGTCCAGGCGCTCTCAACGCCGTTCGTCAAGTCCACCGCCCAGCCAAGCTGCCGGAAGTGGGCCTGTAGGCCAGTGGCAATGCCTTCATCATCTTCAACGACCAGTACACGCATGCCGCATTGTGCTTGAGGGGCCTTAAGGAAGACTTAAGACAGGACGCCGAAGCTGCGCTCATGCAAAATTTTTCAGACAGACAAGTGGCGGTCCTCACCGCTGCGCTGGCCCTGCTGCTGCTGGCCTGGGACCTCTCGGGGCTGGACCTGGCGCTGGCGCACTGGTTCGGCGGGGTGGGCGGGTTTGCGCTGCGTGACAATCCCTTCCTGACGACGGTGCTGCACGACGGTGCCAAACGCCTGGCCTGGCTGCTGGCGCTGGGGCTGTGTGTGGCAGTCTGGTGGCCGGTAGGCCGGCTCCGCCGGCTGGCGATACATCGCCGCCTGCAACTGGCAAGCACCACGCTGCTGGCCGTGCTGGTGGTCAGTGCGCTGAAATCATTCAGCACTGCAAGCTGCCCTTCGAGTCTGGTCGACTTTGGCGGCGTGGCGCAGTACATACCGCACTGGCAACATCTGCTCTCGCCGGACGGCGGCAGCGGCGGGTGTTTTCCGGCTGGCCACGCCTCCTCAGGTTTTGCCTTTGTGGGTGGTTACTTCGCTTGGCGCGGGACAGCGCCCGTGATGGCTCGCCGCTGGCTGGCTGCCTCGCTGCTGGCCGGGCTGGTGCTGGGCGTGGCGCAGCAAATCCGTGGCGCGCATTTCACCAGCCATACCTTGTGGACGGCATTCATCTGCTGGTGTGTGGCCTGGGCGATGGACGGCCTGTTTGCGCGCATGGCTTGCGGCCCGGTATGCGCCGACATGGGCCAAGCCGCATGAGCGCGCGGGCCCCTGCCTGGCCGGCGCAGAATGAAGCCGTGCCCTTGCCGGATGTATGGCGACGCAGATTCAGGCATCCCGGCTGCCTGATTCTTGCCGTGAGCGCCTGGCTGGCCACGGTCGCCAACTTGCCGCTGTGGCTGGCGATGCGCGAGCTGGGCCTGTTCCAGCAGGTCGGCGGCGGGGTGTTCGCGGTCGCCTTTGCGCTGATCATTGCCCTTGTGCTGGTGCTGCTGCTGAGCCTGCTGGCCTGGCGCTGGACGCTCAAACCGGTGCTGGCCCTTTTGTTGATGGCGTCGGCCCCGGTCGCGCACTTCATGCTGGCCTACCACGTGGTCATTGATACATCGATGATCATCAACGCGTTGCAGACCAACACCAGCGAGGTGCGCGACCTGCTGAGCCTGAAGCTTGCCGCGGTACTCCTGTTGCTGGGCGCGCTGCCCTGCTTGACGCTGTGGCGCTGGCCGGTCGACCATGGCCGCTGGCCGCGCCGGATAGCGCACAACCTGCTGCAGGCAGGGGCCGCGCTGCTGGCCCTGCTGGCGTTGGTGCTGGTCAGCTTCAGCCCGCTGGCATCCACCATGCGCAACCACAAGGAGCTGCGTTACTTGGTCAATCCGCTCAATGCGGTGTACGCGCTGGGCTACCTGGCGAGTCAGCCACTGCGCCACACGAACACGGCCTTGCTGCCGCTGGGGCTGGATGCGCGCGCAGCGCAGCCTGCAGCCGCCCGTCCGCCGCTGCTGGTGCTGGTACTCGGTGAAACCGGGCGCAGCGGCAACTTCGGCATCAACGGCTACTCACGCGACACCACGCCCGAACTGGCGCGTCAGGATGTGGCCAGTTTTCGCGAAGTCCGGTCCTGCGGTACCAGCACCGCAGCGTCGGTACCCTGCATGTTCTCTGGCCTGGGTCGCGAAGGTTTTGATGCGCGCACGCACAGTTCCGAAGGGTTGCTTGACGTGATCCAGCACGCCGGCCTGGCTGTGCTCTGGCTGGACAACCAGTCTGGCTGCAAGGGCACCTGTGACCGGGTACCCAACTTCAGCACCACCGGTCTGGCGCACCCGCAGCTGTGCCCCGGCGGTGAATGCTTCGACGGCATCATGCTCGAAGGGCTGGACCAACGCATCGCGGCGCTGCCGGCAGAGCGCCGCGCGCGCGGCTTGGTGGTGGTGCTGCACCAGATGGGCAGCCACGGCCCGGCCTACCACCTGCGCTCGCCGGCTGCGTTCAAGCGTTTCGGTCCCGAATGCGCGGACAACGATCTGCAGGCCTGCAGCCGAAGCGCCCTGGTTGATGCCTACGACAACTCCATCGCTTACACCGACCATTTCCTGTCATCAACCATCAACTGGCTCAAGAAAAATCAGGCTGCCTACGACCCGGCGATGGTGTACGTGGCCGACCACGGCGAGTCGCTCGGCGAGAACAAGCTCTACCTGCACGGCATGCCATACATGATTGCGCCCGATGTCCAGAAGCAGGTGCCGTGGATCACCTGGACCTCGGCCGGCTTCGCGCAGCGAACGGCGGTGACCACCGCCTGCCTGCGCGAGCGAGCTGATCGGCCGGTGTCGCACGACAACTACTTTCATTCGGTGCTTGGCCTGCTCGGCATACAGACCCGCGTGTACCAGCGCGCGCTGGACGTGTATGCGCCCTGCGCCATCCGCCCGGCCGACGAGGTTGCTGGCAAACCTGTGCCCGCAGTCGCGGCCAGGGTTGCCGGCTTCGCCACAGGTACGAGTTTGATAGTCAAACGGGGCTCCAACCCATATCCAACTGTCGTTAATAGCTATTGATTTGATAGTGCTGAGCGGGCGGACACTGAGCAGGGGACTAATCGCCCAGATCGATCACGCTTGCCAGCCGCACGTTGGCGGGCGCTGCGTAGTCGGCGACAACCCACGCGCGTTCGCTGTGAGCGGACGCGTCTTCCAGCAGGCCCATCACAAAGCCGATGGACGCTTTGTCCAGCGCTGCAAACGGCATGTCCAGCAGCGTGACGGCGGCACCCGAGGCGAACGCCGCTGCCAGAAACACCTTGCGCTTCGAGCCCGTGGACAACATGTAGAGCTGCTTGGCCATCTGCTCTTCCAGCGACAGGCCGTCCACCAGTTGAGCGAGCAATCGGTCGTCAAAAGCCGGGTGGCGCAGGCGTTGCATGTCGAAATATTGCACCGGCGTCAACGCGTCGAAGGCCTCTGTGCGCGGCTCGATGAAAAATACCTTGGCGCGGTAGACCTCGGGCGCATCGTGCAGTGACACACCATGGATATGCAACTCGCCAGCATCCGGCGCCAACAACCCGGCCAGCAAGCGCAGCAAGGGGCTCTTGCCGCGCCCGTCCCCGCCGCGAATCAGTGTCACGCCGGGCCCGACGTACGCCGACCAGTCCGTGAATAGGGTACGGTCCGGATAGGAAAAACACAGCTTGAGTATCTGGAGCATGGTTGATTTCCGGAACGGCCAGCGGACACCGGCCTGTTGACTGATATGCAGCGCGCTGTCGCGGCATAATATTCAGTATCCCGCAAGCAGACACATGCCCCCGACCTTTTCTCATACCGATTCCTGAAAAAATCCATGAGCAAACCGACGGTGCCGCCAGACCTCAGGAGTTTCATCCTGATGAACGTGAGGTCGGTGCCTTATCTTGAAGCGACGCTGCTGCTGCGGCGAGAGCCCGAATCGCCCTGGGACACGCGCCGGCTCGCCCGCCGCTTGTTCATCGTTGAAAAGAAGTCCGAGGAACTGCTGCAGGCCCTGCTTGCGGCCAACGTGGTGGTGCCCGCCGAGGGTGCCGACGCCAGTTACTGCTACCGGCCCGAAACCCCCGAACTGGCCGCCATGGTGGACCGGCTGGCGGAGTTTTATGCCGCTCACCTGGTTGAAGTGACCCACCTGATCCACGCGACCCACGAACGCAAGGCTGAAAAGTTTGCCAATGCGTTCATTTGGCGAAAGAAGCCCGATGCCTGAACTGATTTACCTTCTGTGTGCGCTGACATCGCTGCTCTGCGCCTGGCTGTTGCTGCGCAGTTACCGGCGCAGCGGCTTTCCGTTGTTGTTCTGGAGCGGTTTGTGTTTTTCGGCGCTGGCGCTCAACAACATGATTCTGGTGCTCGACAAGCTGGTCTTTCTGGATGTGAATTTGTCAATCTGGCGCCTGTCTTCGGCACTGGTGGCCCTGATGCTGCTCCTGTACGGCCTGATCTGGCAAGACGACTAGGAAAGAAAGAGGAACACACCATGGAAAACTTTCTTTCAGGCGCGATCACGCTGGCGTCCCTGGCTGCAGGGCTGTTTTTTTTCCGCTTCTGGTGGAAAACCCGAGACCGGTTCTTCCTGTTTTTTGCAGCCTCGTTCTGGCTGGAAGCCGTGAACCGCAGCTACATGGTGTGGGCAGGCGAGATACGTGAGGAGTTTCCGGTCTACTACGGGATTCGCCTGATCAGCTACAGCCTGATCCTGCTGGCCATATGGGACAAGAACCGCCCCTCCCGCTCAGGTGGCGACAAGGTCGGTTCTCGGCGGGGGGACTAAGGCCGGGCTACTCGGTTTATGCGGCAAGTCAGGGGAATGCCGGACTTGGCTTCCACAGCCCCTGTCAGTGACGAACGATGCCGGCTTTCACAAGACGGCGTCGGCCGGCTGGCGCAGCAGCATGGCCAGCGAGTTGGCCACGGTTTTGCGAAGTTCCCTGCGGTCGCAGATGAAGTCCACCGCACCCTTGGTCTGCAAAAACTCGGCGCGCTGAAAGCCTTCCGGCAGGGTCACGCGCACCGTGGATTCGATCACGCGGGGCCCGGCAAAACCGATCAGCGCTTTGGGCTCGGCAATCACGATGTCGCCAACAAACGCGAAGCCGGCGCTGACACCGCCCATGGTCGGGTCGGTCAGCACGCTGATGTAAGGCAGGCCTTTTTTGGCCAGGCGGGTCAGGGAGGCATTGGTTTTTGCCATCTGCATCAGGCTCAGCAGGCCTTCCTGCATGCGGGCGCCGCCGGTGGCGGTGAAGCAGATGAAAGGCACTTTCTGCTCGATGGCGGCATGCACGCCACGCACAAAACGCTCGCCGACCACGCTGCCCATGCTGCCGCCCATGAAGTCAAATTCAAAACAGGCGACCACCACGCCGATGCTGTGCACCGCGCCGCCCATGACGATCAGCGCGTCAGTCTCGCCGGTGTTTTCCAGCGCTTCTTTCAGGCGCTCCGGGTATTTGCGGCTGTCCTTGAACTTGAGCGGGTCGACAGGCAGCACTTCCTGGCCGATTTCGTAGCGGCCTTCCGGGTCCAGAAACGAATCCAGCCTGGCGCGGGCGTCCATGCGGTGGTGGTGGCTGCACTGCGGGCAGACGTTCTGGTTTTTTTCCAGATCGGTCTTGTAAAGCACGGCCTCGCAACTTGGGCACTTGACCCACAGGCCCTCGGGCACGCTGCGGCGCTCGGTCGGGTCGGTCGGGGTGATTTTGGGGGGGAGGAGTTTTTCCAGCCAAGACATGAAGTCGTCCTTGTGAAGAGCTGCCGGGGCCGGCGCGCAAGGCGCCGGCGGGGGCAAAACCGGTAAAGAAAGGGGATTATGCGCTGTCTTGCGTTTGATTCAGTCCGCCGGCTGGTCCAGCGCCGTGCGTACACCAGCCAGGAAATCTCGCACCAGCGGCACCGCCTGTTCGCGCGGCTGACCTGCGATGAGCTGGATGATGCGGCTGCCGATCACCACCGCATCGGCGACCCGGCTGATGGCCCTGGCCGTCGCTGCATCGCGGATGCCAAAACCAACGCCGACCGGCACGCTGACGTGCTGGCGGATGCGCGGCAGCATGGCCTCGACGGCGCCCAAATCCAGCGCGCCGGACCCGGTCACGCCCTTGAGCGACACGTAGTACACATAACCGCTGGCCACCCTGGCGATCTGCGCCATGCGATCGTCGGTACTGGTGGGCGCGAGCAGGAAGATCAGGTCCATGCCGTGGCTGCGCAGGGTGGCGGCGAAGGCCACACATTCCTCGGGTGGGTAGTCGACCACCAACACACCGTCGACGCCGGCTGCAGCCGCATCGCGCACAAACGCATCCTTGCCGCGTTTGATGTCGTAGGCTTCGATCGGGTTGGCGTAACCCATCAGCACGACGGGCGTCGTACCGTCTTTCTGGCGGAACAGGCGAACCATCTCCAGCACCTGCACCAGGCCGATGCCCAGAGCCAGCGCCTGGTCGCCGGCTTTCTGGATCACCGGGCCATCGGCACTGGGGTCTGAAAACGGCACGCCGAGCTCGATCACGTCGGCCCCGCCAGCGACCATGCCATGCATGAGTTCAGGCGTGATGTCGGCAAAGGGAAAGCCGGCTGTGACATAAGGGATCAAGGCCTTGCGACCTGCAGCCCGCAGCGCAGCCAGGGTGGGCTCGATACGGCTCATCGCAGCACCTCCACCACGCTCAGGCCGCCCTTGATGCCTTGCCCCTGACACGAGGGCCTGCAATAAAAGCTGGCCTGTGACAGGTCGGCCACGGTGCCGATGTCCTTGTCACCGCGACCCGACAGGTTGACCAGAATGGACTGGTCGGTCCGCATGGTTTTGGCCAGTTTCATCGCGTAGGCCACCGCGTGGCTGGACTCAAGCGCGGGAATGATGCCTTCGGTGCGGCACAGGTAATGAAAGGCGGACAGCGCCTCGGCGTCGGTGATGCCGACATATTCGGCGCGGCCAATATCTTTCAAAAATGCATGTTCGGGGCCGACACCGGGATAGTCGAGGCCAGCGCTGATGCTGTGGGTCTCGGTCACCTGGCCGTCCTCGTTTTGCAGCACGTAGGTGCGGTTGCCGTGCAACACGCCGGGGACGCCACGTTGCAGCGAAGCCGAGTGTTTGCCGCTGTCCATGCCTTCACCGGCGGCTTCGACACCGATCAGCCGCGTGGCTTCGTGGGCGATGTAGGGGTGGAAGATGCCCATGGCGTTGCTGCCGCCGCCGACGCAGGCAATCACCGCGTCGGGCTGTTTGCCGCCGGTCATTTCGGGCATCTGTACCAGGCATTCCTCGCCGATCACGCTCTGGAAGTCGCGCACCATCATCGGGTAGGGATGCGGGCCGGCGACCGTGCCGATGATGTAGAAGGTGTTGTCGACATTGGCGACCCAGTCGCGCATGGCCTCGTTGAGTGCGTCTTTGAGCGTCTTGCTGCCCGATTCGACCGGCACCACGGTGGCGCCCAGCAGTTTCATGCGGTAGACATTGGGGCTCTGGCGCTTGACGTCTTCGCTGCCCATGTAGACCACACATTCCAGGCCATAACGCGCGCAGATCGTGGCGGTGGCCACGCCGTGTTGTCCGGCGCCGGTCTCGGCGATGACGCGCGGCTTGCCCATGCGTTTGGCCAGCATGGCCTGGCCGATGGTGTTGTTGATCTTGTGCGCACCCGTGTGGTTGAGGTCTTCACGCTTGAGGTAAATCTGCGCGCCGCCCTGTTCACGGCTGGTGCGCGCCGCGTGGTAGATCGGCGAGGGGCGTCCGACAAAATGCGCGAGCTCGTACTGGAATTCGGCGAGGAATTCGGGGTCGTGCTGGTACCTGGCGTACGCAGCCTTCAGTTCGTTGATCGCGTGGGTGAGTGTTTCGGAGACAAAGCTGCCGCCGTAAATTCCGAAGTGACCTGTCGTGTCAGGTTGTTGGTAGTCGTACATGGTGTCCTGCAAGTAAGTCGTCGGCAGCGCGAACGGCTGCGACGAAGTGATGAATCTTGTCGGCGCTTTTGATTCCTTTCGAAATCTCGACGCCCGAACTGACATCGACGGCCAGCGTTTTACAACGCGGCCGCACTTGCGAAATGCCATCGGTCACATTTGCAGGTGTGAGTCCACCAGACAAAACGAGGTGAGCGTTGACGCTTGGAGGAAGAAGTGACCAATTGAAAGTTTTTCCGCCACCCCCGAATCCGTCGACATGGGCGTCGAGCAGGATGGCCTGGGCGGTTTTGAAGTCCTGAGCATATTTTACGAGATCAAAAGCCGCAGCGCTATTGCCGGGGCTTTCATCCAATGGGATGCGGGCCGCGCGCATGAAAGGCCGACCGGCCTGCAGGCAGTCTTCGGGCGTTTCATCCCCATGGAACTGCAGCAGGGCGGTCGGCACCAAGGTGCAGGCCGCCGCGATGGTGGCCGCCGTTTCGTTCACGAAAAGCAGCACCGGCGTCACAAAAGGCGGCAGGCGGCTGGCCAGCTCGGCCGCGCGTTCTGCGCTGACGCTGCGCGGGCTGGGCGCGTACATGACAAACCCCACCGCATCCACCCCCGCCGCCACGGCCGCGTCCACGTCTTCCTCACGCGTCAGGCCGCAAATCTTGATCCGGGTTCGCGCCGGTGGTGATGAGGGGGCGGGTACAAATGTCATGGTAGCCAATCATAGGCTGCTGTCTGTTCGGGCAGGCCGTGAGCGGGGTCATATCGGGGCCCGAGGAAATACAAGCCATCCGGCGAAAAGGTCGGCGCGGCCACGTCCCGGCGTCGCGCGTCGCGTACTTCGGCCATCCAGCCGGGCGGCTGCTGACCCTGGCCGATGGTGACCAGGCAGCCCATGATGTTGCGGATCATGTGGTGCAAAAAGGCATTGGCCTCGAATTCGAAACGCCAGTAGCCGGCACGTTGGGACAGGTCGATGCGCGTGAGGGTCTTGACCGGGGTCTTGGCCTGACACTGCGCAGCGCGGAAGGACGAGAAGTCGTGTTCGCCAATCAGGTGGGTGATGGCTTCGCGCATTGCTGCGCCGTCAAGTGGTCGGTAGACCCAGCCCACGCGGCCGGCCTCGACGCTGGGGCGCACCGGTGACTCCAGCAGCACATAGGCATAACGCCGGCTGGTGACGCTGCCGCGGCAGTGGAAGGTGTCGGGGACTGCGCGTGCCCATTGCACGGCAATATCGCGCGGAAGAAAGGCATTGGTGCCACGCACCCAGGAGGGCAACTCGCGCGCAAGCGCGGTGTCGAAGTGCACCACCTGCATCAGCGCATGGACACCCGCATCGGTGCGTCCCGCACACAGGGTGCGTATCGGCTGGTCGGCAAACTTGCCGAGTGCTTTTTCGAGCTGGTCCTGCACGGTCCTGCCGGACAGCTGGCTCTGCCAGCCTTCGTAGGCGCCGCCGTTGTAGCTCAGGCCCAGAGCGATCCTCACGGGGGGCTCTCAGGGAAACGGTGCAAGACCTTCAGGCCAGGGCGTTGAGGAAGGCCTGGGCCTTGGCCTTGAGCGAACCAGCCGACTGCGCCATCACTTCCTCGGCCAGTGAGCGTGCGCCATCAACGTCGCCAATCGCGCGGAACTCTTCAGCCAGCGCAAACTTGGTTTCCAGCGGATCTTCCAGGTCCATGGCGGGTGCCATGGCGGGCGCAGGAGTGGGCGCGGACGCGATGTCCTGGCTCTCGGTGGTCGGACCGTCAAGGTCCAGCGACAGGGCGCCCATGTCGAACTCCAGCATGCCGCCCGATGTGTCCAGCGGGGTGGACGCCGTGGCGGCGGCGGCGGGCTCGTCGGTGACGAAAGTCAGGCCAGGATCCATCTCTGGCAGGGGTTCGGCAAGTGCCGTTACCGGCGCCGATGTCGGCATGTCCAGCGCCGCTGAGCTGAAGTCCATCCCGTTGTCCAGTGGGGCTGCCGCCGTGATGGACGGCATGGCCAGAGTCTGCTCTGTGCGTGCGACAGGTGCGGGCGCAGGCGCAGGCGCGTCGTCTCCCATCGAAAAATCGAGATCGAGGTCGAAGTCAACCGCCGATGCTTCAGGCTCAGGTGCTGTTTGCAGTGCTTGCGGCGCGCTTTGGGTTGCAAAAGGGGCACTGGCGATTCCCATTGCTGCCACTGCAGCCACTGCTGCGGAGGCGGGCTGGCCATCCGGCTGGTACATCGGGTTGCCGGGGTCCAGATCACGACCCATCTCCGCCATGTGTGCCCAGTCGCCCCCTTGTCCCCTGGTCAGGTTGAACGCCTCTGCGGCGACGGCCGCAAACGCCGCGGCGTCGCGGCGTTTTGCGTAGATCTCCATCAGCTTGGCGTGGATGGCAATGCGGGTGGGACTGACGCGTATCGCTTCCTTGAGGATTTCCTCGGCCTGCAGGTCGCGACCGTAGGCCAGATAGACATCGGCTTCAGCCACCGGGTCCACGTCGCCGGCAGCATCAAGCTGACTCGGTGAATACACCATGGACGAGCCGGTGACATTGGCATCATTGGTGTCGATCCGCTGACCGCCACTGGCGCCAAAAAAGGAGTCGGGCTGCAGGCGGCTTTCAAGGAAGGAGCTGTCGACGGCGACGGAGTTTTTGCGCTGGCGGGAACGGTAAACACCCAGTGCCAGCAACAGCAGCAGCAAGATGGCGGCGCCGGCGAGGAGCAGGGGGTTTTCAAGCAGTTCGTCCACCAGGCTTGGTTCTGGCGGCGGCGGGGGTGGCACCACCACGGGTTTTTTCACGGGCGCTGGCGCCGATGCCGCCGCACTGGCTGCAGGGGTGGCGCTTACCGCAGCGCTGGCGGCGGGCAGGGCGGCCGTCGTGGCCGGTGCCATGACGGCTGCGGCGCTGCTGGCCGGAGCCATGGGCGTAGCCGGTACGGTCGCAGCGGGCGCAGCAGGCAAAGTGCCCGGCAGGGCGCCAGGGCTGGCAACTGCGACACCGGGCGCAGGGGTAGCCAGTGCGGATGCGGGTGCGGGTACCGGCGCAGCCGGTGCCGCAGCCGGCGCTGGCGCGGCCGGGCTGCCCAATTTGTTCAAGTCGGCGATATTTTTTGACAGCTCGGCGACACGTGCCGCCGCTTCCTTGGACTGGCGGTCCTGCGCAATTTTTTCTTCCGCTGCAGCCTTGCCCTGAACCGCGCCTTTGGACAGGGTCAGCTTGTCGGGCGTTGCGGCGGCCGCTGTTTTGTCTTCCACCTTGGCCTGGATCTGGCCTGTAGCTTGTCGGTCGGCACCAGCGGCTTGGGTGACCGGCGCGCTTTCTGCGAGTTTGCGGCGGAAAGAGTTGAAGTCACGGCTTTGCGCGACGATGGTCCGGCTGGCCTCACTCGCAGAGACCGCTTCAATCTGGTCGGTACCCGGCACTTCCAGCACGGCGCCCGCCTTGATGCGGTTGACATTGCCACCGATGAAGGCATCCGGGTTGCTGCGTTGCAGTGCCACCAGCATCTGGTCCAGAGAGACGTTGGCGGGTTTGGTCTGTGCCGCAATCTTGCCAGCAGTGTCTCCGGCTTTGACGGTGACGGTCTGGCCGCCGGGTGAAGGCGCACGGCTTGTGACAGCCGGCGCCGGTGTTGGCGCAGCAGCAGACCGGACGGCAGGCGGGCTGGGCGGTGAAAAGGGCGCCGGTGCCGGCGCTGGTGCCGGCGGCAGCGTGGCGATGGGGGCGGGAGGCCGCGACACCATGGGCGGGGTCGGCGCGGGCATGGGCTGCGTCGCGGCGCGCAGGTTGGGCGGATCAAACAACATCGTGTAATCACGCACGATGCGCCCGGATGCCCAGCGAGCCTCCAGAATCAGGTCAACAAACGGTTCGCTGACAGGCCTGTTGCTGCTCAGACGCAGAAAAGAACGGCCATCGGGCCGGCGCTGAAGGGTGATTTGTACATTCGTGACGGCGGCGCTGTACTCAAGACCGGCGGCCCTGAAGGCGTCGGCATTGGCAACGCTGGCGCGCAGGGTGGCGGCTTCCTCGGCATTGATCTCGGCAATGTCGATTTCAGCGCGCAACGGTTCGCCGAGTGCGGACTGGACGGTGATCCGGCCCAGGCTCAGGGCCAGAACCGGCAAACTGGCGAAACTGCCGGACAGGGCAATGGCGGCAGCCACCGCTCCGATACGCCAACGGCGAGGATGATTCATGGGAATGGGAGCCTCCGGTGCTCCGTCTGCATCAAATTTTATTCTGCTGGTCCGCACAAAAACCCCTGCGCTAATTTCTGACAAACAACATTAACATCAAGGGATTAGGCTGACAAGCTAAGACAGCACTTAAGTTTTGACACGCAGGGTTAGCAACAACTTACAAGTTTCGGTTGTTGTCTGACGACAACGTCCCGACACAAGTGGTTACGGTTGCAGAGGCGGGTAATCGCGGGCCGCAGTGAATGCGGCCCGTGTTGTTCAGGCTTGAAGAAGGATGCGCAACATGCGGCGCAGCGGCTCGGCCGCGCCCCAAAGCAATTGGTCGCCAACGGTAAAAGCGCCCAGGTAGTCGCCACCCATGGCGAGTTTGCGCAGGCGGCCGACCGGAATGTTCATGGTGCCGGTGACGGCCACGGGTGTCAGGTCGGTGATGCTGGCCTCGCGCGTGTTCGGCACCACCTTCACCCACGCGTTATCGGCGGCGATCATGGCCTCGATGTCGGCCAGCGGGACGTCCTTCTTGAGCTTGAAGGTCAGCGCCTGGCTGTGGCAACGCATGGCGCCGATGCGAACGCAGAAGCCGTCCACCGGTGTTTCGGCGGTGCCGAAGCTGGCGCCCTGGCCAAGGATCTTGTTGGTTTCGGCGCCGCCTTTCCATTCTTCCTTGCTCATGCCCCAACCGGGTTCGTCCCGGGTTTTGCCGATGCCGAGGTCCTTGTCAATCCAGGGGATCAGCGAGCCACCGAGCGGGACGCCGAAATTGGCCATTTCCGAGGGCGACAAGGACTGTTGTCTGGCCAGCACCTTGCGGTCGATTTCAAGAATGGCGGATTTGGGGTCGTCCAGCAGGGCGCGCACTTCGGCGTTGAGCGTGCCGTACTGGGTCAGCAACTCGCGCATGTGCTGGGCACCGCCGCCGGACGCGGCCTGGTAGGTCATGGACGTCATCCACTCGACCAGGCCGGCCTTGTACAGCGCACCCACACCCATCAGCATGCAGCTCACGGTGCAGTTGCCGCCAATCCAGTTTTTGCCGCCCTTGGCCAGCGCGTTCTGGATCACAGGCAGGTTGACCGGGTCCAGCACGATGATGGCGTCATCATTCATGCGCAGGGTCGAAGCGGCATCAATCCAGTGGCCGGTCCAGCCGGCCGCACGCAGCTTGGGGTAGATCTCCGAGGTGTAGTCACCGCCCTGGGCGGTCAGGATCACATCACACTTCTTGAGGGCCTCGATGTCGTAGGCATCTTTCAGCGCGGTTTCGTTTTTCGCCTGCGCCGGAGCCTTGCCGCCGGCATTGGACGTCGAAAAGAAGACCGGCTCGATCAGGTCGAAGTCGCCTTCAGCCTGCATGCGGTCGATCAGCACCGAGCCGACCATGCCGCGCCAGCCGACGAGTCCCGTGAGATTGCCCTTGAGTTTCATGATGTCGCCCTTCAAAAAGTCAAAAAATGAAGCTTTTCGGCCCGGCTCATCGAGCCGGCAGGGCACGACGAACCAGGCTTGTCAGCCTTTAATGGTGGTCGTTTTGGTGGTCTGGGTCGAAACCGGCGCAGCGACGATCGCGCGCGAAGCGGCGACGAGGCGGATGACAGCGGGGTTTTGACGCATGGGGCTATTGTAATCAAGGCCGGCCGGACCGGCGCTGCGGGGCAGCATTTGCCGGACCGGCCTGTGGCAAGCAGCCAACGGCGCAGCGCTGGCGGACGGTTTCAAGCCTGCTTGAGTGCAGCAACCACCGCATCACCCATCTGCACCGTGCCGACTTTGGTCGTGCCTTCGTTATAGATGTCCGGCGTGCGCAGGCCCTGCGTCAACACCGCGTCCACGGCTGTTTCGATACGCACCGCGGCTTCGGGCTGGTTCAGGCTGAAGCGCAGCATCATGGCCGCGCTCAGGATTGTGGCCAGCGGATTGGCCACACCCTTGCCGGCGATATCGGGTGCGCTGCCGTGGCTGGGTTCGTACAGGCCCTGATTCTTCGTGTTCAGGCTGGCCGAGGGCAACATGCCGATAGAGCCGGTCAGCATGGCGGCGGCGTCGGACAGGATGTCGCCAAACATGTTGCCGGTCACCACCACGTCGAACTTCTTGGGCGCCTTGACCAGCTGCATCGCGGCGTTGTCCACATACATGTGGTCGAGTGCGACGTCGGGATACTGCTTGCCGACCTCGGTCACCACGTCTTTCCAGAGCTGGAAGGTCTCCAGCACATTGGCCTTGTCGACGCTGGTCACGCGGCTGCTGCGTTTGCGCGCGGCCTGGAAGGCGACGTGGGCGATACGTTCGATCTCGGGGCGTGAATAACGCATGGTATCGAAGGCTTCCTCGGCACCGGGGAAGTGCCCGTCAGGCGAAACACGGCGGCCGCGCGGCTGGCCGAAGTAAATGTCGCCAGTCAGCTCGCGGATGATCAGGATGTCCAGGCCGGAGACCAGTTCGCGCTTCAGGCTGGAAGCGTCCACCAGTTGCGGATAACAGATGGCCGGGCGGAAGTTGGCGAACAGGCCCAGGTTCTTGCGCAAGCCGAGGATGGCCTGCTCGGGACGCAGCGGCCGGTCCAGCGTGTCGTACTTCCAGTCGCCGACGGCGCCGAACAGGATGGCGTCCGACTCTTTGGCGAGTTTCAGGGTGGCATCGGGCAGCGGGTGGCCGTGCGCGTCGTAGGCGGCGCCGCCGACCAGCGCGGTCTCGGTTTCAAATTTCAGGTCGAGCGCGCGCAGCACCTTGACGGCCTCGGCGACGATTTCTGTGCCAATGCCGTCACCCGGAAGGATTGCGATTTTCATGTCTGAGGTTCTCTGCTTACTATGATTTTGATAGCTTCTATCCCATGTTGGACATGGGCTGGAGGCCGATTTTGCTTGAAGCTCAGGCGGCGAGGCGATTCGCCAGCCAGGGTTTGGTTGCCAGCCGTTCGGCCTCGAAAGCCTTGATCTTGTCGCTCTGACGCAAGGTCAGGCCAATGTCGTCGTAGCCGCCCAACAGGCAGAATTTCTTGAAGGCCTGAACGTCGAAAGCGATCTCTTCGCCCTGCGGCTTGACGATCACCTGGCGCTCCAGGTCGATGGTCAGCTGGTAGCCCGGGAAAGCCAGCGCTTCGTCGAACAACTGGCCGACCTGGGCTTCGCTGAGGACGATGGGCAGCAGGCCGTTCTTGAAACTGTTGTTGAAGAAGATATCGGCGTAACTGGGCGCGATGATGGCGCGAAAGCCGTACTGTTCCAGCGCCCAGGGCGCGTGTTCACGCGAGGAGCCGCAGCCGAAGTTCTTGCGTGCCAGCAGGATGGAGGCGCCCTGGTAACGCGGCTGGTTCAGCACGAAGTCCGGGTTTGGGCGGCGGCTGGCCGGGTCCTGGCCGGGAAAACCGGGGTCCAGGTAGCGCCACTGGTCAAACAGGTTGGGTCCGAAGCCGGTCTTGCGGATGGACTTGAGGAACTGCTTGGGAATGATGGCGTCGGTGTCGACGTTCTCGCGATCCATCGGCGCCACCAGGCCCTTGTGCACGGTGAAGGGTTTCATTATTTCTTCGCCTTGTCTTCAATTTTTTCGCCGACCTTTTGCAGGTCTTGCCCAAAGCCTCGGGCGGTGTTGCAGCCGGCCAGCATAAAAGCGATGGCGGCCAGCGACAGTGCGATCAGCGGGGTGATTTTTTTCATGAGGACTCTCCTGAGGGGGTTAGGAAAATTTTCGGATATCGACAAAGTGGCCGTGCACGGCGGCAGCCGCAGCCATCGCCGGGCTCACCAGATGGGTGCGGCCGCCGGCGCCCTGCCGGCCTTCGAAGTTGCGGTTGCTGGTGGAGGCGCAGCGCTCGCCGGGTTCCAGCCGGTCGGCGTTCATGGCCAGGCACATGGAGCAGCCGGGCTCGCGCCATTCAAAACCGGCGGCGACAAAAATTTTGTCCAGGCCTTCGCGCTCGGCCTGCTCCTTCACCAGCCCAGAGCCCGGCACCACCAGCGCCAGCTTCACATTGCCAGCCACTTTCTGGCCGATCTTCTGCACCATGGCGGCGGCTTCGCGCATGTCCTCGATGCGGCTGTTGGTGCAGGAGCCGATGAACACCTTGTCGATCAGAATGTCGTTGATGGCCTTGCCGGGCTGCAGGCCCATGTAAGTCAGTGCACGCTCGATGGCGTCGCGCTTGTTGGCGTCTTTTTCCTTGTCGGGGTCGGGCACGCGGTCGTCGATGGACAGCACCATCTCGGGCGAGGTGCCCCAGGTGACTTGTGGCCGGATCTGCGCGGCGTCGAGTTTCACCACGGTGTCGAACTTCGCGTCCGTATCAGACTGCAAGGTGTTCCAGTACGTCACCGCCTGGTCCCACGCAACGCCGGTGGGCGCCAGTGGCCGGCCCTTGACGTAGGCGATGGTTTTTTCATCGACCGCGACCAGGCCGGCGCGGGCGCCCGCTTCGATCGCCATGTTGCAGACCGTCATGCGGCCTTCCATGCTGAGTGCGCGTATCGCCGGACCGCCGAATTCGATGGTGTAGCCGGTGCCGCCTGCGGTACCGATCTTGCCGATGATGGCCAGCACGATGTCCTTGCCGGTCAGGCCGGGCGCGAGTTTGCCGTCCACATACACCAGCATGTTTTTGGCTTTTTTGGCCAGCAGGGTCTGCGTGGCCATCACATGTTCGACCTCGCTGGTGCCGATGCCGTGGGCCAGCGCGCCGAAGGCGCCGTGGGTTGACGTGTGCGAGTCGCCGCAGACCACCGTCATGCCGGGCAGGGTGGCTCCGCTTTCGGGGCCGATGACGTGCACGATGCCCTGGCGTTTGGACAGGAAGGGAAAATAGGCGGCCGCGCCGAACTCGGCGATGTTGCTGTCCAGCGTGGTGATCTGCTCCTTGCTGACCAGGTCGGTGATGCCGTCGTAACCGAGTTCCCAGCCGGTGGTCGGCGTGTTGTGGTCAGCGGTGGCGACGATGGAGCTGATGCGCCAGACCTTGCGGCCGGCTTCGCGCAGGCCTTCAAAGGCCTGCGGGCTGGTGACTTCATGCACCAGGTGGCGGTCGATGTAGAGGATGGCGGTGCCGTCTTCTTCGGTGTGGACGACGTGTTCGTCCCAGATCTTGTCGTAAAGGGTGCGTCCCATGTGTTTTTCCTTCGTGGTTGACTGATTTTAATGAGGTGGCCCTAGCTTTCAGCGGCTGCGGGGATGTTTGTGGCGGCAGTGAGGTGATCGACGAGCAGGCGGGCCGTGACCGGCAGGCTGGAAAAGTCGCGCGCCACCAGCTCGATCTGGCGCGTTGCCCAGGCATTGGTCAGCGCCACGGCTTCGAGTTCGCCGACGCTATGCATCAGTTCAAACGCGCGTTGCGGCATCACGCCCACGCCCAGGCGGTTGTGGATCATGCGGCACATCGCGTCCAGGCCGGTGACGTGGATGCGCAGCTTGATGGTGCGGCCAGCCAGCGCAGCAGCGTCGCGCATCGCCAGATAAATCGAGCTGTTGGAATGCAGGCCGACGTGGTCAACGGCCAGCGTGTCCTCAAACGCGACGGCGTCCTGTTCGCCCAGCGGATGACCGCGCGGCACGATCAGCACAAGGCGGTCCTGCCGGTAGGGCTGGGCCTGCAGGTCACCAATGCCGTCGGCGGTGTTGCAGATGCCGAGGTCGGCCGCGCCTTCCTGCACTGCGCGCACAACTTCCGTGCTCAGGTGTTCTTCGAGGTCGATCTTGACTTCCGGGTGCAGGCCGGTGAAAGCGCCCAGGTCTTCCGGCAAAAACTGCACGATGGCCGAGATGCTGGCGTGCACCCGCACATGGCCCCGCACGCCGGCCGCGTATTCGCTGAGTTCACTGTGCATCTTCTCAAGGCTGAACAGCACCGAACGCGCATGGTGCAGCAGGCTTTGCCCCGCCGGCGTCAGGTCCACGCCGCGTGTGTGGCGGGAGAGCAGCGGGGTGTTGAGCGCGGCTTCGAGGTCCGACAGGCGCTTGCTGACGGCTGACGCCGCGATGAACTCGCGCTCGGCCGCCTTGCCGATGCTGCCGAGCTCACACACCGCCACAAACAGTTGCAGCGAGGTCAGGTCGATACGGCGGGCGAAGTTGCGTTCAGGGTCCGGCAAAAGTCATCTCCATGCACGATGAATATGCTATTTTGCCCTCATATATACGTTGTTGCCATCGTGAAATGCGATGGCTGACATGCCTGCAGGGCCAGGCGCTCGCGTCTTTGCGGGCAATTACGTGGCTTTTTGGCCTCCAGCCCATACCAGGCAAGCGTAGTCAGCTATGAATTTAATAGCGAGCGCTTAACCGGTGATGTTGTCGGGCGCCAGCGCGCGGACCCGCGGATCCACGTTGTAACCGCCGAACTCGGTGTAACGCAGCAAATGCCGGTCGCACCGGCTGCAGTGCCAGACATCGCAGCGGTTGTAGGGGAAAAAGGCCGGCGCCACCGGGGCCTGGGGTGAGTCGTAATACGTGCCGTCGGGGTGAAACTCTTCCAGCGTCGGCTCGTCGATGGCCGGGTCGCGCAGCGTGGCGACCTGGGTCATTTGAGCGGCCTCCCAGCGGTATTCGGCCAGGCTTTCCCAGCCGGCGCAGGCGCCCAGGGCACAACGGCAGGTGCGCGGCGCTGCTGCGCCGGCGAGGGCTGCACGCAGTTCCTCAGCGCTTTGAATCAGTTTCAAGCCTCTGCTCCTGGAAATAATCAGACAGAAAAAGGCCCGCCGGTGTTGCCACGGGCGGGCCGCATTCAAACATGCCGAAGAATCAACGCGACTTCAGCGGCTTGACGTCGCGGGTCGCCGAGCCGTCGAACAACTGGCGCGGGCGGCCGATCTTGTACTCGGGGTCGCCGATCATTTCGTTGAGCTGGGCGATCCAGCCGACGGTGCGGGCCAGTGCAAAAATTGCGGTGAACAGAGGCACCGGGATGCCGATGGCGCGTTGCACGATGCCGGAGTAGAAGTCGACGTTGGGGTAAAGCTTGCGCGAGACGAAGTAGTCGTCTTCCAGCGCGATTTTTTCCAGCGCCATGGCCAGCTTGAACAGCGGGTCGTTTTCCAGGCCCATCTCGGCCAGCACTTCCTTGCAGGTTTCCTGCATGAGTTTGGCGCGCGGGTCGTAGTTCTTGTAGACGCGGTGACCGAAACCCATGAGCTTGACGCCGGAGTTCTTGTCCTTGACCTGCTTGATGAAGTCACCGATGTTTTCGATGCCGCCGTTTTTCTGGATGTCACCCAGCATGTTGAGCGCCGCTTCGTTGGCGCCGCCGTGGGCCGGGCCCCAGAGGCAGGCGACACCGGCAGCAATCGCCGCAAACGGGTTGGTGCCGGAAGAGCCGCACAGACGCACGGTGGAGGTCGAGGCGTTCTGTTCGTGGTCGGCATGCAGGATGAAGATCCGGTCCAGCGCGCGTTCAAGCACCGGGTTCACCTTGTACTCCTCGCATGGCGTCGCAAACATCATGTGCAGGAAGTTGCCGGCGTAGCTCAGGCTGTTCTTGGGGTACATGTAGGGCTGACCCATGGTGTACTTGTAGGCCATGGCCACCAGCGTCGGCATTTTGGCAATCAGGCGAATCGCCGAAATGTCGCGGTGCTCGGGATTGGTGATGTCGGTGCTGTCATGGTAGAAGGCCGACAGTGCGCCGACCAGGCCGGTCATGATGGCCATCGGGTGTGCGTCGCGGCGGAAACCACGCAGGAAAAACTGCATCTGCTCATTGACCATGGTGTGGTTGGTCACACGGCTGGTGAAATCCCTTTTCTGATCGGCGTTCGGCAGCTCTCCGTACAACAACAGGTGGCAGGTTTCCATGTAGTCGCAGTTGGTGGCCAACTGCTCGATCGGGTAGCCGCGGTACAGCAACTCGCCCTTGTCACCGTCGATGTAAGTGATGGCCGACTGGCAGGACGCCGTCGACAGGAAACCCGGGTCATAGGTGAACATGCCGGTCTGCGCATACAACTTGCGGATATCCACCACGTCGGGACCGACCGTGCCCTGGTAGACCGGAAGATCAACACTGGGGCTGCCGTTGCTGAAGGAGAGGGTGGCTTTGTTGTCAGCGAGCTTCATATCTTCGTCTTTCTTGTCAAATCAATGGGAGGCAGTCAGGGGGCCTGCGGCTGCAGCGCGGATCAAGTTTAAAACCTGTAGCGCCTCGTAAGTAGAGGCACTTACCTGTGCGGCCGGCTCGGAAAGCTGGCCCGGCTCTTGACGTTGTAGCAGCAGGTCCAGCAAATCGTTGTCAGACAGGTCCATTAAATCATTCAGCCCTTTGGCCTGACTGACAGTGAGCGTCGCCTCATGACGCTTGAAAAACTTCTCGATCAGCAAGTCGTTTTCAAGCAAGCCACGGCGGCAGCGCCACTTGAGTTTGCTCTTTGCGCGTTCGTCGAGAAGCTCGTCGGTGGTGTTCACGGTCAGACAGTGCGAAGGACCATCATTTCCTTGATCTTGCCTATGGCCTTGCTGGGGTTCAGTCCCTTGGGGCAGACATCGACGCAGTTCATGATGGTGTGGCAGCGGAACAGGCGATACGGGTCTTCGAGATTGTCCAGGCGCTCGGCCGTGGCTTGGTCCCGGGAGTCGGCGATGAAGCGGTAGGCCTGCAGCAGGCCGGCCGGACCAACAAACTTGTCCGGGTTCCACCAGAAGCTGGGGCAGCTTGTGGAGCAGCTTGCGCAGAGAATGCATTCGTACAGGCCGTTGAGTTCATCGCGCTCTTCGGGGCTTTGCAGACGCTCTTTTTCGGGTGGTACGTTCTCGTTGATCAGGTAGGGCTTGATCGAGTTGTACTGCTTGAAGAACTGCGTCATGTCGACGATCAGGTCACGCACCACCGGCAGGCCGGGCAGGGGCTTGAGCACAATCGTGCCGGGCAGCGTGCGCATGTTGGTCAGACACGCCAGTCCGTTTTTGCCGTTGATGTTCATGGCGTCAGAGCCGCAAACACCTTCGCGGCAGGAGCGGCGGAAGGAGATGGTCGGGTCCTGTGCCTTGAGCTTCATCAGTGCATCCAGCAGCATGCGCTCGCTGCCGTCCAACTCCACCTCGATGGTCTGCATGTACGGCTTGGCATCCTGATCGGGGTCGTAGCGGTAGATCTTGAAAGTGCGTGTGGTC
This sequence comes from Polaromonas sp., assembly GCF_043778355.1. Taxonomy (GTDB): domain Bacteria; phylum Pseudomonadota; class Gammaproteobacteria; order Burkholderiales; family Burkholderiaceae_C; genus Polaromonas. The sequence continues at coordinate 46,611 of NZ_JAYWHI010000088.1, forward strand.
ATGGGGTTTGCGCCGGTTTTATTAGAAGGAGCGAACGGTCAGGGGGATGGAGTCCACCGTGAGGGGCTTCATCTGCACGGGCTTGTAGCTCAGGCGATTGCCTTCACTGTGCCAGAGGGAGTGTTTGTGCCAGTCGGTGTCGTTGCGGCCGTTCGGGTGTTCTGGCGTGTCGCCATAGTCGTCCACCGAATGGGCGCCGCGGCTTTCCTTGCGGGCAGCGGCCGAGACGATGGTGGCCTGCGCGGCTTCGATCAGGTTTTCGACTTCCAGTGCTTCGATGCGGGCGGTGTTGAAGATCTTTGACTTGTCTTTCAAGCCGATGTTTTTTACACGCTCGCGCAGCTCGGCGATCTTGACCACGCCAGCGTCCATGATGGCCTGGGTGCGGAACACGCCAGCATGCTGCTGCATGGCCGCGCGGATGTCATTGGCCACGTCCTGCGCGTATTCGCCGTCAGTGGCGTTGTCCAGGCGGGCGATGCGGGCCAGTGTGGCGTCGGCGGCGTCGGCTGGCAGGGGCTTGTGCGTGGTGGTTTTGCTGAACTCAACAATGTGGTTACCGGCTGCACGGCCGAAGACCAGCAGGTCCAGCAGCGAGTTGGTGCCCAGCCGGTTGGCGCCGTGTACGCTGACGCAGGCGCATTCGCCCACGGCGTAGAGGCCGTTGACGACTTCGCTTTTGTTCTCGGCGTTTTGCGTGACCACCTGACCATGGATGTTGGTCGGAATGCCGCCCATCTGGTAGTGGATGGTCGGCACCACGGGAATCGGCTCTTTGGTGATGTCGACATTGGCGAAGTTGTGGCCAATCTCGAACACCGAGGGCAGGCGCTTCATGATGGTCTCGGAGCCCAGATGCGTCATGTCAAGGTTGATGTAGTCCTTGTTGGGGCCGCAGCCACGGCCTTCCTTGATTTCCTGGTCCATGCAGCGCGAGACATAGTCGCGTGGGGCCAGGTCCTTGTAAGCGGGCGCATAACGCTCCATGAAACGCTCGCCATTGCTGTTGCGCAAAATCGCGCCTTCGCCGCGGCAGCCTTCGGTCAGCAACACGCCGGCGCCATGCACGCCGGTGGGGTGAAACTGCCAGAACTCCATGTCTTCCAGCGGAATGCCGGCACGTGCCGCCATGCCCAGGCCGTCACCGGTGTTGATGAAGGCGTTGGTTGACGCGGCGAAAATTCGGCCCGCTCCACCCGTGGCCAGCAGCGTGGTCTTGGCTTCAAAAATATGCACGTCGCCGGTTTCCATCTCGATGGCGCTGACGCCCACAACGTCGCCCTCGGCATCGCGGATCAGGTCCATCGCCAGCCATTCAACAAAGAAGCTGGTTTTTTCCTTGACGTTTTGCTGGTACAGCGTGTGCAGCATCGCGTGACCCGTGCGGTCGGCTGCGGCGCAGGCGCGCTGCACGGCTTTTTCACCGTAGTTGGCGGTGTGGCCACCAAAGGGGCGCTGGTAAATGGTGCCGTCGGGGTTGCGGTCAAACGGCATGCCCATGTGCTCAAGGTCATAAACGACCTTGGGCGCTTCACGGCACATGTATTCAATGGCGTCCTGGTCACCGAGCCAGTCTGAGCCCTTGACGGTGTCGTAGAAGTGGTAGTGCCAGTTGTCCTCGGACATGTTGCCGAGCGATGCGCCGATGCCGCCCTGGGCCGCAACGGTGTGCGAGCGGGTCGGGAACACCTTGGACAGCACGGCGACGTTGAGCCCGGCACGCGCCAGTTGCAGTGAAGCGCGCATGCCGGAGCCGCCGGCGCCGACGATCACCACGTCGAATTTTCTTTTGGGAAGCTGGGAGGTAGCAGTCATGATGTGTTGAAGTCTCGGTGGACGGGTGCGGCCGGGATGGGCTTGAACGATTGGGCTTACAGGCGCCACAACACCTGGATGCCCCAGCCCGCGCAGGCGAGCAACCAGACGATGGTGGCGACTTCCAGCGACAGGCGCAGCCAGACCGGCTTGACGTAGTCCATCCAGATGTCGCGCATGCCAACCCAGACGTGGTACAGAAGGGCGAGGATGACGGTGAAGGTCAGCACCTTCATCCACTGTGCCGAGAAAATCCCGGCCCATTGGTCGTAACCGATCGGACCCTTGCTGAAAATGACCTGGGCCAGCAGCAGCAGGGTGAAGAGAGCCATCAGGGCCGCAGTGATGCGCTGGGCGAGCCAGTCACGGGTGCCGTAATGGGCACCGACAACGAGGCGTTTGGATCCGTAATTCACAGACATGATTGCTCCTTGTTCTCAGTACAGGCCGAACAGCTTGGCGCCCAGCACCAGCGTCAGCAGAATGCTCAGGGCCAGGGTAATCAGCGCGGTACTCTTGCCAAATTCGTTGCTCAGCGCGTGGGTGGCGTCCATATACAGATGGCGCAGGCCGGCGATGAAGTGGTGCAGGTAGGCCCAGATCAGGGCGAGGGCGACCAGCTTCCAGACGAAGCCGGGCAGGCCCAGCATGCCGGTATTGAACGCAGCCTTGAATTTTTCGAAGGAGATTTCGGAGGAGATCGAGGTGTCGAACATCCAGATGATGAAAGGCATCAGCACAAACATGATGGCCCCGCTGGCGCGGTGCAGGATGGACACCCAGGCCGCTGGTGTCATGCGGTAAGTGGTCAAGTCCTTGAAAGCGTTGATGTTGCGAAACTCAGGCCGCTTGGGACGCTGTTTGGATGCCAGCTCTGTCATTGTTTGGCTTTCGTGGGGAAGTCTGGTAACTGACTGGTAACTGCTTGGTAACTACGATGCAATTACACGTAAAAACATGCGAATTCTATTGCAATGCAGCATCGATCCTGTCTCTGACACGCCATGTCCGGAACTTTTTGTCGGAAAAATCGCGTTCGCGCCGTCCGGAGGGGCATTTGCAGTGAAATGAAGCGGGAAGCTGACACGATGTTTACAACTCGTCCAGGTTGGCCAACATCTGCGCGGCGCGAGCCTTCACCGCCAGCCTTTCTTCAGCAGGCATGCGCTGCAGGTTCTTCACCATCAGCGCGGTGCGCGGGTTGCCGGCGAAGGCCGCCTCGTGTTTGTCCAGAAAATTCCAGTACAGCGTGGTCATCGGGCAGGCCTTCGGGCCGGTGCGTGTTTCGGGCTCGTAACTGCAGCCGCTGCAATAGTTGCTCATGCGTTTGACGTAGGCGCCGCTGGCCACATAAGGCTTGGAGGTAAAGCGCCCGCCGTTGGCAAACAGCGCCATGCCGGCGGTGTTGGGCAGTTCCACCCATTCAACGGCATCCACATACACGGCCAAATACCAGTCGCACAAGTCCTGCGGCCGTATCTGGGCGGTGATGCCGAACATGCCTGTGACCATCAGGCGCTGGATGTGGTGCGAGTAGCCGTTGGCCAGGGTCTGGCTGATGCACTGGCGCATGCAGTTCATGCGGCTCTCGCCGGTCCAGTACCAGGCTGGCAGGCGTTGCTGGTGGCCAAAGTGGTTGTCGGTTTTCAACGCCGGCATGTCCAGGAAATACACGCCGCGAATGAATTCCCGCCAGCCCAGCACCTGGCGAATAAAACCTTCGACACTGGCCAGGTCCAGGTTGCGCTCGCGCCAGGCCTGCTCGGCCGCGTGGACCACCTCCAGCGGGTTCAGCAGCTTGAGGTTGAGGGAGCTGGACAGTAGCGCATGCCAGCCGAAGTCCAGATGTGTCCACATCGCGTCCTGGTGGACGCCGAAGTTGGGAAGGCGATGCGTCACAAAATCAGCCAGGGCCTCCAGCGCCTGCGAACGGGTGACCGGCCAGTTGAAGCGGTGCAGATCGCCGGGGTGGTTGGCAAACCGCTGCCCGACCAGCGCGATCACATCGCGGGTGATGTCGTCCTGCGCGAACACGAGCGGTCGCGGCAGGTTCTGCGGGCCGGTCCGGCCGAAGCCCTTGCGGTTTTCGGCGTCGTAATTCCACTGCCCGCCTTCCGGCTTGCCGTCCTTCATCAGCACCTGGTAGTGCTGGCGCATGGTGCGGTAGAAAAACTCCATGCGCAGGTTGCGCGATTGCCCGGCCCAATGGCGAAAGCGCGCCGGGCTGCAGAGGAAATGCCTGTCCTCGCGCCATTCGATGTCGGCATGCAGCGCGCCCGTGGGGCCGGTGCCGCTCTTGAGGGCGTCGTCCAGGCTGCGCCGCACCCGAAGGTCCCCCGGTTCCACGCCGATCACGCGCTGTGGCTGGTACTGTGCGACGGCGGCGAGCAGACCGTCGGCCAGGGTGGCATCGGTCTGTTGATCAAGTGAGCCATAACTGATCTGCCAGCCGCGCTGCGACAGGGTCTGTGCAAAATGGCGCATCGCTGAAAGAAAGAGCACTGTGCGCGCCTTGTGTGACCAGACATGGGTCGACTCTTCGCTGGCCTCAATCATCAACACGACGTCCTGAGCAGCATCGAAACCGTCAAAGGCGGCAGAAATCTCGTCGAGCTGGTCACCGAGGATCAGAACAAGGTGACGACACGGTTTTGCTTTCATACCAGTCATTCTATATTGTGACTAAATGGTATCGGGCGCCCGGGAAATTAACCCGATTCGGTTTGCGGTCTCAGGATTTGCAGGGCTTGTCCGGTGTGCCGCGCGGTGTGCCTGCGCGGCATGCATCCGAGCAGTATTTGACGGCGTCCCAGTTTTTGGCCCAGCTTTTACGCCACACCATCTCGCGTCCACAAGCGCTGCAGAGCTTGCGTGGGAGCGCGGCTTTGTTGCCTTTGAAACCGGGCATTCCCAAGCTCAGCTCAGTGTGTTGTGGTAGTGGTGCGTGTCGGTGCGGTAGTAGCCGCGACGCAACTCCATGGGCACATCGTTGTAGGTGTAGGCAATACGCTCCACACTCAGCAGGGGTGTGCCATGCGCTACTTTCAGGAGCAGCTCACGACCATCCGACGCGGGCTCAGCGCGGATTTTCTCGTCTGCGCGCACCATGCGCACATTGAACTCGGTTTCAAAAAGTGCGTACATTGGCCCGTGGTAGTCGGCCAGCCGTTCGGCGGTCAGGCCCTTGAAGGGCGCGGCCGGCAGCCAGAGGTCTTCGAGGATGGTCGGTATGCCCGCAAAACTCAGCACGCGCCGGGCATGCAACACGGCGTCGCCGGTGCGCAGCGCCAGAATGCGCGCAATCTCGGCGCTGGCGCGGGCGCGTTTGCAGTCGATGATGTCACGCTGGGCCGGGCCTTCGCTGCCCGGTGTGCCGCTGTCCGGCACCAGCTTGAGGAAGCGGAACTGCACATGCTGCTCGGCATGGGTGGCCACAAACGTGCCCTTGCCCTGGCGCCGTACCACCAGGTTGTCGGCGGCCAACTCGTCGATAGCCTTGCGCACCGTGCCCTGGCTCACGCGGTAACGTGCGGCCAGGTCCATCTCTGAAGGAATTGCTTCTCCGGGCTTCCATTCGCCCGACTGCAGACTTTGCAGGATCAGGCCCTTGATCTGCTGGTACAGCGGGCTGAAGGCCGGCGTGGCACCTGCAAAATCGTCGGCGGGTAAAGGAGGAAGGGCGGCCATGGGTATGTCGGATCGTTGCGTCGAATCATATCTTATATAAGACATAAGACAAATTGACGCCCGCCGGTTTTCGAGCGTAAAATCTCCTGCTGAACCATCGCAAAGCCGGCCCCGCAGTGACACCTTTCACGCTTTTTCCCCGGGTGCTTCCGGCCACGCCATCCATCGATTTACAACTTTCCTGGAGTCTCCCATCATGAGCAAAAAACCCGTCCGCGTCGCCGTTACAGGGGCCGCCGGCCAGATCGGCTACGCGCTGCTGTTTCGCATTGCTTCCGGCGAAATGCTGGGCAAGGACCAGCCGGTGATCCTGCAACTTCTGGAAGTTCCGGTTGAAGGCCCGCAAAAAGCCCTCAAGGGCGTGATGATGGAAATCGACGACTGCGCCTTCCCCCTGCTGGTCGGGATGGAGGCTTATGACGACCCGATGAAGGCCTTCAAGGACGCAGACTACGCCCTGTTGGTCGGTTCGCGTCCGCGCGGCCCCGGCATGGAGCGTGCCGAACTGCTGGCCGTCAACGGCGCCATCTTCACTGCCCAGGGCAAGGCCCTCAACGCCGTCGCCAGCCGCAACGTCAAGGTGCTGGTGGTTGGCAACCCGGCCAACACCAATGCCTACATCGCGATGAAAAGCGCGCCGGACCTGCCGCGCAAGAATTTCACCGCCATGCTGCGCCTGGACCACAACCGCGCTGCCAGCCAGCTCGCCGCCAAAACCGGCAAGGCCGTGGCCGACATCGAAAAACTCACCGTCTGGGGCAACCACTCGCCCACCATGTATGCCGACTACCGTTTCGCCACGATCAAGGGCGAAAGCGTCGCCAAGATGATCAGTGACCAGGAATGGAACGCCAACACCTTCCTGCCGACCGTCGGCAAACGTGGCGCCGCCATCATCGAGGCGCGCGGTTCCTCGTCGGCAGCATCGGCCGCCAACGCCGCCATCGACCACATGCGCGACTGGGCCCGGGGCACGAACGGCAAGTGGGTCACCATGGGCATTCCGTCGGACGGCCAGTACGGCATTCCCAAGGACACGATGTTCGGATTCCCGGTCACCTGCGAAGGCGGCGAATACAAACTGGTCGAAGGCCTGGAAATCGACGCCTTCAGCCAGGAACGTATCAACAAGACGCTGGAAGAATTGCAAGGCGAGCAAGCCGGCGTGGCGCATTTGCTCTGAAAAAGCTGTCATCCCGGACCTGATCCGGGATCCATGGCTGCGCATCACGTTGCGCGGTATGGATGGCGGGTCAAGCCCGCAATGACAAAGCCACTATGACCCACCCCCGCGACATCCTTCTCGGCGCCCAGGCTGCAGGAGGTTTTTTGCCTGTCTGCGACCACTACAGCGGCGTCGAGGCACGGATGCGCAAAAGCCTGCAATTGCAGGCCGAGATGACCGAGGAGTTCGGCACCTGCGTGTTCGACGTGACCCTGGACTGCGAGGATGGCGCACCGGTCGGCGGCGAAGCCGACCATGCGGCACTGGTGGCGGCACTGGTGGCTCAGGCCGGCGACGGCGCCCGCGTCGCGGTGCGTGTTCACGCGATCGACCATCCGGCGTTTGAAGCGGATGTGTCCGCCATCGCCGGCCAGGTCGGGCATCGGCTGTGTCATTTGATGGTGCCCAAGGTCGAGTCGGTGGCGGACGTTGAGCGGGTCGTGGCCGCGCTGGCTGCGGTGTCCTGTGAGGCCTTGCCCATCCACGTGTTGCTGGAGTCGCCGGCTGCGGTACATCGGGCTTTCGACATCGCTGCACACCCGCGCGTGCAGTCGCTGAGTTTCGGCCTGATGGATTTTGTGTCCAGCCATGGCGGCGCGATTCCAGCCGAAGGCATGAGCAGCCAGGGCCAGTTCAGCCATCCGCTGGTGGTGCGCGCCAAGCTGGAGATCGCCTCCGCCTGCCACGCCCACGGCAAAGTCCCCTCGCACTGTGTTGTCACCGAATTCAGTGACACTGCGGCGATGAAAACTGCTGCTCTGAAAGCTTCGCGCGCGCTCGGCTACACGCGTATGTGGAGCATTCACCCGAGCCAGATCAGGCCCATCCTGGAAGCGCTCAGCCCGGATGAGCGCGAGATTGAAAGTGCTACAAAAATAATAGCTGCTGCCGCCTGTGTTGACTGGGCCCCTATCTCCTTTGACGGTCAACTGCACGACCGCGCGAGTTACCGTTATTTCTGGCAGGTGCTGGAGCGCGCCCATCAGACCGGGCGGGTCTTGCCGGCTGAGATGCAACCCTGGTTCAGCTCCGCTGCCGCCACCCATTGACGTATTCGACCCCTCCGGCCCCTCCCTTCCAAGGACTTCCATGAAAATTTTTATTGCCACCGCCCTGTTGCTTGCCGCGCCCACGCTGGTGCTGGCCCAGGCGACTCCGCCGGCCAAACCTGCCGCCAAGCCGACTGCGCCGGCGGCTGGCGCCAAACCTGCGGCCAAGCCGCGCGCGCCAGCCAATCGTGCGGCGGCGGTCAAGTCTGTCGAAGAGAACACGCCCATCGACGATGATCCGAATGTCACCCTGAGCCCGGAAGACCTGGAAATGGCCAAGCGTGTCCATGTCGGCACTTTTCCCTGCGAATTGGGTGCCTCGGTGACCATCACCGCTAGCGACAAACGTCCCGGCTTTTTCACCGTGCGCAGCGGCCTGATGCGTTTTCGCATGCACCCTGTCGGCAGCCGCACCGGTGCGATCCGCCTGGAAGACGGCCGTGCCGGTGCAATGTGGTTGCAACTGGGCAACAAGTCCATGCTGATGAGCCAGAAGATCGGCCAGCGTATCGCCGACGAATGCATGAGCCCGGACCAGGCGGTGTTTGCCGAGGAGCTCAAGCGCAACCCGCGCCCCAGCATCCTCGACGCCCCACCCCCCGCCGCTGCTGGAGCTGGCACGGCTCCTGCTGCACCTGCCATGCCCGCAGCATCGGCGCCGCGCTAAGGCAGCCGCACGGCCCATCTTGATCGTTTTTTGAGTACAGGAGAAGAAAACCATGTCCGAGTTCATCACCACCTACCGCACCCATGTCGCCGAGCGCGCTGCGTTGGGTATCCCGCCGCTGCCGCTGTCTGCCCCGCAGACCGGCGAGGTCATCGAACTGCTGAAAAACCCGCCCAAGGGCGAAGAGTCTTTCCTGCTGGACCTGATCACGCACCGCGTGCCCGCCGGTGTTGATGCTGCCGCCAAGGTCAAGGCCAGTTACCTTGCCGCCGTGGCGCATGGCACCGAAAAGTGCGCATTGATCTCGCGTGAAAAAGCCACGCAACTGCTGGGCACCATGCTGGGGGGCTACAACATCAGCCCGATGGTCGAACTGCTTGACGACGCTGAAGACAGCGTCGCCACGCAGGCTGCCAGCGGTCTGAAAAACACCTTGCTGATGTTCGACCAGTTTCACGACGTCAAGGAAAAGGCCGACAAAGGCAACAAATACGCCAAGTCCGTGTTGCAGAGCTGGGCCGACGCCGAGTGGTTCACCAGCCGCCCGGAAGTTCCTGCGTCCATCATGCTGACCGTGTTCAAGGTGGCTGGCGAGATCAACACCGACGACCTGTCGCCCGCGCCGGACGCCTGGAGCCGCCCGGACATCCCGCTGCACGCGCTGGCCATGCACAAAAATGCACGTCCTGGTGTCACGCCTGAAGAAGACGGCAAACGCGGTCCGATCAAATTCATTGAAGAACTCAAAGCCAAGGGCAACCTGGTGGCCTACGTCGGAGACGTGGTCGGCACAGGCTCGTCGCGCAAATCGGCGACCAACTCGGTGCTGTGGTTCACCGGCCAGGATATTCCTTACGTGCCGAACAAGCGTTTCGGCGGCGTGTGTCTGGGCGCCAAAATTGCGCCGATTTTCTACAACACCATGGAAGACTCGGGCGCGCTGCCGATCGAGCTCGACGTGAGCCAGATGGCCATGGGTGACGTGATCGAGCTGCGTCCTTACGACGGCAAGGCACTCAAGGACGGCAAGGTGGTTGCCGAGTTCAAGCTCAAAAGTGAGGTGTTGTTTGACGAAGTGCGCGCTGGTGGCCGTATTCCGCTGATTGTCGGCCGCGGCCTGACGGCCAAAGCGCGCTGGGCGCTGGGCCTGCCGGTCTCGACACTGTTCCGTTTGCCGCAAGCACCGGTGGCCAGCGAGCGTGGCTTCACATTGGCGCAAAAAATGGTTGGCCGCGCGGTGGGCCTGCCGGAAGGCCAGGGCGTGCGCCCCGGTACCTATTGCGAGCCGAAGATGACGTCCGTCGGATCGCAGGACACCACCGGCCCGATGACACGCGACGAGTTGAAAGACCTGGCCTGCCTGGGCTTCAGCGCCGACCTGGTGATGCAGTCCTTCTGCCACACCGCCGCTTACCCCAAGCCGGTGGACGTGAAGATGCACCATGAGTTGCCCGAGTTCATGAGCGACCGTGGCGGCATTCCGCTGCGCCCTGGTGACGGCATCATCCACAGCTGGCTCAACCGCATGCTGCTGCCGGATACCGTCGGCACCGGTGGTGACAGCCACACGCGTTTCCCGATCGGCATCAGCTTCCCGGCCGGCTCCGGCCTGGTGGCTTTTGGCGCCGCCACCGGCGTCATGCCCCTGGACATGCCCGAGTCGGTGCTGGTGCGTTTCAAGGGGGCGATGCAGCCCGGCATCACCCTGCGTGACCTGGTCAATGCGATTCCGCTGTACGCCATCAAGGCCGGCCTGCTGACGGTGGCCAAGCAGGGCAAGAAAAACATCTTTTCGGGCCGCATCCTTGAAATCGAAGGTTTGCCGGACCTGAAAGTCGAGCAGGCGTTTGAACTGAGCGATGCGTCGGCCGAGCGTTCTGCCGGCGGCTGCACGGTGCACCTGAACAAGGAACCCATCATCGAATACATCACCAGCAACATCACGATGCTGAAGTGGATGATCGCCACCGGTTACTCGGACGTGCGCACCATCAAGCGCCGCATCCAGGCCATGGAAGCCTGGCTGGCCGATCCGCAATTGCTCAAGGGCGACGCCGACGCTGAATACGCCGCCGTGATCGAGATCGACCTGGCCGACATCCACGAGCCCATCGTCGCCTGCCCGAACGATCCGGATGATGTGAAGACGCTCAGCGATGTGGCGGGCTCCGTCATTGACGAAGTGTTCATCGGCAGTTGCATGACCAACATCGGCCACTTCCGCGCAGCCTCCAAGCTGCTCGAAGGCAAGCGCGACATTCCGGTCAAGCTGTGGATGGCGCCCCCGACCAAGATGGACGCCAAACAACTGACCGAAGAGGGCCACTACGGTGTGCTGGGTTCGGCCGGCGCGCGTATGGAAATGCCGGGCTGCAGCCTGTGCATGGGCAACCAGGCGCAAGTGAAAGAAGGCGCGACGGTGTTTTCCACCTCGACGCGCAATTTCCCGAACCGTCTCGGCAAAAACTCCAATGTTTACCTCGGTTCCGCCGAACTCGCCGCGATCTGCTCCAAGCTGGGCCGCATTCCGACCAAGCAGGAGTACATGGCCGACATGGGTGTGCTGACGGCCGCCAGCGACCAGGTCTATCAGTACCTGAATTTCGACCAGGTCAAGGATTACACCGACATGGCCGATACCGTGAAAGACAGTGTGCCTGCCTGACACGCAAGCTGAAACAAAAAAGCCCCGCAGCGAAAGTTGCGGGGCTTTTTTTGTGCCAGAGCGGCTTACAGGCCTTCGGGTAGCGGATCAACAATGCGCAACTCAGACCCATCGACAAACTTGATGTACCAGAAGTCCTGCGCCAACGGCAGGTTGGGGCGGATGTGGCTCACGTTCCATGGCGCGATGTAGACCGTGCTGGCGCCATCGTCGGGGGGTGGTGCCAGGTAGTGGCGCTTGGCCGCCACCAGGCTGCCGATTTCGCTGACCACCGTGCCAATCGTTTCTGTCACTGCATTGACAGTTGAACCCTGGCCCAGCATGTGGATGGTGGTCTGGCCCAGCAGGTCGGGCCGCGAAGCCTCCACATACAACACCGCCGTGGTGTTGATGCGCAGGTCATCGGGCGCGGTGGGATCGGTGGCCTTGTTGAAAGAGATGAAGGGCATCATGGGCTCCCGCTGCCAGCATGGTCAAACATTGAGTTCTTTGTGTTCGCTCATGTTCTGCGGGCGCTCACCGGTGATGGCCGCTTTGGCCATCTTGAACAACTGCGTGAGCTTGCTGTCCTTGGCATTCCAGTACTCGGCGTGCGTGATCTTTACTTCCAGCAACTGCAGGTCGGGGTCGTTGACGCCGCCGGGAAACCAGGCCTTGGCGATGGGGTTGAACAGACGCTCCTTGGTAGCCTGGTCGCCGGACAGCGTGGCCTGGCCGGCGATGGAGACGTAGTTGTCTGCGCCGGTGTCGGCGTAGGCGACGTTGACGTTGTCGTCCTGACCCAGACGCGAGGCCATTTCACTTTTCTTCGAGATAAAAAAGTAAAGCGTCGAGTTCTCGTCGATGGACTTGTTTTGCGTGGTCAGCGGGTGGCCTTGCAGGCTGCCGTCGCCGTGGCGATGTGTCAGCATGCCGAACTTGATGTCCTTGATCAGGTCCCACAGGGTGTCGTGGTCGTGGCTGGCGGTGGTGTGTGTGTGGGTGTCCATGGGGGCTCCAGTGTTGATTGGCAATTCACCAATCTAGGCGTGGCGCACAGGTCCGGTGATCAGAGGCAGGCCCCGTTGGCTGTCAGCCGGCACCGACAGCCCCGTTTGTACCGACTCGGAAAACGCTTCCGGTTGATGAGCGAAATCGGGCTCTAGCCCATATCAGGAAAGCGTAAGAAGCTATCGAGTTGATAGCAAATCAAGCGGAATCCTGCGCCGCGAGCGCACGCAGCGCCTGGGCGGTGAACTCGTCTGCCGGAAAAAAGGTTTCCATCGCCAGCTCCTGCAGGGTCACGTCCACCGGCGTGCCGAAGATGGTGGTGGTGCTGATGAAACTCAGCACACCGCCCGGCGTGCTGAAGCGGAAAGGCATGACCACGCCCAGATGTTCGCCGTCCAGATGCAGATCGCCTGCACCCTCGGTCTGCGGGTAGGTGCGCAATTCTTCCAGCAGCGCCACCAGCACCGGATCGGCCGTCGCGGCGATCTGCTGGCGCAGCCGTTCGAACAGGTGGTCGCGCCACTGCCCGAGGTTGGCGATCCTGGGCGCCAGGCCCTGCGGGTGCAGGCTCAGGCGCAGCACATTGAGCGGCGCCTGCTGCAGGGCCGCGTCAATACCGACCAGCAGGTGCGGCACCATGCGGTTGGCCGCGACCAGGTTCCAGTGCCGGTCAATCGCCAGCGCAGGGTAAGGCTCATGGCTTTTGAGAATCAGCTCCACCGCCTGCCGGGCCGACGCCAGCGCCGGGTCGTCCAGAGGCCGCTCGCGATACAGGGGTGCGTAACCGGCGGCGATCAGCAGGGTGTTGCGCTCACGCAGCGGAATGTCCAGGCGCTCTGACAGGCGCAGCACCATCTCGCGGCTGGGTACCGAGCGACCGGTTTCGACAAAACTCAGGTGGCGCGTCGAGATGTCGGCTTCGCCGGCCAGGTCGAGCTGGCTCAGGCGCCGGTGCTGGCGCCAGTGGCGCAGGTGCTCGCCAAAAGGCAGCGGCGTAGAGCGGTAGGGCCGGGCGGGGGGATGGAGGCTGGCGTTCATGGCGCCATCGTACGGCAGGCCCGCGCCTTTGCCATGACGTTGGAAGTAATCGACTGGCTACGCCGGCCTGGCCATGATGAAGCCCTGAAACGATTCATTCTTTCCTCTGTTCAAGCAAGCCCGCAAGGAGTATTTATGTCGACCACAGCGTCCTCCCCGACCTCTTCCCTGGGCGCAGTAGCGCCACTGTCGGCGTCCGCCGTTTTCCTGCGCCGCGTCCTGTGGCTGGACGCCAGCGCTGGCCTGGCAACAGGCGCTTTGCAGTTGCTGCTGCCCGGCTACCTGGCAGGCTTGCTGGGTCTGCCCGAAGCCTTGCTGGTGGAGTCCGGCTGGACAATGCTGGCCTTCACTGCGTACATCACTTTTCTGGCGAAGCGGCGCCAGATACCGCCAGCGGGCGTGTGGTTGCTGATTGGCGGCAATGTCACCTGGGCACTGGGCTGCATGGCGCTGATTTTTGCCGGAGGGCTCGGACCCACCGTGCTTGGCACTGCATTTCTCGCGGTACAGGCTTTCTGGGTGAGCCTGATGGCGGTGCTGGAGTGGGTTGGGCTGCGTAAGGTCGCGGCCAGCCGCTGGTAAGTCGGGCGTAGCGGGACTTTCTTGTATGCTGTGTGATCTGGCCCTTGCGGGGTGCCAAGCCGATTCCCATCATCCTCTGGAAAGTTCTCTTCATGACACGCGTTTTCAATTTCAGCGCCGGCCCGGCGACCCTTCCAGAACCGGTGTTGCAGCGCGCCGCCGCCGAAATGCTCGACTGGAACGGTTCTGGTATGTCGGTGATGGAAATGAGCCACCGTGGCAAGGAGTTCATCGCCATTCACGCTGAAGCGGAAGCCGATCTGCGCGAACTGCTGGCGATTCCCGCCAACTACAAGGTGCTGTTTCTGCAGGGCGGCGGACTCGGGCAAAACGCCTTCATCCCGATGAATTTGCTGCGCGGCCATGCCGGCGCCGACTTCGTCAACACCGGCGAGTGGATGAAAAAAACCATCAAGGAAGCCAAAAACTACTGCAAGGTCAATGTGGCTGCCACGTCCGAAGCCAACGGCTTCACCAGCGTGCCGAAGTTCGACACCTGGAAGCTGGACCCCGAAGCTGCCTATGTGCACATCTGCTCGAACGAAACGATTGGTGGGGTCGAGTACCACTGGACACCCGACACCGGCGCGGTGCCGCTGGTGGCCGACATGTCGTCCAACATCCTGTCGCGTCCCATCGATGTCAGCCGTTACGGCCTGATTTATGCGGGCGCCCAGAAAAACATTGGCCCCTCGGGCCTGACGCTGGTGATTGTGCGTGAAGACCTGATCGGCCAGGCCATCCCGCACACGCCTTTTGTGTTCGACTACAAGCAGCAGGCCGACAACGACTCGATGTACAACACGCCGCCGACCTATGCGATCTACATCGCCGGTTTGGTGTTCAAACACATCAAGGCGCTGGGCGGGCTCAAAGCCATGGAAGCGCACAACCGGGCCAAGGCCGCGCTGCTGTACGACTACCTTGATGCCACGTCCTTCTACAACAACCCGATTGCGCGCGAAGACCGCTCGCTGATGAACGTGCCCTTCAAGCTCAAAGACGAGTCGCTGGACGAGGCTTTTCTCAAGGGCGCGCAGGCGCGCGGCATGCTGCAGCTCAAGGGCCATCGCTCGGTCGGTGGCATGCGCGCCTCGATCTACAACGCCATGCCCATGGCCGGTGTGCAGGCGCTGGTGGCCTACATGAAGGAGTTTGAGGCCGAGCATGGCTAAGGCCCCGGGTGAGCGCCTGAACATCCTGGTGCTCAACCAGATATCGGCCAACGGCCTCAAACGCCTGCCCGCAGAGCGTTACAGCACCGGCAAGGACATCGCCGAGCCCGACGCCGTGCTGGTGCGCTCGGCGGATATGCACGCGCTCGATATTGCAGCCAGCGTGTTGGCGATTGCCCGCGCCGGCGCCGGCACCAACAACATCCCGGTGGCGGCCATGAGTGCGCGCGGCGTGCCGGTGTTCAATGCACCGGGCGCCAATGCCAATGCGGTCAAGGAGCTGGTGCTGACCGGCATGCTGCTGGCCGCCCGCAACATCGCACCGGCGCTGCGTTTTGTCGGCAGCCTGGATCCCGCCATGGCCGACATGGACAAGGCGGTCGAAGAAGGCAAGAAAAACTTCGCTGGCTTTGAGCTGGCCGGCCACACCCTGGGTATTGTCGGTCTGGGCAAGGTCGGTTGCCTGGTGGCCGACGCGGCCATCAAGCTGGGCATGCATGTGCTCGGTTACGACCCCGACATCACGGTTGATGCGGCCTGGAGTTTGCCGGCCCAGGTCAAAAAGGCCGCCAGTGTGGCCGAGGTGCTGAAAAACTCGGACTTCGTGACCCTGCATGTGCCGCTCGTCGCCGCCACCCGTGACCTGGTCAACGCCGACAACCTCAAGCTGATGCGGTCCGGCGCAGTGTTGCTCAATTTCTCGCGGGAAGGCGTGGTCCACGAGGCCGCGATGCTGGCCGCACTGGACGCCAGGCAACTGCACGCCTATGTCTGCGACTTTCCCTCGGCGGCGCTGAACCATCACGCAGGCGTGATTGCGTTGCCGCACCTGGGTGCTTCCACGCGCGAGGCCGAAGAAAACTGCGCCGTCATGGTGGTCGACCAGATGCGTGATTACCTGGAGCATGGCAATGTGGTCAACGCGGTCAACTTTCCGGCCGTGACCATGGCGCGTGAATCAGCCTACCGGGTGGCGATTGCCAACGCCAATGTGCCCAACATGCTGGGGCAAATTTCCACCGCCATGGCGCAGGCCGGTCTGAACATCCACAACATGGTCAACAAGTCGCGCGGCGACATGGCCTACACCCTGGTTGATGTTGAAAGCCCGGTCAGCGAGGCCGTGCTGGCGCACCTGCGTGCCATAGCCGGCGTGCTGGCCGTGCGTTACCTGCCGGATTCCGGGATCTAGGCTTCAGTTTCCTGCATCGGCTGTCAAGTCCTACAGACATCGCGGGCAAGGCTTGTAGGATGACAATAAGCAGTCGCAAAAATCCATAAGCCCAGGAGTCCACCATGGCCCACGCGTTCGCCAGCACCCTTAAAACCTTCAAGACCGCCTCCGGCAAGACGGGCAAGTTCCATTCCCTGCCGGCCCTGGCCAAACAGTTTCCCAAAGTTTCCCGCCTGCCGGTGTCGATGCGCATCGTGCTCGAGTCGGTGCTGCGCAATTGCGACGGCAAAAAAGTCAGCGCCGACCATGTGCGCCAACTCGCCAACTGGTTCCCCAACGCCGACCGCACCGAGGAAATCCCGTTTGTGGTCTCGCGCGTGGTGTTGCAGGACTTCACCG
This sequence comes from Polaromonas sp., assembly GCF_043778355.1. GTDB lineage: Bacteria > Pseudomonadota > Gammaproteobacteria > Burkholderiales > Burkholderiaceae_C > Polaromonas. The sequence continues at coordinate 63,077 of NZ_JAYWHI010000088.1, forward strand.
GCGTGCCGCTGCTGGCCGACCTGGCGGCCATGCGCGCCGTGGCCATCAAGCTCGGCAAGAACCCGAAACGCATCGAGCCGCTGGTGCCGGTTGACCTGGTGGTGGACCACTCCATCATGGTCGACTACTACGGCAAGAAAAACTCGCTGGACCTGAACATGAAGCTGGAGTTCCAGCGCAACCGGGAGCGCTACGAGTTCATGAAGTGGGGTATGCAGGCCTTCGACACCTTCGGCGTGGTGCCGCCGGGCTTTGGCATCGTCCACCAGGTCAACCTGGAGTATTTGGCCCGTGGTGTGCACAAGGGCAGCGACGGCGTGTATTACCCCGACACCCTGGTCGGTACCGACAGCCACACCACCATGATCAACGGCATCGGCGTGGTCGGCTGGGGCGTCGGGGGTATCGAGGCCGAGGCCGCCATGCTGGGTCAGCCGGTCTACATGCTGACACCCGACGTGGTCGGCTTTGAACTGACCGGCCGGCTGCGCGAAGGTGTGACCGCGACCGACCTGGTGCTGCGCGTGACCGAAGAGTTGCGCAAGCAGAAAGTCGTCGGCAAGTTTGTCGAGTTTTTCGGCGAAGGCACACGCACGCTGGCCTTGCCGGACCGCGCCACGATTGCCAACATGGCGCCCGAATACGGCGCGACCATGGGTTTCTTCCCGGTCGATGAAAAAACGATTGAGTACTTCACGGGCACTGGCCGCACCAAGGCTGAAATCGAGGCCTTTGAAGCATATTTTCGCGCCCAGGGCCTGTTCGGTGTGCCGCTGCCCGGCGAGATCGACTTCTCGCAGGTCGTCAAGCTGGACCTGGGCGCTGTCACGCCCAGCCTGGCCGGCCCCAAACGCCCGCAGGATCGCATCGAGCTGGGCAGTGTGGCCAGCCAGTTCGCCTCGCTGTTTAGCAAGCCCAATGCAGAAAACGGCTTCAACCAGCCCGCCGCCATGCTGGCCACGCGCCATCTGTTGCAGCGCACCGAGCAGGTCCAGCCTGACACCACACCGGGTGCGCCGCCCACGCCGGCCGGCGCGCCGCGCATGGTGGTCGAGATGGAAGGCAACCGCCCGACCCTGGCTGCCGCCAAATCCGATGCCCCGGCAGCCACTTCGAAAACAACAGGCATCAGCATCGGCAATGGTGACGTGCTGATCGCTGCGATCACCAGTTGCACCAACACCTCCAACCCCAGTGTGCTGCTGGCCGCGGGCCTGCTGGCGAAAAAGGCGGTGGAAGCCGGCCTCAAGGTGCAGCCGCACATCAAGACTTCGCTGGCGCCGGGTTCGCGCATCGTGACCGAATACCTGACCAACACCGGCCTGCTGCCTTACCTGGAGAAGCTGGGTTTTGCGGTGGCCGGTTACGGCTGCACCACCTGCATCGGCAATGCCGGCGACCTGACGCCCGAGATCAATGACGCCATCACCCAGAGCGACCTGGTCTGCGCCGCCGTGTTGTCGGGCAACCGCAACTTTGAAGCGCGCATCCATCCCAACCTGAAAGCCAACTTCCTGGCCAGCCCGCCGCTGGTGGTGGCTTATGCCATTGCCGGGACCGTGATGCGCGACCTGATGACCGAACCGGTTGGCAAGGGCAAGGGCGGCAAAGATGTGTATCTGGGTGACATCTGGCCGACCAGCGACGAGATCTACAAACTCATGAAGTTCGCGATGAATGGCAAGGCCTTCCGTGAGAACTATGCCAAGGTCAAGAGTGAGCCCGGCAAGCTGTGGGAAAACATCAAGGGTGTCACCGGCACGGCCTACACCTGGCCGACCAGCACCTACATCGCCGAGCCGCCTTTCTTTGAAGGTTTTGCCATGGACCCGGCGGCGGGTGGTCGCAAAGATGCAGTGTCGGTGAAAGGCGCGCGCATCATGGCGCTGTTTGGTGACTCCATCACCACCGACCACATTTCGCCGGCCGGCTCCATCAAGGGCAGCTCGCCCGCTGGTCAGTGGCTGCTGGCGCACGGCGTGCAGAAAGCGGACTTCAACAGCTACGGCGCGCGGCGCGGCAACCACGAGGTGATGATGCGCGGTACCTTTGCCAATGTGCGCATCAAGAATCTGATGATTCCGGCTGGCGCCGACGGTTCGCGCGAGGAGGGCGGCGTCACGCTGTACCAGCCAGAAGCAGGAAGCGGCGCTGGTGGCGCCGCGGGCGAGAAGATGGCCATCTACGACGCGGCCATGAAATACATGCAGGCCGGTATGCCCACGGTGATTTTTGCCGGTGAGGAATACGGCACCGGGTCTTCCCGCGACTGGGCTGCCAAGGGCACACAACTGCTGGGCATCAAGGCGGTGGTGGCGCGCAGTTTTGAGCGCATCCATCGCAGCAACCTGGTCGGCATGGGCGTGTTGCCGCTGCAGTTCAAGCCCGGCGACACGTGGCAGACCTTGCGCCTGACCGGCAACGAGGTGATCGACGTGTTGCCTGACCCGGACCTGAAGCCGCAAAGCGAAGCGACCCTGACCGTGACACGCGCCGACGGCACGCAGCAACAACTGCAACTCATCCTGCGCATCGACACACCGATCGAGGTCGACTACTACCGTCACGGCGGCATATTGCCTTTCGTGCTCAGGCAGCTGCTCGCTGCGTGAATGTGAAAAAAAGTCTGCGGGCGCGTTACCCCATCGCTGTCATGCCGGACCCGATCCGGCATCCATGGATTGCGGATCAGGTCCGCAAGGACAGCCCCAATAGCGCTTGGAGCTGCCGCAGATCTGTTTATCCATGACCCAACAAGCCCTGATCGCCGGAGGCGGCATAGGCGGACTGGCGGCGGCGCTGAGCTCGGCGCGCGCTGGCTGGGATGTAAGGCTGTACGAACGTGCACCCGTGTTCAGCGAGGTCGGCGCGGGCATCCAGCTCGGACCGAACGTCGTCAGGGTGCTGCATAACTGGGGGCTGGCGGACGGTCTGGCCCGCGTGGCGGCTTTTCCACGGCAACTGGAAGTGCGTAGCGCAATCTCGGGCCAAACGCTGGGCCGACTGCGGCTCGGCGAGGTGATGGTGCAGCGCTATGGCGCGCCTTATGTCACGGTGCACCGTGCCGACCTGCATGCGCTGCTGCTGTCTGCGGTGCAGCGGGCCGGCGTGACGCTCAAGCTCAACCATACGCTGAGCCGGTTTACCCAGGACGTGAACACCGTGACGGTACAAAGCGGTGATGACCCGCCGGTCGAGGCTGAGGTATTGGTGGGGGCCGACGGGTTGTGGAGCCCGGTGCGCCAGTGGCTGCTGGGCGACGGACCACCCCGCAGCATCGGCCATCTGGCTTACCGCGCGCTGGTGCGGCAGGCCGACCTGCCGCAGACGCTGCGCTCCCTCGATGTCACGGCCTGGCTGGGGCCGCGCCTGCATGTGGTGCAGTACCCGGTGCATGGCGGCGAGTGGCTGAACCTGGTGGCCATCGCGCAGGGTAGTGCGCCCGGCGAACTTGACAACTGGGACCGCGGTACCGAAGCGCAGGACTTGCTTTCCGCCCTGACAGGGACATGCGTGACGCTGCAAAACCTGGTACGCGCCATTCCGGCGTGGCGTCTCTGGGCGCTGTGCGACCGCCCGCCCATGCAGGGCGCGCACGAACACGCGCGCGGTCGCGTGGCGCTGCTCGGCGACGCCGCGCATCCCATGCGGCCCTACCTGGCCCAGGGCGCCGGTATGGCGATTGAAGACGCGGCCGAACTGGGGCGTGTGCTGGCACAGGCGCTGGATCCAGCGTTTGACGTGCCGACCCTGCTGAACCGATATGCGCTGAACCGATGGCAACGCAATGCGCTGGTGCAGAAGCGCGCGATCCGCAACGGGCAGATTTTTCATGCCGACGGGATGGTGCGGTGGGGGCGGGATATGTCGATGAAATTGCTTGGCGAGCGGCTGCTTGATGTGCCTTGGTTGTACGGCGGGCCCTGACCTCGGCTGGCGCGGGGGTCTCCACCGTGGTCATCCCGGACTTGATCCGGGATCCATGTCCGGGGGCTACCACCGTTCGGGCTGAGCTTGTCGAAGCCTTCTGCACCTCGGGCTGTCTGGTTTGCCAACAAGCCGGGAAACCCCCGGCTAGCCGGCAAACCACCGATGCTTGAACCGTTACTGACTTCGACAAACTCAGCGATGCTACTAATTCAATAGCTGCGTACGCCCCGCAGACAAGGGCTGGATGCCAATTCGACCTATAAATCCGTCCGGAGCTTCCAGATCTCCGGAAACAGCACCACATCGAGCATCTTGCGCAGATAACTGACCCCACCCGTGCCGCCCGTACCGCGTTTGAAGCCAATCACGCGTTCTACCGTCGTCACATGCCGGAAGCGCCAGAGGCGAAAAGCGTCTTCAAGATCGGTGAGTTCTTCGCCAAGCTGGTACAGATCAAAGTACTGTTTCGGGTCACGGTAAACCACCAGCCAGGCTTGCTCGACCGCCTCGCTCTCGACGTAACCCTGGGTCCAGTCGCGCTCGGTGTGGCTGGTGGGAACCGTCAAGCCGCGGCGCGCCAGCAGGCGCAGCGCCTCGTCGTAGAGCGACGGCGCGTCGTAGGCGGCCTGCACCTGGGCCAGCAGGTCGGGCCGGTGCGCATGCGGCTTGAGCATGGCGGCGTTTTTATTGCCCAGCGCAAACTCGATGCAGCGGTACTGCGCGCTCTGAAAGCCGCTGGAGTTGGACAGATAGGGCCGGATCGCGCTGTACTCCGGCGGTGTCATGGTCGCCAGCACATCCCAGGCGTGGACCAGCTGCTCCATGATGCGGCTTACGCGCGCCAGCTTCTTGAAGGCGTCGCCGAGTTCGTCACCCGCGACATTGGCGATCGCTGCGCGCAGTTCGTGAAGCATCAGCTTCATCCAGAGTTCGCTGGTCTGGTGCTGCACGATGAACAGCAACTCGTCATGCGCGGGCGACAGCGGTTTTTGCGCGCCGAGGATCGCGTCGAGTTGCAGGTAGTCGCCGTAACTCATGTCGCGGCTGAAGTCGAGCTGGGCTTTTTCGTCGGCGACGATGTCTGCCGGTCGTTGTGTGGTCATGCATATTCTCCAACCGGCGAGGAAAGACCCCGGTATCGAGCAGGGCAGGGGCCGCGGAACCGGCTTTGCCGGGCCGCAGGCGCAGCGGCCCCCTCGGGGGGCAGGGAGCACACGCAGTGGACGACCGTGGGGGCCACGTTTCAGGTCACCGCGTGTTTGAGATTGAATTCGGGGCGTTGCCATTCACCGGTTTCCAGCACCTGCTTCAGATGTTCGACCGCCTGCCACACATCCTCAAACCCGATGTACAGCGGCGTGAAGCCGAAACGCAGGATGTCCGCGTGCGTCGCACCGTCGCCGGCGCGGAAGTCCCCAATGACGCCGCGTTGGATCAGTGCCTGCACGATGGCGTAAGAGCCTTCGCTCCTGCTCAGGCAGACCTGCGAGCCGCGCTGGGCGTGATCGCGTGGTGTGACGAGACCAAGGCCATGATCCGCGCAGCGTTCTTCCACCAGTGTAATGAACAGGTCGGTCAGCGCCAGCGATTTGCGCCGCAGCGCAGCCATGCCACCCAAGGTCTTGGTCGCAACAAACACGTCAAGGCCGCATTCGAGCGCCGCCAGGCTCAGGATGGGCTGGGTGCCGCAGAGGTAACGCGTGATGCCGGGGGCAGGCCGGTAACCGGGTGTGAACGCGAAAGGCGCGGCGTGGCCCCACCAGCCCGACAGCGGTTGCTGGAAACGATCAGCGTGTTGCGGGTGAACCCAGACAAAGGCCGGCGCGCCGGGACCGCCGTTGAGGTATTTGTAGCCGCAGCCGACGGCGAAGTCGGCTTGGGCGCCGCTCAGGTCCACCGGCACGGCGCCGGCGCTGTGCGCGAGGTCCCAGACTGCCAGACAGCCGGCTGCGTGGGCTGCGGCGGTCAGCGCCGCCATGTCGTGCATCGCGCCGGTGCGGTAGTTGACGTGGGTCAGCATCAGCACGGCGGCGTCTTTGTCCAGCGCATTCGTGATGCCTTCGGGGTCGACAAGCCGCAGGTGATAGCCACGCTCGCGGCACAGGCCCTCGGCAATATAGAGGTCGGTCGGGAAGTTGCTGCGTTCGCTGACCACGGTTTTTTTGCCCGGCGTGTCTTCAGCGGCGATAGCCAGCGCAGCGCTGAGCACCTTGTAGAGATTGACCGAGGTGCTGTCGGTCACCACCACCTCGCCCGGCGCGGCGCCGACCAGCGGCGCAATCTTGTCGCCCAGGCGTTGCGGCAGGTCAAACCAGCCGGAGCTGTTCCACGAGCGGATCAGGTCCTGCCCCCACTCTTTGGTGATGACGTCGGCCACGCGGGCGGCCGCGCTTGCGGGTAGCACGCCCAGCGAATTGCCGTCGAGGTAAATCACACCGTCGGGCAGCACAAAGTGTTTGCGCATGGCGCGCAGCGGATCGCTCGTGTCGAGCGCGCGGCAGTGGTTCAGGGTGGTACTCATAACTCTCTCAGGATGGCTCGGACCGGGGAGGCATCGGCTTTGGTGAGCTTCAGGGGAAGGGCAATCAGTTCGTAGTCGCCGGCGGGCACCTCGTCGAGCATCAGGTTTTCCAGCACGCGCAAATCATGACTGAGCAGCAGGTGGTGGCAGGGCAGGTCCTGGCTGGTGGACGGGTCGACGCTGGGTGTGTCGATGCCGATCAATGTTATGTTTTTGGTAGCTAGCAGCGCAAGCGTGGCAGGGGCTATGGCCGTAAATGATGCCCAATCCTGGCTGGCGACGGCAGACGTGCGCAGCAGCACGCGTGGCGGCAGGTCCTGCAGCGCATGCGCAATGTGCTGCGGTTCGACCAGCGGCCCGCAGTCCCGGCAATCGATGACCCGGCAGCGGCCCAGGTAGGGCAGCAGGTCCACGGCACCAATCGCCGGCGCGCCGTTGGCGTAGTGCATGGGCGCGTCGGCATGGGCGCCGGTGTGCGGCGAGAAGCTGAGGGTGTTGACGTTGACGGGGCAGTCGGGCGACAGCGCAAAGTGCAGCTTTTGCGAATACGCCGCGTCACCCGGAAACACGGCCGCGTGTTCGTCCACGGGTGGCGAAATGTCCCAGATCCGGGGCTTGGAAGTTGTCATTTTTTGAAGGTAGCACCATCAAAAACCCTGTGGTGTCGGTTATTTCCAACAGGCGTCTGAAATACATCGCTGCCAGCGCGAAGCGGGAAACGGGGGACGGGCGCTACAGTCTGTGGCTGGCGCAGAGACAGCGCTTTCACGATTTACAACCATCAAGAGGTAGAGCATGACATCAGGCGGCAAGGGAAAAGTGGCATTGGTGACCGGTGCAGGCACGGGCATCGGCAAGGCGGTCGCGCTGGCGCTGCTGCGCGCGGACTACAGCGTGGTGTTGGTGGGGCGCCGATCCGAACCGCTCAACGAGGTCGTGACGGCCTCGGGCGCCGGCAGCCGCGCGCTGGCGGTGCCCTGCGACGTGAGTCAGCCGGATGCCGTGCGCGCAGCCTTTGACCTGGCGCAGCAGACCTTTGGCCGACTCGACCTGCTGTTCAACAACGCCGGTGTGGGTGCGCCGCCGGTGCCGATGGAAGAACTGAGCTTTGAGCAATGGCACAACGTGGTCAACATCAACCTGACCGGCTCGTTTTTGTGCGCGCAACAGGCGATCCGCCTCATGAAGGCCCAGTCGCCGCAGGGCGGCCGCATCATCAACAATGGCTCGATCTCGGCCCATGCGCCGCGCCCGAACTCGGCGCCCTACACGGCGACCAAACATGCCATCACCGGTTTGACCAAGTCGATTTCGCTGGACTGCCGTAAATACGACATCGCCTGCGGACAGATCGACATTGGCAATGCGCAGACCGAACTGGCGGCGCGCATGGCCAAGGGGGTGCCGCAGGCCAACGGCGAGATTGCGATTGAGCCGCTGATGGACGTCGAGCATGTGGCCGATGCGGTGGTGCACATGGCCGCGCTGCCGCTGGCGACCAATGTGCAGTTCATGACCATCATGGCGACGAAGATGCCGTTTGTGGGACGCGGCTGAACACGCTCTGGCTTGAGTTTTAATGCCCTTGGAAATAATGCAACTAAATTGCGTTATATTTCCAGACCTCTAGCGTCGCCAAAACTCCCTGCACATGACCGCCGGTCCCCCCCCTACCCAAGCTGCTGCCGATCCGATAGACGCGCTGCTCTGCGCGCACGGACTGCGCCGGACGAGCGCTGCGCGCAGGGTGCTGGGCTGGCTGCTGGCGCACCCGGACACAAGTTATACCCACGCGCAGTTGCAGGCGGCGCTGGCCGGTGAGGGCGCCACAGCCGACGGCGCGCCGCTGGACCGTGTCACGCTGTACCGCCTGATTGATCGGCTCACGCAAGTTGGCCTGCTGCTGTGCCGGGTGGATGCCAGCCGGGTGCGCCGTTACCAGGCCATGCCGGCCGGTGTGCAGGCGATGCCGCACTTTGAATGCCAGAGTTGCCACCGTGACAGCCCGCTGGAAAGCGCGCTGCAGGCCAGTGCCGGCGACCTCGACCGTGCCGCCCAATCAGCGCTGCAAGCCCTGAAGGCGCTGGGCTACCAGGGCATGCGCCTGGACTTTGCGGTGCGTGGCGTGTGCGCCGACTGCGCCACTGGCGCCACCAGCAACAGAGGGTTGCCCGCGTGATCAGCACCCGGCAACTCACTTACCGCTATGCCGGCGGCGCAGAACTTCGTTTTGACAACGTGGACGTGCCGCAAGGCGGCGTGTTGCTGCTGCGCGGCGCCTCGGGTTCGGGCAAGTCAACCTGGCTGGCGCTGGCGGCGGCGTTGCTGGCGCCTGGCGCGGGTGACATCACGGTGGCCGGCCAGTCCATGTCGGCACTGGGCAAGGTGGCCGGTGATGCCTGGCGCGCGAAGACGATTGGCTTTTTGCCGCAAAAACTCCATTTGAGTGCCGCACTGACGGTGCATGGCAACCTGGCGATGGCGCAGTGGGCGGCCGGGCAGGCGCAGGACGATACGCGTATCCGTGAAGTCCTTGCCGCGCTGGATGTCGGCGAACTGGCCGCGCGCAAGCCGGCGCAACTTTCCGGTGGCCAGGCGCAACGGGTGGCGCTGGCGCGGGCGGTGCTGCTGCAGCCGAAAGTGATCCTGGCCGACGAGCCGACCGCCAGCCTGGACGACACGGCTGCGCGGCAGGCGCTGGCCTTGCTGCAGGCGGCGGCGCAGCGCCACAGCGCAACGCTGGTGATCGCCACCCACGATACCCGAGTGGAAGCCAATCTTGACAGGCAAATCGGCTTCCAGCCCATGTCCCTCATGGGGAAGAAGCTATGAAAACCATAGCGTTCGCCTGGCGTTTCCTGTGGTCACGGCCGCTGTCGGCAGGGCTGAACCTGCTGCTGCTGAGCCTGGGTCTCGCGTCGCTGAGTTTTGTGCTGCTGGCCAGCCACCAGATCGACAAGGCCTTCGCGCGCGACCTGGCCGGCATCGACGTGGTGGTGGGCGCCAAGGGCAGCCCGATGCAGCTGATCCTGTCGGGCGTGTTCCATATCGACGCGCCGACCGGTAACGTGCCGCTGGCGGCAGTGAAGCAACTCGAACAGCATCCGCAGGTCGCCCAGTTGATTCCGATCAGTCTGGGCGACAGCTACCGCGGCTTTCGCATTGTCGGCAGCACGCCGGACTACCTCAGGCACTACAGCGCCGACTTCGCGCAAGGCGGTGTCTGGAGCGCGCCCCTGCAGGCGGTGCTGGGTGCGCAGGTGGCGGCGCAGACCGGCCTCAAAGTCGGCGACCGTTTCGCCGGCAGCCACGGCCTGGCCGGCGGCGGGGACAGCCACGGGCAGACCCCTTATGTGGTCAGCGGCGTGCTGGCGCCCGGCGGTTCGGTACTTGACCGGCTGGTACTGACCTCGCTCGATTCGGTCTGGCAGGTCCATGAGAGCCACACCGCACTTGACGCCGACGACCGCAAGGTGATGGAAGATGAACGCGAAGTCACGCTGGCGCTGATCCGTTACCGCACGCCGCTGGCGGCCGTGACCTTTCCGCGTTTTGTGAACACCACGACCGAAATGCAGGCGGCTGCGCCGGCGCTGGAAATCACGCGTCTTTTGAACCTGATCGGCGTTGGCACCGACGTGCTGCGCGCGCTGGCTGGTGTACTGCTGCTGACGGCCGGGCTCAGCGTCTTCATCGCGCTGTGGAGCGCCGTGCGCGAGCGCCGCGCCGATCTGGCCCTGCTGCGTATGCTGGGCGCGCCGCCGCGCAAGGTGGCGGCGCTGCTGCTGTGTGAGGCGCTGTGGCTGGCCTTGCTGGCCACGCTGATCGGTGTGCTGGCGGGTCAGGAACTGATGGCCGCGCTGGCCTGGTTTCTTCAACTCGACAAATCCGTGCTGATCAGCGGGCTGGCCTGGCCGGCCGAGCTGTGGAGCGTGCCGGCGCTGGCAGTGGTCGTGGCGCTGCTGTCGGCGCTGCTGCCCGCGTACGAGGCCTACCGGGCCAATGTGTCTGAACTACTTCAATCCAGGTGAACCATGCAAAAATTCATGAAAAAACCGCTTCCCGCCCTTGCCGGGCTTGTGCTGACAGCTATGTTTTCGATAGCACATGCGCAGCACAACGACGCGCAGACCAAAGAAGACGTCCAGCGTCATCGGGCCATGGCTGCCGCGCACGAGGCTGCGGCCAAGTGCCTGGCGTCGGGCAAAAAGGAAGATGTCTGCATGAAAGACCTGCAGGCTTCCTGCAAAGGGCTGGCGGTGGGAAAATACTGCGGAATGAAACACGCGCACTGAGTCTGATTTGTCATTGCGGGCTGGACCCGCAATCCATGGATCCCGGATCAGGTCCGGGATGACAAGTCAGGAGATATTTCTTTCCTCGTTCCTTTTCTGGAGAAGTCATGACTTCATCTGCTTGCCCCGCTTTCAAGCCCCAGTCCCTGTTGCTGGGCCTGTTGCTGGCCGGCGCCTGCGCGCATGGCCAGCTCAGCTCACCCTTGCCGCCGGGCGCCAGCAAGCCGCCGGCGCCGGGCAGTTCCATCCTGCCGGGCAGCATTGACGGCGTGGCTGGCAAGGGCGCCGGTGTACATGGGGCCAACAGCCCGTTTGCGCCACTGGCCCCGCGCGATGACGTGCTGGCCTGGTCGGTGCTGACCGACGTCAAGACCAAAAACGAGAAAAACCGGATCCTGCCGGTGTTCAATGCCGGCCAGCTCGGCATGAACGGCAAGACCCAGCGTATTCAGGGTTTCATGATGCCGCTGGAGCCAGGCAAGAAGCAGCGCCACTTCCTGCTGTCGTCGGTGCCTTTGAGCTGCTCTTTCTGCCTGCCGGGTGGCCCCGAGAGCATGGTCGAGGTCAAGACCAAAACCCCGGTCGAGTACAGCATGGAAGCCGTGGTGGTCGAGGGCCGGCTGCAGGTGCTGCATGACGACCCGTATGGCCTGTATTACCGCATCAGCGATGCGGTGACGGTGAAGTAAACACCCATGGGGCTCAATCGCATGGCACGGCACGCGGCCTGGGGCTTGCTGGCTCTGGCGCTGTTGCTCGCGCCTGTGCTGGGCCTGATGCACGGTGTGGTGCACGGCGCGGGTGGCCCGCTTGACGCGGCGCAGGCGCATGCCCATGACGGCGGCAGTCACGCGCATGAACACGCTGGTGAACATGACTGGCTGGCCGATCTGTTTTCGGTCCATAACGATAACTCCGACTGCCGCGTTTACGACCAGGTTTGCCACAGTGATGTGGTTTTGTCGCCTCCAGCGCTGGTGTTGCCGCTTGTTCTGTCTTCTGTTGTTTTCCATTTTCTCGAGGGCGAAGTACTCGCCCGCCGGGCCGCGCTGTTTGAAGCGCGTGGCCCGCCCCTGACTCGCTGAATACCGGACCCTCTGCGTAAGCCATCGCGTGTCCGGCATCCGCAGGATCGGGCGGTCTGCGGCGTTGCAATCCTTGCCAATAGTCATGCTTTTGGCTGCAAATTGCGCCTTGCATCCCCTCCCGCCCTGCGGCGCCAGTCACTGCGCTGAGTCACGCACAGGATCCGACGAAGTTGCCGAACGCGCGGCCTGATGGCTGCCGCTCGGCTGTCCTTTCCCGATTCAACGAGTTCCCATGAAAAAACCATTTCCCCGCAGCGCCATTGGCGCGGCAACACTGACCTTGCTCGCGCTCGGCGGCCCGCTGGCGCAAGCCCAGACGGCTGCGCCTTCCCTCAAAGAAATTACCGTGACCGGCAACCCGCTGGGCGCAGCTGATCTGATTGCGCCGGCTACCCAGTATTCGGGCGAGGGCCTGCTGCTGCGTTCGAAGACCACACTCGGTGAAACGCTGGATGGCACGCCCGGTGTCAGCAGCACCTACTTCGGCCCGAATGCGAGCCGGCCCATCATCCGCGGGCTGGACGGCGATCGCATCCGCATCCTGGCCAATGGTGGGGGTTCGCTGGACGTGTCCAACCTCAGCTACGACCACGCAGTGACCAGCGACCCCCTGAGCATCGAGCGCATCGAGGTGCTGCGCGGCCCCGGTGCGCTGCTTTATGGCGGCAGCGCCGTCGGTGGCGTGGTCAACGTCATCGACAACCGCATTCCGCGTGAGCCGCAGTTTGATGAAAAAGGCGGTATCAGCGGCAAGCTTGACCTCAATGCAGCCAGCGGCAATTCAGAGCGCGGCACGGGTGTGTTGCTTGAAGGCGGCAACAACCGCTATGCCTTGCATGTGGATGCCTTCGACCGCCAAACCAGCGATGTGCGGGTGCCGCGCGACCTGGCTTGCAGCAAGACCGCAGTGACCACGACCGCCAGGCGCATCTGCAACTCCGCCAGCGATGTCAGCGGCGGCGCAGTGGGCGGGTCGGTGTTTTTTGCCGACGGGTATCTGGGCGCATCGGCCAGCACCTACCGCAGCAGCTACGGCACGGTGGCGGAAGACAGGGTCACGATTGGCATGAAGTCCGACCGTTATGCGCTGGAGGGTGAAGTCCGCAATTTGAACGGGCCACTGCAAAGCATCAAGGCGCACTACAGCCAGACCGACTACCGGCACACCGAGTTTGAAGGGTCGCGGCCCGGCACGGTTTTTACCAACAAGGGCAGCGATTTCAGGCTGGAAGCGCGTCACGCCAAGATCGGCAACATTGACGGCGTGCTGGGAATGCAAACCGAATCCAACCGCTTTTCTGCGGTGGGCACCGAGGCTTTTGCGCCCTTCAGCAAGACCTCCCAGTCGGCCTTGTTTGCCTACGAAGAGTTGGGGACGGGCTGGGGCAAGCTCAGTCTGGGCGGACGACTGGAATCTGTCACCGTCGAGTCTTTTGGCAACCCGCGTGTGGCGCGTTTCACGCCGGCCAAAAAAGACTTCACCCCCGGCAGCTATGCGGTGGGGGCGTTGTGGAACGCCGCGCCGGGCTGGCAGCTCACCAGCAACCTGGCCCACACCGAACGCGCGCCCAAAGACTACGAGCTGTTCGCCGATGGCCCGCATATCGCCACCGCGGCCTATGAGGTTGGTAATGCCAATCTGGCCAAGGAGCAGTCCAACAACCTTGATCTGGGCGCGGCCTGGAAGTCGGGTGGTCACAGTTTCAAGGTCAATACCTATGTGAGCCGTTTCAAGAATTACATTGCCCTCAACCAGACACCGGGCGTGAGGCGCAATGCCGAAGACGGCGAGATCAACCCGACCGAAGATCCCGGTAACGCAGGGTTCACCGCATCCGGCGCGGGATTCAGGCCGCTGGCCGAGTTCCGGTATCAGCAGGTGCGGGCACGCTTCACCGGCGCCGAGGCCAGCGGCAACATCCGTTTGCTGGAAGGCGCCTCGCAAGTGGATCTGGCGCTGCGCGGCGACGTGGTGCGTGCCACCAATTTAAACAACGGCCAGCCGCTGCCGCGCATCGCCCCCTGGCGTGTCGGCGCGTCTCTGCTCTGGGCCAGCGGGCCCTGGGGCGCGAACCTCGGCTTCGATCACAACGCCGCGCAGAAACGTGTTCCTGTCGCACCGACTGGGCAGACAGGCGCCTACACCCTGTGGAATGCGGCAGCGACTTACCGCGTGAAAGCCGGGGTGGCCAGTCTGCTGTGGTACGCCCGGTTCGACAACCTCACCGACAAGCTGGCCTACAGTGCGACTTCTGTGCTGACCAGCACAGCCTTTCCAAAAGCGCCACTACCGGGGCGCAGCCTGAAACTTGGCTTGCAGGCGAGTTTCTAGACGTCGGCTGCAATCAGCGCAGGCCCGCGCCAGCGGTGTCACTTTTGCGCTCGATCAACTCAATCTTGTAGCCGTCCGGATCGGTGACAAAAGCGATCACGGTGGAGCCGCCCTTGACCGGGCCGGCTTCGCGCGTGACATTGCCACCAGCGGCCTTGATCCTGTCGCAGGCCGCATAGGCATCCGGCACACCCAGCGCGATGTGGCCGTAGGCGGTGCCCATCTCGTAGCTGTCGGTGCCCCAGTTCCAGGTCAGCTCGATCTCGGCCTGACCGGGATTGCCGCCTTCGTAGCCGACAAAGGCCAGGCTGTATTTGTAGTCTGGATTTTCAGATGTGCGCAGCAATGTCATGCCCAGGACCTGGGTGTAAAAGTCGATGGAGCGTTGCAGGTTGCCGACGCGCAGCATGGTGTGGAGAAGTCTCATCGTGGTTCTTTCCGGAGGGTGGTTTATCCAGATTCTCTGGCAATTTGATGCGTGCTGCAGCGGCCGGTGGCCAATGCCCGGCGGTTTGTTCGACACAGCACGGTCAGGGCTGATTTGTACCTGCATAATGAGCTGCAATAAAAACAGCAGACTCCGCCAATGCCCTTGCCCGCACAGAACGACCATCCGCAGGACTGGGTGACGCCCACCCGTTTGCTGGATCTTGATGATCCCAAACTTCGAATCCAGTCCATGCGGGTCACGCAACTGGCGACCACCGAGACGCAAAAGGCCGTGCTGATCCACGACTATGTCAAAGCGCTGCCTTTTGGCTGTGTCGCTGGCTTTGACCATGTGCCAGCGGCAGCGGTGCTCAAGGCCGGGCGCGGTGACTGTCACACCAAGGGCACCTTGTTTGTTGCGATGCTGCGATCAGTCGGAGTGCCGGCGCGCTTGCGTTTTGTGACGCTGTCCAGCGCTTTTCTGAAGGGCATCATTGACGTGCCCCAGGGCAGCATCACCCATGCCGTCGGCGAGGTTTTTCTCGATGGACGCTGGCTGCAGACGGACACCTATGTAACGGACTCCCTGCTGGAGACACATGCGGTGGAGCTTCTCGCTCACCAGGACACTCTTGTCGGCTACGGGATCCATGTGCGGGGCAGCCATTTTTGGGATGGGCAACATTCTGCCCACGCGCAGTACCACCTGTCTGATGCGGCCAGTCTGCCGCAGCGCGACTGGGGCGTTGCCCACGATCCGGAGCACTTCTACCGCGATGACGCGCATGAAGAGCTCCAGCGAGGCTGGCTCACCCGCGTCAAGTGGATGCTGGCTGCCGCGCTGGTCAACCGGCGGGTCGAGCAGATCCGTACCCAGTCCGGTCCGCAGGCGCGTCAGCCGGGTTGATTTGTTACCGGCTTTCGCCTTGTCATCTCAGCCCCTGGCGGCTGGCACTTCAAACACCAGGCAGGTGGTCGTCGCGTGCGCATACAGTTTGCCGTCAGGCCCGACGATGCGTGCTTCGGCCGTTGCGAGTTGCCGGCCGCAATGAATCACGGTGCCGATGGCCCTCAGTGGCCCGGTCTGGTGTGACGCGGCCCGCACAATGTTGACGCCCAACTCGGCCGTGGTGTAGGCCCGGCCCGCCGGCATCATCGTATGCACGGCGCAGCCCAGCGCCGAGTCCAGCAGCGTGGCATACCAGCCGCCATGCACAGTCCCCAATGGGTTGTAATGTTTGAGTTGTGGTGTGCCCTGGAACACCGCCTTGCCGGGTGCCACCTCGACCAGCGAAAAGTCCAGCGTGTCGGCGATGTGCGGAAAGGGCAGGGCACCGGCCAGCATGGCCTGCATCACCTCCAGGCCGGTCTTGCCGGCCACCATGTCGGGCCGGGCCAGACCCGGTTTGCCGCCGCCGGCGAGCATGCGCGCCACCACCGTCTCGCGTTCCTTGTTCCACAAAGCCAGGGTTTCATCAGGAGTCATTGTTCAATCCATAGTATTGCATATACAACAATTGTAGCTACAATTGAAACATGAACACTGTCACACCCGCAAGCCCCCCGTCGGCCGCGCCTGCTCTCAAGCCGCAGGGCTGCACCAACCTCAAGCTGCGACAGTTGATGCGCCGCGTGACGCAGCACTACGACGCCGAGGTCGGCAAGACCGGGCTCAAAGGCACACAGTATTCGCTGCTGTCGCATGTGTTCAAGCTCGGCCCGCTGCGCCCCGGTGATCTGGCCCGCGCGATGAAGCTTGATGCCTCCACCCTGACGCGCAACCTCAAGCCGTTGGTGGCCGCCGGCTGGCTGGCGCTGCAAGCTGGCAGCGATGGCCGCAGCCGTCTCGTCAGCATCACTGACAGCGGACGCGAAAAACGCAGCGAGGCCCAGCGCCGCTGGCGCGTGGCGCAGGAGGGCATCAATCAAATCCTTGGCGTGGCGCAGGTGCTGGCGCTGCATGCGCTGATTGATACATCGCTGGAACGCCTGTCACCTTTGCCCGAGGCCGATGATGAGCAAGACCCCGACAAGGCGGCGGCATGAAGAGTGCTGACGCGGCGAGTACCGGCTCTTCAAGTCAAGCAGGGGCCGTGGAAGCGCACAGCGCCCCCTCTTCAGTGCAAGGGGCAGCGAACAGCCGAAGGCGCGCAGTGGGGAGCGTGGGGGCTGACAATCTCGATAGCCGTACCCGCCTGCTTCTGGAGGCGCCGATTGCGCCTACCCTGCTGCGCCTGGCCGCGCCCAATGTGCTGGTGATGCTGGCGCAGGCGGGCGTGGGGCTGATCGAGACCTATTTTGTGGGCAAGCTCGGCACTGATGCGCTGGCCGGCATGGCGCTGGTGTTTCCGGTGGTGATGCTGATGCAGATGACCTCGGCCGGCGCCATGGGCGGCGGCATTGCCTCGGCGATTGCGCGCGCACTCGGGGCAGGTCGGCGTGACGATGCCGATGCGCTGGTGCTCCATGCGCTGGTCATTGCCGCCGTGTTTGCGCTGGTCTTCACAGTTGCGGTCCTCGGCGGTGGGCGCTGGCTGTACACCCGCATGGGTGGCACCGGCGGCGCGCTGGAGGCGGCCATGGTGTATTCCAACTGGGTGTTTGCCGGCGCCGTGCTGGTCTGGATTTTCAATACGCTCTCGGCGGTAATCCGCGGCACCGGCAACATGGCGGTGCCAGCCAATGTCACGGTGCTGGGTGCGCTGGCCTTGCTGCCCCTGTCACCGCTGCTGATCTTCGGCTGGGGCCCTTTGCCGGGCCTGGGCATTGCAGGGGGCGCCATCGCGCTGCTGGCTTTTTACCTGGTGGGCAGCCTGGTGCTGGCGGCCTACCTGTGGTCGCCGAAAAGCCTGTTGCGTCCTTCGTTGGCGAATATCCGTTTCCGCTGGGCCCTGTTCAAGGACATTCTGCGTGTCGGCCTGGTCGGCACCGTGTCCACAGTCGCCACCAACTTGGCCATAGGCGTCACGACCGCACTGGTCGGCGGTTTCGGCACTGCGGCGATTGCCGGTTACGGCACGGCCTCAAGACTCGAATATTTGCTGGTGCCGCTGGTGTTCGGCTTTGGCGCGCCGCTGGTCGCCATGGTCGGCACCTGCATGGGCGCGGGCCAGCGCGAGCGCGCCCTGCGCGCCACCTGGATAGGCGCGGGCCTGGCCTTTGCAATGGCCGAAGCCATCGGTCTGTGGGCTGCATTTTTTCCGCGTGCCTGGCTGTCGCTGTTCAACAGTGACCCGGCCATGATCGAGGCCGGCAGCCTGTACCTGCGCGCTGTCGGACCGGTCTACGGTTTTTTCGGTCTGGGCCTGGTGCTGTATTTTGCGTCGCAGGGGGCAGGGCGGCTGCTCTGGCCGGTGCTCGGAAATATCGCGCGGCTGGCCGTAGCCCTCGCCGGCGGATGGCTCGCGCTGCGCTGGAGCGGCGGTCTCGCTGGCGTGTTCATCGCACAAGGTGTGGCGCTGGTCATTTACGGCCTGATCAATGCCTGGGCGGTGGCCGGTGGTGCCTGGTTCGGTCGCGTCGGCTGGCCCCGCAGCATGGCGGGATTGCTCAGGCGCTTGCCGCAGGCCTGAGCTATAGAGGTAAAAAGTGCAAATGGCCCATGACTGACGGGCGTGCGCAGCTATTTATTTGATAGCAATGGCGATGGGCTCAGACGGGTACGGTGTAGTTTAGCGTCATGCGCCCGCCGTCCACCGTGACGATTTCACCGGTGACATAACTGGCCGCATCACTGACCAGCCAGGCCACTACATCGGCGATTTCCGAGGGTTCGCCCAGGCGTTTCATCGGCGTGCGGCTCATGATTTTTGCTTTTGCCTCGTCGCTGGTCAGCACCGCTTTGGCGGCCAGCTCGGTGGCGATGGTGCCGGGCGCCACGGCGTTGACGCGAATGCCTTGGTCGGCCAGCGCCAGCGCCATCACGCGGGTCAGCTGGTTGACGCCGCCCTTGCTGACGTTGTAGCTGGCAATCGTCGGGATGGTGAGCACGGCGTTGACCGAACTCATGTTGACGATGTTGCCGCTGCCTTGCTGCGCCATGACGCGCGCCACGGCCTGGCCCATCAGGAAGCTGCCCTTGATATTGACGCGCAACACGGCATCGAAGTCGGCTTCACTCACGTCTAGAAAATCAGCCGCCCGAAAAATGCCGGCATTGTTGACCAGCACATCGATACGGCCGTGAGCCTGCACCGTGTGGGCCACCACCGCGTCGACCTGGGCCTTGTTGCCGACATCGCAATGGATGTAGCGCGCCCCCAACTCCTGGGCCAGCGCTTCTCCCTTCGTGTCGGCCATGTCAGCGATCACGACCTGCGCGCCCTCACGTGCAAAACGCCGTGCGCAGGCTTCGCCGATGCCTTGCGCGCCGCCAGTGACGATACACACGCGGCCTGTCAGGCCAAACGAAACAGTCGTGGAAGCTGGGGGAGAAAAAGGGCTCATGCCCTGATGGTACCAGTGTAAGAAGCTATAAATTTCATAGCATTTTCGGCAACCTGGGCGGCGGTCATGCCCGGTGCGTAGAGCGCCGAACCGATGCCAAAACCACTGGCGCCGGCACTGCGGTAGCTGGCCAGGTTGTCCGGCGAGATGCCGCCCACGGGCAGCAGCAGGGTCGGCGCAGGCAGCACCGCCCGCAGTGCCTTCACTACCGCTGGCGTGATCATTTCGGCCGGAAACAATTTGAGCCCGGTCGCGCCCGCCTGCAGCGCAGCAAACGCCTCGGTGGCCGTCATCACGCCCGGCAGGCAGACCATGCCCAGCCGGACCGCTTCACGCACCACCCCGGCATCGAAGTTGGGCGCCACCACCAACTGCCCGCCAGCTGCATGGACATTGCGGACCTGGTCCGCGCTCAGCACCGTGCCCGCGCCGACCAAGGCACCGGGCAGGGTCGCGGCCATCGCTTCAATGCTTTGCAGCGGCTGCGGTGAATTGAGCGGCACCTCGATCAGGGTCCAGCCGACCTCCAGCAGCGCCCGTCCGACCGGCAGGGCCTCATCGGGCCGCAGGCCGCGCAGGATGCCAACCAGCGGCAGAGTCTTCAGGGCGGCGGAAAATTTCTCATGCGGCGTCTTCATGATTCAGGTGTCCCAGCTCGGGTGAATGGTCTGGGCCAGCGCCCACAGGCCGCGCCAGCTTGCCTCGGCGCCGACACGCTGCACGGATGTCCCGCGCTGCCCGAGTGCGCGCCCATAGCGTTCTGTGAGTGCCTCGGCACCGATGAGGGCCACCTGCGCGCCGGCCGGAAAATCCTGCGTGCGAATTTCCTCGCCGATCACCAGGCCCGACAGATAACTCGGCAGGCGAGCGGCAGTAATGCGCCCGAACAGCGACAGGGTACGCACGCTGAAGGCGGTCTGCAGCAAACCGGCACCTCGTAGCGACAACGCCACACCCTCATCAAAGGCGGCCCAGTCCACCTCGCCGTCTGCCTCGGGCATGCTGCGCGCCAGCAGAGAATGCTGGCGCAGCAGCGCGTAAAACTCACCGGTCATGAAGGTGGAAAAGCGCGCTATCTTGCCGCCTCGCACCGTGACCCATTTGCTGTGGGTGCCGGGCAGCACCAGCAGGCCGTCCTGGAGGCCCAGCAGTTGCAGCGCGCCCAACACCTGGGTTTCCTCGCCGCGCATCACGTCGGGAATGCCCTCCCGCTCGCAACTCAGGCCGGGCACGATGGCGATGCGGCCCGCCTTGACCCAGGCCAGGTGCGAGGCGACCTCGTCAAAACCGGCGGGGCAGGCGCAGTAGGGTGCTTCGAGCCAGCCTTGCTTGCTGCCGGCCATTCCGGAGATCAGGCAAAAGGTGCCAGCAGAACCCATCCAGTGGGCAAAACAGGCTTCAAAAACAGTAGCAAAGTCGCCCGGTGCCACCGTCAGAATGCCGCGCGCAAACGAACGCTCCTTGAGCACCCGGCCCTGACCGTCCAGCAAGGCGCCGCGCAGGGACGAGGTGCCCCAGTCCACTGCCAGCAGTTGCTGCATGGGCTGACCGAGATCGGCGGACGCGGCAAGGCTCAATGGTTGTCCCGAGGCACAAAAGAGCCACGTTTGCCGACCAGAAAGTCCAGATCCACGCCCTGATCGGCCTGCAGCACATGGTCCACATAAAGCTTCCAGTAACCCGAAGACAGCGGCGGCGGCGGGGCCGTCCACAGGCTCAGGCGGCGCGCCATTTCTTCATCGCTGATCAGCAATTGCAGGCGGCGCTCTGGCACATTCAGTTCGATCATGTCGCCATTCTGGACGATGGCCAGCGGGCCGCCAGCGGCCGCTTCAGGTGCCGTGTGCAGCACCACCGTGCCGTAGGCGGTACCGCTCATGCGTGCGTCGCTGATACGCACCATGTCGGTGATGCCCTTTTTGAGCACCTTGGGCGGCAGCGGCATGTTGCCAACCTCGGCCATGCCGGGGTAACCCTTGGGGCCGCAGTTTTTCAGCACCATCACGCAGGTCTCGTCGATGTCCAGGCTGTCGTCGTCGATCCGTGCGTGGAAGTCCTCGATGTTTTCAAACACCACGGCGCGGCCGGTGTGCACCATCAGCGCGGGCGTTGCGGCACTCGGTTTGATGACGGCGCCGCGTGGCGACAGGTTGCCACGCAGCACGGCGATGCCGGCCTTGTCCTTGAAAGGCGCGCCCAGTGGCTTGATGACCTCGGGGTTGTAGTTCTGCGCATCGGCAATATTGGCGCCAATGGTTTGTCCGTTCGCAGTGATGGCATCCAGGTGCAGATGCTGCGCAATTTCCTTCATGACCACCGGCAGACCGCCGGCGTAACAGAAATCTTCCATCAGGAACTTGCCCGACGGTTGCAAATTGACCAGGCACGGCAGCTCGCTGGCGAGGCGGTCGAAGTCGTCCACCGTGAGCGTGATGCCGATGCGGCCCGCCATCGCGATCAGGTGGATCACGGCGTTGGTGGAGCCGCCAATGGCTGCCAGGGTCTTGATGGCGTTTTCAAAAGCTTCACGGGTGAGGATTTTCGAAAGTAGCAGGTCTTCATGCACCATCTCGACCGCGCGGCGCCCGGCCATACGTGCCAGCACATTGCGCCGGCCATCGACGGCCGGGTAGGCCGCATTGCCCGGCAGGCCAATGCCCAGCGCCTCGACCATGCTGGCCATCGTGGACGCAGTGCCCATGGTCATGCAATGGCCGTGGCTGCGGTGCATGCAGCTTTCGGCCTCGAAAAAATCGGCCAGCTTGAGTGTGCCGGCGCGCACCTGCTCGCTCATGCTCCAGACGCCGGTGCCCGAGCCCAGCTCCTGGCCGCGCCACTTGCCGCTGAGCATGGGGCCGCCGCTGACGCCGACCGTCGGCAAGTCCACGCTGGCCGCGCCCATCACCAGCGAGGGGGTGGTTTTGTCGCAACCCATCAGCAGCACCACGCCGTCGATCGGGTTGCCACGAATGCTTTCTTCCACGTCCATGCTGGCCAGGTTGCGGTACAGCATGGCGGTCGGGCGCAGCAATGTTTCACCCAGCGACATCACCGGGAACTCCAGCGGAAAGCCACCGGCTTCGTAGACGCCGATCTTGACCTGCTCGGCCAAGGTGCGGAAATGCGAATTGCAGGGCGTCAGTTCGCTGAAGGTGTTGCAGATCCCGATGACCGGCCGGCCGTCAAACTGGTCGTGCGGCACACCTTTGCCCTTGACCCAGCTGCGGTAGGCAAAACCGTCGCGGTCTTGCCTGCCAAACCATTGCTGGCTGCGCAGTTCGGAGGGTTTCTTTTTGGGGCGGGTGGGTTCAGTCATAGGGTAAATCCGGAAGAGTTAAACATATTATCGTCATACCATTGCGCCGCCGTCTCAGTGAAAACCAGCAAAGCACTTGTGGAGATCCGGAATTTCAGGATGAAGTGCGAGGCGCCCGGAGCTCAGCCACCGGAATGTACCCAGGTACATGAGGATGGCGAGCACCGCGCAACGATGCAATTCGCCTGCAAAACGGATAAGGCAGGAGTGATTTTTGATCAAGAACGTCCACGGAAATACAGTCGACCATCTCGGCGAAGCCATCGTCGCGGGGCGTTATGCCGTGGGCGCGTCGATTCCGCCCGAGCCGGTGTTGTGTCAGGAGCTTGGCGTCAGCCGCACCGTGGTGCGCGAAGCCGTGAAGTCGCTGATCGCCAAGGGCTTGATGACCACCGGGCCCAAGGTCGGCACCCGCGTGTTGTCCGAGGACCACTGGAACTGGTTCGACCCCGACGTCATCATCTGGCAGTCCAAGGCCGGGCTGACGCCCGAATTTCTGCGCGACCTGCAGGACCTGCGGCGTGTGGTCGAACCCGCCGCCATGCGGCTGGCGGCCGAGCGCGCTACCGCCCAGGACATCGCCGAAGTCGAGGCGGCGTACGCCGGCATGAAACATGCGGTCGAGCATGGCGGCGACTATGTGACACACGACCTGCGTTTTCACCAGGGCCTGTTGCGCGCCAGCCGCAACCGCATGCTGGTGCAGATGAGCAAGGCGCTGGGCGCGCTGCTGCGCACCAGTTTTGAAATTTCGACACGGCGCAAGGACGGTCCGGTGCAGTCGTTGCCGCTGCACCGCGCTGTGCTCGACGCGGTGATTGCGCATCAGCCCGACGAGGCCGAGATCGCCATTCGCGTGCTGATCGACGGTGCCAAGGAAGACATTGAGGAAGTGCTGGCCTCACGCAGGCGGCTGCCCATCCTGAGTAGCCCGGCGCGCCAGCTCAAGGCTGCCTGAACTTAAAGCGACGCAGACATGCAAAAAACAATCGATCAAGCGGTTCACTGGTTTTTCAAGTTTCTTGAGCTGCTGGTGGTGATCTGCATGGTGGCCATGGTCATCATGGTCTTCGGCAACGTGGTGCTGCGTTATGCCTTCAATTCCGGCATCTCGGTGTCGGATGAAATGTCGCGTTACTTCTTTGTCTGGCTGACTTACATAGGCGCGATGGTGGCCATGCATGAAGGCGGGCATCTGGGGGTGGACACCCTGATCAAGCATTTGCCGGTGCTCGGCAAAAAGATCTGCCTGTTCCTCAGCGAAGCGCTGATGTTGTTCTGCAATGGCTTGTTTTTTCTGGGAACCTGGAAGATGCACGAGTTGCAGGTGACCAATATCTCGCCGGTGGTGGGCATTTCCATGATCTGGATCTATGGCATCGGTTATGTGGTGGCTGTGGTGATGGCCATCATCAACCTCAACGTGTTGTACCGGCTGTGCACCGGCCAGATCAGTGACGAGGAACTGGTGCAAGTGATAGAAACCGAAGGCCTGGCCGACGTCGAGAAACAAATGCAGGGAAGCAAGGCATGACCGTCGCCGTATTTATTCTGAGCCTGCTGGCGGCCATGGCCATTGGCATGCCGATTGCCTACGCCTTGCTGGTGTGCGGTGTCACGCTGATGGCTTTCCTGGCCGCCACCAGTGGGCTGGTGACTTTTGACAGCCAGATTCTGGCCCAGCGTTTTGTCGATGGTGCTGACAATTTCCCGCTGCTGGCTGTGCCGTTTTTCCTGCTGGCTGGGGAGTTCATGAACGCTGGCGGTATCAGCCGCCGCATTGTTAATCTCGCGATGGCCTGGGTCGGGCATTTTCGCGGGGGCCTCGGCTACGTCACGGTGATTGCAGCAGTGATCATGGCCTCGCTGTCGGGCTCGGCGATCGCCGACACCGCGGCGCTGGCCGCCTTGTTGATTCCGATGATGCGCGCGGCCGGCTACAACGTGGGTCGCGCAGCGGGCCTGGTGGCTTCCGGCGGCATCATCGCTCCGGTGATTCCCCCGTCCATCGGGCTGATTATTTTCGGCGTGGCTGGCAATGTGTCCATCACCAAGCTGTTTCTGGCCGGCATTGTGCCCGGCTTGCTGATGGGCCTGGCGATTGGCCTGACCTGGTGGTGGGTGGCCAGGAAAGAAAACGTGCAACCCGCCCCGAGGGTGGCGATGCCTGAACGTCTGCGCATCACCGCGCAGGGTGGCTTTGCGCTGACCCTGCCCATCGTCATCATCGGCGGCATGAAGTTCGGCATCTTCACGCCGACGGAGGCCGCCGTGGTGGCCGCAGTCTACAGCTTCGTGGTCGGCATGTTCATCTACCGCGAACTCAAGTGGTCCCAGCTCTACAGCCTGATCCTGACCGCTGGCAAGACGACGGCGGTGGTGATGTTCCTGGTGGCGGCCGCCATGGTCAGCGCCTGGTTGATCACGGTGGCCAACATTCCCACGGAAGTTGCCAAGCTGATGTCGCCCTTCATGGACAACAAGATGCTGCTGATGTTTGTGATGATGGTGTTGATCGTGATTGTGGGCACCGCGCTGGACTTCACGCCCACGGTGCTGATCCTCACGCCGGTGCTGATGCCGGTGGTGCTCAAGGCCGGCATTGACCCGGTGTATTTCGGCATCATGTTCATCATGAACAACGCCATCGGCCTGATCACGCCGCCCGTCGGCACCGTGCTCAACGTAGTGTGCGGCGTTGCAAAGATCAGCATGGACGACGCCTTCAAAGGCGTGCTGCCTTTCCTGATGGCCCAACTGGCCGTGCTTTTTCTGCTGGTGCTTTTCCCCGAGATTGTTACCGAGCCACTCAAGTGGTGGATGCGGTAACCACGTTTTCCCAACCCTGTCGTTTATATAAAGGAGACAACCATGTTCAAACGCAGAACCCTCGCCCTGGCGGCCGCCGCCTTGCTCGTCGCCACCTCGTCGTTCGCGCAGTTTGCCGACCGCACCATCAAGTTCACCAATGGTGTGAATGAAGACCACCCGGTCGGTGTCGGCGTCAAGAAAATGCAGGAAGTGCTGGCCGCCAAGACCGGCGGCAAGATGAAGATCAATGCCTTCTGGGGCGGCGCTGCGGGCGGTGACTTGCCGGCCACGCAGGCGCTGCGCGCCGGCACCCAGGAGATGGTCTGCACCTCGTCTTCGCCGCTGGTCGGCATCGTCAAGGAGCTCGGCGCCTTCGACTTGCCCTTCCTGTTTGCCAACGAGAAAGAGGCCGACGCGGTGCTTGACGGCCCGGCCGGCGCCTATTTCAACAAGAAACTTGAAGAAGCCGGCCTGGTCAACCTCGCCTATTGGGAAAATGGTTTCCGCAACCTGACCAACAGCAAGCGCCCGGTCGCCAGAGCTGAAGACTTTGACGGCGTCAAGGTCCGCGTGATGCAGAACAACATTTTCCTGGACACCTTCAAGACCCTGGGCACCAACGCCGTGCCCATGGCCTTCGGCGAGGTTTTCACCGCGCTGGAAACCAAGACCATTGATGGCCAGGAAAATCCGTTTGTGACGATTGAGACCTCCAAGTTCAATGAAGTACAAAAATACCTCAGCGTGACCCGCCACGCCTACACCCCGTTTTTGGTGCTGTATAGCAAAAAACTCTGGGACCAGCTCAATCCTCAGGAGCAGGCTGTGCTGCGTGAAGCCGCCATGGAAGGCCAGAAAGTCCAGCGTGCAGCCAATCGCAGCCTGAACGAAAAATCACTGACCAGCCTGAAAACCAAGGGCATGCAGGTCAACGAAGTGAGCGCAGCCGAGCAACGCCGGATGTTTGAGAAGGTCAAGCCGGTGTATGACCGCAATGTGCCAACCATAGGCGGCGAAGCAGTGACCACCGTGCTTGACGCGCTGAAAAAGGCGCGCGGCGGTTAATCGGCTTTCCCGCCGGGATTGCTGCAAGGCCGCAGGGGATTCACCCTCGCGGCCTTTTTCACGGAGCCTGCATTGAAAATCACCAAAGTTGAAACCCTGAGACTCGGCGAGTTTCCCAACATCCTCTGGGTCCGCATTTATACCGATGAAGGCCTGGTGGGCCTCGGCGAAACCTTCATGGGTGCGCAGGCGGTGGAGGCCTACATCCATGAATGGGCCGGCCCCAAACTACTGGGCAAGGACCCGCTGGCCATTGAGTCGCGCAACAAGGACATCACCGGTTACCTGGGCTGGCGCGGATCCGGTGTCGAGACGCGTGGCAACTCCGCCATCGACATCGCGCTGTGGGACATTTTTGGCAAGGCGGCCAACATGCCGCTGTACACCGCGTTGGGCGGCAAAAGCCGCGACAGCATACGCATCTACAACACCTGCGCCGGGTACCAATATGTGCGCAGTACGGTCAACCAGAACACCGCCAACTGGGGCATAGGCGACGCGAAAAAAACCAACGCCGGGCCTTACGAGGATCTTGAAGGTTTTCTGCACCATGCCGACGAGCTGGCTGAATCGCTGCTGTCCGAAGGCATCACGGCGATGAAGATCTGGCCTTTCGATCCGGCGGCTGAAAAAAGCGACGGCCAGTACATCAGCAACGGCGATCTTGATCTGGCCTTGGAGTCCTTCCGCAAGATACGCAGCGCGGTCGGCGAGCAGATGGACATCATGGTCGAGTTCCACAGCCTGTGGCGCCTGCCCATGGCGCAAAAAATTGCGCGTGCGCTCAAACCCTTCAACACCTTCTGGCATGAAGACGCGATTCGCATGGATTCGCTGGACCTGCTCAAACAGTATTCGAAAGACTGTGACGCCCTGATTTGCGCCAGCGAAACGCTCAGCTACAAATGGGGCTTCAAGGACTACCTGCAGACCGGCGTCGCCGGCGTCGCCATGCTGGACCTGAGCTGGTGCGGTGGGCTGAGCGAAGCCCGCAAGATCGCCGCCATGGTCGATGCCTGGCAACTGCCGGTGGCGCCGCACGACTGCACCGGCCCGGTGGTCTGGGCGGCGTCCAGCCACTTGTCATTGCACGCCCCCAATGCGCTGATCCAGGAGAGCGTGCGCGCTTTCTATACCGGCTGGTACAGGGAGCTGGTGACCGAGTTGCCGACCGTCACAAAGGGCATGCTCAGCCTCAATGACAAGCCCGGTCTCGGGCTGGAGTTGCTGCCCGACCTGCACAAACGCGCCGACGCCACGTTGCGTGTTTGCCTGCCCAACTGACGAACACCCATTCACTGGAAGCCTCATGAAGATCACCTCCGTCCGACCTTTCATCCTGCATGTGCCGGTGACCGGCTCGCAGATCGCCGACAGCACCCACAGCATCACGCACTGGGGTGTGGTGGGCGCACAGATCGACACCGACGACGGGCTGACCGGTTACGGTTTTACCGGCACGCATGCGCACCTGCCCAGCGATCAACTCATCACGCGTTGTATCGAAACCTGCCACGCGCCCATGTTGATCGGCGAGGACGCCGGTGACATCAACCGCCTGTGGAAAAAGCTGGCGCGCAACCCGGCACTGCAGTGGGTCGGGCGTGCCGGCATCACCACGCTGTCGCATGCCGCGATAGATCTGGCTCTGTGGGACCTGAAGGCCAAGGCTGCGCAGCAACCGCTGTGGAAACTGCTGGGCGGGCAGGTGCGTGACCAGGTGCGCGCCTACAACACCGACATCGGCTGGCTCAGCATCAGCGACGACAAGCTGGTGGAAGGCGCGTTACGCGCGGTGGCCCAGGGCTTCACCGGCATCAAGATCAAGGTCGGATCGACGGTCGAGCGCGACTTGCGGCGCCTGACGGCGGTGCGGCAGGCCATCGGTCCGGACGTGACGCTGGCGATCGATGGCAACGGCAAGTGGGACCTGCCGACCTGTCAGCGGTTTTGCCGCGCGGCGCAGGACGCGGACGTGTACTGGTTCGAAGAGCCGCTCTGGTACGACGACGTGAAGGGCCATGCACAATTGGCGCGCGCCACGGCCATACCGGTCGCGCTCGGCGAGCAGCTCTACACGGTCGATGCGTTTGCAGAATTTTTCGCGCAGCAGGCTGTCCATTGGGTGCAACCCGATGTGACACGCATGGCCGGTCTGACCGAGGTGCTCCGCGTGTGCGACACAGCGCACGCCTTTCGCCTGCCGGTGGCGCCGCACGCCGGTGACATGAGCCAGGTGCATGTGCACCTGTCGTATGCGCATCCGGCTTGCGAGGTGCTGGAATTCATCCCGTGGATCAAGGACTGTTTCACCGACCCGGCTGAGGTGGTCGACGGTTATTTCCGGCGCCCCGAGCTGCCGGGCGCGGGAACCACGCCGACGGCCGCGGCCTGGACACAGTTCCGGCAGGCGACCGTCTGAGCACGGCTCGGACGTGTCCACGCGCGAGGCAAAATAAGCACCAATGAATTCCGATATTTTTGTGGTCATGGGCGTCAGCGGCTGCGGCAAAAGCACCGTGGGCGTGCAACTGGCCAACGCCCTGAAGCTGCCTTTTCTGGAAGGTGATGTGTTGCACCCTGAACGCAACGTCGCGCGCATGGCTGCCGGTGTGGCCCTCAGTGACGAAGACCGCGAGGGCTGGTTGCTGGCGCTGGCCGACCGCCTGCGCCAGGCGCATACCGCCGGCAAGGGTCTGGTGCTTTCATGTTCAGCCCTCAAGCGTGCTTACCGCGACATCCTGCGCAATGGCGCGCCCGATGTGCGCTTTGTTTATCTGCACGGTGAGTACCAACTGCTGGCGGCACGCATGGCTGCGCGCACCGGGCACTACATGCCGCTGTCGCTGCTGGACAGCCAGCTTGCCACGCTGGAGCCTCCCGACAGGGACGAGAATTTTCTGGGCTTTGGGGTGGCGGAGCGACCCGAAGACATCGTCGCCGCGGTGCTGGCTGTGCGGCATGCCAGCGCGGGCGGCGCTTCCTGATCTGTTTTTATTTTTCGGGATCCTCATGACCCATTTCACCAAAGTCATCCTCTTTACCGACACCGACGGCCGCGCCAGATTCCGTGAGGAGCGGGTCGCACTCAGCGAAGGCTCGCCGCAAGCCCTGCTGTCGCCGCTGGCGCCGTCGACCGGTTACCAGTTGCGCCACAGCCCGGTGGGTTTTCGCAGCCAGTTCCACTGCACACCGACGCCGCAATGGGTGTTTATTCTGGGAGGCCAGATGGAAATTGGCTTGCAAGCCGGCGTATCGCGGGTGTTCAGTCCCGGAGAGCACTTTTATTCTGCCGATCTGCTGCCGGCGGGCGCCACCTTCGACGCGGCGGTGCACGGCCACTGGAGCCGTCAGGTCGGGCCGGAGCCACTCGTCACGCTGTT
This sequence comes from Polaromonas sp., assembly GCF_043778355.1. GTDB lineage: Bacteria > Pseudomonadota > Gammaproteobacteria > Burkholderiales > Burkholderiaceae_C > Polaromonas. The sequence goes on from NZ_JAYWHI010000088.1 coordinate 92,693, forward strand.
TCTGCAGGGTTGACGGTTTCTATTTGCTATTGAAGTTATAGCTGCTGACGCCCGCTGGGTAAGGGCTGAAGACCGAAAAGGCTTGAAATTATCAGCGAGACTGCATCTCACCCGAGAGCAGCGCCTTCTGGCCCGAGGGTGTGCGCTGAAGGGTACTCACCAGCGCAGCGGCAACATCCGCAGCGGCGATGGCGCGGTAGTTGACGGGCGTCAGGGGTTTGAGCAGGCGCATCGCCCTTGCGGCAAAGTTTTCTGCGGAGCGCCTGGCCTGCCCGAGGGCGCTGCGGTCGCCGCTCAGCAGTGAGGGCCGAGCGAGTACCACGCTGGCATAACCGAGCCGGTTCACGGCAGCTTCCATCTCGCCTTTGACGCGGTTGTAAAAGACGCTGGATTTGGCATCGGCACCCATGGCGCTGACGATGCCCAGCCGGCGCGCGCCAGCGGCACGCGCTGCGCGGGCCACAGCCAGCACCGCATCAAAATCAACAGCGCGGAAAGCGCTCTGGCTGCCCGCGACCTTGATCGTGGTGCCCAGGGCGATGAACACCTCGTCCACTGCGGGCGCCTCGAATGTGGCGAAGTCTTCCACGAGGTGGTTCACCAGTTTGGGATGTGTTATCCCAGGCGGGCGACGGCCCACGCAGTGGACCACCGAATACTTTTTATCGGCCAGTAAACGAGCCAGAATTTCCTGACCGACCAGACCCGTTGCCCCGGCCACCAGTGCCACCCGAGCGTCCGCCGCCACCGCCGCCGCCTGCCGGGCGTCCGCCGCCGCGGTAGTTGCCGCGGTTGCCGCCTGTGGGCTGGCCGGAGGAGGGGAAGCCGGAAGAGACGTGGCTGGCAGGTTGGGCATCATCGTCGCGCTCCTGGTTGTGCTGACGTGGGGGCTGGGCGTTCGGGTTGCGTGCCTGCTGGTTGCCCTGGGCGTAGCCCGAATTCTGGCGCGGCTGACCGCCCTGGCCACCCTGGGGCTGGCTGCGGCCACCATTGCCGCCACCAGCGCTGCGGCCACGACCGCCGCCATTGCCGCCGCCGTTGCCACCCCCACCGGGGTTGCCGCCCCGGCCACCTTGCGGCTTGGTTTCGCGGATACGCGTCATCATTTCGCTGCGGGCGGCCTTGGCGGCGGCCTGCATCACGTCACGGCTTGGCGGCTTGCCGATACCACCCCAGATGGTCTGGCGGCCCATGGCCAGCGGCTCGGCTTTTTCGCCCGGCTCGGCTTCAAAACCAGGCACGGTGACTTTTTCGATGTTCTGTTTTGTGAAACGCTCGATGTCCTGCATGAAGCCTTCTTCGTCCAGGCAGACCAGGCTCACCGCCTCGCCGCTGTTGCCGGCACGGCCGGTGCGGCCGATGCGGTGCACGTAGTCTTCGCTGACGTTGGGGATTTCGTAGTTGACGACATGCGGCAATTCGTCGATGTCGATGCCGCGCGCGGCGATGTCGGTGGCCACCAGCGCACGTATGCTGCCGCTCTTGAAGTCGGCCAGCGCCTGGGTGCGCGCGGTCTGGCTCTTGTTGCCGTGCAGCGCCATGGCGGGGATGCCGTTTTTGGTCAGGTGTTCGGCCACATTGTTGGCGCCGAACTTGGTGCGGGTGAACACCAGCACCTGGCTCCAGTTGTGCTCGTTGATGATGTGGGTGAGCAGGGCTTTTTTCTTGCCGCGACCGACCGGGTGAATGGTCTGGGTGATGCGCTGCACCGTGGTGTTGCGCGGTGTGACCTGGATGCTTTGCGGATTTTTCAGCAGGCCGTTGGCCAGCTCGCGGATCTCGTCGCTGAAGGTTGCGCTGAACAACAGCGACTGCTTCTGCTTGGGCACCAGCGCCAGCACCTTCTTGATGTCATGGATGAAGCCCATGTCCAGCATGCGGTCGGCTTCGTCGAGCACCAGGATCTGCACCTGGCCCAGGTCCAGTGTGCCCTGGCTTGCGTGGTCCAACAGGCGGCCGGGGGTGGCCACCAGGATGTCAACGCCGCGGCGCAGTTTTTCAATCTGCGCGCCCATGCCAACGCCGCCGAACATGACCATGGAGCTGAGCTCCAGGTATTTTCCGTAAATACGCACGCTTTCCTCGACCTGGGCCGCGAGTTCGCGCGTCGGGGTCATGATCAGGCAGCGCACGGCGTTGACGCCGCGTTTGTTTTTCAGCGAAGGCTCGCTCGACAGGCGCTGCAGCATGGGCAGCACAAAGGCTGCGGTTTTGCCGGTGCCAGTCTGGGCGCCGCCCAGCAGGTCGCCGCCTGCAAGCACGGCGGGAATCGCCTGGGCCTGGATCGGGGTGGGGGTGTCATAGCCCTGCTCAAGCACGGCTTTAAGAATGGCCGGAGCCAGATTCAGATTTTCAAAGGTCATTTTTTTGCACCGCTGGGGTGCTCAGGATCGGCCTGTGGGAGCTTGAGGGCGTCCCGCCAGTCAAAGGCAGATTGGGGTCAGGGGTTTGGGCCAAAAACACCTTGAATCGTTGCCGAAACTGTCACCGAGGTGTGCCCGAATGTCGCAGGCAACTGGAGCGAGCAACAGCGGTATTGTCGCACGGAACGATAATCGGAGGATTGTCGCAAAAAATCACCGAAAATCACGGCTTGGTTTTTGCGCTCACGCCTCCTTTTTTGTTTTCCCTCTTTGAGAAGTTGAATCCTGATGGCCCAGTACGTCTTTACCATGAACAAGGTCGGCAAAATCGTGCCGCCCAAGCGACAGATCCTCAAGGACGTGTCGCTGAGCTTTTTCCCCGGCGCCAAGATCGGTGTGCTGGGCACCAACGGTTCCGGCAAGTCCACGCTGCTCAAGATCATGGCCGGCCTGGACAAGGAAATCGAGGGTGAAGCCACCCCGATGCCGAATCTGAACATCGGCTACCTGCCGCAGGAGCCCAAGCTTGACCCGACACACACGGTGCGCGAAAGTGTCGAAGCCGGCATGGGCGCTGTGTTCGCCGCCAAGGCACAACTCGAAGCGGTGTACACCGCTTACGCGGAGCCGGATGCTGATTTCGACGCACTGGCTGCCGAGCAGGCGCGCCTGGAAGCCATCATCGCGACCTCGGGTTCCGATTCCGAGCACCAGCTTGAGATTGCCGCTGACGCGCTGCGCCTGCCCCCCTGGGATGCCGTGATCGGTGTCTTGTCGGGCGGTGAAAAACGCCGCGTCGCGCTGTGCAGCCTGCTGCTGTCCAAACCTGACATGTTGCTGCTCGACGAGCCGACCAACCACCTGGACGCCGAATCGGTGGACTGGCTGGAACAGTTTCTGCAGCGTTATCCCGGCACTGTGGTGGCCATCACCCACGACCGTTACTTCCTGGACAACGCGGCCGAGTGGATTCTGGAGCTGGACCGCGGCCGTGGCATCCCCTGGAAGGGCAACTACAGCACCTGGCTGGAGCAAAAGGGCGAACGTCTGGCGCAGGAGCAAAAGGGCGAAGAGGCGCGTGCCAAGGCTTTGAAGAAAGAGCTCGAATGGTCGCGCCAGAACCCGAAGGCGCGCCAGGCCAAAAGCAAGTCACGGCTGGCCCGCTTCGAGGAACTGTCCGACTTCGAATACCAGCAGCGCAACGAGACCCAGGAGATTTTTATCCCGGTGGCCGAGCGCCTGGGCAATGAAGTCATTGAGTTCAAGAATGTCAGCAAGTCCTTCGGCGACCGCCTGCTGATCGACAACCTGAGCTTCAAGATTCCGGCCGGCGCCATCGTCGGCATCATCGGCCCCAACGGTGCCGGTAAATCGACGCTGTTCAAGCTGATCGCCGGCAAGGAGCAACCGGACAGCGGCGAAGTGGTCATCGGAAAAACCGCGCGCATGGCCTTTGTGGACCAGCACCGCGATGACCTCGCCAATGAAAAAACCGTCTGGGAAGACATCTCCGGTGGCCTCGACCTGCTGACCGTCGGCAAGTTCACCATGCCGAGCCGCGCGTATGCCGGCCGCTTCAACTTCAACGGCGCCGACCAGCAAAAACGCGTCGGCACCCTGTCGGGCGGCGAGCGTGGGCGCCTGCACCTGGCCAAGACCCTGATTGCCGGTGGCAATGTGTTGATGCTCGACGAGCCGTCCAACGACCTGGACGTGGAAACCCTGCGTTCGCTGGAAGACGCCTTGCTGGAATTCGCCGGCTCCATCATGGTGATCAGCCATGACCGCTGGTTCCTGGACCGGATCGCCACCCACATTCTCGCCGCCGAAGGTGACAGCCAGTGGACCTTCTTTGACGGCAACTACCAGGAATACGAAGCGGACAAGAAGAAACGTCTGGGTGAAGAGGGCGCCAAGCCCAAACGCATGCGTTTCAAAGCGTTGAAATAGTGCCCCCACGCTTGTCACTTCGTGTACTGCGCTGCCCCCCGGCGGGGCGCTGCGCCTGCGGGCCGGCAGAGCCGGACCCGCGGCCCCTGCTTGAAGGGAACAAGCTCGCGAGTTCTGGTTGCGCCGATGACTGACGAGGCTGTACTCGCCGCAACGCGGCAGTGGCTGGAGAAAGCCGTCATTGGCTTGAATCTGTGCCCGTTTGCCAAAGCCGTCTATGTGAAGAACCAGGTGCGGCTGGTGGTCAGTCGGGCGCGCCATGCCGATGACCTGCTGGAAGAGCTGGACCGAGAACTGGATTTGCTGGTGGCGACGCCGGCTGAAGAAATCGACACCACGCTGCTGATTCACCCGACGCTGTTCGAGGACTTCCTGGACTTCAACGATTTCATGGAAATTGCCGAAGGCGTGGTGGACGAGCACGCGCTCGAAGGCGTGGTGCAACTGGCCAGCTTTCATCCGCGCTTTCAATTCGAAGGCACCGAACCCGACGACCTTGGCAATTTCACCAACCGCGCGCCGTTTGCCATCCTGCATTTGCTGCGCGAGGACAGTGTGGAGCGCGCGGTGCAGGCTTACCCGGATGCAGAGGGCATCTTCGAGCGCAATATTGAGACGCTCCATCAGTTGGGTCTGGCGGGCTGGCAGGCACTGCATACCCAGCGCTGAAGCGGCCGAAGTTCGCGGCGCTGTCTGACAGCGCGCGGCTGCAGGGTGTCTTATGGTCAGCCGCAAGGGGGTGTGCGCCCCTGCCGGAAAGGTCGATCCATGACAAGCGCTGCTTCTCCTGCAGGGCCTCTGCACTTGCTACAGCGGGCGCTGCGGTCCTCGCCCCGAGCGATGCGCTCCGGCCTCGTGTTGGGCTGGGCCAGACATCACGACGAATTACGCGAAGCCCAGCGCCTGCGCTTTGATGTGTTTTCGCGCGAACTTGGCGCGCAGATGACCACGCCCGTACCCGGTCACGACATCGACCGCTTCGACGATTACTGCGAACACCTGCTGGCACGCGATGCGGCCACCGGGGAAGTCATCGGCACCTACCGCGTGCTCACACCCACCCAGGCGCGGCGGGCTGGCGGCACCTACAGCGACCAGGAGTTCGACCTCGCGCCGCTGGGCCCGCTGCGCCCGCGCATGGTTGAGCTGGGCCGAAGCTGTGTGCACGCAGGGCACCGGCACGGGGGCGTGGTACTGGCACTCTGGAGCGAACTCACCGCCTTCATGGCCCGCAATACCCTGGACACCATGATCGGCTGCGCCAGCATTTCCATGCAGCAACACGGGCCGGAAGGGGCCGCAGCCGTCTGGCAGCAGCTCTGCCTGAGCCATCTGGCGCCGGTGCGTTACCAGGTGCGACCGCACCTGGCTTTGCCACTCGCGCATGCCGTGTTGCCGCACGGTATGGCGGCGCCGCCGCTGATTCGCGCCTACCTGCGCCTGGGCGCCAGGCTGCTCGGTCCACCGGCCTGGGATCCGGCCTTCAACACCGCTGACCTGCCGATGATGATGCGCATGGAGGACCTGCCGCCCCGTTACCGCCAGAGCACTCTTCGTGGATAAAACGCGGACGGCGAGTGTGCCGCGCGGTGCGCTGGAGGCGTTGCCAAAATGGCTGATCTGCGTGCCGCTGGTGCTGCAGTGGCTGTGGCTGTCGCTGCGGTATGGCAGCGTCACCCTGCCATCGGCGGTCAACCCCGCGATCACTGCCGGGGGCCTGGTCGGCGAAACCAAGCTGGAGTATTTTCGCGGCATGGGCGCGTTGGCACGTGCAGCCACGGCACGCCACTGCGCCTTGCCGCCGGGGCATCACAGCCTGACAGGGGTGCGTATTGCGATGGCGCAGGCCGGGTTGGTGTTTCCGCTGGTGGTCAAGCCTGATCTGGGCATGTGCGGCTTCGGTGTCCGGCTGGTTCGCGACGAGGCCGCGTTGATGGCCTACCTGGCCTTGTTCCCGCCGGACCAGCAAGGGGTGCTGCAGGAGTATCTGCCGCAGGAGGGCGAGGCCGGCATTTTCTATGCACGTGAGCCCGGAGCGCGACAAGGACGGATCATCGGTCTGGCGCTGCGTTATTTCCCGCGTGTGACCGGTGACGGCAGCGCCACCCTGGCTGAACTGATTGCCGCCGACCCGCGCGCCAGCCGTGTGCAGGGTCGCCGCGACCATGACACCGTGCCCAGTCCTGGTCGCGTACCGGCGCGTGGCGAGGTCGTCAGGCTGGCGACCATTGGTTCGACCCGCGTCGGAGGCCTCTACCGCGATGCTTCGGCCTGCATCACACCTGCGCTGACGGCAGCCATTGAGGCGATTGCGCGCGATATGCCGGCGTTTTACGCGGGGCGCTTCGACGTGCGTTTTGAGGACTTGCAGCAACTGGCGGAGGGTAGGGGCCTGAAGATCATGGAGATCAACGGTGCCGGCTCCGAAGCGATTCAGGCCTGGGATCCCGACATCGGGCTGCTGGCGGCTTTCTGCATTATTTTCGCCAAGCAGCGTGTGCTGTTTGCCATCGGTGCGGCGAACCGCCGCAGGGGGCACAGGCCCATCGGCCTGCTCAGGCTGGCGCAATTACACGTCATGCAGCAGCGGCTGCTGGATGCCTACCCGCCGTCGAATTGAGGATTGTCGACCGATGCGACCGCTGTGCGACGGCCGGATGCAAAGTTCTGAGGTCATTGCCTGCCGTCGACGTTCAGGGCGAGCTGCCGTCCGTCCGCAACAGCTTTTTCCTCACCAGATGAATATTGCTGCGCAGCGCATACAACTCGTCGGTGTAGGACAGGGGAACGGCTATTTTTTCGGCCCGGTTTTCCAGCTCGTTCAGCTCGTCGAGCAGCCGGCCGGTCTCCTGGCTGCCGTCTGCCCGGTTTTCAATGTCGCGCAACTGGCCGTACCACTTGAAGATGCGTGAGCGCACGCGAAATTCGTACAGCGGCGGCACGATGCGCGACAAAGGCAGCATGACCGCAATGATGATGCCCATGACCAGCCACATCCGTTCGACCAGGTTGGCAACCCAGAAGGGCAGGTAGCGCTGCAGCAGCGGTGCATCGTTCTTGATCGCCCGCTCCGCTTCCTTCGAAATAGGCAACTCGCTGTTGTCCCGGTTGGGGAATTCACGCGCCGCCTTGAACCAGCCTGCTGGCCCGTGAATCACGTTGCCCGCCTGTGCGAACAGCTGTACCAGTGCCGGATGGGTGGTGGTTTTGGCTATCAGCGACGTCGTGGGAGCCACAAGGTTGACATCTTCGGGCGGAACATTGCGCGCCAGGTCCACCACGCCTTGCGGAAGGCGTGCCGTGCTCAGGAAAGAAAACCGTTTGGAGTACGCCTCGCTGTGGGTGAAGTTCATAAGTTTGACGCCGGGTGTCTGCAGCAGCATCTGCACCATCAGGGACTCAGGTGCCGAGGCAAACACAATGGCATCAATTTCGGCGTTCAAAAAGGCCACTGTTGCGGGCGTCTGGTCCAGGTTCGAGATTTTGAGGCTTGCCGGCTCAATCCGGTTGCTCTCAAGCAGCTTTCCCATCAGGTTGGGTACACCACTGCCTGGCGTGCCCAGGTTGATACGCAGGCCCTGCAACTGAACCAGTGAAGTGATCGACTGGTCTTTTTTTGCTTTTCGCGCCGGTTCGTCGCGGTAAAACAGCCACAGCGGTTCAACAAACAGGCTGCCGAGGGAGGTCAGGGATTGAGCGTCTGCCTCGTCGTAAGTGCTGGTGCCACCCTGCACAAAACCGAGGTCGGCCTTGCCTTCGCGCAGCAGCTGCAGGTTGTGCGCAGAACCCTGTGAAGGCAACAGCACGACTTCGATGCCGTCATCGGCCAGAATTTTGGCGTAACGCTTGCCAAACTCTTCATACGCGCTTTGCGCCGGGCCGGTGGCCAAGGTGACGCGTTTCGGCGGGTTGGGGTCCAGCCACCAGTAGGCGGCCACCAGCAGCGTCACGGCCAGCACGATGAACGGCCCGGCCGACGCCCACAGGTCGCGCAGGGACAGCAGGGTGTAGCGTATGGTTTTGGGCATGGTTGAACCATACCATGTCCCACCCGCCCAAGCGACAAATATCATGAGTAAAAAGCGGCTCCAGCCCTTATGGGGAATGGGTAACTAGCTCCTGAATCGATAGCGCTCGAAGGACGTTCATACCGGCCTGTGTCTTACGCGGGGGCGCTCGTGCGCAAACGCTTTCGCCGCATCAGCAGGTAGGCCGCAGGAATCACGAACATCGACAACAGCGGCGCCGTAATCATGCCCCCCACCATGGGCGCGGCAATACGCTGCATCACTTCCGAGCCGGTTCCGCTACCCCACATGATGGGAAACAAGCCGCCCAGAATCACCGCCACCGTCATGGCCTTGGGGCGCACCCGGAGCACGGCGCCTTCGACGATGGCCTCGATCAAATCGGCGCCTGTGGTCTTGCCTTCATCAATGCGTTTGTCCCAGGCCTGCTTGAGGTAGAGCAGCATGATGACGCCGAACTCGGCCGACACGCCGGCCAGCGCGATGAAACCCACCGCCCCCGCCACCGAGAGGTTGTAGCTCAGCAGGTAGAGCAGCCAGATGCCGCCAATCAACGCGAAGGGCAGGGTGGTCATGATCAGGAAGGCATCGTCAAAACGCTTGAAGGTCAGGTACAGCAGCACAAAAATGATCAGCAGTGTGAATGGCACCACCACCTTGAGTTTGGCCGTGGCCCGCTCCAGAAACTCGAACTGCCCCGACCACGAAATGGAATACCCCGGCGGCAGCTTGACCTGCGCCGCCACTGCGGCCTGCATGTCCTTGACTGCGGAGCGCAGGTCGCGGCCGCGAATGTCCACATAGACCCAGCCCGACAGGCGCGCGTTTTCGCTGCGCAGCATGGGTGGACCGTCAGTGATGCGGATATCGGCCACATCCGACAGCACCAGCCGCGCACCCCGTTCGTTAACAATGGGCAGGCTGCGCAGTTTTTCAAGCGAGTCACGGATCTCACGCGGATAACGCACGTTGATCGAGAAGCGCTGCAGTCCAATCACGACCTCGCCACTGCTTCCGCCCAGGTTATCACCGCCCACCGCCGAGCTGATGACTGATTGCACATCGGCGATGTTCATGCCGTAGCGTGCGGCGTCATCGCGCCGGATGTTCACGTCGACATAACGCCCGCCGGTCAGGCGCTCGGCCAGCGCGCTGCTGACGCCCGGCACGTCTTTGAGCACACGTTCAATTTCGCCCGTTGCCTTGTCGATGGTGGCCAGGTCTGCGCCCGCCACCTTCACACCCACCGGGCTCTTGATACCTGTGGCCAGCATGTCGATGCGGTTGCGGATCGGTGGCACCCAGATGTTGGCCAGCCCCGGCACCTTGACAATGCGGTCCAGCTCTTCAACCAGCTTGTCCTGCGTCATGCCCGGTCGCCATTCGTCCTTGGGTTTGAACTGGATGGTGGTCTCGAACATCTCCATGGGGGCAGGGTCGGTCGCGGTTTCTGCACGCCCCGCCTTGCCATACACGCTGAGCACTTCCGGCACGGTCTTGATCAGGCGGTCGGTCTGCTGCAGCAGCTCGGCCGCCTTGCCAGCCGACAGGCCGGGCAGGGCGGACGGCATGTAGAGCAGGTCCCCCTCGTCCAGCCGCGGCATGAACTCGCCGCCAATATGCTGCAAGGGCCACAGGCTCACGGCCAGCAGCAGCGCGGCGATACCGAGCGTGAGCTTGGGCCAGTTCAGCACCGCGCCCAGCAGCGGCTGGTACAGCTTGATCAGCGCCCGGTTCAAGGGGTTGGCCTTTTCGTCGGGAATGCGACCGCGAATCAGGTAACCCATCAAGACCGGGATCAGGGTGACCGACAGCCCGGCGGCGGCCGCCATGGCGTAGGTCTTGGTAAACGCCAGCGGTGCGAACAGCCGCCCTTCCTGCGCCTCCAGCGTGAACACGGGGATGAAAGACAGCGTGATGATCAGCAGCGAAAAAAAGAGGGCAGGACCCACCTCCGCTGCCGAGTCTCCGATGACTTTCCAGCGGGCATCGCCAGCCAGTGTGCGATCAGGGTGATCATGCTTCCACTGCTCAAGGTGTTTGTGCGCGTTTTCTATCATCACCACCGCCGCATCCACCATGGCACCGATGGCAATCGCAATGCCGCCCAGCGACATGATGTTGGCGTTGACGCCCTGGTAGTGCATGACGATGAAGGCCGCCAGAATGCCCAGCGGCAGCGAGACAATCGCCACCAGCGCCGAGCGCAGGTGAAACAGGAAGATCAGGCACACCACCGCGACCACGGCAAATTCTTCCAGCAGCTTGAAACCCAGATTGCTGACGGCCCGCTCGATCAAGCCGGAGCGGTCATACACCGGAACAATCTCCACGCCCTTGGGCAGGCTGCCCTGAAGCTCCTGCAACTTGGTCTTGACGGCTGCAATCGTTTCCAGCGCGTTTTTGCCAGAGCGCATCACGATCACGCCGCCGGTGGCTTCACCCTCGCCGTCCAGCTCGCCGATGCCGCGCCGCATCTCGGGGCCGAGCTGGATGCGCGCCACATCGCCCAGCCGCACCGACACGCCCGCATCGGTCGTCATGAGCGGCACCTTGCGGAAGTCGTCCAGGCTCTGCAGGTAGCCCGAGGCGCGCACCATGTATTCGGCTTCGCCCAGCTCCAGCACCGAGCCGCCGCTTTCCTGGTTGGCCTTTTGGAGCGCTTCCTGCACCCGGCTCAAAGGCATGCGGTAGGCGGCAAGTTTGTCAGGGTCCAGCACCACCTGGTACTGCCGCACCATGCCGCCCACAGACGCCACCTCGGCCACGTTCGGCACGGTTTTGAGCTCGTACTTCAAGAACCAGTCCTGCAGGGCGCGCAGTTGTGAGGCGTCCTGCGTGCCGCTGCGGTCGATCAGCGCGTACTGGTAGATCCAGCCGACACCGGTGGCGTCCGGACCGAGGGATGCCTTGGCGCCGGCGGGCAGGCGCGACTGCACCTGGTTCAAATACTCCAGCACACGCGAGCGGGCCCAGTACAAATCGGTGCCATCCTCAAACAACACATAAACAAAAGAGTCGCCGAAGAAAGAGTAGCCGCGCACCGTCTTGGCGCCGGGCACCGACAACATCGTCGTGGTCAGCGGATAGGTCACCTGGTTTTCCACAATACGCGGCGCCTGGCCGGGGTAGGTGGTGCGGATGATCACCTGCACGTCCGACAGATCGGGCAGGGCATCGAGCGGCGTTTTCAGAACCGCATAGACACCCCAGGCGCTGATCATCAGCGTGGCCAGCAGCACCAGGAAACGGTTGACGATGGACCAGCGGATGAGGCTGGCGATCATGGCTTGCCACCCGAGGCTTTCGGCGCCGGTGCAGAGGCCATCGGCGTGATGCCGGTCAGTCGCGGCAAGCCCTCGGCGTCCATGTAGAACTCAAAAGTCACTGCATCGCCGGACTGCACATTGCGCGGCAAACCGGTCTCGGGCAACTTGAAGTCCATGGTCATGGCGCCCCATTTCAGCGAGGCAATCGGGCCATGTGTCAGGGTCACCGTATCGCGCGCCACCGCATCGACCTTGGCCTCGCCCAGATGCCGGGGCGCGGCGCTGGCACCCGCAGCACCAGGATCGTTGAGCCGGGCTTCCACACCTTTGAGACTGGCTTCCGAATCAATCAGAAACTGTGAGGACACCACCACCTGCTGGCCGGCTTGCAGCCCCTTGGTAATTTCGGTCTGACCGCCGCTTTCGATACCGGTCTCGACTTCCACCGGCCGGAACCGGCCCTCTTTTTCAGCGAGCAAGACCACGCTGCGTTTGCCGGTCTGGATCACCGCCTCGGTCGGAATCAGCAACACCTTGCCGGGCCGGGTGTCCATCAGCTGCATCTGTACAAACATGCCGGGCACCAGTCGCGCGCCGGGATTGGCCAACTCCAGCCTGGCCTTGATGGTACGTGTGCCAGCATTGACTTCAGGCAGGATGGCCTGCACCTTGCCGCTGAATGTCATGCCTGGCACCGCTGGACTTTTGGCCTGCACCTTCGCGCCTGGCCGCAGCGATGCCGCCTGGCTCTCTGGCACCTCGGCGTTGGCCCAGACGGTAGACAAGCCGTTGATGCGGAACAAGGTCGTACCGGGCATCACCGTCATGCCTTCTCGTACGGCCAACTCGGTGACCACGCCGCTGATGGGTGCCACCAGCGTGCTGCGCGCGCGCGGCTTGCCACTGGCCTGCACCGCTGCGATTTGCGTTTCGCTCATGCCGGCCTGGCGCATGCGCTGGCGCGCGCCGTCCACCAGACCCGCCAGGTTGGGGCCCTGCATGCGGCTGACGGCCAGGTACTCTTCCTGCGCAGCCACCCACTCCGGCACATACAGTTCGGCCAGGGGCTGGCCCTGCACAACGCTGTCCAGCGTGGCACGCACATGCAGACGCTCCACATAACCCGTCGCCCGGGCCTGCACAATGACCTGGTCGCGCTCATTGAAGGCAATGCTGCCGACGGCCGACACCTCTGGCGACAGCGTGCCCTCGGTCACCGGTGCAGTGCGAACACCCAGGTTCTGCTGGGTGCGCGGGCTGACCGTGACCTTGCCCTGGTCGGTGTCGCCGCCGGCATACACCGGCACCAGCATCATGTCCATGAACGGCGACTTGGCCGGCTTGTCGAACTTGTTGCCCGGCACCATGGGGTCGTGGTAGTACAGCACCCGCTGGCCGTTGGCCGGGTCGGTGTCGCCTGCCTTGATGCCGGCCCCGATGTGCCGCCGCGTGGCTTCTTCGCCCTCCGCGATGCTCTGCGGCAAGGCGGCGCTTCCCGGTTCTGCGGCAGCGCCTGGGGCGGCAGGCGCGCCCGTCTCTGCGGCCTGCATGCCACGCTGCATGCCCAGGGTGTACAGGCCATAGGCGCCCGCGCCAGCCAGGGCCACCAGGCCGGCGGCAACCAGCGCCACGAAAAGTTTTTTTGGAGTTGTCATGGCTCGCCTTTGATAGATGCGGAAGCGTTTGCGCCGGGCGCAATGCTGTTGTCGGGGTTCAGGTAGTTGAGTTGCGCCCACAGGCGCGCGGTTTCCAGCTCCAGGCTCAAGGTCTGAATGCGCGTGTTGATCTCTTCACGCCGCGCTGCCAGCACACTGGCCAGATCGCCTTTGCCGATGCGGTAGGCGGTGAGTGCTGCCGCCGAGCGTTGCCCGGCCACGGGAATCATCTGGTCGGTGTATCGCGCCACCCGTTCCTTGCCGTTTTGCCAATCGTTGAGCAGGCTGCGAACCTCGGCCTCGTAGGCCCGCTGGGTGTCCGCGTCATTGGCACGGGCCTCGTCCACTGCGGCCAGCTTGGCAGCGATGTCGCGGTTCTGGCGGTTGTTGCGATCCCACTGCAAGGGGATGGATACGCCAACCGACACCATGTTGGAAAAAGCCGGTCCGCGCTGCTGGTAGGCGGCCTCCACGGTCCAGTCCGACCTGGTGTTCGCCTGGGCCAGCCTGGCCTGCGTCTCAGCGGCCTCCACGAGGGCCGCAGACAACGCCAACCGGGGATGCTGCCTGAGTTCCCCCGCGGAAAGCATGGCGTCGGGGGAGGCCTTGTCCCGCATGGTTTTCCACACGGGCTCACCTGACAAGCTACGGCTCGCATCCGCACCGATCCAGCGCGCCAGCATCAGGCTGGCGTTTCTGGCCTGACGGTCAATCTGGCTCAGGCGGTCCTCCAGCTCAATTTGCGCCGCGCGCGCCGCAAACACCTCGGCCTGTGCACCCCGGCCCTCGCGGAAGGCGAGGTTGGCGCCTTGCTCCTGCAATCGCGTTTCTTCAAGCTGCTGTTGCAACAGTGCGCGCATGGCTTGTGCGTAATAACGTTCCAGCCAGGCCACTGCCGTGCCTTGTTGGACGCTTGTCAGCGCCATTTGGCGCTGCGCCTGGGCGCGTTCGGCCTCCCGTTCAAAACCCTCGGCCTTGAGTTGGCGTTTTTCAGCGCGTGGCAGCTCTTGCATCAGCCCGATGCGACGCATGGTCATGAAGTCGCGGCCCAGGCTTAGCCGGTCAGCACCCGTGACAGGCAGGTTGTCGATGCCGAGCTTGAGGACCGGGTCTGGCAACTGGCCAGCCGACACCGCCATCTCGCGCGCCGCCCGGGTGGCTGCATCCTGTGCCAGCAGTTGACCGGAGCGCGCGGCGGCGAGCTGCTGCGCTTCGCGCAAAGACAAAGGCTCGGCGGCCCGGAGTGGGCCCGCGACATGCATCAGCAACGCAGCCGCAAGCAGGCTCCGAATCAGGTACACCCGACAAGTAACAGGAAAAGCAGACATGAAACCTCCAGACAACATGGGAACCGCCAGGGCACACCGCGTGCCGGAGCGGAAAACAGGAAGCGGGAGGATTTAAAGCCGGAAGCAGCAGTGGCGCACTGCCACCGATGGCGCGTGAGTTCGCGTCAAAAGTGGCGCTTCCAGGGGCTCAACCCGCGACGGCAGGTTCATGCGCAGCAGCGGATAGTCGCTGGCCAGCATGGCCGGCGCTGCCAATCCGAGCGAGGGGTTGCTATCAGCGGTTTGCTGGTCGGCCTTGCAATGTGCGGCGCACAGACTGGGTTGCTCGTCGTCTGGGACGAATGCCGTCATCGATTCGGCGCACGGCATGCCTGAATTCATGGCCATCCCGCTGTGCTGCGCGCTGTTCGTGGCCGGACAGGCATAGGCAGCCACCGCCAGTTGCATGAACAACAGGCTCATCAATGCAAAAAGCACAGTGACAAAGCGTTGACGGCGGTTCCAGGACATGGTGTGAGATAGGGAGACGGTAGCTGCAGAAGCCGAAGCCACAGTCAAGGAGTTTAAGCCTATTGAGCCGCCCGTGTGAGGAAAGTTCCTCGCTGCCGCCTCGTCCCTTTTGCGGATCGGGTTACCTCCAGACGGCACTGCGCCAGGACTTTTGTTGAGCGCCTTCTTCTCACGCGCGATGCAGGAAGCGAAGGCCATGCCGTGTACGTTCAGGCGCAGAGACTGCGCTGCCACCGAATCGACGGCGTTGTGGTGAAAATCAACAGAGCTGCTGGCGCCAGGCCACGGACTGTCAACGCGCCTGAAGCGAGGATATCAATGGGCAGGAGACAGTTCCCCGCGTGGCGTGGCATCTTTTGACCAGTGTGTCCAGCGTTGCTTCGATGCGGCGCAGGTCTTCCAGTTTTAGCTGCACATCCCGCAACTTTTGCTCCGCCAGTCCCTGCGCCTCCCGGCATTGGGTGCCGTCTTCGAGTTTTAGAAGCTCGGCGATTTCATCCAGACTGAAACCGAGGCGCTGCGCGGTTTTTACAAATTTCACACGCTGGACCTCAGCATCGCCGTAACGCCGGATGCTGCCATAAGGGCGTTCCGGTTCGTTGAGCAGTCCCTTGCGTTGGTAAAAACGGATGGTTTCGACATTGACGCCGGCTGAGGTGGCAAATGCGCCAATCGTCAGGTTGGACACGCTACTTTTCATGGACTTGACTCCGTACTTGACTACGGAAGTAATCTTACGCTCATGAAACCCAGCTTGCCTACGAACGCGCCACCATCGCAGCCGCCAATGACTCCCCTCGCTTTGATTGCTGGTGGTGTGGCGGCCTTTCTTGCTTCGGCCTGCTGCCTGGGACCGCTGGTGCTACTTTTGCTTGGGTTCAGTGGGGCCTGGATCGGCAATCTGGCCGCGCTCGAACCATTTCGCCCGTTATTCGTTGCAGTGGCAGGGGTGGCTTTGTATATCGCCGGACGGCGTCTATATCGCCCCTTGCAGCAGTGCGCGCCGGGCGAGATATGCGCCTTGCCGCAGGCACGTGCAATTTACCGAGCATGCTTTTGGCTGACAGTGATGTTGGTACTCCTCGCGCTTGTTTTCCCGTATGTCATGCCCTTGTTCTATTAAAGGAGTTGTTCATGAAACATCTGATGGCCCTGTCCGTTTTGCTTGCCGCTTCGGTCCACCCGGTTTGGGGTGCGCCTCAAACAGTGACTTTGTCGGTGCCCGGCATGACATGTTCTGCCTGCCCCCTCACAGTCAAGGTGGCGCTGACCAAAACGCCTGGCGTTGAGAAGGCCGAGGTCAGCTACGAAAAGCGTCAGGCGCGGGTGGTGTTTGACGACGCGAAAACCAGCGTCACGGCGCTGACCCAGGCCACCGCCAGCGCGGGTTATCCCTCCAGCGTGATGGGCGCAGGCAAATGAGTTTGGTGATTTTGAGTTCGGTTCTGACCTGTCCGGCTTGCGCACACCAGAAGGCTGAACAGATGCCGACAGATGCGTGTCAATGGTTTTACGAGTGCGAGCAGTGTCATGTGCTGTTGCGGCCCAAGCCTGGGGATTGCTGTGTGTTCTGTTCCTACGGTTCGGTCAAATGCCCGCCCATCCAGGCTAGACGGCCGTGCTGCGGCTGAGTCCTGGTGGGTTGTCAAAGTGGGCCCACCAAGAACGCTGACAAGGCGTGAAACTCCGAAAGGATTTAAGCCCACTGCCTCCGCGCGAGCCACCAGCCGGTCATCCTGAAAATAAGGGGCGGGAGTATCAGCATCTGCAGGACGGGGACAACACCAATACCCAGAGCCGGGAGCAGCGGCATGCTGGTTGTGTAGCTCCAGCGATTGAGGCCATAAAAGCCCACCCATTCCACAATCATCGCAACGCTGAACCCGGTCATCAGCATCAGCCCGTATGCGGTCCATCCTGGTTGGTCCGTCCAGTCTGATCGGCCACGGACGGCCCAGCCAATGCCGAAGATCAGCATGACGATCAGCCCGTCCCCAAGGCTGGGAATAATGCAGTGCAACGCGAACTCCAACCAGCTCCCTTCCTCAACATACAGCGGCATTTGAGCCACTTCCCAGGGAAAGTTGAGCAGCACCGAAATCACAAACAGCGCGGCCAATCTGGCAAGTATTTGTGCGGTGTGACCTGATCTTTCCATGCCCAAGCCTAACCGCCTTTTTCATTTTTGGGCTGGTTGGCGCAAGTCGCCGGGAGGCGCCAGCACCTTGACTCAGGCTTGTACGCGCGCGTGATGTAGGTTGCAGCCTACGCGGACTGGCGGCAAGACCGTGTGGGCTTGGGGTTACCGAGCGCGCACGGTGAGTATGTTGCGGCATTTTCGGCACTGCAATTCATTCCATTTTGCCGTTTTAAACCAATTTCTGGAGAATCACCATGCCCCACCAACTCTACAACGCCTGCATTGAAGCTTGCAACGCCTGCGCTGTCGCTTGCAACCATTGCGCTGCTTCCTGTCTGCATGAAACCGACGTCAAGATGATGGTCAAGTGCATCGCACTGGAGATGGATTGCGCGCAGATTTGTGCGCTTGCTGCAGCTGCCATGGCGAGGGGTAGCGCCCACGCCAAAGCGATCTGCGCACTTTGCGCCGACATCTGCCAGTCCTGCGGGGACGAATGTGCCAAACACGAGATGGCGCATTGCCAGGAATGCGCCAAGGCCTGCCACCAGTGCGCTCAAGAGTGCCGCAAGATGGTCGCAATGGCCTGAACAATTTCCGACCTTCAGGCTTCAACCTTCAACCTTCAATATTCATAAAGAATCCATCGTGAAATTCCATCTCAACAAAATCAAACCGTCATCTGTGGCTCTTGCCGTTCTGAGCGTCGCGCTGCTGCAACCCCTGGCCTTTGGCCAAATGCAAATGAAGCCCGGTAGTGAAGCCATGCCCGGTGGAAAAACCGGCACTTCATCCATGCCAGGCGGTGCCATGGACATGAAGGGCATGGACATGAAAGGCATGGACATGAAGGGAATGATGAAGGACAACAACGACAAGATGTCGTCCATGAAAATGACCGGCAACACCGATGTTGACTTTGCAATGATGATGCGCATCCATCACCTGGGTGCAATAGACATGGCCCAGGCCGAGCTTCGCGATGGCAAAGATCCTCAGATGAAGAAAATGGCCAAAGCCATCATCGCTGCGCAGAAGAAAGAAATTGCCCAGTTCGACAAGTTCCTGGCCAAGAACGGTCAGACCGCCGCCAAGATAAACAAGTAGGCATCGGAGTCGGTCTCGGCTTGCGCCCGAGACCGCTTCCAAAACCCGGTTATTTCACGGGTTGAATGTCGGTCACGACAAAAGCCGTTCCGTCTTTTTCGGCCTTGAATCGAACCTTGTCGCCGGCTTTGGCTTTGTTCAGCAGCGCCGGATTTTTGACCTGAAAAACCATGGTCATGCCCGGCATGTCGAGGTTTTTGATCTCGCCGTGCTTGATGGTGATTTTTTTGTTGTCCGCATCGACTTTGCGAATTTCGCCATCGGCCATGTCAGCGGGGGCTGCCATGGCGCTGTCCTTTTTTGCATCCCCCATGGCCGCAGGCGCGCCCGAGTGCGAGCCGGCGTACGCAGAGCCTGCAAGAAGGGCAGAGAGGATCAGCGCAGTGTGTCGTTGTTTCATGGTGTTTTCTTTCAGGAGTTGGTAGATGTTGCGGAGACTTTGGAGGGATAGGCTTGATAAACACGTGTGCCGCCGTCCTTCAGAACCAGCAGCACGTCGTAGGGGTCTTTGCGCCCGCCGTAAATCGGCGCGTCCATCCCGGGCGAGCCGATCGGCATGCCTGGCACCGTCAGCCCCACGGCTTTGGGTTTTTCCTTGAGCAGGCGATGAATGTCGGCGGCCGGTACGTGGCCCTCGATGGCGTAGCCGCCGATTGATGCGGTATGGCAGGAGCCAAGTTGCTCGGGTATGCCGAGCCGCTTTCTGGCCTGCGCGTTGCCGCTGTCGTGAACCTTCACCTGAAAGCCATTGGCTTGCAGATGGTCCACCCATTCTTTGCAGCAGCCACAGTTCGGGTCTTTCCAGACTTCAAGCTGCGGGCGCGTTTGTGCCATTCCCCACGGCGCCACGGTAGCGGCTGCGGCGAAGCTGGCGAGGGTCTTGAGTAACAAGCGTCGTTGCATGGTGTCTCCTGGTGGCGTGTTATCGGGCGGCGACCGTGATCTTGCCAACCATGCCAGCCTGGTAGTGGCCGGCGATCAGGCAGGCAAAGTCGAAGTTGCCGGGTTTGTTGAAGGTCCAGATGATCTGTCCGGTCTTGCCCGGTGCAACGTGCGCCATGTAGGGCTCTTCATGCTCCATGCCCGGAAACTTGAGCATCAGCGCGGCATGTTCGTCCAGGTCTTTCTTGTTGCCGATCACCAGTTCATGCATGATCTTGCCGCTATTTTTGATGACGAATTTGATGGTCTCGCCATGTTTGACGTCGATCTTGTCTGGCGAAAAACGCATGCTGTCGCTCATGCCGATGGTGATGGTGCGGCTCACGGCTTTGGCATCGCCGGCGATACCCCAATCCTTTTGCTCCTTCTTGACCGGGCCGGCTTTTTTTGTATGCGCCGCGTCACCGTGCGCAAAAGCGAAGGTGCCGGTGCTGGCGATCAGCAAGGCGAGGAAGGCAGATGTCAATGTTTTCATGGGTAGTTCCTTTTTACTGGGAGAAAGATCAATGCTTGTGGGACGAAGGCGTGATAGGGGCTAGGGAAGATCCGCTGATGTACCCGCGCAACTCGGCATAGCGACCGATTTGCTGCGGTGTCAGCAACGCGGTTTGCTGCAGGTGGGTCTGCAGATGACTGGCGCGCAGCGTGGCCTGCAATTGTGCAATGCGGTCGGTGTGGCTCGTCAGGCTGGCGGGGTTGATCTGGCGGGTCGAAAAAGCCTGATCAAGCGCGCGCTCGGCCTCCACCAGCTCTGCTCCTATGCGTCGGGCGTCTGCCTTGTGGCTGTCCATCAGTGCCTGCGTGGCCTGCCTCTGCGCAGCGCTCAGGCCCAAGGGCTGCGCCAGCTCCAGCGTGTGCATCGGGCCGGGATAACCATTGAGCTCGGCCGCCTTCGCCAGCTCCATGCCCTTGCCTGCCAGCAGGTCCTCGGTCTGTATTGCGGACAAGGCCTTGATGTCGCGCGTTTGTTGCCCGGCGTAGGGGCTGGCCGCGACTGTCGGGCCGTGGCTGGCCCCATGCCCCAGCGGGGAATGTTGAGCAAAAGTGCCTCCAGCCCCCGCCACAAAAGCGCCAGCAGCTATTAATTTAAGAGCGGTTTGAATGTTCATGATGTTTTTCCGGAGTTGAGCTTAGTGTTTCATGCCGCCCATATGGCCGCCCATCTTTGGTTTGCGGACCTGGACTTCGACTTCTTTGGCCGGCATGTTCCGCGCCTTCATGGTTTGTCCGCCTTCCGCCGCAAAGCGTGCGGGGTTGGGCAGCGCGCCTGTCCACTCGTAAGCCACTTCGCCGGCGGGGTGTTTGTACCAGCCGGGGTCCTTGTAGTCGCCGGCCTTCTGGTTCTTGCGGACCTTGACCACGCTGAACATACCGCCCATCTCGACCGAGCCGAACGGGCCGTCACCGCTCATCATGGGCGCCGTGTTGTCGGGCAGGGGCATGGTCATCTCGGCCATGTCGGCCATGCCGCGCTCGCCCATCACCATGTAGTCGGGGATGACCTTGGTGATCTCGCTGACGATCTTGCGGTGGTCCACGCCAATCATGGTCGGCACGTCGTGGCCCATCGCATTCATGGTGTGGTGGCTCTTGTGGCAATGAAAAGCCCAGTCGCCTTCCTCGTCGGCCAGAAATTCGATCTGCCGCATCTGCCCCACCGCCACGTCGGTCGTCACTTCGTACCAGCGTGTTGATTTCGGCGTCGGCCCGCCGTCGGTGCCAGTCACCAGAAACTCATGCCCATGCAAGTGAATCGGGTGATTCGTCATGGTCAGGTTGCCGAAACGAATGCGCACCTTGTCATTCTTGCGCACCACAAGCGGATCGATGCCGGGAAACACCCGGCTGTTCCAGCTCCACAGGTTGAAGTCGAGCATGGTCATGATCTTCGGCGTATAGGCGCCGGGGTCAATGTCGTAGGCGTTGAGCAGGAAAACAAAGTCGCGGTCCACCTCGTCGATCAGCGGGTGTTTTGCCTTCGGGTGCGTGATCCAGAAGCCCATCATGCCCATGGCCATCTGTGTCATCTCGTCGGCATGCGGGTGGTACATGAAGGTGCCAGGTCGGCGCGCCACAAATTCATAAACAAATGTCTTGCCCGCCGGAATGGCTGGCTGGTTCAGCCCGGCCACGCCGTCCATGCCGTTGGGCAGGCGCTGGCCGTGCCAATGAATGCTGGTGTGCTCTGGCAGCTTGTTGGTCACGAAGATGCGCACGCGGTCGCCTTCGACCACCTCGATCGTCGGGCCGGGTGACTGGCCGTTGTAGCCCCAGAGATGCGCCTTGAAGCCGGGCGACATTTCGCGCACCACCGGCTCGGCGACCAGATGGAATTCCTTGACGCCCTGGTTCATGCGCCAGGGCAGCGTCCAGCCGTTGAGCGTCACCACCGGGTTGTAGGGCCGACCGGTGTTGGGCATTAGCGGCGCCATGGTGTCGGGTTTGGTCTGGAGCACGGGCTCGGGCAGGGCGGCCATGGCGACCCGGCTGACGGCGGCAGCCGCAACGGCCGTGGTGATCGCTCCCGCGCCTGTGAGAAAGTTTCTTCTGCTGTTCATGTGTGTGATCCGTTTGATTTGTTTCAGTGACCCGCTTCGGCGGCGGTACCGCCGCCCGCCATCGGCATGGCGCCGAGGGCTGTGGGTTTGCCGATCATCGAGGCGGCCAGAGCCGCATCGGCCAGCCAGAACTGCTGGTACGCACTGATGGCGGCCTGCACACTGGAGATCTGGTCTCGGGTATCGGCCAGCAACTCGAACACGCCGATCAACATGCCGTTGTAGCGCAGCACGTTTTCTTCGGCCATGGTTTTGCGCAGCGGCACAATTTCGTCCCGGTAATGCCGTGCCACGTCGTAAGCCGTGCGGTAAGCCGAATAGCCTTCGCGTAACTGCGATGACGCGCCGCGTACCGTGCTTTCATAGCGGTTTGCAGCCGCCAGCGATTGCGCGTTCATGCTGTCGCGCTGGGCCGAGCCCCAGTCGAAGATCGGCAGGCGAATGCCCAGCTCGTAACCCCTGGCTGTTGTTTTGTGACCCTGCGCATTGTTCTCAAACGTGGTGTTGCGGATGATGCCCAGCTCCACATCAACCAGGCTGTTGAGCAGGTTCAGGCCCTGTGACTTGCCCGCCATATCCAGCTGGTTGCGCGCCATTTGCACGTCCAGGCGTTGCTGCAGGGCGGTGGCGTTCACCACGTTGGCCGGATAGGCCTCTTTTGGCAGGTCGGGCAGCCGCTCCGGAAGTTTCAGTTGCGCCGACTGTTCGGTGGTCAAGCCCATCAACCGGACCAACTCCTCGCGCGCAGCGGTGCTTGCGTGCTGGCTGGAGGCCAGTCGGGCCGCGCTGTCGGCATAAAACGATTGCTGCCGTGTGCGCTGCAGTTTGTTGAAGTTGCCCACCTGGTACATGCGTTTGGCCAGCTCGGCACTGGCTTGTGCGGTCGCGTTGATTTGTTCAGCGTATTGCAGGGTCTGCTGGGCCGCCACGGCCCGTACCCAGGCCTGGCGCACCTGGGTGACCTGCTCGACCACGTTGGCGCTGAGCTGCACCTTGGCTAGCGCTGTCTGCCCGCGCGATATTTCCATGCGCCGGGGCAGCGTGAGCAGATCCAGCAGACCAAACGACAACATCCGGCCGATATCGAGCTCGTTGCCGGATCGAACGCGTTCAAATGTGAAGATCGGATTGGCGATACGGCCCAACTGGTTGGCCGACGCCTGATCGGCCCAGCTTTGCGCCAGCAGGGTTTGCAGCGCCGGGCTGTTGGCCAACGCCAGCTGGACCGCATCGTCCTGCTTCAAGGGCTTGGCCAGCAGTTCGCTGCTTAGCTTGCTGCGCGCCTGCCGCTGCTGGTCGCTTCGACTGAGCTCCAGCTTGCCTTGTGTGAAGTCGATGGTACCGGTGTTGGTGTCCTGCAGCGCCTGGTCAAAATTGACCGACGCACAGCCTGCCAGCACCAGCGCGGCGGCTGCAGTACTGCTTAGTCTAAGAAAGGTGCTCATGGTTTTTTGTCCTTTGGCGGCATCGCATGACCGGCGTGCGGATCGGGCTGGTTGGCTACACCAGCGGCGGCCGGTGCTTGTTGCACTTGCTGCGCCTCCTTGGCGTAAACGCGCCAGCCGCCGATGCGGCCCACGCTGTCATTCGCGTCTTTCCAGGACAGGGTTTTTTCTTCGGTGTAAGGCTGGTAGCCCTCGAACGCGGAGCGAAATTCAGGGGCTGAAGAAGTGGCTGCAGAAGCCGGGGTTGCCGCCGGACTGGACGAGGGTTGTGTTTGCGCCTGCGCGTAGGCTCCGGGCCATGTGGCGAGCGCAGCCAGCAGCGCCAATAGTTTTGAAATAGAACGTAAGTTCACGAAAATCTCCTGAAAACAAGCGGGGGCGATGGCACGCATCGCGACAATCCGGGCGTTTATGGCAACGCAGGGCGTTTAAACCCGTGCCGGAGGCAAGTACAGGCCCAGTTCGGGCCTGGAACTCAGAAGATGGGTGGTTTTTGGCCTTGTGCCATGTCGGCACTGGCGAAACGAGCCACCGGCGAATGCGGTGGCGGCAGAGGCGCTTGAACCGGGGCGGTGGCGATGGCCGTCGGTGACAGCGCCACGGTGTGACAGGCCTGGCAGGCCGGGCAGACTTCACAGTGGGCGCTGCTTGCCGGGACAGGGCTGTCGCCGTTCCCATGGCCTGCACAGTCCGGGGCTGCAGCAACGGGCCCCGCTGCTCCAGATGAATGGTCAAAATGGCCGTCAGCCCATACCGAAAGGGTGTGGTCAGCTATGATCTTGGTAGCAACTGAAACGGCGGGACTGCTGGACGCCATTTCCGTCGCCATTACGTCGCCGATCCAGCCGCGTATTGGCAGCAGGGCGATCATGAGGGCAAGGATCAGGTGGCGCATGGGTTAATGATAAACGTCGATGCCGAATAGTTCCAACCGTTTTACAGTTTCATGCAGATGCTTACTTCACCTCAAACCTGGCCGTGGCTGGTGGCTTGCCCGCCAGACTTACCACCGCAATGCCTTTGGTGCCTTTGGCGACTTTGAAGGCCCCTTTAGCTTCGAGCTTGTCGCCAGCGGGGACCAGTTCCACCTCTGATTTTTCCGTGCCGTTGAGCAAGGTCACTTTGGCCTTGGCCCCGTCCAGCTTCACCGCTTTGCCGTGGTCGCTGATATGAATCTGCAGGGTGTCAGGTTTGGCGACAATTTCGAAGTCACCGGCTTTGGTCTCCACCACCACACCGCCAAATTTCGGATCGTGGCCGTGGCCCCCGGCGGCCAGTGCGGCAGTACCGGAGAACGCAATGAAGGTGATAAGCAGGAGTTTGTTGAGCTTCATGAGGAGACCTTTCAGTAGAGTTAAAGAGCGAAGGAAAATTAAAACGATTCGGTTCCGGAGTCGGCGACCAGCGCTTCAATCGGCTTACGGCCAAACAGCGCGACCATGGCGGGTGTCAAAAACGAGTCCAGCAGCGTCGAGGTGATCAGCCCCGAGAAAATCACCACAGCCACCGGATGCAAAATTTCGGTGCCTGGCATGTCGGCCTCGAACAGCAAGGGCGCCAGTGCCAGCGCAGCCACCAGCGCGGTCATCAGCACGGGTGTCAAGCGCTCTTGCGAGCCGCGCAGCAGCATGGCGGTGCCAAAGTTCTCTCCTTCAAAAGCGCACAGGTTGATGTAGTGCGACACCTTCAAAATGCCGTTGCGGATGGCGATGCCCGCCAGCGTGATAAACCCAACCAATGCCGCCACCGACAGCGGCTGCCCCGACAGCCACAAGCCGACCACCGCGCCGACCAGCGCCAGCGGAATATTGGCCATGATGATGGCGGCCAGTACCCCGGATCTGTAGCGCGCGTAAAGAATTAAAAAGATCATCGCCACCGAGCCCAGCGACAGCAGCCCGATCAGGCGCGAGGCGTCTTCCTGCGCCTGGAACTGCCCGCCAATCGTGATGAAGTAACCCTCGGGCAGGGCGGTAGCGGCGATCGCCGCGCGCATCTCGCCCACCACGTCGCTGAGCGCCCGGCCCTGGGTATTGGCCGACAGCACGATGCGCCTGCGCCCGTCGTCGCGGCTGACCTGGTTCGGGCCGTCGCCTTCTTCCACGCTGGCGAGCTGACTCAGCGGCACCCGGCCGCCCGGTGTGTCAATCATCAGGTTGCGCAGGCCTTCGATGCCGCGTGAGGTCTCCGGCAGGCGCAGCACCAGGTTGAAGCGGCGGCTGCCCTCGACGATTTGCGTGACTTTCTCGCCGTCGATCAGCACCTGCAACTCCTGTAGCAGCTTGGCTGGCGGTAAACCAAGCCCCAGTGCGCGGTCATAGTCCACCTGAATCCTGATCTGCGGCGTCAGCACCTGTTTCTCGACTTCCAGGTCCACCACGCCGTTGATGCCAGCCAGTTTTTGCCTCAGCGCCTCGGCCTGCGTGCGCAGGGTGTCCAGGTCGTCGCCAAAAATCTTGATGGCGATCTGCGAACGCACGCCCGACAACATGTGGTCGATGCGGTGGCTGATCGGCTGACCGATGCCGATGGCTGCAGGCAAGGTGGCGATGCGGCTGCGAATGTCGGCATAAATCTCTTCCATGCTGCGTTCACTGCGCGTGAGCTTCAGGTCCAGTTCTGACACATGCACACCCTCTGCATGTTCATCGAGCTCGGCCCGGCCTGAGCGCCGGCCCACATGTTCGACCTCGGGCACACCCGCCAGGGCTTTTTCGGCAATCGTGCCGATGCGGGCCGATTCGGTCAGTGTGGTGCCCGGATTCAGGCGCAGGCCGACCAGTGCCACACCTTCATTGAAGGGCGGCAAAAAGGTGGTCGGGAAGAAAGGCACGGCCGCCATCGCCAGTACGGCCGCCGCAGCGCCGCCAAGCACCCAGGCGCGCGGCGCCTGCAGCACCTGGTTCAGTGCGTGGGCATAACGTGTCTTGACCCAGGTCTGCACCTTGGTATCGCCGTGCTCAAGGCCCTTGATTTTCGGCAGCAGGTAATAAGACATGACCGGCGTCAGCGTGACCGACACCACCATGGATGCCAGCAGCGACACGATGTAGGCAATCGCCAGTGGCTGCATCAGCCGGCCCTCGATGCCGGGCAGGAAAAACAGCGGCAACAGCACCAGCACGATGATGACGGTGGCGATCAAAATGCCCGACCGCACTTCCAGCGTCGCTTTGGCGATCAGCTCCAGTGGCCCCAGCCGCTGTTCGGGGTGGGCGGCGCGGTCCTTCTTGAGGCGGCGCAGTACGTTCTCGACGCCAACCACCGCGTCATCGACCAGCCCCCCGATGGCAATCGTGAGACCGCCCAGGGTCATGGTGTTGATCGACAGATCGAAGTAGCGAAACACCAGCACTGTGATCATGACCGACACCGGAATCGCCGTCAGCGAAATCAGGGTGGTGCGGATATTCAGCAAAAAGAAATACAGCACCACCGCCACCACGGCGGACGCGGCCAGCAGCTTGCCGCGCAAGGTGTCCACCGAGGTCTCGATGAAGGTCGCCTGGCGCATCGTGACCTTGGGCTCACCCATGCCGGGTGGCATGCCTTTTTTGAGCTCCGCTATCGCGGACTCGACTTTCTCCGTCAGGGCCACGGTGTCGGCATCGGGCTGCTTCTGGATGCCCAGTATCACGGCGGGTTGGCCATTGAGGCCCGCATCGCCGCGCTTGATGGCCGGCCCAAAGGTGACCTTGGCGACCTGATTGAGCTGGATGGGTTTGCCGTTCTGAAAGGCCACCGGCAGCCGCTCCAGGTCCTGCAACCGTGTCGTTCGGCCGATGTTTCGGATCAGGTATTCACGTGAATTGAGTTCGAGAAAACCACCGCTGGAGTTGCCGGAAAAGCCCTTGAGCGCCGCTTCGATAGCTTCCAGGTCGACCTTCAGCGCGGCCATCAATGCGGTGTCGGGCTGCACCTGGTACTGGCGCACCTCGCCGCCAATCGGCACCACCTGGGCCACACCGGGCAGGGTCAAGAGGCGCGGGCGCATCACGAAATCGGCGTATTCGCGCACCGCCATCGGGCTGATCTTGTTGGTGTCTATCGGCAGTGCGAGCAGCATGATCTCGCCCATGACGGAACTGATCGGTCCCATGCCGACATGCTCTACGCCTCGCGGCAATTGCTCGCGCGCCAGTTGCAGTCGCTCGCCCACCATCTGACGGGCACGGTAGATGTCGGTTTTCCAGTCAAAGGTCACATAGACGAATGACAGGCCGACGCTGGAAATCGAGCGAATGCTTTCCACGCCCGGTATGCCACCCATGGCGATTTCAAGCGGTGCGGTGATCAATTGCTCGACTTCTTCAGGCGCCATGCCGCCCGCCTCGGCCTGCAGCGTGACGGTGGGTTTGTTCAGGTCAGGAAAGACATCGACCGGCATTTTCACCAGCGTCAGCGCACCGACCAGAAGCAGCACCACCGACAGCACCACCACCATCAGGCGGTTGGCAAGCGAGGTGTGTATGAGTTTTTCAAACATGTTGGCCCTGTTCTCAGCGGACCTGGTTGACCAGCGGTGCACCTTGCGTCACCACCCGGTCACCGGCTTTGAGGCCATCGACAATCGCGACGGTATTGCCGTCCAGCGGCAACTGGCGCACGGTGCGCGGCGCGAACAGTTCGGCACCGGTGTGGACCCACACCATGTCCTGGTTGCTGGTGTTTTTGACCACCGCGCCATTGGGAACGGAGAAGCCTTTGACCAGGTTTTTGGTTTGCACGGTCACCTTGACCGGCTGGCCGACGGACAGGGGCAAGGCGGGCTTGCCTGGCAGAGTGCGGAAGATCAGCGGGATCGCACCTTCTCGCAGGCTGCTGCCTGCGCCGACAAATTGCAGCGGCACACTGGTGCCGGGCGCCGCGCTGGCGCTGGCAGAAGCGATGTTGGCGGACAGCGCGGCGTCAAAGGCACTGGCTTCCACACTCATGCGGGCAGGATCGACAATTTCAAACAACAGATCGCCAGCATTGACCACCTGGCCGGCTACCACGCTGGCCGCTGCGATCACGCCCGACACGGGCGCCACCAGCGCCTCGGTGGCGGAAACGCTGCCAGCCACGGCCGCCGCGCGCTGGCGCAGGCTGCTCACGTCGGACTGGGCTGCTTCAATGTCTTTTTGCGGCACCGTGCCTTCAAGCTGTTGCAGGCGCTCCACGCGCCTGCGGGCGAGATGCAGGCTGGCGTTGAGTTCAGCGCTTTGGGCCTGCTGGTTGGCGCGTTCAATCGCGCTGCTGGAAGCGCGCACCACGGCGAGCACTTCACCCTTGCGCACGGCCTGGCCCAGTTGCGGCAGGCCGCGCGGTCCGGCTTCGATACGCCCGGCTTGTGTCGGCTGCACCTTGCCGCCGGCATTGCTGTCGAGCACCACCCGGCCGGTCAGTTCAACGGTGGTTGGCAGGGACGCTTCTTCGACGCTGATGGTGCGCACGCCGAGCTGCCGCTGGCTGGCCTTGGGCAGAAAAACGCCGCCATCGGGCAGACGTTTCGGCGCGTTGCTATTGGCGGCGGGTGCCGACTCTTCGCCGTGGTCATGACCGGCTGCGGCTTCGGCATTGAACGTGGTTGTGACGCCCGTTAATAAAGCGCCTCCAGCGATCAAAATGCCAGCAATGTTTTTTCCGCGCCGACGTTTGAGCGCGGCGATTGCTATCGTTACGAGAAGCAGCGCCACGCCCGTATAGGCTACCCAGCGCAGCCAGGGGCGATGGTCATGCGCATGCTCATGGCTGGCATGCGCGTCGGTGATGACCAGGTCGCCCGCCAGCAGGTCAGTTTCTTTGCCAGCCGCAATTACAAAACTGACCGCCAGCGTACCGGGCTGCGCGAGAAGTTCGTGCCTGAAGCTGTAACTGCCGTCGGCTTGCGGTGTCGCCGTGGCTTTGGCCGCGCCGGCTTCAACTTCAATCTTCGCGTCGGTGACCGGTTCATTGCTGGCGTAGCGGTCCAGGTAAATTTTCATTTCGCTGTTCTCGACCACGCCGACCAGCTCGAACAGGTCGGAATGGCTGCTGATGCGCGGCGATACCGTGCTGCTTGCGGCAGCAGGCGCCTCGTCGCCATGGTCATGGCCACCCGCCGCCCAGGCTGGCGTGAAAAAATTGAATGCTATTAAAGTAATAGCTGCTATCCCATGCCGGGTATGGGCTAAAGGCTTTTTTGGCTTGTAAATGGAGTTCATGGCAGCAATCCAAGGGCTTGGTTCAATTGGGAAATGGCGCGCTGCAGGTCGACACGGGCGCGGGCCAGGGAAAGGTCGGCTTCAAACTTTTCGCTGTCGGCGCGCAGGCGGGTTGGCAGGTCGGACTCGCCCAGGCGGTAGGCCTTGGCAACCAGCTCCTGCACCTCCCGCCCCAGGCGCGCCCGCTCAGCCATGCTGGCCTGCGTGCGGCGTGCGGCATCAAGTTCGGCAAGTGCCGACGCCAGGTCGCCTTGTAGCAGCCGTTGGGTGGAGTCAGACTCTGCCTGCGCGGCATCAAGTTCGGCGCGCGCTGCCGCGATACGCGGGGCATTTCGGTTGTCGGTGCCAAAAGGAATCTTCAGTGCCAGCCTTAAGCTGGTTTCACCGGCCGCGCCAAAAGTCGCGCGCTCACGCGTAACGCCAACACCGATGGCCATGGGGTCGCGCCGGTCGGTTTCGCTCAGTTCCAGTTTCGCCTGCGCGGCCTGCACCCGCGTTTGTGCCGCGTGGAGCGCCGGGTGGTCGGGGTAAGCCAGCGTGTTGCTCGCGGGCAGCCGCTCGTCCAGCAATGGCACGGCCGGCAGCCCAGTCAGCGCCAGCCACTGGTTCTGCAGCCGGGCCAAGGACACTTCCGCCTGCTCGCGTGTGCTGGTGGCCTGCTGGACCAGTGACTGGGCCTGCAGGCCGTCCACACGCGCGCTGTCGCCGGCCTTCACGCGGCGCGCCACATCCTGCGCCAGCGTCAGCGCTTCGCTGTGTTTGCGCGCCGCTAGATCGCGCTCGGTGCGCGCCCTGGCCAGGCTGGCCGCGAGCTCACGCACCTCGGCAGCCAGTTTCAGCCGTGCCGCCAGTTGCTGGGGCTCGAAACCCAGGCGCTGCGCCGCCAGCTCGCGCTGGGCGGCGCCGCGCACGCCGGGGCTCCAGATCGGCAGCTCCAGCTCGGCTTCGTATTCACGAAAACCACCGTTGTTGTTGAAGCGGTCGCTGCGTTGCGCCAGCAGCGCGCTGGGCGATCCGTTGATCCAGGACGAAGCCGCCCGTTCGCGGGCCTGAATTTCAGCGCGGCGGCTGTCGGCGCTGCGTGCCGCCGGGCTCAGGGCCCAGGCGGCGTCGAGCGCCTCGCGCAGGCTGGGGCCGCTGCGCGCGGCGGCGGATGCTGCAGAGACAGGGGGCGGCAGCGGCGGCGTTTGCGCGCTCGCGCTGGCTGCAATTGCAGCCACCAGAAGCAGCGTGACGGAGCCGGGTCGCGGCAAACGGAAGCGGGAAAAGGTATGCAAGAGCGTTCTCCGAAGTGAAAAAACTTCGGCGAACCTTTGCGCGAGCGCGGTCGAAAAAAGGGGGGAGTTATGCGCCCGTCAGCTCAAAGGTTCACCACGGCTGGCGTGGTGAAAGCCCATTTGGGGCGCTCGATGCTGTTGGGTTGTTCGCGGATGACCCATGCTTGAGGTGTGGGCAGTGGGGCGCCAACACCTGCATTGCTGAAGCCAAGGTTGGCAGTTGCCAGCATACCGGTCGAGTGACCATGGCCGCAGTGGCTCAGGCCGCAGCTCTCGGAGTGACCGTGGTCATGGGTGATGCCGGATTTTTCGGTGTCCTGAGCGCCAGCCAGTTGAGCCTCGACGGCGTGGGCGGCGAGGTGGCCCAGCTCCTGCGCAGCGTCGGCCGCTGCATGGGCATAGGCGTTGCCCGACAGCAAGGCCAGCCAGACAATCAGGAAGTGACAAATAAAACGTCTCACGGGCGAGATGCTAACAGCCGGGAAAGTCCCCGCGCCGCGCAGGGAATGCGCCTGGCCTGGCGAACTGCTGCTCATGCGTGCGCGTCCCAGCGCAACTCCTGTCGCGCCTGCTTGAACACCGCATATGCCCCGGTGATCGCCAGGCCGGCCATCACAGCAGCCACAGCCAGATCCGGCCAGGCGCTGCCTGTGCCGAATACACCAAGTGCGGCCAGCATCACTGCGAGGTTGCCGATGGCGTCGTTGCGCGAGCACAGCCAGACGCTGCGCATGTTGGCGTCGCCTTCGCGGTACGCATACAGCATCGCCGCCACAGCGACGTTGGCAATCAGGGCCAGCAGGCCGATGCTGCCCATGGTCAGGGCCTCGGGCGTGCCGCCGTACCATGCCACCCACGCCGCACGGCCCAGCACAAAGATGCCGAAACCCAGCATGCTGGCGGCCTTCAGCAGGGCCGCGCGGGCGCGCCAGACCAGGCCCATGGACAGCACCGCCAGCGTCACCGCGTAGTTGGCGGCATCACCGAAAAAGTCGATGGCATCGGCCAGCAAGGAGACCGATCCAGACTGCAGGCCGGCGCCGATTTCGATGCCGAACATGGCCAGGTTGACAGCCAGAGCGATCCAGAGAATGCGGCGGTAACGCGGGCTGTTGGCCTGGGCGGCGCTGGGGGCGGGGTCATGGTCGCAGCAGTGGGCGGACATTGAATTTCTCCAGAAACAACGGGTTGATGGCATGATTGGAAACCCTCAAGTCACTTCAAGGTCAAGCGATGCCGCATTCAAATCCATCCACCTTGCGGGGTTACCAGATCGGCGAGGCCGCGAAGCGCAGCGGCGTGAGTGCAGTCAACATCCGCTTTTATGAGAAAGAACAACTGCTGAGCCCGTTGGGGCGCAGCGACAACAGCTACCGGCTGTACAGCGAGGGTGACCTGCACCAGCTGCGGTTCATCCGGCTGTGCCGGGCCATGGACATGTCGCTGGACGAGGTGCGCACGCTGCTGGGCCTGGACTTGAACAACAAGGCTGACTGCGCGGCGGCGCGCGAGGCGCTCGATGGGCATCTCGGTCATGTACGTGCGCGGCTGGCTGAATTGAAGGCGCTTGAAAAAGACCTCAAGGCCTTGCGCAACCGCTGCGATGGCAGCGACACGCATTGCCGCATCATTGAAGCGCTGCACGAACTGGCCGACGCGCAGACGCCGGCTGCGGCGGGGCCAGCGGTCAGGAAGCGCCACGTTTAGGCTTTGAGAAGCGGCGCCAGTCTTTGCGCCAGCACCTCGGCTTCGGCATAACCATTCGTCAGAAGCTGCGCCTGCCCGTTCACCACCGCCAGCAGGGTCGGGAAGCCGCGCACGCCCCAGGCTTGTGCCTGCGCAAAATCATCGCGCGTGCGCTGCCGCATCGCTGCGCTGTCGAAGTCGCGCAAAAAGTCGATGTGGCCCCAGGCTTCCTTGGTGCGGCCATGCACTTCGTCCCAGATTTCTCCGAGCACAGCGGCCTTGGTCGTGTCGCGGCCATCGGCGTAAAACGCCTGCTGGATCGCGTGGTACGTGGCCAGCGCCAGATGCGGCGCATGTTCGCGCACAGTGACCACGGCGCGGCAGGCTGGCTCGGTGTCGTAGATGAAATCCTCGCGTTCCAGCAAGGCGTGCGAAAACCGCTGGCCGGAACGCTGCGCCACGTTGGCCCAGGCCCCGCGCAGTTTGGCTTTCAGTGCATCGTCCATCACCTGCGTGTTGTAGGCGCGCAGTCCACCGAGCACGAGCTGCACCGACAGGTCTGGATGGCTCGCCAGCAGTTGCCCCAGCGGTACGCCAAAGCCGTAACACCAGGAGCACATCGGGTCACCGATGTAGACCAGGGCCACAGGAGCGGAGGTGGTGTTCATGCGGTATCTCCTTTGTCCAGCCGGAGCTGCGCATGCTCCAGCCACTGTTGCAGGCTGTCCAGCAGCTCTTTCTGGCTGAAGGAGCAGCTTTCCTCACTGAACAGCGCCGCCGACTCCAGCCGGTCCAGCAACTGCTGCAGCACGGTCGCAAATTGTGGCGGCAAGGCGGCCAACAAGCCGGTCTGATTTTGCGCCAGTCGTGAAAAAGCCGCCACGGCCAGTGTGTCGCCGCGCAGTTGTTGCAGCGCGCCGGTCAGTGCGGCGAGTTGTTGCTGGGCCGGGTGCATGGTCATCAGGATGCCACAGCGGCGCGCTGCCGTGCCTGCGCGGGTTCAAAGGCCAGGGTCAGCAGGGCCAGCAGGCAAAAAGGCATGCCGACCCAGCCGAGTTGTGAGAACTGCACATGCTCCAGGAGGGCGCCGCTGAAAACTGCGCCGAGTGCGGTGCCGGTGTACAGCATGGGGCCGTTCAGGCTCAGCAGCAGCGGTGAATGACGAGGTTGCACAGTGCGAGGAGGTAAAGAACAAGCGGCATGGCGGGCGGGCAATCGCAGGAAGGGATGGGTCTAATCGTTGTCTGGTCCCTACTGGACAGACGCAGAAGTTATTAAAAATAGAGCACGTGATGATGCGTGCAGGAGGCGTGGCACGGGAAATGCATTATTGTGCCCGCGTGGCGCGAAACATGTGCGCCGCTTTCAGGTCCCCGGCCCTAATCCTGCGGCAGGCCCAGCGTGAAGTGGAAGCTGGCGCCCTGTCCAGGCGCGGACTCGGCCCAGATACGCCCGCCGTGGCGCGTGATGATCCGGTGCACCGTCGCCAGGCCGATACCGGTGCCGGCAAATTCGGCGGGGGAGTGCAGGCGCTGAAAAGCCCCAAACAGCTTGTCAGCGTAGGCCATGTCAAAGCCCGCGCCATTGTCCTGAACCGTGTATACCTTCTCTTCGCTGCCACTGGCGGTACAACTGAAGGCAATGCTGCTTTGCGCGGCGTGGCTGCTGAACTTCCAGGCATTGCCGATCAGGTTCTCGAGCACCCGCTGCAGCAGCCGGAGGTCACCCGCCACCTGCAGGTCCGGCTGGATGTGTACCAGGACCGACCGCAGCGGCTCACGTTCGCAGTGGTCCTTGAGCAAGGCAACCGCCATGGCGCTGAGATCGACATGGTCTGAGCAGAGTCTGCTGCGCGAAACCTGTGCCAGCGACAGCAGGGCGTCGATCATGTCGCCCATGTGCGCCACGTTTACGCGAATGCGGGACA
>NZ_JAYWHI010000089.1:0-51654 GCF_043778355.1 Polaromonas sp.
CCACGCCGATGGCAACGCCCAAAACCGTCATGGTTGGCGGCGCTGAAATGTTCCCCAGCAAGGACATTATTGACAATGCTGTCAATTCCAAAGACCACACCACCCTGGTCGCCGCAGTCAAGGCCGCTGGCCTGGTCGACACCCTGAAGAGCCCCGGCCCCTTCACCGTGTTTGCACCCACCAACGCCGCTTTTGCCGCCCTGCCACCCGGCGCTGTGGATTCGCTGCTCAAGCCTGAGAACAAAGCCATCCTGACCAAGGTGCTGACCGCCCACGTGGTGCCCGGCCGTCTGGATGCTGCCGCGCTGAGCCAGCGCGTGATGGCCGGCAATGGCCGCGCCATGCTGACCACCGCCAGCGGTGACACTCTGGTCGTGACCAGCAGCGGCTCCAATGTGATGGTGACCGACGAAAAAGGCGGCACCGCCATGGTGACGATCGCCAATGTGTTCCAGTCCAACGGCGTGATCCACGTTGTCAACAAGGTGCTGGTGCCCAACTAAGCCCCGCCTCCGCAGCGCACATCCCCCTGCAGCGCGTGACAGCCGCCAGGTGGTCAGCGCCCAAGCCACCCCAAACTGCAACGGTTTGTGGTGGCTTTTTTTTGACTGGATCGGCACCCTGAATCCGCACGCAGTGACCTGCGTAGGCCAGCTGGCGCACAGACCGGCGTCTGCCTCACTATCAAATACATAGCTTATCGCGCTTGCAGGTCAAGGGCTGGAGGTCGATTTGACCTGGAAACAGATGAGCAAAAGGCACGGGATCGGCATTCCTGCGGCTGTTGCCTTGCCGCCAGGCGCGTAGCGTCTGCACATGTAAGCAGCTTCTTTTTGATGGGCCTCAGGTTAGAAATCGTTACAAGATACTTCAACTTTTTCATGCTGCTGAGCGCGGTTCAGACCACACTGGCTGACCGAGCTGAATGGGTTTTTGCGAACAAACTCACTTGATCCGCCACTGTTTTGTCACAACAACCATCTCACCAGATGATTCCGCAGGTCGGTGTTTTCGAGCGCTGCCTGCAGGAAGCCGCCGATGCCGCCAAGCCAGCACTTGCGCAGTGCATTGACCACGCGGTTGCGGGACTGCAGCTGGCGGAAACCCAGAGCATGAAAACGGCCGAGCGTGACGAGTTCGGCCTGGCCTGGCGGGAACTGCTTAAACACAAGGACGGCTGGTGCGCGCAGTACCCGCAAGACCTGCTCAAAGCCTTCCGCAGCGCGGCGCCATCCACCCCCGATCTGCTGGCGGCCACGCCGCCTGTGCAGCCTGCAACAACCCGGGGCGGCATGAACCCGGACTTGTTTTCACTGGTGGACAACGCCCAGGTCGAGCAGCACATCGAGTCGTCCCGCCTCTTGCAACAGGTGTTGCCCGCGGTGGGCCAGGTGTTGGCTGAGCTCGACGCCCTGATGAGTTCAGCGCAAGGTCTGGTCAACGTGAGACCGGCGTTCAACCCGGTGCGGCCCGAGGTCTATGCCCGCACACTGCGTAACCTGATGGCCACGGCGGCCGTCGAGCCAGCCATCCATGCCTTGTGGGTCAACCACCTGGCCGAGCCGATGGGGCGCGAGCTCAAGCGGGTGTACGAAAAGCTGGTCAATCTGCTGGAGCTGGCCCAGGTGCGGGCTGCCAGCTACCGGGTGGTGCCGACCCCCGCCTCCGCGCGCACCAGCCGCCCGGCACCCCTGGGCGGCTGCGGCGCCCCCAGGGCTGGGGGCGCTGCCTCCGCCAGCCCGGTGGGCGTCGGTTATGTGTCTGACGAGCCGCTAGCCCGATCACCATCGCAGTATGCGGACCTGTCCGATGGCGAGCTCAGGGACGAGTTGTTCCAGGACTTTCTGTTTCGCGGCGGCAACGCGGCCAGTCACGGCTTGACGCCTTCTTATTACGCCACGATTGAAGAAGAGCTGATCGCACTCAAAGCCTCGTCGGACTCGGCGCCCGCGCCGTTGCAGGCGCGTTCGCAGCAGCGACCCGTCAGCGGCGAAGACCACGACTACCACGGCACCCGCAGCGACCCGAGCCGGCCCACGCTGCCGGCCGGAGACGCCGACGCCGGCGATGATTTCGGTTCGCCGGAAAACCCCTCCCGCATCATCAACGTGTTGAGCCAGCTCAGCTCCCAGGTCTGGGGGGTTTACGGCCGTGCCCGTGAGCGCGCGCTGGTGCGTATACAACTGAAGAAAGACGCCACCCATGTCGGCCAGGTGCTGGGCATGGAGGTGGTGCGCCAGCTGGTCAACGAGGTGGCGCAAGACCCGCGCCTGCTGGTGCCGGTGCGCGAGGCCATTGTTGCGCTGGAACCCTCGTTGCTGCGGCTGGCGATGGTGGACTCACGGTTTTTCAACGAGGAAAACCACCCCGGCCGTCGCCTGATGGAGCGCGTCGCGCAGCGCAGCTTCAAGTACAACAGCGAAGCCAGCGCCGAGTTCGACGCTTTTTTCAACTCGGTGACTGAAGCCTTCAACGCGCTGAACGCGCTGGACATTGCCGACGCCCAGCCTTTCAGTGCCGCCTTGAGCAGCCTGCAAAACCTCTGGGACGCGCAAGACCGGCAGGAGAAGGCGCAGCGCAGCAGCATGCGCCAGACCATGCAGTTTGCCGAGGAGCGGCAAAGCCAGGCCGACCAGATCGCCCTGGACATGAGCATGCGCGCCGACCTGGACCAGGTGCCGGGCGTGGTGCTGGACTTTCTGTTCGGCCCCTGGGCGCTGGTGTTGGCACATGCGCGCCTGACCGACACCCAGCGACAGATCGATCCCCAGGGTTATGGCTCTCTGGTCAGCGACCTGCTGTGGAGCGTCAAGCCCCAGGTCACGCTCAAGCGCCCGGCACAACTGATCGAGATGATTCCCGGCATGCTGGCCAAACTTCACGCGGGCCTGGCCTCGCTCGGGCAGGACCCGCGTGAGACCGAGGCATTTTTCAGCACCATGGAAAAACTGCACCGGCCGGTGCTCAAGCTGCGCCGCGTGCGCAGCCGCCGCGATGCCGAGGAGTCAGACGCCGCCCCGCTGGAGATGGCGCTGGACGACGCGCCAGAGATGAGCGAGATCCTCCCGGCCACACCCGAACAACGCAAGGCCAAGACGGCCGGCCAGCCCTGGCTGGCGCCGCGAGAGCTGGACGATGCGGGCTTTGAAGACACCCTGCCTTCCGGACCTGCCGAATTGAATGAAGAGCCAATAGACGAAGAGATGTCACTTGCTGCGGGCGCTGACTGCAAAGAACAGTCGTCAGCTGCAAACACCTCGCCTAACGCGGAGCAGGTCTTGTTTGGCTTGCGAGAAGGCAGCTGGGTCGACTTGCATTCCAAGCGACGCTGGCTGCGCGCCCAGCTGATCTGGGCCAGTACGCGAGGCACGCTGTTCATGTTTGTCAGCCAGGGTGGCCAGCCCCATTCCATGACCAAACGCATCTGCGAACGCCTGATCACCCAAGGGCTGCTGCGCCCCGTGAATACCTCGGGCGTGGTCAACCAGGCCCTCGACGCATTGCTTTCCCAAAGCGAAACGCCTGCCGCCTTGAACTCCCCGATGTGAGACCGATTGCGGCGACATCCAGCCGCATGCCTGACAGAACTAGGCCTTGTCCTACGTTGGCTCGCGCGCAGCACCCCAACCTCCAAAATCACACTCATGTAGCTTGAAACCTGAGGTCAGGTAGCAGCATTCTTTCTGCGATTCCTCTACGGAGAGCTTATGGCATCAAGAGTGTTTGCGAGCAAGACCGCCATGGTGGTGGTTGGGCTCATCCATCCTGCGACAACGCCGGCGATGCCGGGGCAGAGGCCTTGTTCGTGCTCAGAGGGTGGTGCCATCCGCACAATCCCCGTACACGAGCCGTGGCTGGATCAGGGCGTCCGTTGCTCGTCGCGCCGCAATGATGTCTGTGGCTGTCGCCTGGCGTCGGCCCTTGGGGGTACGGGTGGAGGCGACGGGGCGGTTGCGTCGGATGCCACAGAAGGCGCAACGCCGGGAGCGCCGGCGGGCGGAACAGTGGCGGCAGCCGGAATGCCTGGCGGGATCGCGCCAGGGAGCGCAAGGACCGGCGCAATGCTTGTTGCTGCGCCCTGCTTCGGCAATGGCAGGGACAACACAGCGCGCACCGGCGCAAAAAGTCCCTCAGCCAACATGGCCTCCCGCAGTGCAACCGACACCAGCACATACCCCGGTGCAAGCTCAGCGCCCACAGCGAAGGGTCGGGCGGGCTTGCCATCCACCGAGATCAACGCAGCGCCCTGGCCCACCAGGCTGGCAATCACGCCTGACAGAATGAATCGGTCAGCCGGGCCGGGTCCCGGTCCATCGACAGCGGGAGCAGCAGCCCCGAGGAGCCGAGCCAGCTCCATCGGGCGCGAAATTTCAGGCGGTGCCGTGATTGCAGGAGCTTCAATCATCGAAGGTCCTCCCGCAGAAAGACCTGTCTGGGTCCAGTACCAGCCGGACGCTGCCACAGCTGCCCAGACGAGCGCTGTCGCCATTCGCCAACCGATCCCAGCTTGTAGTTTCAACATCACGACAGAATCATCCCACAGCAACCGACCCTCTCACAAGTCAGGCCATGGCATTGCGTCGTCCCGTCCTACACGCAATCACGCGGGGAGGTTCCGGGCCCGTGGCTTTACCTTGATCGAGCTGATGGTGGTCCTGGTCATCATCGGTGTACTGGCTGCATTGATTGTTCCCAACGTGCTGGACCGCGCCGACGACGCGCGCGTGATGGCCGCCCGTACCGATGTGAACAATCTGAACCAGGCACTCAAGCTTTACAAGCTGGACAACCAGCGTTTGCCCACCGGTGACCAGGGCCTTCAGGCACTGGTCACCCGACCCACCAGTGCCCCTGTACCGACCAACTGGAAGGCTTATCTGGACAAATTACCCAACGACCCCTGGAGTCGCCCGTATCAATACCTCAACCCCGGCATCAAAGGTGAAGTTGACGTGATGTCCCTCGGAGCCGATGGCCAGCCCGGCGGCGAAGGCAAGAACGCAGACATTGGCAGCTGGCAGTAGGCCGTAGGCAGCAGGAAATTGGCCCCCACACTCGTCACTGCGTGTACGTCGCTGCCCCCCGAGGGGGCTGGTCTTCGCTTGGGACGGCCCTACGCTTCGCCCCTGGCCCCCACACTCGTCACTGCGTGTACGTCGCTTCCCCCCGCGGGGGCTGGTCTTCGCTTCGGGCGGTCCTGCACGACCAGGCCTTACCGGGGTTTTACCTTGCTGGAGCTTCTGGTGGTGCTGACCATCATGGCCATGGCAACCGCTGGAGTTTCACTGGTGCTGCGCGACAACGCCGATACAGCGCTTGAACGGGAGGCGCAGCGACTGGTGGCCTTGTTTGAATCAGCACGGGCACAGTCTCGCGCCAGCGGTGTGGCCGTGCGGTGGCACACAACACCCGAAGGTTTTCGCTTCGAAGGACTTGCGCCTGGGGCGCTGCCCGGCCAGTGGCTGACCCAGGGCATGCAGGTGCGCGGAAACATCAGCGTCCAACTTGGACCGGAGCCAATTATCGGCGCGCAAGCAGTCGAACTCGTCAACAACCAACAGCCCCAGCGCACCCTGCGCATTGCGACCAACGGTCTGCGACCCTTCGCCGTGCAGGCAAGGGATCAGCCATGAAACCCGCGCATCTGCGCCCGATTCCCGACGCTCAATCGGGCTTCACCTTGATTGAGGTGCTGGTCGCCCTGGCCATTGTGGCGATTTCGCTGGTCGCCGGCCTGCAGGCCACCACAGCGCTGACCAACAACGCACTGCGCCAGTCCGATGTGCTGCTGGCTCATCTGTGTGCAGAAAATGAGTTGATCAAGGTTCGTCTGTTACAACAAATGCCAGGTGTGGGAGACAACACCTCACTCTGCGAGCAGGCCGGTCGCGGCCTGCAGGTGACGCTGTCGGTACGGCCGACACCCAATCCCCAGTTCCGGCGAGTGGACGCTCAAATCCATGATGGCACCGCACCGGTACTGCGGCTGTCCACTGTGGTGACCCATGACTGACGTCCGCATGACCTCCACCTGTGTTCCCGCCGACCCCACAGGCGCTGCAATCATCGGCGGCTGCGGGGTGGCCATTCGGCTGCGGCCAAACCGGGCGTGCGGATTCACCCTGATAGAGCTGATGGTGGCAATCACCGTCATGTCACTGCTGGCGGTACTCAGCTGGCGCGGTCTGGACGGAATGGCACGCGCGCAAGCACAAACCAGCGTGCGCGCCGACCAGGTTCTCATCCTGCAAGCCGGTCTGGCGCAATGGAAAACAGATCTCGATTCGTTGGCCCAGACGCCACAGGTGGAGCCGCTGGACTGGGATGGCCGCGTGCTGCGCCTGACACGACGTACCGCCGCACCGGGCGATGGCTTGCTGGTCGTGGCATGGACACGACGCGCCGAAGACCCGGGCCAATGGGCGCGCTGGCAGTCGCCGGTGATTCGCACGTCCAGTGGCTGGAGCGATGCCTGGGGCCAGGCCAGTGCGTGGGCACAAGGCGCGAACACCGGGGATCAGACCAGCGAAGTGCGCATTGCGCCACTGGAGAACTGGGAGATCTTTTATTTTCGGGGCAACGCCTGGACCCACCCGATGTCCAGCGCGGGCGGACCGGCGGCAGTAACGCCCGGCCTGACCGCCACACAGATCGTTCCGCAGGCGGTGATCCCCGATGGCGTTCGGCTGGTGCTGATGTTGCCGGCCAGCCAGGCCATCAGCGGCAGGATCACCGTCGACTGGGTCAGCCCGACTTTGAGCGGAGAAACGTCGTGACGACACGCCGGGCCTGTTGTTTGCCGCCTTGCGGGGCCCCGGCATGCGGCAGAAAACAATTCGCCAGGCAGGCCGGGGTAGCTCTGCTGACCGCCATGCTCACCGTGACGCTGGTGGCTACCTTTGCCGCTGCGGCCTTGTGGCAGCAATGGCGAAGTGTGGAAGTAGAGGCGGCAGAGCGGGCGCGCGTGCAGTCAAGCTGGTTGCTCACTGGCGCACTGGATTGGGCTCGCCTGATTCTGCGAGAGGACGCGCGTTCCGGCGGGGTCGATCACCTGGCCGAACCTTGGGCTGTTCCACTGAACGATGCGCGGTTGTCAAGCTTCCTGTCAGCCGACAAAAACGCGGACAACAGGGGTCAGGATGCCTTTCTCTCGGGCCAGATGACAGACCTGCAAAGCCGGCTCAATGTTGCCAACCTGATCGATGGCAATACCGTTTCCGAATCGGGTATGGCCGGCTTCAGTCGCTTGTTTGCGACGCTGGGTCTGCCACCCGCAGAGTTGACGACGCTGGCTGCGCAACTGCTGCAGGCGTCGAGAAACGGCAACCTGGTTGCCACCCAAGGCCCGGCACAAGCTGCCACCGACGGCATCCCCGCCCCGCTGATGCCGGAGCGGGTCAGCGAGTTGCTTTGGCTGGGCTTGACCCCAGCGTCACTGAACGTGCTGAGTCCGCACATCACCCTGCTACCGACCCGCACACCGGTCAACCTCAACACAGCCAGCGCCGAGGTGATCCACGCCATCACGCCGGGCCTTGAGATGGCGGAGGCAGAAAAGCTGGTCAGCGCGCGCCAGCGCAGCCACTTTCGCGCGCTGAACGACGCCACCCAGGTCAGCGCGGGTCGTCCCGGTCAGTTCAACGAAAGTCTGCACACAGTCACCTCCCGGTTTTTTGAGGTGCGTGGCAGCTTGCGCCTCGATCAGACCACCCTGCAGGAGCGCTCTTTGGTGCAACGCGACGGGTTGACCGTCCGCACCTTGTGGCGCCATCGCGGCGTGATCCCTGACAGTCGGGGGAGCGTGCCGTGATCACGCTTGTCGTTTACTTGCCGCTGACCGCAGCGGAGTCCACGCCGGCGTATGACTATGCCTTGACGACGGACAGCCACACCGTCAGCGACCATGCCTGCGTGCCACTCGCCCTGCTGCCGATGGCTGCGCGCAGCGGTGAGGTGGTAGCGGTGGTCCCGGTGACGCTGCTGTCGTGGCACAGTGTCGACCTGCCGAAAGGCATTGGGATCGGATCGGCTCGTTTGCGGCCCGTGCTGGAAGGTTTACTGGAAGATCGCTTGCTGGATGATGCAGCGCAGATACACCTGGCAGTGGCACCAGCAGCAAGTGCGGCCAACGGTCGCGTCTGGGTGGCGGCCAGCAATAAAACCTGGCTGCGCCGGCACCTTCAGGCGCTGGAGGCCGCAGGGCGCAGGGTTGGCCGCGTGGTGCCAGAGTTTGCGCCTGATATCGGGCCCTTGCGCTTGCATGCGATCAGTTGCGCCAGCCTGCCACAGTTGATCATGGTCGGCGGTGGCGCCAAAGGCGTGAGCCGTTTGCCGCTGGCGCCAGCAGCGCTGGCGCTGCTGCCCGCTGCGTCTGACGATGACGACTTTCTGGCTTTCGCCGAGCCGGCGGTTGCAGAACTTGCAGAGCAGCTCTTGCAGCGCAAGGTCGGCCTCGTCACCCGGCCCCAGCGCTGGCTGGAGGCGGCCCGATCTCCCTGGGATCTTGCGCAATCTGACCTGGCCTCCTCCGGCCGTTCGCGAACTGTCAAGCGCCTGACTGGCCTCGGCCGCGGGCTGCTGCAGACGCCCGCCGGACGGCCCGTGCGCTGGGGCCTCGTGCTGTTGTTGGTCGTCAATCTTGTGGGCCTGAATGTCTGGTCGTGGCAGGTCCAGCACACCCTGCAAACGCGGCGTGCTGGGCTGGCGGCCACACTCACGCAGACCTTTCCGCAGGTCAAACTGGTGGTTGACGCACCGCTGCAAATGGAGCGAGAACTGGCAGTGTTGCGACAGGCTTCTGGCGCCACGACCAGCCGGGATCTGGAATCGATTCTGGCGGCACTGGTCTCGGTCGCCCGCGCCGATCTCTCGCTTGGCGCCATCGAATTCATGGCCGGTGAAGCCCGGTTCAAAGGCCTGCAATTGCAGGTGCCGGAGGCCTCCGAGATGGTAGAAAAACTCCTGCGCCTGGGTTACGCCGCGCGTCAGGAGGGCGACACTTTCTTCATCAAGCAAGTCGCCGCAGCGGGGGCATCACGATGAAAATGGCCTTGTCTTTGTCCCCGCTACGGGGCCGCTGGACCGAAGCGAGCCCTCGCGAGCGAAGCCTGATACGCAGCGCTGCGGCGCTCGTCGGTCTGGCCTTGGTGTGGTGGCTGCTGGTGGCGCCGCCGCTTCGTACGCTGAGCCAGGGAGACACCGCGCAAGCCAGCCTTGAAGTGCAGTGGCAAAAAATGCAAAGCCTGCGCGCCCAAGCACTGGCTTTACAGGCCGCGCCAAAGCTCAGTCGTGACGAGGCACTGCGCGCGCTGGACGCCGCAGTGCGCCAGGAGTTCGGCGCTGCAGCCCAACTGAGCGTACTTGGCGACAGCGCCACAGTCACATTGCGCAACGCCCCAGCCAGCGCCCTGGCGACATGGCTCCCGCTGGCGCGGGTGAATGCACGGGCGCTGCCCAGCGAGGTGCGCCTGACGCGCGCCAACACCCTCCTACCGGGGCAAGCGGTGTGGAGCGGCACCCTCGTCATGAGCCTGCCGCCCGCCTGAGTCTGAGCCAACCCCCTCCCACCCCACACCCAGCTGAGCCATGTTGCATACGACAAAGAACTCCCGCCCTCTTTATGCGGCTACACCATGGCGATGGGCTGTGTTCGGCGCCTTGTGGGGGCTGGTCGTGGCGGCGGTGCTGTTAGCGCCGGCGGGCTGGCTGGCGGCCGCGCTCTACCAGGCGACAGCGGGGCGCGCCCAGCTTGTCGAGACGGTGGGCACCGTCTGGACCGGTTCTGGACGGCTGGTGCTGACCGGCGGCTCCGGAAGCCGAGACAGTGCCGCGCTGCCGGGCCGCGTGAACTGGAAACTTCGTCCGGATGGTTTCGCGCTGGGGCTTGCGCTGAGCGCAGCTTGCTGCACACCCCAGCCCATGCGTGCACGCGCGCAACCCCGCTGGGGTGGCGTCCGCCTGCAGATATTTGACAGCGCCTCCGAATGGCCAGCGCCTCTGCTCTCGGGTTTGGGCGCCCCGTGGAACACCGTGCGGGCAGGCGGACAGCTGCAGCTGATGACGCAGGACCTGACGCTCGAATGGCTGAATAGGCAGCCAGTGCT
This sequence comes from Polaromonas sp., assembly GCF_043778355.1. GTDB lineage: Bacteria > Pseudomonadota > Gammaproteobacteria > Burkholderiales > Burkholderiaceae_C > Polaromonas. The sequence continues at coordinate 10,104 of NZ_JAYWHI010000089.1, forward strand.
TGCAGGCCGAGCCGAACTGACCGCACTGGGCCTCACCTCCAGCCTGACCACGCTCAAACCCATGGGCAGTTACCAGCTTTCGCTGACCGGCGGCACGGCCACCGAGCTCAAGCTGGCCACCCTGGAAGGCAGCCTGCAGTTGGCTGGAAGCGGTCGCTGGGTCGGCTCCCGACTGAGTTTTCAGGGCATCGCCACAGCAGCGCCCGAGCATGAGGCTGCGCTGGCCAATCTGTTGAACATCATCGGGCGCCGTGACGGCGCTCGTTCCATCATTACCCTAGGCTAACAGCATGACCAAACCTCACCCCCTCTCCCACGCGGTCCTGAGTTCTGGCATCGGCATCGAGCCCCAGGGCGCGGCCCTGTTGATGACCCTCTTCTTGATCATGATGGGTGCGGCAGCCTCATCAGACGCGCAAACGGCGCGGGCGTTTCCCACTCCGCCTAGCGTCGCATCGCGTTCCGAGGCGCCGGTGACACTCAATTTCATCAATGCCGAGATAGAGGCTGTCTCCCGCACCATGGCTGTGATCAGCGGCCGTAATGTGGTCGTGGACCCCCGCGTCAAAGGCACCATGACGCTGGTGACCGCCGTGCCCGCAACACCCGCACAGGCCCTGCGTCTGTTTTCCGCGCAATTGCGGACCCAGGGCTTTGCGTTGGTCGAGTCTTCGGGCCTGTTTCTGGTGGTTCCAGAGGCCGATGCCAAGCTTCAAAGCGGCGCGGTGTCCGCCACGTCACCGCCCGCAGCGAGCGGCCAGATCCAGACACAGATATTCCGGCTGAACCATGAAACAGCCACCAACCTGGTGCCAGTGTTGCGCCCCCTGATCAGCCCGAACAACACCATCAATGTGAACCCCGGCAACAACTCGCTGATCATCACCGACTACGCTGACAACCTGCGCCGCATTGGCACCATCATTGCGGCGCTCGACATCGCCAATGCGACGGGCGTGGAAATCATTCGGCTGCAGCACGCCATCGCGACCGATCTGGCGCCCATCGTGAACCGCCTGATCGACTCCAGCGGTACCGGTGCCATCGCAGCGGGACAGACCGACACCTCGTTCAAAACCACGCTGCTGGCCGAGCCTCGCAGCAATTCGCTGATCTTGCGCGCAGCCAATCCGGCGCGCATTGCCCTCGTCAGAACGCTGGTTGACAAACTGGACCAGGCGGCTTTCAACAGCACGGGCAAGGACGCGGCAAGTGGCAATATCTACGTGGTCTATCTTAAAAACGCCGATGCAACCAAACTGGCGACCACACTGCGTGCGGCGCTGGCTGCAACATCCACGGGCCCCGTCGGCCTGAGCCTGGCCGGCGCTGCAGCCAATGCTCCGCCACCACCGGGCGGCACTGGCAGCGGGTCAGGAAGCAACAGCACCCTCACCACCAGCCTGGTCAGCGCCCAGCCGTCGACCGGCGGGCAGATCCAGGCCGACCCGTCCACCAACTCGCTGATCATCACCGCGCCCGAGCCGCAATACCGGCAACTGCGCGCCGTCATCGACAAACTTGACGCCAGACGCGCCCAGGTGTTTGTGGAAAGCCTGATTGCGGAGGTCAATGCTGACAAGGCCGCGGAATTTGGCATCCAGTTTCAGGGCTCGCTCGGCAGGAAAGGCGATGGCGCCATCGGTTTGCTGGGAACAAACTTCAGCATAGGCGGTGCCAACATCATCACGCTGGCCGCGCAGGCTGCCGGCGGCGCCGGCACCGCAGTGCCCTCCACCGGCGGAAATATCGGTATCGCCAACCGGCAAGCCAACGGCATGTATGTGCTGGGCTTTCTGGCGCGGTTTCTGGAAGCCAGTGGCGACGGCAACATCCTGTCAACACCCAATCTCCTGACGCTGGACAACGAGGAGGCGCGCATCGTGATTGGCCAGAATGTGCCCTTTGTCACCGGCTCTTTCACCAACACCGGCGGTGGCAACGGCGGCTCTGTCAATCCGTTTCAGACCATCGAGCGAAAAGACGTCGGCCTGACGCTGCGGGTCAAGCCCCAGATCAGCGAAAACGGCACGGTGAAGATGCAGATCTTTCAGGAAGTCAGCAGCGTCCAGGCCTCCTCCATCAACTCCAGCACCGGCCTGATCACCAACAAACGCTCCATCGAATCCAACGTGCTGGTTGATGACGGCGCCATCGTGGTCCTGGGCGGCCTGCTGCAGGACGAGTACTCCGGCAATCAGGAGAAAGTTCCCGTCCTGGGAGACGTCCCGGTTGTGGGCAACCTTTTCAAAAGTGAAACACGCTCGCGCAGAAAGACCAACCTGATGGTATTTCTCAGGCCGGTGGTGGTGCGGGACGCATCGGCGACCGATAGCCTGTCGATAGACCGCTATGACCTGATGCGCGCCGTACAAAGAGATTCCCAGCCCGTGCCCAGAATCATGGTTCCCATCAATGAATCGCCGGTCATGCCTGCAGCAGTTCCACTCGTTGCGCCCGCCCCACGCCTGGAAACGCCTGCGCTCACCTTGCCGCCACTGGCGCCCTTTGTTCCTCCACCGCCCCTGGCCGCTCCGCCTGTGCCGCTGCGCTAATCCCATGCTCTACCCCTTGCCTTATGCTTTCGCCCGCAGCAACGCGCTGCTGCTGGAAGACGACGGTCATGCGCTCACGCTGTGGCATGACGCCGACGCGGACCTGAACGCCATCGGTGAGGTGATGCGCAAATACGCCACGCACAGCAGCGCGCTTTTAATGGCGCGGTCCGAGGCTGGCGTGCTGGCCCAGCGCATCAGCGCGGCCTACGCAGCCGGCGAGTCGAGCGCCGCCGCCGTCGTCAGTGAAGTGGAGTCTGATGCCGATCTGTCCCGCATCATGCAGGAGCTGCCTGCGATTGAGGACCTGCTGGAGACGTCTGATGACGCACCCATCATCCGCATGCTCAATGCCCTGCTGACGCAGGCCGCGCGCGACGGCGCCAGCGACATTCACATTGAACCCTATGAGCGGCATTCCAGCGTACGGTTTCGGGTGGACGGCACGCTGCGCGAGGTCGTGCAACCCAACCGGGCCCTGCATGCGGCGCTGATCTCGCGCCTGAAGATCATGGCGGACCTGGACATCTCGGAAAAACGCTTGCCGCAAGATGGTCGCATCTCGCTGCGCATTGGCACACGTGCTGTGGACGTACGTGTCAGCACCCTGCCCAGTGCACATGGCGAGCGCGCCGTGCTGAGGCTGCTGGACAAAAGCGAGAGCAAGCTGACTCTGGAGTCCGTCGGCATGCAGGGCGATGTGCTGCGCCGCTTCGAGCACCTGATTGCACAACCGCACGGCATCATCCTCGTCACCGGACCGACCGGCTCGGGCAAGACCACCACCCTGTATGCCGCCTTGCAGCGGCTAGACGCCAGTGCCAGCAACATCATGACCGTCGAAGACCCGATCGAGTACGAACTGCACGGCATTGGTCAGACGCAAGTCAACGCCAAAATCGACCTCAGCTTTGCCAAGGCCCTGCGTGCCATCCTCCGGCAGGATCCGGACGTGATCATGATCGGCGAGATCCGTGACTTTGAAACCGCGCAGATCGCGATTCAGGCGTCGCTGACCGGCCACCTGGTGCTGGCCACGCTGCACACCAACGATGCCGCAAGCGCCGTGACACGTCTCACCGACATCGGCATCGAACCCTTTCTGCTCAGCTCCTCGCTGCTGGGCGTGCTGGCGCAGCGCCTGGTACGCAAGCGCTGTACTTTCTGCAATACAGACGCCACCAGCTCGCCGCTGACAGCGGGATGCGCGCAATGCGGCCAGACCGGCTATTCGGGCCGCACGGGCGTGTTTGAGTTGCTGGTCACTGACGACGCCGTCCGCGCCCAGATTCACACCCGCGCCTCCGAGGCGGAAATCCGGAGTGCCGCGCTGGTGGCCGGCATGACGCTGATGCGCGACGACGGCGAGCGGCTGGTGGCAGCAGGCATCACCTCGCGCGAAGAATTGTTGCGCGTGACCCGCGACTGACATCCCGCATTCGCCAACAGCCGACGAAAACAAGCAAGCAAGACCACCGACAAAGCAAGCCATGCCCGCCTACTCGTTTGAAGCCATGCAAAGCGACGGTAAATTTCGCCGCGGCATCATTGAAGCCGATACGGTCAAGGCCGCTCGCAGCATGCTGCGAACCCAGGCCCTGGTGCCCCTGGCCGTCAACCCGGTGGCCAGTGACGGAAAACCCGGCAGCACGCAGTCGGTTTGGAAGACCCCGTTATTTGGCGCTCGCGTGTTCAGCGCCTCCGGGCTGGCGATCTGGACCCGCCAGATTGCAGGCTTGGTTTCCTGCGGACTGCCGCTGGAGCGTGCACTGACTGCGCTGACCGAGGAAGCGGAGGAGGAGAAACAGCGCAATCTGGTGGCCGCGCTGCGCGCCGAGGTCAACGGTGGGGCGAGTTTTGCAAGAGCGCTGTCCCACCACCCGCGCGAGTTCTCCAACATCTACATTGCAGTGATCGGCGCTGGCGAGCAAACCGGTCATCTGGGTCAGGTGCTTGAACGCCTGGCCGACGACCTCGAAGAGCGCCAGACCCTCAAGTCCAAGCTCCTGGGCGCCGCGCTTTACCCGGCGATAGTGACCCTGGTGGCGATCGTGATCGTGATGTTTCTGGTGGGTTATGTGGTGCCGCAAGTCGCGAATGTTTTTCTGGGTACCAAACAGGCGCTGCCTTTTCTGACGGTCGCCATGCTCGCCATCAGCGCCTTTGTGCGCAGCTATGGCTGGGCAGCGGCAGGGGTGTTGGCAGTGATGGCCTTTGGCCTGCGTCTGGCACTCAAAGGCGAGCGCTTTCGCGAAAAGTTCGACACTGCCACATTGAAGTTGCCCGTCATCGGCAGAGTCACCCGCGACTACAACGCAGCCCGTTTTGCTGGCACGCTGGCGATGCTGGCTGGCGCGGGCGTGCCCATTCTCAAAGCCTTGCAAGCTGCTGCGGAGACCTTGTCCAACCGTGCCATGCGTGCCGATGCGCTGGATGCACTGTTGCTGGTACGCGAGGGCGCGCCATTGGCGGCCGCACTCGCGCAAAAGACCCGGTTTCCCGGACTGGTCAGCATGTTTGCGCGTCTCGGCGAGCAAACCGGTCAGCTGCCGGTGATGCTGCAGCGCGTGGCGACACAGCTGTCAACAGAAGTGCAACGCCGCGCCATGGCCATGGCAACCATTCTGGAGCCACTGCTGATTGTGGTGATGGGCATGGTGGTGATGCTGATCGTGCTTGCCGTGCTGCTACCCATCATTCAACTCAATCAATGGGTGAAGTAGGGCCCGGGCAGGGCAAACATGTGCAGCCATCCGGCACGACATATCGACGGCCACTTGCCATGCACTGAACGCGGTTTCCAACACCAGCAGCAAGACAGATCGCCATCACCCCGCAGGAGGCACACAGCGCATGCCACGTCCGGCGGGACGCTGGAATGATTGCGTGACTGCCCACGAAAAGCATCGCGCCTTCGACGGGTGACTGACTCCTGACCCTCATGAATCGATGCGCGCAATGATTTTCTCCCACTGGAAATCGGGGCTAGCGCAGAGAAAGCATTCGCGTTCGCCCAACACCTCCCGCGTGTCAGTGCTCTCCTACGAGGAGGCGAACTCCAGGCCTACCCGGCAGGCGAATGGTTCAACCGGCGTGGCCGCCCCAGATGCAGGTGATCACACGCCTGCGACGCCTCTAAAACACACATCTGCCTCTGTCCGTGAGCTGAGGCCAACACGTTCTGCATGTCAGCCACCGCCTACAAGCGGGCAGGTGCAGAACGGGTGGTTTTTATTCTGTTGCAAATGAATCATGAATTGACCGTTTGGTCTTATTTGTAAATCACTTACCCAAGGATTTTTATGCGAACCCACATTGCCCGATTGGGCGCCATTGCACTTATATTTGCAGCGGCCCCAAGTTTTGCCTCAAGTCATCGGGAGGCGCCTTTTATCACCGGGCAGCCAAAGGTCGACGGCACCGACCTTTACATGTTTCGTAGCTACGAGGCAGGTCGCTCCGGTTTCGTCACCATTCTCGCCAACTATCAGCCTTTCCAGGATCCACAGGGAGGGCCCAATTTCTACATGTTCGATCCGAACGCCCTGTACGAGATCCACATTGACAACAATGCGGATGGCGTGGAAGACCTGACGTTCCAGTTCAAATTCAAAAATACCTTGAAAGACGCGGCCCTCAACATTGGCGCGCCCGGTGCGACGAAAAGCGTGAAAATTCCGCTGATCAACAGCAGCACGATTTCCGGGATCAACCCCGCGTCGCTGAATGTGCGTGAGACCTTTACCGTCGACCTCGTACGCGGGGGTAGCCGGATAGGCACCCGCACCGGAGCCAACGCAGGATCGGTCACCAACGCCGCGGGCGGCTCGGCCACTCTTGACAAACCGGTCGACAACATCGGCGACAAGGTTTTCGGCTCGACCACCGGCTACAAGACCTATGCCGACCAGCACATCTACAACGTCAACATCCCGGGTTGCGCGACCGCTGGCAAGGTATTCGTTGGCCAACGCAAGGAGTCGTTCCACATCGCTGTCGGCAAGATTTTTGACCTCCTTAACTTCAACCCGCTTGGCCCCGAAACCGGTGGTAACAACAATGACCTGGAAGGCAAAAACGTCAGCACGCTGGCCATGGAAATCCCAATCAGTTGCCTGACTGCCGGTGCTGATCCCGTCATCGCTGCCTATACGACGGCCAGCGTACGCCAGGGGCGTCTGATCAACGGTACGCCGGCATCCGGCCTGGGCAACGCGTCCAGAGAAGGCGGTTCGTGGACGCAGGTGTCGCGTATTGGCATGCCACTGGTCAACGAAGTGATCATCGGCTTGGGTGACAAGGACAAATTCAATGCATCCAAACCTGCCAATGACGCGGCGTTCCTCGACTACGTGACCCACCCCGTCCTGCCGGCGGTGATCCAGGGGCAATTCCCCACGGCGCCAGCACCTACCAAGTTCCCGCGCAACGACCTTGTGGCCGCTTTTCTGACGGGTATTTTCGGGGTGAACCAGTCGACCAATCCGGCGCGCAAACCCTCTGAGATGCTTCGCCTGAAGACTGACACACCCGTCACCGCGGTGGGCGCACAAAATTCACTTGGCGTTGCGGCCGGGGACAACGCGGGCTTTCCCAACGGTCGCAGGCCGGCCGACGATGTGGTGGACATTTCACTGCGGGTTGCCATGGGCGCGCTTTGCGTGCTCACGGGCGCCACCGACACCCTGAAGGTGGGATGCGCTCCTGCAGACGCACCGGCCGGAGGCGCAGCACTGACCGACGGGGTCCGCAAGACAGACGCAAATTACAGCACGGTCTTCCCCTACCTGACCACGCCTCTCCCCGGCAACTTCAATCCAGCGCCAGCAGCCGGCAGCACCTTCCCCTGATAAGGACACACCATGATCAACATTAAAACGTGTGCCTCGGCACTGGTGCTCGCCGCGGTGGGTTCACTGTCGGCTTGCGGTGGCGGTGGCGGTGACGGCGTCGGACAGGGAGGGGGGCCAGCCTCTGGCGCCGCGTCCGGTGCGGCTTGCAACGGAGACAGCTTCTTCTGTGCAGTCCTTGCAGTGATCGCCACGTCTTCTGACGACAAAGATCCCGCAGACATCACTGCGATTGCAGCAACTTCTCCGGAAGCTGCGGAGCCCACAGCGCTGCCGAACTGAGCATCGACCGCGCCGAGTTGGCAGTCAATGGGGTTTCAGCCCCGACCGTCCAGGCTCCTGGGATCCACCCACAAGGTGGATCCTCTCTTTTGCCCTCACAGGTATTCAGACCGACCAGGCGGTTTTTCTGATCACGGAAACCCATGAAAATCTTCACGCATTGTTTGGTCGCCTTTTCTCTGGCTTGGGGCCCCGCCCATGTCATGGCGCATGAGTTCTGGATGCTGGCCCAGCCTGCCAGCCACGCCGCACTGCAGACTGCAAAGCTGAGCATCCAGGTGGGCACTTATTTTGAAGGCGAGCAGTTGCCCTTCACGCCGGCCTACATCGCCCGGTTGCAGCAAGTTTCCTGCGGGAAAACGCTGGACATCACGCCAACGCTGCGCCAGACGGTCAACACCAGTTCGTTTCAAACACCTCTCGGCTGCAGGGGGACACACCTTTTCGCGCTCGACAGCCATCCCAATGTCATCGCTCTGCCCGCCGACAAATTTACGGCATACCTGGAGGATGAAGGGCTGGAAGACATCCTGAAGCTTCGAGAGGACGCAGCAACCACGGCCCTCCCAGGCCGGGAACGCTACCGCCGCCATATCAAGGCGCTTTTCCAAACTGCAGGCGCGTCCCCTGATACACGGTCAATTCGCGAGGTGTCCTCCAGACCCACAGATCAGACGCTTGAAATTGTCCCTGTCGATAACAGTCTTGCGAAGCCAAGCGACTCGTCGATGCGCTTCAAGGTGTTGTTCAAAGGCAAGCCCTTGGACCAAAAGCTGGTCAAGGCGTGGCACCGGCATGCGGGACAGACCTTGATCATCCGGGCCCGTACGGACCGCAATGGCCTGGTGGATTTCAATTTGCCCTACACCGGGCCATGGATGCTCAGCGTGGTCCACATGCTCGCTTCAACCGGGACGGAGAACGTCGACTGGGACAGTTTTTGGGGCAACCTCACGTTCAATCTGATGACGGGGCGAACGCCCGGCCTGCCGCACCGCTGAGAGGACAGAAGTCTCCCAGTGGCACGGCACAGATGGCCCTACACGTCGGTCCGGCCTGAAAGAACGCTTTTGGTTCGCTGATAAAAGCCAAGCTCGTTGATGGTGATCATCGGACGGTTGGTGGTGAAAGTTTTTTCAATCGAGGCCTGCTGCGCTTTGGCCACAGTCGTCAGGCCGCGCTTGGCAGCGGCAAAGCCCAGAACAGCAAAGGGATAGGGATCAAGCTTGCCCGATTCCCATCCTTGCGAATTGACGGCCAGGAAGTTCCATGCGCGGTCAAAGTAGCCGGCACACTCCGTCACACCAAACACCTGCGGGAACACCTGGCAGGTGGTGCCCGGGTAGAACGAAGTCTCGGTCTGGGTGGACAGATCCGCCATGCGGAAAGCATTGGCTGCAGGGCTGAAAAGGGTTGCCATGGCGGTGGCGATGTTCTTCGCGAATAAATCGTAATAGGCCGCATCGGCCGTGTCCCCGCGCTCCCTGAGCATGGCTGCGAAGTCCCGCAGGCCCCGATAGACCTCGGAGTTGTCCATCAAATAGCCGGCGTTGTTGGTCTGATTGCGGGGGGCCTGAAAAACACTTGTCAAGCCATTCGGTTTGACCGCCAGGGCGATATTTCGGTAAGCCATGTCCTTGAGTCTGGTTTTGTTCTTATCCCACCAGGCCCAGTTCTGGCTGGCCCGCAGATAGCGCACGGCCAGGGTCAATGTCGTCGCGGCGTAAGAGTCGTCCGAGTCGGCCATGGCCAATGTGAAGCTGCTGGTGTTGGCGCGGCCAAACGGAAAGTGCACATCCTTGATGGACACATCCGGTTCAAGCTTGCTGATGTACAGGTCCAGGTAGGTGCGGATGTACTTGTCGAGGTCTGGCGCATCCAGGTATTGAACGATGGAGATCAATCCGAGATTCGTGAAGTACCAGTTGGAGAGTCCGTTCGGCGCAATTTCGTACGCGCCGGCATACGGGCCTGTCGGGATTCGCAGCGCCTTGATTTCTGCGACTGCGTTGATGCCTCCCGTTGGCGAAGGTGTCGCAGGTGCCGCACAGGCATCTGAGGTTTGGGCAAGACTGGGGTTCATGCCGCCCAGTATGGTCGCGCTCAGCGCGGCAGTTCCGAGAAAAAAATTGCGTCTTTGCATAACAGTCCAGTGAAATAAAAGTACGTGAGAACCACGGTCCAGCAAAAAGCCCCCCCCCTTACCACTCGCATCAGTTGCGATGTACGTCAGCGCGGGTCGGGTGCTTGTCTGTTGGCATGGCGCTAATGTGACGCTCATCGGCAAACCCGAGTCCTATGTGTGCTGCCACACATAACCGTAGGATTGGGACTACAAGGCGTATGGAACACGTCGACAGTCTCCGCCTTGAAATGTAGGAGCCGTCCTACGCTTATCGTTTGCCGATTTCCAGGTTTTCCCAAATGAAAAGAGTCTTTTTTTTCGCTAGGCGCTTGGTAATCTGTCGAGTCGTTCTGTAGGTATTGGCCTACAACATTGAAGTCGGTCTTTTTTATTCAGTGGATGAATCGTAGGATCAGTCCTACACGCCAATTGAGCCGCAGACTTGCGAATCGGTTCGATTGGGGCTGCGCGGAAAAAGTTGAAAACGCTTCAACGCCGCAGAAAAACCACGAGAAAACGGGCCCTGGACGGACTTTTATGTAATTTTTGGTTATCCGAGCGGCACACGGTTTTACCAACTGTGACGATTGCTTACCGATTCGTCCGAGTGATGCCGACCGTTATTGTTTGCGAACGCAAGTCGGAGATCGCGGTGTCGGCGCTTTCCGACAGACTGACAGCCGCTTGACCGAGGCGCTTCGCCCGCCAAAGTCCGCAGCATCAATGGGTGCCTTCAGAGTTGGGCGACTCCGTTCACCCCATCACCGCCGAAAAGTAAAAATCCATGAACAAATTTCTTTTGCCCATTCTCAGCACGCTGGTTTTCGCCTCGCCCTGGGGTCTTGCGAGTTTGGCGATATCAGCCCCGCAAACCGGCGTCGCGGTGTTCACCACAGAGGGTCGAACCTATCAGGGCGAATATGCCGTCAAGAACCAGGCCATTTCAGTCAACATCGATGGTCTGGTTTACCGTGGCAACTACGCAGCCAACCCACGCAACGGCAGTCCAGCGCCCGGCGACGCCCAGACAGGCAACTGGGGCCGCGCTTTTCTGTTTGCCACCAGCGCAAAGGTGCTGCAGTGCCAACTGGACGCAGGTTTTCCCCGGGTCAGCGGACGCTGCCAAAGTGCGGATGGCCGGAATTTTGATTTGAAGCCCGGTGCGCCACGGCAGCCTTCGCGCACCATCTCTGCGAAATAAAGGCCAAGGCGCGTACGCCTGAGGCGCGCGTCGCGAGCCGCTCCTCCGCCTGTCTGACCGTCCCGAGAGCACCGGGTGACTCCCCCCAACTCCGCCTGCATCATTAGGTTCACTTGCCACTGCAACAGGATCTGTCTTTAGCCAACCGACTGGTCGCCCTGCTGCCGGCGGATGAGCGTGCACTTTTTCTCGAACACAGTGAAATGATCGAACTGAAGGGTCAAACCGTATTGACCGTGGCTGGCGAAAATCATGACCATGCGTACTTTCCTGTGGACAGTGTGGTGGCGACGGTTTCCACAGGAAACGGTGCTGATGGTCCGGAAATTGGCCTCATCGGCAATGAGGGCATGATCAACACCTCGCTGGTATTGGGCGTGCGGGACTGCGCGTTTACAAGTGTGGTTCAGGGGGCCGGTAGATCTTTCAAAATCCACCATCGGTCACTTGGAAAATTGCTCGCTGACGACGCCTGCTTGCGGATGGTTCTTAACCGCTACATTGATGTGCGCATGAGTCACCTCGCGCAGCAGGTGACCTGCAAAAATTTCCATACGGTCGACCAACGCCTGGCGCGGTGGCTACTGATGACGAGAGACCGGGCACATTCCAGTGAGCTGTTCCTGACGCATGAAGTTCTCGCCCGCATGCTCGGCGTCCGACGTGAGAGCATTTCACAATCGGCGCGCTCGCTGCAAAGGCACGGGCTCATCAGCTATACGCGGGGCTACATCATGCTGATGGATACCGCGGCGCTGGAGCAAATCGCCTGTGTGTGTTACCGGAGTGATCTCGCGGTCTACGAGCGCACGCTTCGGCAGCCCTGCGCGAGCCATAGCCGCGTGCCGGCACAAACCGCTGCGGGCGGTGCGCCCAGTTGAGCTGGGTCAACACCCCAGCGTTTTTGTTCATGTTTGTCAGCTCCCTGGCAGTACGCCCGTATGGCGTCTCCGCGGCAAGCAAAACGCTATGCCTTTGTAGCTGGTCGCGCGCGTCCGCCATGGGCTGGAGGCCGATTTTTCTCCTGTTTTTTTCAGTATGCAACCATTGGCCAGCATTGAAACAAGCAAGACCCGGTCTGCACCTTGCTCAGGCGGATAATGAAACTCCGCCATGCTCTTGACCTTTCTGCTCCAGCTCACCGCAAGGGAGCGCACACGTCGCAGCAACCGGCAGTTCGGCGGCATCCTGGCCTTTGTCGCCGGCGCCATCAATGCCGGCGGCTTTCTGGCCGTACACCGCTACACCTCGCACATGACCGGCATCGTCTCCTCCGTCGCCGATGACCTGGTGCTGGGCAGCATCGGCCTGGCGCTCGCGGGTCTGGTTTCGCTGGCCGCGTTTGTCGCTGGCGCGATCACCACCACCTTGCTGATCAGCTGGGCGCGGCGCCACGCGCTGCGCAGCAAATACGCGCTGGCCTTGTTGCTGGAGGCCGCGCTGCTGCTGGTGTTCGGCCTGGTCGGCGCGAACCTGACCTCCTTCGCCAGCCTGCTGGTGCCCACCGCCGTGCTGCTGCTGTGTTTCATCATGGGCCTGCAAAACGCCATCGTCACCAAGATCTCGAATGCCGAGATCCGCACCACCCACATGACCGGCGTGATCACCGACCTGGGCATCGAGCTGGGCCGGCTGATTTACTGGAACCACTCCAAAAAAGCCAACGACATTCAGATCGTCCGCGCTGACACCGACAAGCTGTTCATCCATGCCAGCCTGCTCGGTCTGTTTCTCTCCGGCGGTATCGCTGGCGCGCTGGCCTTCAAGGCCATGGGCTTCAGCGCCACCCTGCCGATTGCTTTGCTGCTGATCGCCATGGCTTTGCCGGCTGTCGTACTTGACTTGCGCAAGCTGGCGCAAGCCTGGTGACAGCAACCAGGCGAACTGCGCCTTGCTGGTGGACCGTATCAGCAGCTTCAGCGGTAACGCGGTCGAGGTCATGGCAGCGGAGAAAAGCAACAGCATCGTGTTTGCGTCAAGGGGGCCGGCGATTTCTCCACGCCGCATGAGCCTGCCGAAAAGCCTGTCCGGACTGGATACCGAGGCACGCATGCGGCTCAAGCGCGAACTGGTGCGGATTGCCTGGGAGATGAAAAACCTGAACCCGCATACCGCGTGCGTCGGACCTGCGTTGCGACTGAGCCGGGTCAGAAGTTGTTCTGGCCCTGCATCTGCTGCTGCGGGTCAAAGCCCTGGGACTGAAGCTGGATTTCTTCTTGCGCCTGGCTGTTGTTGTCCGTGTTGCCAATCTCGGGCGACTGGTCCTGCTCGCCTTCGCCAGGGGGCACGGCCGGGTCATTGACTGCGCTCACCACCAGGTGAATGAAATGCAGCTTGGCCACCACCTCGTGCGGCAGCACAAAGGGATAAAAGTCGGGCTGGCCCATGGCGCGCGACATCTCGTTGAGCAGCATGGTCAGCTGGGTCCAGCGGTTAAGGAAAGCCAGGAAGCGCGCCGCATCCGGGTGGTCGGGCTGGTACAGGGCATCCAGGGTGAAAGGTGTGAACTCCAGCTGCGCGGTGTCAGTGGCCAGGCCAAAACTCTGCGCGGTGTCCACCGTGTCGCGGATATGCAGGTAATGCGCCCAGCATTCAGCCCAGTCTTCCCACGGATGCACGCTGGCATAAGCGCTGACGTAATGCAGCGCCCAGTCGGAACGCGGCCCCTGGGCATAGTTGGTCTGCAGGCTGGCCGCGTAGTCCTGGGTTTCATCGCCGAACAGTTCCCGAAAGCCTTCTAGCCAGTCGGTGCCGGCAATCAGCCGGTCCCAGTAGTAGTGGCCGACTTCATGCCGGAAATGCCCCAGCAGCGTGCGGTAAGGCTCATGCATGGCCTTGCGCACCGCCTCACGGATGGCGTCGTCGGCTTCGTTGAGGTTCAGTGTGATCAGGCCGGTGTCGTGCCCGGTCATGATGTGCGGGCCGTAGTCCGGGGAGCGCAAAAAGTCGAACATCAGGCCCCCTTCGGGGTCTTCGCTGACGCGCGAGGACAGCGGCAGGCCGAGCGCCAGCAGCGCCGAGACCAGCCGCCGCTTGGCCAGTTCGACCCGGCCCCAGAGCTCGCCGTTGTCGGGGTGTTCGGGGTCGTTGAGGTCAGGAATGGTGCGGTTGAGCCGGCAAGCGCGGCACAGCAGCATCTGCGGCTGGCCCTCTCCGACCGGCACCAGCCAGTTGCAGGCCGCCGGGCTCTGCAGATTGGTGCAGCGCAGGTAGGCGGCGGTTGGTGTGTCGCTGACGCTCTGGTCGGCTCCCTCGGCCTGCCACGCTACCCAGGTGTCGGGGTCCTGACCGGGCATCAAGGGCACCAGGCGCGCCTGGACCGTGTCGTAGCCCAGCGGGGTGCCGCAAGCCAGGCAGGTGCTGTTGCGGAAGAACACCGGGCAGCCACACTGGCACCGGTAAGCGCGGCCCGCCAAGCTCGGCAAATCGGAGGCGGCCGGGGCGGCCGGCAAATCGGGGGTGTTGGACAAAAAAGGCTCTCGAATCGCAGGGGAACGGTCTTAAAGTTTGCCACGTTTGCAAACACGTCTTGCGCCGACTTGCCGTGTCCGGATGTCAGACTTTGCTGACAGAAAAGGTGTGCTGACTGCCGGGCTTCTATCATGTGGGGCCAGATTAAACCAACCCAAGGAGTCCCATGCCCACCTACCACGTCGAAATGATGGAAGGCCGCACGCCCGAACAGAAGAAAAAGCTGGTCGCCGAACTGACCCGCGTCAGCGTCGAGGTGCTGGCCGTCAAGCCTGAATCGGTCGATGTGATCATCACCGACATCAAACGCGAGAACTGGGCCACCGGCGGCAAACTCTGGTCCGAACCACGCGACTGAGGCCTCTTGCCGATCACCAAGCGATCCCTTGAGCCGCCCCGCCACCCTTCCTGAATTGCAGGCGCGTTACGGCCCGCGTTACCGCTGGTTGCTGTTGCTGTCGGTGATGGTCGGCACCATGGCGTCCATCATGTCCTCGACCATTGTCAACGTGGCGATTCCCGACATGAGCCAGCACTTCACGCTGGGTCAGGAGCGCGCCCAGTGGGTTACCTCCGGCTTCATGGTGGCCATGACGGTGTCGATGTTGACCACGCCCTGGTTGCTGGCGCGGTACGGCTACCGCCGCACCTATGTGGGCACCATGCTGCTGCTTCTGGCGGGCGGCATCGTCGGCGGCTTCGCCAACAGCTTCGCGCTGGTGCTGGGTGCGCGCGTCGCGGAAGGCCTGGCGGCCGGCGTGGTGCAGCCGATTCCCGCCATCATCATCATGCGCGCCTTTCAGCCCAACGAGCAAGGTCGCGCCAGCGGCATCTTCGGCATGGGCGTGGTGCTGGCCCCGGCCATTGGCCCCAGCATAGGCGGCGTGCTGGTCGATTTGTTCGGTTGGCGCTCGATCTTTTTCATGGTCGTGCCGTTTTGCCTGGCCTCGCTGTGGCTGGCCTACCGCTATGTGCCCGTCACCGCGCCCGGCGGCGCGGCGGCCAACCGCAAAGGCGCCTCGCTCGACTGGCGTGGCCTGCTGCTGGGCGGCACCGGCACGCTGTGCCTGCTCAACGGCATGGTGGCGCTGCATGGCGGCTCGGTGCTCGAAGCCGTCCTGCTTCTTGGGGTCGCCGTGGCGGCATTGGGGGTGTTTCTGGCCTGGCAGCGGCGCATGGCCGCCACCGGCCGCGAGCCGCTGATGAACCTGGCGCTGTTCAGCTACCGCCCGTTTGCGATGGGCAGCATCGTTGCCTTCATCTACGGCACGGCGCTGTTCGGCTCGACCTATTTGTTGCCGGTCTACATGCAGCTGGGTCTGGGCCTGTCGGCGTCTTATGTCGGCAGCATCTTGTTGCCGGCCGGTTTTGTGCTGGCCGTCACGATTGCGCTGGTGGGCCGGCTCGCCGACCGCCGGCCGACCTGGCTGCTGGTCAGCATCGGGCTGGCGCTGCTGGCGCTGTCGTTTGCATTGATGTTGACGGTGACGCTGACCACCGCGATCTGGCTGCTGGTGCTTTGGGCCATCCTGGGGCGCATCGGCCTGGGCTTCATCCTGCCGTCGCTGAACCTCGGTTCGCTGCGCGCCTTAAGTTCGGACCTGATTTCGCAAGGATCGAGCGCGATCAATTTTGTGCGCATGCTGGGCGGCGCCATCGGCGTCAGCCTGTGCGGCATCGTGCTGGAATGGCGGCTGGCGGCGCACGGCGATTCGCTGACGCAAACCGCCAGCAGCCCGGCGCGGCTGGCGGCTTTTAATGAAGCCTTTTTGATGCTGGCAGCCTTGTGTGTGCTGGCCATGTTCGCAGCCTGGAGGTTACGCCCCGCCGGCGACCCCGCTCCTTCACCAGGAAACTGAAGTCATGTGCCAACTGCTGGGAATGAACTGCAACACGCCGACCGATGTGACCTTCAGCTTCACCGGTTTTGCGCAGCGTGGCGGCATCACCGACCACCACAGCGACGGCTGGGGCATCGCGTTTTTTGAAGGCGGTGACTGCAGCGAAAGCGACCGCGGCCTGCGCCACTTTGTTGACCACCAGTCGGCCAGCGCATCGCCGGTGGCCGAGCTGATTCGCCGCTACCCGATCAAGAGCCGCAACGTGATCGCCCACATTCGCAAGGCCACCCAGGGCCGGGTCGCGCTCGAGAACTGCCACCCGTTTGTGCGCGAGTTGTGGGGCCGCTACTGGGTGTTTGCGCACAACGGCGACCTGAAAGACTTCAACCCGCGCCTGCACGGCAGCTTTCGCCCGGTCGGCACCACCGACAGCGAGCGCGCTTTCTGCTGGATCATGCAGGAGCTGGCCAAGTCCCATGCCAGCGTGCCCAGCGTGGATGAGCTGACGCTGACGCTGCGCGAACTGGCCGCTCAGATTGCGCCGCACGGCACCTTCAACTTTTTGCTCAGCAACGGCCTGGCTCTGTGGGCGCATGCCTCGACCAGCCTGTACCACGTGGAACGCAGACACCCGTTTGCGCACGCCACCCTCAGCGATGAAGACCTCAGCGTCAACTTTGCCGAGCAGGCCGCGCCCGGTGACCGCGTGGCTGTGGTGGTGACCGCTCCGCTGACCACCAACGAAGCCTGGCAAGCCTTTGCACCCGGAGAACTGCGCGTGTTCGAGGGCGGCGTGTTGCGCGCCTGAGCGCCTCTTTTGCTATTTATTCAGGAGCTGCTTGCGCTCGCCAGCTATGGGCTGACGGCCAATTTGGCTCTTATTTGAGCGCTGCCTCAAGCGCGTCGACAAACATCGCCGCCACATCAAACCCGGTCTGGTCAAAAATTTCCTGGAAGCAGGTCGGGCTGGTGACGTTGATCTCGGTCACGTAGTCGCCGATCACGTCCACACCGGCCAGCAGCAGCCCGCGCGCCGCCAGCACCGGCCCCAACGCCTCACCGATTTCGCGGTCGCGCGCCGACAGCGGCTGCGCCACACCGAGGCCACCGGCCGCCAGGTTGCCGCGCACCTCGCTGCCCTGGGGAATACGCGCCAGGCTGAAAGGCACAGGCTTGCCGCCGATCACCAGCACACGTTTGTCGCCTTTGACAATCTCGGGCAGAAACTTCTGCACCATCACGCTTTGCGCGCCGTCCTTGTTCAGCGTCTCGGTGATGCTGCCCAGGTTCAGCCCGTCTTCCTTGACGCGGAAGATGCCCATGCCGCCCATACCGTCCAGCGGCTTCAGGATGATGTCCTTGTGTTCGGCGTGAAAGCGCTTGATGTCGTCCGCACTGCGCGTCACAAGGGTCGGGCCGCTGAACTGGGCGAACTCGAGAATCGCGAGTTTTTCCGGGTGGTCGCGCAACGCGCGCGGCTTGTTGAAAACACGCGCACCTTCGCGCTCGGCCTGCTCCAGCAGGTGCGTGCTGTAGAAAAACTCGCTGTCAAAGGGCGGGTCCTTGCGCATGACGATGGCGTCGAAGTCGCACAGTTGCTCACCCTTCGCCGGCTCGGCGCTGTACCAGTCGGTGGCGTCACCGGTCAGCGTGATGCGCTGAACCGTCGCCGTGACCTTTTCACCGGTCTGCCAGCGCATGTCTTTGGGCTCGCAGGTCGCCAGTGTGTGGCCGCGCCGCTGCGCCTCGCGCATCATCACAAAGGTGGTGTCCTTGTAGATCTTGAAGGAAGCGAGGGGGTCGGCGACAAAAAGGATGTGCATGAAGGGCTCAGTCAGTAAAGAGGCGCTGCCGGTATTGTTGTACAAATAGCGCCAGCGCGCCCGCCATCAACCGAGTTCACTGAAGCTGGAACCTGCGTAGGGATGGAGTCCGGGCAAGGTGAAAAAGAAGGTGGCGCCCTCACCAGGGGAGGAGTCGGCCCAGATGCGCCCGCCATGGCGCGTGATGATGCGGCTGACCGTTGCCAGCCCCACACCGGTGCCGGGGAACTCGGACACGGCATGCAGCCGCTGAAAGGTGCCAAACAACTTGTCGGCATAAGCCATGTCAAAACCGGAGCCGTTGTCCTTGACATAAAACGCGCCTGCGTCTTCACTGAACCCCACCGAAATGTGGGTCTGCGGCTGCTTGGAGGAAAACTTCCAGGCGTTGCCCAGCAGGTTGTCCATGGCCGCGTGCAACAAACGAGCGTCGCCGAGGGTGAACAGGCCTTTGTCAATGTGGACGGTCACTGCGCGTCCCGGCTCGCGGGACTGGAACCTGTCGAGGATGGTGTGGGCGATCTCACTCAGATTGACCTCATCGCGCCGCAGTGCCACCCGTGAAAGCTGCGCCAAGGCCAGCAAGCCCTCGATCAGTTGACCCATCTGATCGACCCCCGCCTGGATGCGCGCAATATAGTGCTTGACCTTCGGGTCCCCCGTGCTGGCGAGCTGGCGCGCCAGCAGGCTGCTGAAACCGTTGACCGTGTTCAGGGGGGAGCGCAGATCATGAGAGACCGAGTAGGAGAAAGTTTCAAGCTCCCGATTGGACACCCGCAGGGCGGTTTCAATCGCCTTGAGTTCGGTGATGTCCGCATCAATGCCGACCCAGAACAGGATCTCGCCCGCGTCGCCCCGCACCGGTGAGGCGCGGTAAGACATGGTGTGGTAAGTGCCATCCCGCGCCAGCAGTCGCCGTATGCCCGTGTAGAGTTCTCCACTTTTCGAACATCGTACCCAGTTGGCCGTGACTTCTGCCTGGTCATCAGGGTGCACCACCTCGAACCATCGCGTTCCGAGCCAATCCTCCGCCGTCCCGCCCATGAGTTCGTACCACCGGCGATTGATGTAGGTCAGCGCACCACGAACGTCGGTGTTCCACACCACCTCCGGTGCCTGCTCGGCGAGCGCACGGAAAAGCGCTTCCTGCCGCGACAGCGCGGCAGTGCGCTCGGTCACCTTGCGCTCAAGGCTGTCGTTGAGCTGCCTGACCTGCTCGAACAAGCGCGCATTTTCCATGGCAATCGAAGCCAGCTGGGCCAGTTCGACAGCCACATATTCGTCCTGGACACTGAACTCACCTTCATGTTTGTCTGAAAGCTGCAAGAGGCCGATGTTCTGCCCATCGCGCCCGGTCAGCGGCACCGCCAGCCAGCCACGCATGACCGGGTGTTCGTGGGCATGTGCGCCAAAGCTGTGCCAGCGCGGATGCGCCTCCAGCTGCTCCTGCGTCAGTCGTATCGGCCGGTTGGTCTCACAAACCAGTGCATAAATTCCAGAGCCATCCGGTGGCCGCATGTAGTCGCGGTACGCAGCGTATTTGTCAGACAGTGAGACCGAAGAGATCACCTGACTCCAATCGTGGGCGCGGGTCAGACTGACCACGGCCTGATGGGTTCCAATCACGCCACGTGCCTGATCCGCCACTTCCTGCATGGTCGCCTCCAGCGTCAGGTGCGCAGTAATGGCCTGAACCGCATCGGCAGAGCGCTGCAAGGCAAAAAGATGGCTTTGCAGGCTCTCTTCTGCCTTGACCTGGTCCGAGACGTCATAGGCAACGACAAAACGCGCCTGCTGACCGGCATAAACGATGTGGCGCGAAATCGGTCGCGCCCAGAATACGCTGCCGTCCTTGCGCTGGTGCCGCACTGTCCGACGGGGATCTTGTCTGCTATCAGCGGGTAACTCGGCGAGCCATTTGTCCAGCAGCTTGCGGTCTTCCTCCGGCCGAAGATCGTACAGGGTCATGCCCAGAAACTCCGGTTCGCTGTAGCCATATTCGTCCATCGCAGCACGATTGACGGCCAGGAAGCGGCGTGTTTCTTCAGCAAACACCCACATCGGCGAAGGGCCAGACTCAAAGAGGGTTGAATAACGCTTTTCTGTTTCGACCAGGGCTTGCTCGGCGCCCTTGCGCGCGGTAATGTCCTGACCCACACCGACCACCCGAATGACGATCCCATCGACATCGAGCACCGGGTAGGCCCGGTCAGAGATCCAGCGCTCCTGGCCGTCGGGCCGAAGGATGCGAAACTCGACTTGGGTCGCTTGTCCCATTCGCTGCAGGAGAAAAGCGTCGTGCATTTTTTCCCGGTCGTCAGGATGGACCGAGTCGCGAATGGTCTGTGTATCGTCATACAGGCTTTGGCAACTGCGTCCCCACACCGCTTCATAAGCCGGGCTCACGTAATGAACGCGGGTGGTTTTTGCATCGAAACTGTAAAACACCTCGTCGATGTTGGTGACAAGCTCCTGAAAACGGGCATCACTGGCCTGCAGGGCCTGATGGGTCTTCTCCCGCTCGACCGCCAGAACCCGGTTCCGCTCGGCCTGCAGATAGGTGATGCAGATGCCGCCAGCGTATTTCACCAGCGCTTCGATGCACCGCTGCTCTTCGTCGGTATAACCACCCTCCCGGTTGGCGAGGCCAACCACGCCGCAAACTTCCTGGCCGGCACGAATAGGCACACCCAGAAAATTGTGCATCGGGGGATGCCCCTGGGGCCGCCCTGCGGACTGCGGATGGCCATCGGGCTGGTTGGCGATCACCACCTGCCCCGTGGTGATGGCCCGGCCAAACAGGTTGTCGAAACTCTCGAAGACGAGGTAGCCGTCTTGCGCATAACTGGCCATGGCGCTCTCGTAGAAGGCCCGGTTGACCACCTTGTCCCAGACAATGCCTTCCAGCGCCAATACGCGCAGTTTCTTCCCCTCGACCACCACGCCAACAAAACCATATTCACTTTGGGTGTGGTCCAGAGCACCGCGCAGCAAACGGCTGAAGCCGCCTTTCCAGTCGGCGTTGTCCACGTAGGCAGCCAGCGACTCCGAAATGGTTGTGAGGGTTTCGGTCTGCCTCTCCAGTTTCGATGCCACGACGCGCAGAAGTTGTTCGCTGTCTGTCAACGCCTGCTCGGCGAGCTTGCGTTCCGTGATGTCGGTGACGAACCCTTCCAGCCAGAACAGCTCGCCATGGGCCGAGTACACCGAATTACCTTGCTCCCAGACCCACTTGACAGTCCCATCAGCGGCCACGATGCGGTAGGTCAGGTGGAAAGCAACACCTCGCTGAACAGCATCCTGTACCTCGGCATGCACTGCCTGCCGGTCATCGGGATGAATCAGGTCGCCATAACGCACACCCTGCGCACCGGTCAACATCTCCGGCGAATAACCGGTCAATGCCAGCGCGCCCGAACTGACAAAGTCCATGGTCCAGTCCACGTCATTGAGACAGCGGTAAACCATGCCGGGCAGGTTATCAAGCAAGCGGTTCAGCGACAGCGCGCTTTCACCGGACAGATCAGGCGACGAGGCTGCCGCCGGCGAACTGGACGCGGCCTCAGGCCGTCCGGGAGGGTGCGGTCGGTCGGAGTGCGAGATGGTCATCGTTGCTCGGGAATTTGAGACAAATGGTAGTCGGAAATGTTTTGCCACACCAGTCCCGGGGAACACCCCCGGTTTCTGGTTGACGTTCTGGCGTCCTGCCGATTGAAGATTCGGATGCTGTGTCGATGAAAGTACGGCCTTGAGCCAGAGCAACTTTCACCACCCCGGCAAGGCACCCAACCAGGCGTCCAGGCGCCGCCCGCTCAAGAGCCGTGGCCGAAAATGGGCAGGACAAGGTATCACCCTTGACGCCTGATGGGATGGACCGGCCGCAATACGGCCAGTGCCTGCGTCAGCTCAGGTGTTTGCCGACAATTCCCGCCAGTTCAAACATCGTCACCTGCGGCTTGCCAAACACGGCCAGCAGCTTGGCATCGGCGTTGATGGCGCGTTTGTTGGCCGCGTCCTGCAGGCCCTCGGCCTTGATGTAGTCCCAGAGTTTCTTGATGACCTGGGTGCGCGCCACGGGTTCTGAACCAATCACCGCAGCCAACGCTTCGCTGGGCTTGAGACCACTGCCCGGTTTGGCAACACGTGGCGTTTTCGGTTTGGCGGTTTTGGCCGCAGGCGTCTTTTTGGCGGCGACTTTTTTGGCGGCCGGGACAGCGCCCTTGGCCGCCACGGTTTTGCCGAAAGGGGTTTTCACCGTGCCGGTGCGTGGCGGGCCGGCGGTTTTGCGCGGCGGAAATTTCGACGGCGCGAATTCGAAGTTGACCTTGCCGGCCTCGGCATCCCAGGCCAGCATGGCCTTGAAAGGACGGCGCGTACGCATGGAGACAAACTTGTCGAGCAGGTCGGTTTTTCCCTCGGTCAGGAGCTTGACCATCTGCTCGCGTTCCACCGGCTGCTGCAGGATCACCTGGCCGGTCTTGAAGTCGCAGCTCGGTGTCGGTTGGGCGTTGGTCGGCACCGACTTTTCGCAGACATAATTCTTGCCGTGTTCGAACACACCGGCGGCGCACTTGGGGCAGGCACCCAGCGACTGCTGGCCGCTGAAGTCGATGATCTCGCCGGTCTCTCCGGCCTTGTCGTCGCCGAAGTCAAATTCGAGTTTGTAGTTTTTCGTCTCCTCGTCGAACTTGATGACCATCTCGGCAGTGAAGGGCCAGCCGGCCTTGGAGCGGAAGCCGTCGAGCGGGCCGATCTTCCTGTCGCGCAGGAACTGCTCAACCTCAGCCACTTCGAAGGTGCGACCGGCCGGCGTTTTGCCGAAGGAAAAACCGCAGCCCTCGCCGTTTTTTCCGGTGCAGGTATAGCGCCGGTAGTTTTCCTTGATCACACCGCCGCAGTTGGGGCAGGGCGCGCTCAGCGTTGCGTAGTCGCCGGGAATCGTGTCCTTGTCGTAACCCTTGGCCTTGTCGACCAGGTTTTTGGTCATGTCGGCAATCTCGGCCATGAAGGTGTCGCGGCTCAAGTTGCCTTTTTCCATCTGCGCGAGTTTGTACTCCCAGTCACCCGTCAGGTCGGCGCGCGAGAGTTCCTCCACGCCCAGGCCACGCAGCAGGGTCATGAGCTGGAAGGCCTTGGCGGTCGGAATCAGCTCGCGGCCTTCGCGCAGCATGTATTTCTCGTTGATCAGGCCCTCGATGGTGGCGGCACGCGTGGCCGGCGTGCCCAGGCCTTTTTCCTGCATGGCTTCACGCAGCTCGTCGTCGTCAATGGTTTTGCCCGCGCCTTCCATGGCGCCCAGCAAGGTCGCTTCCGAATAACGCGCTGGCGGGCGGGTCTTCAGGCCTTTGGCCTCGCAAACTTCGGCGCGCACCATCTCGCCAGGCTTCACGGCCACCAGGGTCTTGCTGTCTTTCTCGTCGGTGTTTTCGTCTTCGGCTTCCTTGCCGTAAATGGCCAGCCAGCCCGGTTTGACCAGCACCTTGCCCTCGGTCTTGAAACTGTGGCCCACGGCCTGCGAGATACGTGTGGTCACCAGGTACTCGGCACTCGGGAAAAACACCGCCATGAAACGGCGTACCACCAGGTCGTAGAGTTTTTGCTCGGCCTCGCTCAGGCCACTGGGCGCCTGCAGGGTCGGGATGATCGCAAAGTGGTCGCTGACCTTGGCGTTGTCAAAAATGCGTTTGCTGGGTTTGATGTAGTTGCCCTTGAGCGCCGTTGCTGCATGCGGCGCCAGGTGTTTCATGCTGCTCGCGGCCAGCATTTCAAAAGTCTGCTTCACCACCGGCAAATAATCTTCGGGCAGCGCGCGCGAATCGGTACGCGGGTAGGTCAGGGCCTTGTGGCGTTCGTACAGGCTTTGCGCAATCGACAGAGTGGTCTTGGCCGAGAAGCCAAACTTGCCGTTGGCCTCGCGCTGCAGGGAAGTCAAGTCAAACAGCAGGCCGGACGCGGTGGTGGACGGCTTGCTTTCTTCGGTGACAGTGGCGGCCTTGCCGCGCACGGCTTCGGCAATCGCCAGCGCCTCGCGCTCGGACCAGACGCGATCGGCCCGCAGCTCGGCATCCGGCTCTGCGTTGTCGGCATTGGCTGCCGCCTTCTTCCACTTCGGGTCAAACCACTTGGCCGGGTACTCGCCGGCTTCGGCCAGGAAACTCGCGTGGATTTCCCAGAAGTCGCGGCTGACGAACTTGCGGATTTTTTCCTCGCGCTCGACCACCACCGACAAGGTCGGCGTCTGCACCCGGCCGACAGTGGTGAGAAAGAAGCCGCCGTCGCGCGAGTTGAAGGCCGTCATGGCGCGCGTGCCGTTGATACCGACCATCCAGTCGGCTTCGGAGCGCGAACGCGCCGCGTCGGCCAGGCCCTGCATCTGCTGGTCGCTGCGCAGGCTGTCGAAGCCGTCGCGGATCGCCGCTGGCGTCATCGACTGCAGCCACAGGCGTTTGACCGGGTGTTTGCTTTTGGCGTACTGCTGGATCAGCCGGAAGATCAGCTCGCCTTCGCGGCCCGCGTCACAGGCGTTGACCAGCGCGCCCACGTCCTTGCGTTTGGTCAGCTTGACGATGGCGTTGAGCCGCGTCTTGGTCTTGTCCATCGGCTTGAGGTCGAAGTAAGGCGGGATCACCGGCAGGTTGGCAAAGCTCCACTTGCCGCGCTTCACGTCAAACTCTTCTGGCGCCTGGATCTCGACCAGATGGCCCACAGCAGACGTGATGAGCCAGTCGTCGCTCTCGAAATACTCGTCGTGTTTTTCAAACTTGCCCGCCGTCGGCGTGATGGCGCGGACGATGTCCTGCGCCACCGAGGGCTTTTCTGCAATCACAAGGGTTTTCATATGTACTTCTTCAAACCTTCAACATCTTCGGGGAACATTTCCCCGGCTTCTGCAAATACGACTTGGCCGCTGCGTCCATTGCGCGCGACCTTGAGCACCACCACCACCGGCAGGCCGGCCGGTTTGGACAGTATCTTGGCGACTGCGGGCGTCAGCATGCCCGCAGGAAAGCTGTAGCCTTTGTTCTTCATATAGGCAGCAGCGGCCTCGGGCTTGCTGTCAATCGACAGGGCCAGCATCTCCAGCCCTCGGGCCTGATGGGTCCGCCACAAGGCCTCGATATGCGGCGACTGCACCGCACAAAAAGGACACCAGCTCGCCCACCAGTACACCACAAGCGTTTTGCCGCCCCGCGCAGCGGGGTCCCAGGCACGCCCATCCAGCAGGCTCAAGGTCGGCAGCGCCAGGTCGCTGCCGATCTTGGGAAGGGGGCTCTCCGATCCCTGCGCCCAGGCCCGCGCAGCCACGCCGGGGGCGGCCAGCGCGGCCAGAGACTGAATCAGGTTTCGGCGGTTCAACATTGTTGGGCAATCTTGGCTCACAGGTGCGCATCACTACAATAGCGGCTTCGCGCGTACGCACACGCGCACCCGCACGGGCGCGCACATGCATGAATTAACCATACCAAAAAATCCCGTCGTGTCAAAAACTCAGGTCTTGTCTCCTTCTTCCAGCCCTTCCGCCAGCCCCGCTCCCGCTCCGGGACGGCGCATCCAGACCCGCACGTCGGGGGTACACGGCAAGGGGGTTTTTGCGGTGCAGGACCTGGCCGAGGGCGAGACACTGATCGAGTACATCGGCGAGATCATCAACTGGAAGGAAGCGTTGCGCCGTCATCCGCATGACCCCAAGGACGCCAACCACACCTTCTACTTCCATATCGACAAGAACCATGTGATTGATGCCAAGTACGGCGGCAACTCCTCGCGCTGGATCAACCACAGCTGCAAGCCCAACTGTGAAGCCGACGAACAGGACGGCCGCGTCTTCATCAAGGCGCTGCGCAACATCCCGGCCGGGCAGGAACTGTTTTACGACTACGGCCTGATCATCGACGCGCCGTATACCAAGAAGCTGCTGGCCGAATACCCGTGCTGGTGCGGCGCCAAAAACTGCCGCGGCACGCTGTTGGCGCCCAAGGACGACGCGTCTGGCAAGAAGTCAAAAAAGGCGAAGAAGGCCAAGGACGAAAAGAAAGTCGCCAAGGCAGACAAAGCCGTGAAGCCGAAGAAAGAGTTCAGGAAAGAACTCAAGAAGGTCCTGAAGAAAGCGCGCAAGGACGGCAAGCCCGCAAAGAGCAAAAAAGTCTGAACGAGCCCACGCCCTTGTTTTTGCGGGCTTGACCCGCAATCCATGGCCCCGGCTTGACCAACGCAAAAAATTCGCCGTCATGGATCCCGGATCGAGTCCGGGATGACAGAGCAAAGGCCGCACCCCATCACACCGCAACCATGAGCCCCCCCTCCACCGTCCCGATTCGCTGGCCTGCCGAGGCCATCTGGGAAGCCGTGGCGCCGGTGCTGCCCGGTTTCACGGTCGAGGTGCTGCCGACGATAGACTCCAGCAACACAGAGCTGATGCGGCGTTTTCGCGCAGCCGGCCCGACTTCCGCCGAAGCGGTGCTGCTGGTGGCCGAGCAACAGACCGCCGGCCGTGGCCGCATGGGCCGCGCCTGGCAAAGCCGGGCCGGTGACAGCCTGACGTTTTCGCTGGGGATGGCGCTGCAGCCGGCCGACTGGTCGGGCCTGTCGCTGGCCGTTGGCATCAGCATCGCTGAAAGCCTGCAGCCGCTCGCACCGCAAGGCGGGCCGCGCATCTGCCTGAAATGGCCGAATGACCTGTGGCTCATCGATGCGCAGGGCGAGCGCAAACTGGCCGGCATTCTGGTGGAAACCGCGAGTTGGGGCGAGCTGCGTTACGTGGTGATCGGTGTCGGTATCAATGTGCGCACATTGACGCTGGAAGCTGCGCCAGCCGCCGCCGGCCAGCCCGCGGCCCTGCCGCCCGCCGCGCTGCAGGACCTCTGGCCCGGCGTGGACGTGGCGCAGGCGCTGCAGCTTGTTGCGGCGCCGCTGGTGCAGGCGATGCAGGCTTTCGGTCTGTTTGGTTTTGCGCCTTTCCAGGCACGTTTTGCGGCGCGCGACGTATTGGCAGGGCGCGCCGTTCAGCTCTCCGACGGGACCGAAGGTGTGGCCCACGGCGTTGGCGAAAACGGCGCGCTGCTGGTGCATACTGCGGCTGGCATGAAAGAAATCACCAGTTCCGAAATCAGTGTCCGGCCTGTTTCTTCTGGGAGCACACCCCCATGCTGAGGCTGCTGGTGCTGCTGCTGGTACTGGCCAACGCCGGTTACTGGGCCTGGTCGCAAGGCCTGCTGGCCGCCTACGGGCTGGCCCCCGGTGTGCAAGCCGAACCGCAGCGCCTGGCGACACAGATCCGGCCCGAGGCGATTCGCCTGCTGACGGCCGAAGAGACCCGGAAACTGGAAAACGCCCCGGTCGCCAGCGCGCCCACCGGCGCCTCGGCCCCGGAATGCCTGCAGGCTGGCCTCTTCGACGAGCAACAGACCGCCACCCTGCGCACCAGCCTGGAGGCCACGCTGCCACCGGGTAGCTGGCAGTTTGAGAGCAGCGCCGAGCCGGCGCGCTGGATTGTCTATATGGGCAAATACAACAGCCCCGAGAACCTGGCCAAAAAACGTGCCGAGTTGCGCCAGCTCGGCGTTCCCTTCCGGGCAGTGAACAACGAGGCCCTCGCGCCCGGCCTGGCGCTGGCCAGCTTCCCGCTGGAGGCCGACGCCGAAAGAGAGCTGGCGCGCATCGCCACCAAGGGGGTGCGCACCGCCCGTGTGGCGCAGGAACGCGCCGAAACACGCGGCCAGATCCTCAGGCTCGCCGCCGTGGACGCCACCCTCCGCGCGCAGCTCGACGCGATCAAACCGCAGCTTGAAGGCAAGGCATTGCAGACCTGCTCCTGAGCCTCCTGCAGTCGCCTTGCGCTATTTTTTTGATAGCGTTTACCCCTTATCAGGCAAGGGCTGAGGTCTGATTCTTCTGAAAATAACCAGATACCCGAGCGGCCCGCGCGCGCGCGGCCACGCTACTTCGCCGGCGCCGCCCTGACCCAGTCGGCAATCTCTTTGGCCACCGCCGCCTCAATGCCCTGAAATTGATGATGGCCGGCATGGCAGGGGTTGCCATTGTTGGAGCCGCCCTGTGCGGTGATCAGGGCCACCCTCGGCGAGGCGGTCAGCGCGGCCGTCAAGCCCGGCATGGCGTCATAAGGCGTGACATAACAAGCGTCGTCCTTGTGGTGGACCAGCAGCACCGGCACCTTGACATCCTGCAGCGGCGCCTCGGACACGACATGCGCGAGACCGCGGGTACGGCCCTCACGGGTGACCGTGGAGGTCAGCACCAGGCCGTCAGGGCCCTTGCCCCGCAGCCGCGCGGCCGCAGATGCGGCCGACAGCGACCCGTTGCTGGTGCCCACGGCCCAGACCGGTACCGGTGACTGCTGGCGCAGGAAGTCGATCAGCGCCGCATTGTCCTGTGCATGTTCGGCCGATGCGCGAAAGCCCTCAAGATGGCGGCGGTCCGAAGGCACGTCCGGGATCACCACACTGATGCCGTGCGGCACAAAGTTCTGCCCGCCGCCGGCCAGAAAACCGCCCTCGCGCATCGAACCGTTGGGGAAGATGCCGATGTTGCCGGGGCCGCCCTGGAACAGTACCGCGCTGGCCACCGGGTTCGCCGCTTTCAGATAGACAAAGCGCAGTGTCACGCCAGGACGGACCGTCAGTTCCCGGACCTCGGGCTGCGCCTGCGCATGGACGCCCAGGCCGGCACCCAGGGCTCCTGAAAAGACGGCAGCCCGCATCAGGGCTCTTACACAGGCAACAGGCATGGTGGTCTCCGGACAATGGTCTGGCCGAAGTGTAGCGGTCAAGCGTGTGGACCGATACCGGCGCTGTCGCCAGTCTGGGCAAGCGTTTTCAGCCCACAGCCCCGGAGACTCCACGGCCATCTTTAGCCGTGGTTGTCGGACCCCTCCTACAAAAGCAGAAGGTGATCGACGGCGCCATGCGCTCATCGCCCCGTTTACCCTGTCGAATCGAAAAAATCAGGGGAGCGGGCCGCATGCTGATCAACACATTTCTGGTGGAAGACTGTGCCGACATTCGGGACACCCTGGTCGAGGCGATGGAAGAAATTGCGCCATGCCGCTTTGTCGCCCACGCCAACAGCGAAAGCACGGCGCGCCAATGGCTACACACCCACCCGGATGACTGGCAACTGGCCATTGTTGACCTGCTCCTGGCCGATGGCTCTGGCTTCGGCGTGCTCAGGCAGTGCCAGCAGCGTCGTCCGGAACAAAAAGTGGTGGTGCTGACCGGTCACAGCCACGAAAGCATCGTGGAGAAATGTCTGGACCTTGGGGCCGACGAAGTCTTCGACAAATCCGGCGAGCTCGAAGACCTCGTCGAGTATTGCCGGGCCCATGCTGCCAGCCTGTTGGAAGTGAAGGCCACGCCCCCGCCCCCACCGGCCGCCTGGGTGGTTGACAGCTTTCCACGAACGACCGACGTTTCCCCAAGCACGCGGTCCTGAGCCGCCAGCGTCACGCTGGCGCAAGCCATCGTGTACGCTTGCCTCCATGACGTCCGTCCCGGCTCAAGCAGCCAGTCCGCCCCCCGCCGCCTCAACCCGCTCCCTCTGGATCATGCTGCTGGCACTGACCACGGCTTTTGCCCTGAGCCAGTCCTACCGCAGCGTGGCGGCGCTGATGGCCGCGCCGCTGCAAGGCGACTTCGGTCTGAGCGCGCAGGCCCTCGGACTGTTTGCCGGCGCCTTTCACTTTGCCTTCGGCGCGATGCAGCTCTTCATGGGCATAGGCATCGACCTGCACGGCGTGCGGCGTACCGTACTGACCGCTTTTCCCATCGCGATTGCCGGTTCTGCCGTGTCGGCCCTGGCCGGCAGCTACGGCATGCTGGTGGCCGGTCAGGTGCTGATCGGTATCGGCTGCGCGCCGGCCTTCCTGGTCTGCACCGTGTTCATCGCGCGCAACATGCCGGCCAACCGCTTCGCCGCGATCTCGGGCATCACGCTGGGCCTGGGCGGCATCGGCATGTTGTTGACCGGCACGCCGCTGGCCTGGCTGATCGAGGCCTCGTCGTGGCGCATGGGCTTCTGGGTGCTGGGCGGCCTCGCGGCGCTGGCCTGGCTGCTGATTTGGGCACTGGTGCACGAGCCGGTACAGGCCGCGCACAACAGCCACCCGAAAGAGTCGGTGCGTCAGGCACTGGCTGGTTTTGGCGCACTGTTCACCCTGCCACACACGCTGGGCATCATGCTGCTTGCCTGCGTCGGGTATGCCTCTTTCATCGCGCTGCGCGGATTGTGGCTGGGCCCGCTGCTGATGGAGCGGCACGGCTTTTCACTGGTGCAAAGCGGCAACGTCGCGCTGGTGATGTCGCTGGCCTCACTGTTCGGCCCGCCACTGTTCGGACGGCTCGACCCCGGCCCGAAACACCGGCGGCGCTGGATCACTGGCTTCACGCTGCTGCTGGCGGCGCTGTTTGCGGCCTTTGCGATGACCCACAACACCGTGATCGACGTGGTCGGCCCGGTGGTGATCGGCCTGCTCTCGGGTTTCATGGTGCTGCAATACGCCGACGTGCGCTCGACCTACCCGGCGGCCATGACGGGCCGCGCCATGGCCGTCTTCACCATGGCGATTTTCCTCGGCGTGGCCGCCATGCAGTGGATTACCGGGCTGATCGCCTCACTGGCTTCCCGCTACGGTGCCGAGCCCTACACCGCCGTGCTGGCGGCGATTGCACTGCTGCTGGCGCTGGGCGCGCTGGCCTTCACGGCGCTGCCCCAGCCACCCAAAGCACCGAACTAAGCTGCCCATACCTGGATTGCTATATTTTTTATAGCTGTCAGCGCCCATGCGACATGGGGATACAGCCAATCTGGCTCTCAACCCAGGCATTGAATTGCGGATCCACAGCCGGGCGCACGGGCTGGTCCTCTGTCCTACAGCAGGCGGGCAGGCTTTCCGATAGGCGCTGTCACGCGCCTTGCGTAGTCTTGGCGCTTGGCCGACCGAGTCCGTGTCGGCTTTTCATCCTCACCACTTCTGAAAGACCACCATGGGCATTCTCTGGACCATTCTCATCGGCTTTGTTGTCGGCATTGTTGCCAAGTTTTTGATGCCCGGCCGCGACCCGGCCGGCTTCATCATTACCGTGCTGATCGGTATTGTCGGATCGGTGATTGCCACCTACCTCGGCCGCTTCCTGGGCTTTTACCAGGTGGGTGAATCGGCGGGTTTTATCGCCGCCGTGCTGGGTGCGATCATCCTGCTGTTTGTTTACCGCGCAGTGAGCGGCAAACGCGGCTAGCCGCCGACGGCGCGCAAGCGCTAGGGATAACCCCGTCAAAAGCCCGCGCGCGCCTGCGGTCAAACACGGGAAAATCCCAGATACTGGCCACCTCATTCCGGCAAGCCGGTGGCCAGCGTCCTCTCAATGCCGGCCCCCGGGCCGACATTTCACAGGACAAGCATGAAGCAGACGGAGCAGAACACGCCAGAGGCGCAAAGCCTTCAAGAACGCGTGCTGACACTGACACGCTTGACCGAAGAACTGCAGCAGCAGCTGGTCCGACAAGCGGATCAGCTCCGGGCTTTTGAGCGGGCCACGCAACAGCAGCCAGCGCCGCTCGCCAAGTCCGCTACCGGCGATGCGACCAGCGAGCAGCAGTTCACCAGCGCCTTCGAGAACGCTGCCATCGGCATGGCGGTGCTTGGCACGGATTCGCGCCGGCTGCGCGTCAACCAGGCGTTCTGCGACATGGTGGGCTATTCGCAGGCCGAGTTGATGGCGCCTGACGGGCCCGATCTGACGCACCCGGAAGACGCGGCCGAGGACGTCCTGCAGCGCGGCAGAGCGCTGGCCGGAGAGATCACGACCTACCAGCGTGAAAAGCGCTACCTGCACAAGGCGGGCAGCCTGGTCTGGGCCACCTTGACCTGCTCGCTGGTGCGCGACGCGCAGGGCCAGCCGCTGCACTTCATCTCGCAGTTGCAGGACATCACCGAGCGCAAGCGGGCCGAGCAGTTGTCGCGCGCCAACGAGGAGCGTTTTCGCGCGCTGGTCCAGTTGTCCAACGACTGGTTCTGGGAGCAGGACGAAAATTTCCGCTTTGTCCAGATCTCGGGCGAGCTGGTTGACCTGGGCCCGCTCACCGCCAACAGCAGCATCGGCAAACTGCGCCGGGAGCTACCTTATGTGAACATGGACGAAAGCGTCTGGGCCGCGCACGAGGCGCAGCTTGCAAGGCGCGAGCCGTTTCGTGATTTTGAAGTTACGCGGCTCGACTCCGAAGGCCAGGTGCGCCATCTGAGCATCAGCGGCGTGCCGATTTTTGACGCCTCGGGACGTTTCACCGGTTATCGGGGCACGGGCCGCGACACCACGGCCATGCGCAACTCCAGCGACCGCGTGCGCGCCAGCGAACGCCAGTTGCGCGAGATCACCGACGCCGTGCCGGCGCTGATCGCCTATGTGGATGCCGACCAGCGCTGCCGCTTTCACAACCGCGCCTACCAGGAGGCTTTTGGTCTGTCGAGCGAAGACCTCCTGGGCAAAAGCATGCGCGAGCTGATGGAGCCGGTGTTCTACGAGGCGCTACGCCCCAAGGTTGAAGAAGTGCTGGCTGGCTACCCGGTGGTGTACGAGCGCAAGCAGCGCTCGGCCAACGGCAAGGTGCGGGACTATGTGGTCAATTATTTTCCGCGTTATGGCGAAGGCGCCGACGAGGGCAAGGTCATCGGCTTTTATTCGCTGGCCACCGACATCACCGAGCTCAAACGCATCGACCGCCTGAAAAGCGAGTTTGTCTCAACCGTCAGCCATGAGCTGCGTACACCGCTGACCTCCATCCGCGGCTCGCTAGGCCTGGTCGCTGGTGGCATGACCGGCAAACTGCCCGAGTCGGCGATGAAGCTGATCGACATTGCCAAGAACAACTGCGAGCGTCTGATCCGTCTCATCAACGATATCCTGGACATCGAAAAAATCGAGTCCGGCAAGATGCGCCTGGACCTGCAGCCGATGGCGCTGATGCCCTTGCTGAGCCAGACGATTGCCGCCAACGAAGGCTACGGCCTGGCCAACCAGGTCAGTTTGGTCTTGTACGGCGACGATCCCGATCTGCAGGTCCATGTCGAAGCCGACCGGCTCACCCAGGTGGTGACCAACCTGCTGTCCAATGCGCTGAAGTTTTCACCCACCGGTGGCACGGTGGAGCTGCATGTGACACGGGCCGGGCTCGGCGTACGGGTGGAGGTGCGCGACCATGGCCCCGGCATTCCGGAGGAGTTTCGCACCCGTATCTTCCAGAAGTTTTCGCAGGCCGATTCGTCCGACTCCCGCCAGAAGGGCGGCACCGGGCTGGGCTTGAACATCTCGCACGCGCTGATCGAGGGCATGGGCGGCAGCATCGGTTTCGAAACGCAGCTCGGCGAAGGCACGACATTTTTCTTCGAGCTGCCCCTGTGGCGCGAACCGGCCGAGGCGCCGCCAGCGGCGCCCCGCTCGCGCATCCTGGTCTGCGAAACCGACGTGGATGTGGCCAGGCTGATCGCCATCATGCTGGACAAGGCTGGCTATGACTCGGACCTGGCGCACAGCGCCGAGCAGGCATCGGCGCTGCTCGCCACGGGCAACTATGACGCGGTGACGCTGGACCTGCGCCTGCCCGGCCAGACCGGCGGCGCCTTTCTCAACGGCCTGCGCCAGAACGAAGCCACGCGTGCGCTGCCCGTTATTGTGATTTCCACGCTGGCCGGCGACGGGCAGCTGCAGCTCGACCACAAACCCTCGGCGGTGTCGGACTGGCTGACCAAGCCGATTGACGAAGGGCAGCTGGTGTCGGCCATGCAACGCGCGGTGGCCGCGCTGCAGGGCCGCAAGCCGCGCATCCTGCATGTGGAAGACGATGTGGACATCCAGCACATCGCCGCCGCCATCGCGGCAGATTTTGCGACCTTTGAGTTCGCCACCAACCTGACCCAGGCGCGGGAAATGCTGCGCGCCAAACCCTTTGACCTGGTGCTGCTGGACCTGGGCCTGGGCCGGGAGTCCGGCTGGGACCTGGTCGAGCTGATCGACAGCCTGCATCCGCGGCCGGCGCTGGTGGTGTTTTCTGCCAGTGAGGTGCTGCCCGACGCCGGCACCCGCCCGGATGCCGTGCTGGTCAAAGCCTCCACCTCCAATGCCGACCTGCTGCAGACGATTCAGCGCGTTCTCAGGATGCCGGCAACCCCGGCTGGCGGAGCGCACACCGGCTGATGTGACGCTCTTGTTTTGATAGCTGCCCGCGCTTTCTGGATATGGGCTAGAGGCCGATTTGACCCACAAACCGGGTTGACCGCCAGGGGGGCTTTCCTGGCCGACGGATGACCGCCCGCCAGGCGCCG
This sequence comes from Polaromonas sp., assembly GCF_043778355.1. Classification (GTDB taxonomy): domain Bacteria; phylum Pseudomonadota; class Gammaproteobacteria; order Burkholderiales; family Burkholderiaceae_C; genus Polaromonas. The sequence continues at coordinate 44,582 of NZ_JAYWHI010000089.1, forward strand.
CAAACCGGGGCCACGGCCCTCTTGAAATTTTTTTGCCGATTCCTACATCCTGATCGGGAACGCCGGAAACACTTTTCTGGCGCTCCGTGTTCAACCTGAATGGAGGAAATCGCCATGTTTCGATCCCTGTTTCCGCACGACGTGTTTGCTGAAATGGATCGCCTGCAACGCGAGGTTCAGCAGGCACTTGATCTGTCTCCCAATATCCGCGGTTTTGGCCGCGGCGGCTTTCCCGCCCTGAATGTCGGCGGCACGCCACAAACCGTCGAGGTCTACGCCTTTGCGCCTGGTATCGACCCCAACTCGCTGGAGGTCGACCTGGAGCGCGGCATGCTCACCATCGCCGGCGAGCGCAAGTCCCGCCTGCCCGATGCGGGCCAGCAGTCCACGCTGCATATCAACGAGCGTTTTGCCGGCTCCTTCCGGCGGGTGATCAACCTGCCTGAGGACGCCGACCCCGACGCCGTGCAGGCCCGCGTGAAGGACGGGCTTGTGCACATCACCATCCAGCGGCGCGCGGCTGCCCAGCCACGCCGCATCACCGTTCACTGAAAGGAGGAAGGCCATGACTACCCACACCCCTACCGCGACCGCTACCCGCCAGGCCGGCCATGCCGGCGATGCCGGCAGCGTCACCCACGGCAAGGATCCAGCACCGGACAACAGCCGTCCATGGGCCGACATGGCGCGCCAGCCCAAGCAGCAGGCGCAGCGTTATGCCCAGACCACGCTGACGCCCCCGGTCGATGTGGTCGAAGACAGCAGCGGCATCACACTGTATGCCGACCTGCCAGGCGTGCCCAAAGACAATCTCAAGCTGCAGGTTGAGGCCGACACCCTGACCATCGAGGCTGAAGCGGCGTTGAACGTGCCCGAGGGTTTGCAGTCCAGCCACACCGAAGTGGGTCTGGCGCGTTTTCGCCGGGTGTTCACCCTCAGCAAGGAGCTCGACACCGAGAACGTCAGCGCCGAACTGGCGCAGGGCGTGCTGACACTGCGCATCCCCAAGGCCGCCCACGCCCAGCCGCGCCGTATCAACATCAGCGTGGGCTGAGCGGAGAGGTCTGCCGCCGCGCCCGGCATGCCGCAGCCACCCAGGCGGTGGCCTGCCGGGCTCATTCCCGTTGCCTCCAGCGCTCCTGTTTTAATAGCTGCCAGCGCCCGCCAGCCATGGACAGCAGGCTGATTGGATACGCAGCCTGCAGGGCCGCACTCAGTGGCCAGCATGCAGCCGCACCGGCGACAGCATGGCTTCGGTCAGGCCGAAGCCGGCCATACGTTCTGGCAGCGGCAGGCCGCGCGCCAGCGCCGCGCAGGCCTCGCCCATGGCGGCCGAGGTCTGAATGCCGTAACCGCCTTGCGCTGCGACCCAGAAGAAACCCGGCGCGTCGGGAGCAAAGCCGCCCACCAGATCGCCGTCAGCCACAAAAGAGCGCAGCCCGGCCCAGGTGCGCGTCGGTCGGCGAATGCGCAAGGTGGTCATCTCCTCAATGCGGTCAATCGCCATGGCGATGTCCAACTCCTCGGGCTGGATATCTTGCGGCGCCACCGGGTCGGCATTGGCTGGCGAACCCAGCAACATGCCGGCGTCGGGCTTGAAGTACCAGCCTTCGTCGATGCTGGCCGTGAGCGGCCAGGCAGCGCTGTGAATGCCGTCTGGCGGAGCGAAAATAAAGGCCGAGCGGCGGCGCGGCTCCAGTCCGATGGGCGACACACCGGCCAACGCCGCCACCACATCGGCCCAGGCCCCGGCAGCGTTGATGACCACGGGTGCGGCATAGGTCTGCCCACCGGCCTGCACTTGCCACTGGTCACCGTCGCGCGCCAGCGCCGTCACCTCAGCATTACAAATCACCTGGCCACCCGCACGCCGCAGCCCGCGCAGAAAGCCCTGGTGAATCGCATCGACGTCCATGTCGGCGGCATCGGGCTCCAGCACCGCGCCCAGCACCTTCTCGGGACGCAACACCGGCACCAGCGCACAGGCTTCAGCGCTGCTGAGCAGGCGTGCATGCGGCGTGACGCTGCGAAACACGTCCCACTGTTCGGCCAGCAGCGCCTCTTCGCCAGGGGTGGCGACCAGCATCGCGCCGCGCGGCGAGATCAGCGGGTGATCGCTAAAGCCTTCAGGCGAGTTTTGAAAAAAGGCCCGGCTCGCCATCGTCAGCGCCCGCACCTGCGGCGTGCCATAACTTTCCATGAACAGCGCGGCCGAGCGTCCGGTCGAGTGGTAACCCGGCTGCGACTCGCGCTCCAGCACCACCACCCGTCCATGCGGCGCCAGCCAGTAGCCCACCGACGCTGCGGCAATGCCGCCGCCGATGATCAGGAAGTCAGCTTGTTGAGCCATGGCCGTCCTTCATGCTCTTGTTTTGATAGCTGCCTGCGCCTGCTGGACATGGGCTGGAGGCCGATCTGATGCGCAAACTACGCCAGAAGGCAGCTCAGTCCTTGTAACTCGCGTCAATCCGGTCCAGCTTGCGCAGCAGCGCCGGCCACATGAAGGCGCCGCCAATGCCACCCGCGCGCACATAGGCGCCCGAGCTGTCGTCGGCGTTCCAGATCTCGGGGCCGAAGTGGATCAGCTCACCGCCGCCCGCCTGCGCGCTGAGCTGGATCTGACAGGTGCTTTCAAACCGGTACATGCTGGCAAAGGCGTCGGCAATCGTTTTGCCCACCACCAGCAGGCCATGGTTGCGCAGCACCAGGTGCGTGGCCGTGCCCAGGTCTTTCTGCAGGCGCGGTTTCTCGTCGTCGCGAAAGGCCACACCTTCGTAGTCGTGGTAACCGAGCGAGGCGAGGATGAAGGCCGACTGCTGCGAGATCGGCAAAATACCGCCCTTCTGCGCACTGACCGCCACACCGGCCCGCGTGTGTGTGTGCATCACACAACCCGCGTCATGCCGCGCCTCATGCACCGCGCTGTGAATCACAAAACCCGCCGGGTTGACCGGATAAGGCGAGTCAATCACCTTGTTGCACTGCGCGTCAATCTTGACCAGCGACGACGCCGTGATCTCGTCAAACATCAGGCCATAGGGGTTGATCAGAAAGTGATGCTCCGGCCCCGGCACCCGCGCACTGATGTGTGTGAACACCAGGTCACTCCAGCCATACAGCGCCACCAGCCGGTAGGCCGCAGCCAGGTCCACACGTAATTGCCATTCTTCGGCACTGACAACTTCTTTGAGGGAGGCGATGTTCATGGGGGGCTCTTTTCAGGATGACGCAGGGTGGCCTTACTTTAAACCGGGGAGGCCTGAAATGCAGTCGCGTGGCTGACGCGCCATGTCACCGCGCCTCCAAGCGTCTTTGTACTTTACAGCGATCGACGACGCATCTTCCATTACCATCTCCCCATCCCACCCCGCCCACCTCGGGCACCCCACGGAGACAAAAGCAATGTTCAGTCATGTCATGGTCGGCGTTAACGACCTCGAAGCCTCAAAGAAGTTTTACGACGCAGTGCTCGGCACGCTGGGCGTCGCTCCCGGCGTCGCCAACAAGAACCGGTACTTCTACCGCAGCAAGACCGGCACCTTCGCGATCAGCACCGCGATCAATGGTGAACCGGCATGCCACGGCAACGGCAGCACGGTCGGCTTCAAGGCGGAGTCGCCCGAGCAGGCCGCCGCCTGGCATGCGGCAGGTGTTGCCAACGGCGGCACCACCTGCGAAGACCCACCGGGGTTTCGCGAAGGTCCGACTGGCAAGCTCTACCTGGCCTACCTGCGCGACCCGGACGGCAACAAGCTCTGCGCGCTGCACCGGCCTGCGGCCTGAGCGGTCGTTTGTAGAAGCAGGCGCCGCAGTGAAGTGCGGCATGGATTGCGGGTCAGGCCCGCAATGACAGGCATGGCCCCCACTGACTGCTACAGCTTCATGCCTCTTCCCATCGGCCCCCATGCGGTCTCTCGCCTGCGCGCAGCCCGCCTGGCGCGCAGCTCTAAACCCTTTCTGGCGCGCGGCGGACCGCGCGGGGAACGCTGCGCGGGTTGCCGGCTGCTGCCCAGCCACTGCCTGTGCGCGTTGCGCCCGATGCTGCCTGTGCGTGCGGGTGTGTGCCTGATCATGGCTGACATCGAGCCACTCAAACCGAGCAACACGGGCTGGCTGGTGGCCGATGTGGTGGCCGATACCTTTGCGTTTGGCTGGGCGCGCACGGAGGTCAATCCGGCGCTGATCGCGCTGCTGGCCGATCCGCAATGGCAGCCTTACCTTGTTTTCCCGGGCGAGTTTGTGGCGCCTGAGCGCGTTGTGACAGATGTGCTGGCTCTGGATGCCACCTACGGCAGACGCCCGCTGTTTGTGCTGCTCGACGCGACCTGGCCCGAGGCGCGCAAGATGTTTCGCAAAAGCCCCTACCTGGACAAGCTGCCGGTGCTCAGCCTGCAGAGTGAGCAGCTATCAAACTACCGCCTGCGCCGCTCGCAGCGCGATGAACACTTCTGCACCTCGGAAGTGGCTGCGATGTGCCTGGCGCTGGCTGGTGAGGCGCGCGCCGCCGGGACGCTGGCGGCTTACCTCGAGGTGTTCACCGACCACTACCTGAAGGCCAAGCAGCAGTTGCCGGTGAACGGGGACGACGCGGCGCACCAGCGGCTGCGAGGTTTATTGATCCACCCTTGTGAAGTGTGAACTTCTCTATCCGTTCGCCCTGAGCTTGGCCTGTCCTGAGCCTGTCGAAGGATCAAAGGACTTCCCTGTGCAAGTCAGGCGTCGACAGGCTCAGCCCGAACGGGGAAATTAATACTTCATCGGACCGGATCAATAGGTGGTCTGCGTGAGTAGCTTTCCTGGCGCGGCTTGCGGGAGTGTCGCCAGGGGGGTCAATCGTTCGTCGCCGCGGCCTGACACACTACGCTTGCGGCAGCGGATGCGCCTGGTCGTATTCGGCCGCAAAGCGCGCGCCGGGGCGGGCCATGCAGCGGTCAACCCAGGCATCGATCAGCGGGTTGCCCGGTTTGCCAAACCAGGCATAGGGCGAGTGCAGCAGCAGGTCGGCTGCGGTGAATTGATCGCCCAACAGATACGGCTGGTGCGTCAGGGCGGCCTCCAGCCGGGCGATGACTTCTGCGCTGCTGCGAAAGGTCGACGCGATGTACGGGTGCTTCAGCCCGGCGGCTTCAAGCGTCAGGATCGGCTCGACGACACCCGAATACCAGACAAACCAGCTGAGATAGGCGCCGCGCTGCGCATGCCCTGGCGGGATGTGCAGGTCGGCCTGGGGATACAGCTCCGCCAGGTACAGCAGGATGGCGCTGGACTCCCAAACGGCGACATCGTCGTGCACCAGCAGCGGCACCTTGCCCTCGGGATGCGGGTTGCGCGCGTCACGGCCACCCGATCCGTCAACGCGGGGGATGGTCACGATCTCGATCTGCACGTCGTCAAGCGCACCGAGCTCCTTGAGCAGGGCAAGAACCCGGGTTGAGCGGCTGTTGGGGGAGTGAAAAAGGGTCAGCATGAAGGCTCCTTCAGGTGATTGATGGTGGCGGTTTAATGGCATACGTGCTTGGAACATGGCAAGTTCACACTTCGCAAAAAAGCGGTGGCTGGCAGGTGGTACTCTAGCCAGCCCTCCTGCCAGTTTTTGTCAGTTAACCCATGTCGCGCTCTGATCGTCTTTTCCGTCTGTTGCAAGCCCTGCGTACCCTGCCGGCGCCCGTCACAGCGGCGCGGCTGGCGGACGAAACGGGAGTATCCGTGCGGTCCATCTACCGCGACATTGAAAGCCTGCGCGCAGCAGGCGCCGAGATTGGCGGTGAGCGCGGCTACGGTTATTGCCTCATTGAGGACGGCACACTGCCGCCGCAAATGTTCAGCCGCATCGAGATCGAGGCGCTGGTGCTGGGCCTGGCAGAAGTCAGCCACATGGGCGACCCGGCGCTGGCCAAGGCAGCCGCCGCAGTGCTCGGCAAAGTCGCTGCGACCCTCCCCTCGGTGGGGCAGCAGCACCTGCTGCATGCGGTGTCGCAGGTGTACCGTTTTGAAGAGCGCTTTCCGGCGCTGCCCGACATGCGCCTCATTCGTGAAGGGTGCTGGCGTGAGGAGGCCGTGCAGATCCGTTATGCCGACGGGAAGAGCGCGGTCACAGACAGGCTTATCTGGCCTCTAGCCATCGTCTACGCAAACAACATGCTGGTGGTGCTTGCCTGGTGCTGCCTGCGTGAAGATTTCCGCATGTTCCGTGCCGAGCGCATCAAGCAGATGGAGGCCGTGGACGTGAGCTTCCGGCCGCGGCGGGTCGCGCTGCTGCGCACCTACCTGGCTCAGCTCGCAGCGTGACGGGATGTGCCGCCCGTATAACTTGACGCGGGAAGGCGGCGACAATCACACTTCACGCGCTGACACCAACGCGCAGCCCCAACCGAAGCAAAGCACCATGACCGATGACCTGAGCCGACAGAACGAACTGAAAAAGATGACGCTGTGCGACTCCTGCGCCGGCATCCAGCGCAACTGGCGCAAGGCGCCGGGACACCCGGAGCTGGTACAGGGCAACAACCGGCAAGAGCGGCGCGGCGGCGCGCTGGTCACTGTCACCAAGTACCGCTGCGACCGATGCGGCACCGCGTGGGAGTACGAGAACGACAAGGCCAACCTCAAGGCCGGCTGGTCGGTGGTGGGGCGCTGAGCCACGAGCCTTAGCGCTGTTTACTTCTGCACGGCGGCGCTGCTCGTGCCTATGCTGATCTGTCGCTTGCACTCCGTACGAAGCTGCTGCAGCCTGGTTTTCTCGACCTGAAAGACTTTGTTGTCCCGCGTGCTGACGGCCTTTGTTGCAGACAGCCCGGCCACCTCAGAGGCTTTTTCAAGCGCGTTTTTGCAGGCGCTGTAGCTGTTCCACGGGTCGGCCCCGCTGCGCACGGTGGGCCACTGCTGTCGCTGCCCATCCAGCGCGGCCCGGGTCAAGCGCAAACGCTGGGCGTACTTCATGGCATCGGGCTCCATGGCGCCGATCACGTATTCATCAAGCACGGCCTGGGAGCGGACCGCCAGGGCCAGCGCGTCTTGCGGCTTTCCGGGTGGTGTTGTCTGCGCAGCAGCCAGCGCGGCGCTGAGCAGCACAA
>NZ_JAYWHI010000090.1:0-20690 GCF_043778355.1 Polaromonas sp.
CATCAGCATCGACGTGAGCCGCATGAACAAGGTATTGAGCATCAACGCCGAGGACCTGACGGTGACCGTGCAGCCCGGCGTGACGCGCAAGCAGCTCAACGAAGAGATCAAGAGCACCGGCCTGTTTTTCCCGATTGACCCCGGTGCCGATGCATCGCTGGGCGGCATGGCGGCCACGCGCGCCAGCGGCACCAACGCCGTGCGTTACGGCACCATGCGCGAAAACGTGCTGGCGCTCGAAGTGGTCACCGCCAGCGGCGAGGTCATCCGCACCGGCACACGCGCCAAAAAATCATCGGCAGGTTACGACCTGACGCGGCTGATGGTCGGCAGCGAAGGCACACTGGGCGTGATCACCGAAGTCACCGTCAAGCTCTACCCGCTGCCCGAAGCGATCTCGGCCGCGATCTGCTCCTTCCCGAGCATCGAGGCGGCGGTGCGCACCACCATCCAGGTGATCCAGCTCGGCGTGCCCATTGCGCGGGTCGAGCTGATCGACAGCAACACCGTGCGTATGGTCAATGCCCACAGCAAGCTGGGCCTGCGTGAGGAGCCGATGCTGCTGATGGAGTTTCACGGCTCGCCGGCCGGCGTGAAGGAACAAGCCGAAACCGTGCAGGAAATTGCCTCTGACTTCGGCGGCCAGGCTTTTGAATGGGCCAGCACACCCGAAGAACGCACGCGGCTGTGGACCGCGCGCCACAACGCCTACTTCGCGGCGATCCAGTCGCGGCCCGGCTGCCGCGCCATCTCGACCGACACCTGCGTGCCGATCTCGCGCCTGGCCGACTGCCTGCTCGAATCCGTGGCCGAGGTCGATGCCAGCGGCATCCCCTACTTCCTGGTCGGCCATGTCGGTGACGGCAACTTCCACTTCGGCTACCTGATCGATCCGACGCAGCCGAAAGAGCGCGAAGTCGCCGAAGCCCTGAACCACAAGCTGGTGCAGCGCGCGCTGGACCTGGAGGGCACCTGCACCGGCGAACACGGCGTTGGGCTGCACAAGATGGACTTTCTGGTCACCGAAACCGGTGACGGCGCGGTCGAGATGATGCGCACCATCAAGCGTGCGCTGGACCCGAAGAACATCATGAACCCGGGCAAGATTTTTACGCTCTGAGCGCGCGCACCTGAATGGCGGTAACTGCATGGCGCCCCCTCCCCCAGTAGGGTTCACGCATGTGATGCGCCGCCCGACAATCGTCACTCCATTCGGTGAAGCATCACATGCCGTGAGTCAGTCGGCGTGCAGCTTGGTGCGGCTTGCCTTGTTGCAATGAGCGCTTGCCGAATGGCCCTTCGTTTTCCGCCATGTGCCCGCAAGGAAAGGCCCGATGATTTTTCTTGACCAGGCGCGCACTGCGGCATCCGCCAACCCCCGTATGACCGCACTGGTCTGTGAGCGGTATGGCGCGCCTGACGTGCTGGCGTTTGAGGATATTCCCCGTCCCTCGCCCCGTCAGGACGAACTTCTCGTTCGCGTGCTGGCGTCAACCATTACCGCCGGTGACCGCCGGGTGCGCAGCATGGACATGCCCGAAGGTTTTCACACCTTGGGGCGGCTGGCGCTGGGCTGGCGCGGCCCGAGGAATGCCGTTCTGGGGGCAGAGTTCGCGGGCGTGGTGCAGGCCGCCGGAGACCGTGTGAAGCGCTTCACACCCGGCGATGCAGTGTTCGGTATCCGTGGTTTTGGCATGGGTGGACACGCGCACTACCTGTGCATCTCTGCCAACGGTGCCATTGCCCGCAAGCCAGAGCAGCTGTCGTTTGAGGAAGCGGCCGCACTTTCCTTCGGCGGCGGCACGGCGCTTTCATTTCTCCTGCGGGCCGGTCTGGTTGCTGGGGAGACCATTTTGATCAACGGCGCCTCGGGCAACGTCGGCCTGGCTGCCGTTCAACTGGCCGGCATCATGGGCGGCCAGGTGACCGGCGTCTGCAGCGCGGCGCACCAGGAACAGGTGCTTTCGCTGGGTGCCACGCGGGTGATCAACTACCAGCGGGAAGACTTCACCGCCGCCGGCCAACTTTACGATCTGGTGTTTGATGTGGCCTGCAACCAGCGTATCGAGCGATGTCTGGGTGTGCTCAAGCCCGGTGGCCGCCTCGTTCGCCTCCAGTCCAGTCTGGCGGAGATGTGTCGCGCCATGTTGCTGCCTCGCCGCGCGGGTCGGCGCGTTATTGTCGGCACGGCGGAGGAGCGAGCCGACCATCTTGAACGCCTGGCTGAGTGGGTCCGCCAGGGACGTTACGCGCCAACCATCGCGCGCGTGTTCCCCTTCGCGCAGGCCATCGAGGCCCATCGGTACGCGGACCGTCCAGGTCATGGTGGGAGCGTGGTGATCGCAATGAAAAGCACCGTAGAAAACGGGGCGCTGCCACCACCCGCCGCATCGTAATGTATTGATTCACTTGTCCTGCTCGCCGCGGCGCTCAGTGCGCCGCAGCGCCCGGTCTGGCCAGCCGCTCGGCCACCACTTTCAGCACCGCCGGGTTCCAGCCCATGCCGATGTGGCTGCCTTTGACTTCGAGGTCACAAACCTGCGCGCCGGTCTGTTCATGGCAGCAGCTTTGCCAGGCCACCACGCCGTCGGAGCGGCTGTAGATCGAGGTGGTCGGCAGGGGCGGCGGGGTGCGCAGGCGCTGGCTCAAGGCCGGATCGTTCACCGGTTCCGCGCCATTGAGCAGCCGGAACAGCCAGCCCGCATGAGTGTGGTCGGGCAAGCCGTTGAACGGGGTGCCAATCGTGATGACCTGGCGCAGCCGGGGCGCCATCAGCTTGCCCAACTCGCGCGCGTAAATGCCGCCCAGACTCCAGCCGATCAGGGTGGCGCGCTGCGTGTGGCCGGCCAGCAGGCCAGACACATGCTCTGCCAGCCCGGCCAGCCAGGTGTCGATGTCGCCTTGCGGCCCGGTGTTGAAACCACGGCCCCAGTCCATCGCGCTGTAGCCTTGCGCCTCGCAATAGTCGCGCAGAGGTGCCACGGCCGCACCATCGGTGCCCAGGCCCGGGAAGATGATGACCGGATGCCCGTCGCCACGCGGCACAGGTGCCTTGCGGGCGATTTTGTGCTGCACAAACTCATAGGCCGCGCGCCAGGGCTCGGTGCCCAGCAAAGTCAAAGAGGGTCGGTGGATGGATGGGGTGCCGGTGGTGCTCATGGTTGGGTCTGAAAATTTTCAATACCACCATGATCCCCAATGGCCAGACCGTGCCCGCCCCGCGCCTGCCGCCATTGGTCGTAGGACGGCGGCGCCCCCGCACCGCAGAAAGCAGAAGAGCCGCCTCTCTAACTTTGTGCTTTTTTTCTCACTTGCCGCCCCGCAAACGCTCGATCAGGCCATTGAGCTCGTCGAGCGACGAGAACTGGATCGCCACCTCGCCCATGTCCTCGCGCCGGCCGTTGCGCTTGACCTGTTTTTTGATACGCACCTCAACGTCGGCCATCAGCAGGTCGGCGAGTTCTTCCTCGACGCGGCGGGTGTCCCGCGACTTCTCCTTGGCGGCTTTTTGCGGCTTCAGCGAAAACTCGGCACTGAGTTTTTTGACCAGGCTTTCGGCTTCGCGCACCGAGAGCTTTTTTGCGGCAATCTGGTTGCCGGCGGTGATCTGGGTGGCGCGGTCCAGGCTCAGCAGCGCGCGCGCGTGGCCCATGTCAATGTCACCAGCCATCAGCATGGTCTGCACCGGCTCGGCCAGATTGAGCAGGCGCAGCAGGTTGGACGCGGCGCTGCGGGAGCGGCCCACGGCCTGCGCAGCCAACTCGTGAGTGAGCCCAAACTCTTTGACTAACCGTTGCAGGCCTTGGGCTTCCTCCAGCGGGTTCAGGTCCTCCCGCTGGATGTTTTCGATCAGCGCCATGGCGGCGGCCGACTCGTCGGGCACGTCGCGCACCAGCACCGGCACGCTGTCCAGGCCGGCGATTTTGGCGGCGCGAAAGCGCCGTTCACCGGCAATGATTTCGTACTTGCCGTCGTTGGCGCCCGCGCTCAGGCGACGAACCAGAATCGGCTGCATGATGCCCTGCACCTTGATGCTTTCAGCCAGCTCGTAAAGCGCGCCCTCGTCCATGCGGGTGCGCGGCTGGTACTGGCCGGCCACCAGGTCGGTCAGCAACAGCGACGCCGGCTGGCCGGGGCTGGTGGCGCTGCTGGCGCCGTTTTCAAGCACGTTGGCAGACTCACCAACGGTGGGGCCCAGCAGGGCCTGCAGGCCGCGGCCCAGGCCCTTGGGTTTTTTGGTAACCATGATTTTTCCTTCGTTTCGTGTGCGGTGTGTGTCGTTGTTATTCGGCCGTATTGCCACCCAGCGACTGCAACACGCCGCGCCAGAGGGCGTCGCGTTCTTCGTAAGGCTGCGGGTCCTGTCGGCCGCTGGCGCTTTCCCAGACCGAGGTCAGCACCATCACCAGGCCCGAAGACGGCTGCACATAAATGCCCTGGCCGTGGATGCCCTGCATGACAAATGCACGCTCCTTCATGGGCAGCAGCCAGAACTGGTAGCCATAGCCAAAATAAGGCGAGGCTTTGCGCGGCCTGAAGGCTTGCGGCTGACGCGCCGGGTCGGTGGCGTCCAGCAGGTAGTCGGGCGGCACCACTTGTTGCGCGCCCACCTTGCCGTCATTGGCCAACATCAGGCCGAGCCGGCCCCAGTCGCGCAGGCTGGCATTGAAGGCGCCATAAGACTGCTCCTGACCATCGCTGGAGATGCGCCAGAAAGCGTCATGTTCGGCGCCCATCGGTTTCCACAACCATTCGCTGGTGAGTTCGGTCACGGATTTGCCGGTGGCCGCCGCCAGCACGCGGCCCAGCACATCGGTCTCGGCACTGGCATAAACAAATTTTTCACCGGCGGCGCTGTGCCGGGCGGTGATGGATCGCAACACATCGACCGGCGTGCCGGCGCCCGGCGCACCCGCGCCGGCGCGCGACAGCCGTGAGATGTCGTCGGCGCCGTCGTAACGTTCGGTAAACGTCAGGCCCGAACTCATGCGCAGCAACTGCCGCACGGTGGTCGCGCCATAAGGGCTGCCGGCCAGCGCCTTCACGTATTTTTCAGCGGGGTCGTCCAGCGAGGTGATCAGGCCACGGGCATGGGCCTGGCCGACCAGCAGCGCGCTCACGCTTTTGGCCATCGAAAACGAGAGGAAGCGCGCGTCATCCTTGCGGCCATAGCGGTAATGTTCGGCCACGATCTCGCCGTTTTTGAGCACCAGCAGGCCGGTGGCGCGCTGGCGCTCCAGGTAGTCGGCCAGGGTGTAACGAATGTTCCGGTAGCGGTAGCTGATGGCCGGCGGCTGCGCCGCAGCCGGCAAGGCGCTGGCCTGCGGCGCGCGGGCCACCGCGCGCGTACGCACGCCCGGCACCTTGTCGAGTGCCGACCAGGCGCCGACACGGTTGGGGTTGTTGTACCAGGTGGCCGCCGTACCCAGCGGGTAGTTCTGCGCCTTGCCGAGCCGCTCTTCGTCGGGTTCGGCACGGGCCGGCGCAGACAGCAGGGCCAGCAGCGCCAGACTGAAAAGCGCAGCGTGCTTCATGCGTGTGTGCGCGGCAATGCCATCAACCGCTCCAGCCGCTCATGCGCCTCGGGCCAGTCGCACAGGCCGCTGTCAGCGTTGAGGTGGCCGCGCGGGCCGGCATCAACAAATTCAGCGCCCCAGGCGGTGGCAAATGCGCGCGCACGCTCAGGCCGGCAATACGGGTCGCGGCTGCTGGCCAGCAGAACCGACGCAAACGGCAAGGTGTGCATGGGCACCGGCGCCCAGCTCGTCAGCATCTGGCGCACTTCCTCGCGGTCCACATCGGGCGGCGCCACCAGCAGCGCGGCCTTGACGCGATGTGTATTGCGCGAGTGCGCCGCCCAGGCGGCCGTCAGGATGCAGCCCAGGCTGTGCGCCACCAGCACGACGGGCTCGTCACTGCCGAGCACCACGTCTTCCAGCCGCGCGATCCAGTCGCCGCGCAGCGGCTGCATCCAGTCGTGCTGCTCGACGCGCTGGTAACCATGCGCGGCTTCCCACCGACTTTGCCAGTGGCCAGGACCGCTGTTTTGCCAGCCCGGCAAGATCAGAACATGTGCCGGGTTCATTGTCCACAGCCCCTGCTTGCTATGCTTTCAGGAGCTGTCTGCCCTTGCTGAACATGGGCTGGAGGTCGATTTGACTTGAATGTTGCCATCACATGGACTTGATGCGCTGCACCATCTCTTCGGCAAAGGCGACAAAAGCCAACGCGCCTTTGGACGAGGGATCAAACACCACGCCGGGCAAGCCGTAACTTGGCGCCTCGGCCAGCCGCACATTGCGCGGGATCACGGTGTTGAAAACCTTGTTGCCGAAATGCTCCTTGAGCTGGTCGCTCACCTGCTGCTGCAAGGTGATGCGCGGGTCAAACATGACGCGCAGCAGGCCGATGATGGCCAGGTCCTTGTTGAGGTTGGCGTGCACCTGCTTGATGGTGTTGACCAGGTCCGTCAGGCCTTCGAGCGCAAAATATTCACACTGCATGGGCACGATCACACCGTGCGCACAGCACAGGCCGTTGAGCGTCAGCATGCTCAGCGACGGCGGGCAGTCGATCAGCACGAAGTCGTAGTTGTCGGTCACGGCGGCCAACGCCAGCTTCAGGCGTTTCTCGCGGCGCTCGACCTCGACCAGCTCGACCTCGGCGCCGGCCAGTTCGCGGTTCGCACCCAGCACGTCGTAACCGCATTTTTCGCTGTGCACACGCGCCTCGGCAATCGAGGCCGATTCGAGCAACACGTCGTAGACCGTGAGTTCAAGCTTGCGTTTGTCCACGCCCGAACCCATGGTCGCATTGCCCTGCGGGTCCAGGTCGATCATCAGCACCCGCTGGCCTACCTTGGCCAGGCCGGCAGCCAGGTTCACTGTTGTTGTGGTTTTACCCACCCCGCCCTTTTGGTTGGCGACGCAGAATATCTTGGCCATCTGTTGTTCTTCTTTTTCGATTCGCTTACTTGGACACGGCCAGCTTGATGCCAAAGCCGATCAGGAACACACCCGCCGCCTTGTTCAGCAGGCTGGTGACTTTGGGGCTGGAACGAATGCGCTCGGCCAGAAAGTGGGTGATCAACACCGAGGTCAGGCCATACAGAAAGGTCAGCCCGGCAATTGTCACGGCCATCACCGCAAAGGTCGTCAAGCCTTGATGCAAGGCCGGGTCCACAAACAGCGGGAAGAAGGCCATGTAAAAAACAATCGCCTTGGGGTTGAGCAAGGTGATCAGCAAGGTTTGACGAAAGTAATGCCGGGGCTTGATCTGCAGAATGGGTGCATCGCCAGGTTTGGCCATCAGCATCTTGATGCCCAGCCACGCCAGATAGACCGCGCCGGCCCACTGGACGATGTGGAAGGCCGTCGGATAGGCGGCCATAACGGCGGAAACGCCGGCCACCGCAGCCCACAGCAAGACCTGGTCACCGGCGATCACACCGAAGGTGGCGCCCAGCCCGCCGGAGATGCCACCCTTGCTGGTGGAGGTGATCAGCGCCAGATTGCCGGGTCCGGGAATCAGCAGAAAAACAATGATGGCGATGACAAATGCGCCGTAATCAGCGACGCCAGCAAATGAGCCCAGCATAAAAATCCCCGGAGTGAGGCGTGAGTTTACGTCAGCAGAAACATTTGCCCCCACGCTTTTCGCTTCGCGTAAGGCGCTGCCCCCCGAGGGGGCGCATTTTTCCTTGGGGCGGCCCTGCGGAAAAACTCGATGGCCCCTCGCAGCTTCGTTTTTCAGACCGTGGTTTTTTGTCGCATCCAGACGATGCAGCGCTCGGCGTCCAGCCCCGGAACCTGCAGCTGTTCCACGTGAAACACCTCGGCCATGGGCGGCAAGGCGGTGATTTCGTCGGCCGGGTGTTTGCCCTTCATGGCCAGCCAGACACCACCGGGTGCCAGCGCGCCCGCCGACCACTGCGTGAAATCATGCAACGAGGCAAATGCCCGCGAGCAGATCACGTCAAAGGGTTGGTTGATGGTTTCGACCCGCGCATGGATGCCGGTCAAATTCGGCAGCTTGAGGGCCAGCGCCGCCTGCTTGATGAACGCGGCCTTTTTGGCCACCGTGTCCACGCAAGTCACCGCCACCTCGGGGCAACAGATGGCCATCACCACACCGGGCAGCCCCGCCCCCGAGCCCACGTCCAGCAGGCTGGCCCGGCTCAAGCCGGCCTCCGCCAGATGCCGGCGCAAGGGAGCGATGACCGCCAGGCTGTCGAGCAGGTGGTGCGTCAGCATCTCGGCCGGATCGCGCACGGCCGTGAGGTTGTAAACCTGCGTCCACTTGGCGATCAGGTCCAGGTAGTCCAGCAACTGGCCGACCTGCACATCGTTCAGATCCAGTTTGAGCGCGTCCAGTCCGGCGCGCAGCGCCTGTTCACGCGGCCGCATCAGGCGTCAGCCTGTTCGGTGGTTTTGAGCGGAACCGTGTTTTTCCAGAGGTTCTTTTTCAGATGCACCAGCAGCAAAGAAACCGTGGCGGGCGTGATGCCGGAAATGCGCGAGGCCAAGCCCAGTGTTTCGGGCCGGTGTTTGGCCAGGGTCTGGCGCGCCTCAAAACTCAGGGCCGATACCTGCAGGTAGTCCAGATCGGCCGGGAGTTTGAGGTTCTCGTAATGCGAGGCGCGTTCGACCTCGGTTTTCTGCAGGTCGATGTAGCCGGCGTATTTGACGGCAATTTCAATCTGCTCGATCACACTGCGCGCCATGTCGGCAACCGCTGATGTTTCACGTGGAACACCCGCCGCATCGACTGGCGCCAGATCGGCATTCACATATTTGCCACCCTCCAGCGACATCAGCGCGGCATAGTCCACATCGGGCCGACGCAGCAAATCCAGCAGGTTGTATTCATGCTCAATCGCCGTGCCCAGCACCCGCTCGGCCTCCGCCGCAGGCAGGCTGCGCGGATTCACCCAGATGGAACGCAGCCGCTCTGTTTCACGTGAAACAGCATCGCGCTTGCGGTTGAAGGCATCCCAGCGGGCGTCATCGACCAGGCCCAGTTCCCTGCCCTTTTCGGTCAGGCGCATGTCGGCGTTGTCCTCGCGCAGCATCAGGCGGAACTCGGCCCGGCTGGTGAACATGCGGTAAGGCTCGGTCACACCCTTGGTGATCAGGTCGTCGACCAGCACGCCGAGGTAGGCCTCGTCACGTTTGGGCAGCCAGGCCTCTTTACCCTGGCACTGCAGCGCGGCATTGATGCCGGCGAACATGCCCTGGGCCGCCGCCTCTTCATAACCCGTGGTGCCATTGATCTGGCCAGCGAAGAACAGGCCGGCGACAGCACGCGTCTCGAAGGTGGTCTTGAGCGAGCGTGGGTCAAAGTAGTCGTATTCAATCGCGTAGCCGGGCCGCAGGATGTGGGCGTTTTCCATGCCGGCCATGGAGCGCACCAGCTCGTACTGGATGTCAAACGGCAGGCTGGTCGAGATGCCATTCGGGTAAATCTCGTGGGTGGAGAGGCCCTCGGGCTCCAGGAAAATCTGGTGGCTGTCCTTGCCGGCGAAGCGGTTGATCTTGTCTTCCACACTCGGGCAATACCGCGGCCCGACGCCGTCGATCTTGCCGGTGAACATCGGGCTGCGGTCAAAGCCGGAGCGGATGATCTCGTGGGTTCGTTCGTTGGTGTGGGTGATCCAGCAGGGCATCTGCTGCGGGTGCGCAATCTGCCCGCCCATGAAGCTGAACACCGGCACCGCGCCGGGTGTGCCGCCGGGCATGCCGTCACCGGGCTGCACCGTGCATTTGCTGAAGTCGATGCTGCGCCCGTCGATGCGCGGCGGCGTGCCGGTTTTAAGCCGGCCCTGCGGCAGCTTGAGTTCTTTCAGGCGCGCCGAGAGCGACACCGCCGGCGGGTCGCCGGCCCGGCCCGCCGCGTAGTTCTGCAGGCCCACATGAATCTTGCCGTCCAGGAAAGTGCCGGCCGTCAGCACCACGGTACGCGAGCGGAACTTGATGCCGACCTGCGTGACGGCGCCCACCACCCGGTCGCCCTCGACCATCAAATCGTCCACCGCCTGCTGGAACAGCCAGAGGTTGGGCTGGTTTTCGATCATGCGGCGGATCGCCGCCTTGTACAAAATGCGGTCGGCCTGCGCCCGCGTCGCACGCACGGCCGGGCCCTTCGAGCTGTTGAGGATGCGGAACTGGATGCCGCCCTCGTCCGTGGCCAGCGCCATCGCGCCGCCCATGGCATCGACCTCTTTAACCAGGTGGCCCTTGCCGATGCCGCCTATGGACGGGTTGCAACTCATCTGGCCCAGGGTCTCGATGTTGTGGGTCAGCAGCAGGGTTTTGCAGCCCATGCGGGCAGCAGCCAGTGCGGCCTCGGTGCCAGCATGGCCGCCGCCGACCACGATCACGTCAAATTCTTGCGGGTAAAACATGGTCAGACTTCTATCAATTCGGTTTTCAAACCCACGGCCTGTGCAGCTGCAGCCTGGCGCTTGTCGGCCGTCACAAACAAATCAACGCGGGCGGCCTGCGCAGTGCCAATGTGTAGGGCGTCCATACCGCGCAGCGCGGCCAGGCGCATTGCAGCAATCGCATAACGTTCAGCTTGCCCCGTCAATGGCATCACCGTCAATTCATCAAAGTCCGCGTGAATAACCGCCAGCACACGGCTGTATTCATCTTCCGTAAAAGAGCCTTCGCGCCATTGCCGTGTCAATGCAGAGGCCACTTCCGTCTTGCAATGCACGGCAGCGGTGACACCGCTGGCCAATGACTGCAACTCCAAAACCCGGTCCACACCTGCCTCACCGCTGTAGCGCTTGAACAGCGCTGAAGCATCAAACAAAACATTCATCATCAACCACCTTCCCGCTCTTCAATGATCATTTGCGCACCCGATTTGGGTGGGGGCTTCAGGTACCGCAGGGGCTCGATAGGCCGCTTCCAGCTCGGGACCTTGACAGCGGCCTCCGCTTTCAGCGGCACCAGCTCCGCCACTGGCTTACCGTGCCGCAAAATCCGCACGGTTTCGCCTTGCTCCACCAGATCAATCATGGCGGAAGCATGGGCGCGGAATTCACTGAGAGGAATGGTGTGCATTTTGTACAAAATAAGATGTTTTGTACATTTTAACCGGTTTGTTAGGCCAGGGCCACCCCACTCGGCTTCGCTCCAAGGCCTGTGGTGAAATCAGACCATGAGCACACTCCCGAAACTCCTGATTTTTGCTGGCAGCACCCGCCTGGCGTCCTACAACCGCAAGCTGGCCCACGCCGCCGCCGCCATGGCGCGCAGCAGCGGCGCAGACGTCACCCACATCGAGCTGGCCGACTTCAACATCCCGATGTACAACGCCGATCTGGAAGCCGAAGGCACACCGGCCGACGTCATGAAACTCAAACAGATCATGTATGCACATCCGGGCTGGATCATCTGCTCACCCGAATACAACGGCAGCTACACCGCGCTGCTGAAAAACACCATCGACTGGGTCTCCAGCCCGGTCAAGGGCGACCCGGCCTGGCAGGAGGGCTTCAAGTCCTTCAGTGGCAAGGTGGTCGGCATGCTCAGCGCCTCACCGGGTGCGCTTGGTGGTCTGCGTTCGCAAAGCCATCTGGCGCCGCTGCTGCTCAATGCGCAATGCTGGGTCGCACCGCGCGCCTTTGCGCTGGGCCACGCCGGTGATGCGTTTGATGCGCAAGGTGAACTGGTCAACGAAAAACACCGCCGCAGCGTGCAGGCGGTGATTGACCAGGTGCTGCATGCCAGCCGCCGCTTGAATGAATCGGCCTCCAGCCCTTGTCAGTCGGGCGCAAACAGCTCCTGTTTTTATAGCAGGCCACGATGAACTGCCGCCCCGGATGCGGCGCCTGCTGCATCGCGCCATCCATCAGCTCACCGATTCCCGGCATGCCGCAGGGCAAACCGGCCGGTGTGCGCTGTGTGCAGCTTGACGACACCAACGCTTGCCGCATCTTCGGCCAACCCGGCCGGCCGGCGGTGTGTGGGCAACTGATGCCATCGGTGGAAATGTGTGGAGCGAGCGCCACCGCAGCAATAACGTGGCTCAGTGCGCTGGAGCTGGCGACCGCGCCGCCGCCGGCGTCACCGGCCAACGCCCGCGCAGTGGCTGACTGACAGCCAGGGTCCGCACACAAGCGCAGCACCGCCTGTACGCGGCGTACCGGACTTTCCCCAAGCGCCAACGTCATGCGACCTGCGTAAACTGCAGGCTCTGCATCATTCACCCGGCGGCGCCTGGCCATTCGCCGGCTTGCCAACAAAGGAAGTTCCATGCGCCGTCGCCTGTTTTCCGCCTGTGCCCTCGCCAGCTTCGCGCTGGCCGCCGCCTTCACCGCCACACCGGCCGCCGCGCAGGAGCGCATCGGGGTGCTGATGCTGCACGGCAAAAACCCCGGCAACAACCGGGACCCGAACTTCAGCCCCCTCAAAGACACCTTGGAGCGCCAGGGCTGGCTGGCCACCGTACCCGATATGCCCTGGTCGCGCGGCCGTTATCTGGACGGCGGCCTGGACAAGGCCATCGCCGAGATCGCCGGCCACATCAAGGGCTTGCGCGACCAGGGCGCGACAAAAATCGTGATCATCGGCCACAGCATGGGTGTGCCCACCAGCATGGCGCATGCCGCGCGCGGCGGCGATGTGGATGCGCTGGTGGGGCTTGCGCCCGGCCACGCACCCGTGGGCTACTACACCCAGCCCTGGGGCAAACCGGTGCATGACAGCATCAACGAGGCACGCGCGCTGGTGGCTGCCGGCAAAGGGGATTCGCGTGAACGCTTCAGCGACGTGAACCAGGGCCGCCAGCAAACCGTGGTGACGACAGCCAAGGACTTTCTGTCCTACTTCGACCCAACATCAGATGCCGAAATGTCGGTGACCGCACCGCGCATCCCGGCCAAAGTCCCGGTGATGACAGTGATCGGCGAGAAGGACCCACTGTTCAGGACGATCAAGGCCTACTACGTCGAGAAGCTGCCCGCCAACCCGAAGAACAAATTCCTCGAAGTATCCGGTGGACACCTCGACACACCGCGTGTCGCCAGCGACGAGATCATCGCCTGGATCAAGACCGCCGTCGCGCCCTGAGCCCAGCCGCAAAAGCGTGGCCCAGATCCGCCAGCCAGCGTCAAATTGCGGGCAAGTGAATTAACGCCCGGTTGCGCCCCGGCGCGATTGGGACTGGTTGCCGCTGCCCACCTGCGACTCGCGGTCACTGCGGCTTAGCGGCGTGCGCTCGCCTTCGTTTTTCTGCGTGGGTTCCTGCCCGCCGGTCTTGTTGTGGTCGTTGGCCACCTTGCCCGTTTGCGGTGTCTGAAGGTCTCGGAAATTGCTGCTCTTCATGGTGTGCTCCGGTTAAAAAATGGGTTGGCACTTCCATTCTTTCCCCCGACATCACCCTGCTTGTCAGACAGCGCCGCGTGCGCAGGCACGACAAGGCGCCTGCAGCCGCTGCGCGATGCTATCTATTCAGGAGCTGATAACGCTCGCCGGACAAGGGCTGGAGGTCGATTTGACCTCGCATCCATCAACCGATAGGCCGAATGCCAATCAGCGCGCCGTGCGCCCAGAAGGCAAACACCGCCCAGCCCGCCACGCCGAGCACCAGCGTGATGCCGGTGCCCGCGGCCGTACCCGCGGGGTACGCCGTGCCAGCCACCCGGTCACGCGCCCGCGCCGCTCGAAAGCTCAGCGCCGCCCACACCAGAAAGGCGCCGAACAAAACGACATGCGCCAGGTTGCCGTTGGCCAGCAGGTGCGCCAATGCCCAGACTTTGACCGACAGCACCATCGGGTGGTGCAGCCGCGCCTTGATCGCGTTGCGCGGCACATAGGTGGCCGCCAGCAGCACAAAGGCCATCAGCGTCAGCAGGGCCGCCAGGTGCCGCATGCCGCGCGGCGGCGTCCACAGCTGCACCGGCTGCTGCCGCGCCAGGCTGAAGCCCCAGACAATCAGCACAAAGCCGATGATGGACAGCACGGCATACACCGCCTTCCACGGCAGCTCGCCCACGCGCGCGATGGTGGCACTGCGCCAGCCGTCGGCAAAGATGCGGACCGAGTGCCCCCCCAGAAAAACCAGCAGTCCAAGCAGCAAAATCATCATGACACGTCTCCTTGATGTAATTAATCGCAATTATGGGCGTGACATGCTCTCCACGGCGCACGCGCTGCGTGCTACTAATTAAATAGCAGTCAGCCCTTGCCTGTCATGGGCTGGCGGCCGATTTGGTAGCCAACACCCAGCCCCACCGCCGGCCCCGGAGCGGGCTGCGCCCGCGCCCTGGAGACAAGCCGCATCACATTTCGGGCGTTTTTCGCGGCACCCCTTGTGTAGACTCGCACACATCCCCTTGCCGACTGAGCGAAATCCGACATCCGATGCGCCTGCGAATCTACCTGGTCGAAGACAGCCCCGTCATCCGCGACGCCCTCTCTGAATCACTGGAAGAGTTGGTCGGCGCTCGCATGGTGGGCTGGGCCAGCAGCGAAGCCGACGCCATCCAGTGGCTGGCCGAGAACCCCTCCGGCTGGGACCTGGCGGTGGTGGACCTGTTTTTGTTGCAGGGCAGCGGCATGAACGTCGTCAAAGGCTGCGCCAACCGCGAACTGCGCCAGAAGATCGTCGTCCTCACCGGCTACGCCACCCCCCAGATGCGCGAGCGCTGCCTGGCGGCCGGCGCCGACGCCATCTTCGACAAGTCCACCGAGATCGACGAGTTCACCACCTATGCCATCAACGAGGTGGAGCGGGTGTCGGGCGAAACGCGCTATTGATTCAGGAGCGGCTGGCGCACAACCAGCATGGGCCAAATGCCAATTTGACTTTGCAAAAGGCCCGCCCCAGGCAAAATCAGCTGGACCCGGCCACCAGCGCGACCACAATGGACGCCATGTACCTTCAAGACCTCAATACCCCCGCCGCGCTGGTGGACACCGCCCGCATGCAGCGCAACATCACACGCATGCAGCAGCGCATGGACAGCTTGGGCGTAGCCTTCAGGCCGCATGTCAAAACCACCAAGTGCATCGCCATCGCGCAGGCGCAGATTGCGGCCGGCGCGCGCGGCATCACGGTATCTACCCTGAAAGAAGCCGAGCAATTTTTTGCCGCCGGCATCACCGACATTCTTTACGCCGTCGGCATGGCCCCGCCCAAGCTCAAACAGGCCGCCGCCCTGATCACGCAGGGCTGCGCGCTCAAGATCATTGCTGATAGCGCCGCCTCTGCCTCTGCCATCGCGGCTTATGCACGCCAGCACGGCGCACCCTTTGAGGTGTGGATAGAAATCGACACCGACGGCCACCGCTCCGGCGTGTTGCCCCAGAGCGACGAGTTGATCACCATCGGCCAGCTTCTTCATGAAGGCGGCCCCGCCACCCTGGGCGGCGTCATGACCCACGCCGGCTCCAGCTACGACCTGAACACACCCGAAGCGCTGCAGGCCATGGCCGAGCAGGAGCGCAGCCTGTGTGTGCTGGCCGCAGAACGCCTGCGCGCCGCCGGCCTGCCTTGCCCCCACGTCAGCGTCGGCTCTACCCCCACCGCGCTGTCGGCCCAGCAGTTGCAGGGCGTGACCGAGGTGCGCGCCGGCGTCTATGTGTTTTTTGATTTGGTCATGGCCAATGTGGGCGTGTGTTCACCCGACGACGTGGCCCTGAGCGTGCTGACCACCGTGATAGGCCACCAGGCCGACAAGGGCTGGGCGATTGTGGACGCCGGCTGGATGGCCATGAGCCGCGACCGCGGCACACAAAAGCAGCAGCACGACTACGGCTACGGCCAGCTCTGCGACGCCAGTGGCCAGCGCATAGCAGGCTACACCCTGACCGGCGCCAACCAGGAGCACGGCATTGTCAGCCGCAGCGGCGAGGCTGATCAAGACATCGCCAAACACTTCCCCGTCGGCACCCAGCTGCGCATCTTGCCCAACCACGCCTGCGCCACCGGCGCCCAGTTCCCCGAGTACCACGCCATTTATCAGAAAGAAGGCGGCCAGGAAGTCGGCCCCACCTGGCCGCGCTTCTACGGCTGGTAGGGGCAGGAGCCGTCATGACCAATATCAAGCGCATCAACCCCAACACCCTGGCGCCACCGGGCGGCCACTACAGCCACGCCGTGGTCGCCAACGGCTTTGTTTTCATCTCCGGCCAGTTGCCCATCACCCCGGCTGGCGACAAGTTGAACCAGGCCAGCTTTGAAGACCAGGCCAAACAGGTGCTGGCCAACGTACAAGCCGCGCTGGAGGCAGCTGGCAGCAGCGTCGCCAGCCTGGTGCAGGTGCGCGTGTACGTGACCGACATTGAGCAGTGGCCGGCGTTTAACCGCATCTACATGGCATGGGCAGGCGCCGCGCCGCCAGCCCGGGCGGTGGTGCCTGTGCCGCTGCTGCACTATGGGTTTTTGATTGAGGTGGAGGCGGTGGGGGTGGTTGAATTGCTACCAAAATAGTAGCTGCTTGCGCAGGTACGGAAAGGGCTGGCGGCCGATTTGGCTATAGGAAAACGCCCAAACCGCCCACTCTGTCAGCCCGGGCTCGACCCGGGATCCATGCCACGCACATCAGCCTCTGCCTCGGGCCACAGTAAAAGCGCAGCGCTTGGCGCCCTTCAATGTGGGAAGCCGGTGCTCACCCGGCAACAGGGGCTCAATCTGCGAAGGATGGTCATTCTGCGCGAGTTTTTGCGACTCGCCGGGCAGGCCTAAACCCATGTCATACAAGGACTTTTTGCAATTGATGCGAACGGTTTTGCGACTTTGGGTGCGACTTCACTCGTGCACAGCTGGCCGGCACACCAGCGCGCTTGACCGCTTCGCGAGCTAGCCCCTAGAACGATTCAGTCCACAACAGAAAGCGCTCTCGCTGTATGGTTGGTAAAACACCAAAGGACGGAGATGAGTACACCGGTTACATGGACCAGGCAACACACGCTTGCTGCATTTCATCTCTACACGTTGTTGCCCTTCGGAAGACTGCACAGGCGCGCTCCCGAAATTCGGCAGCTTGCCCAATGGGAGGGTCGCACACCTGACTCCCTCGCCATGAAGCTGGTTAACTTCGCAAGCCTAGACCCTCAAATCGTCGCGAGCGGGCGCGCGGGTCTGAGCGGTGCCACCAATCAGGACCGAGAGCTATGGGCTGCGCTGCAACAAGATTGGGACGCCGTAGCAATCGAAGCCGCCGAAGCGTATGCCGCGCTCGCACTCAGCAACGGCGTGCCGGCAGACCAAGAGCTTCTGCAAGACGAGCAGGAAGATTTTGCAGACGGACGGACTCGAAGCGCGGTCGTGCAAGTGCGGGTAAATCAGGCTCGTTTTCGAAAATCAGTCTTGGCCAGCTACAACGCAACCTGTTGTATCAGTGGTCTACAACACGAGAAGCTGGTTATCGCCAGTCATATCGTCCCGTGGAGCGAAGACGCCAAGAACCGTCTGAACCCCCAAAACGGTCTTTGCCTTTCGGCTCTACACGACCGCGCTTACGACCAAGGCCTGATAACCGTGATGCCCGACTACACAGTACGTATCTCCTCAGCGCTCAAGACGGCGCCTATCGACGCGTTCCTTCAATCCAGCTTGGTAGACAGCGACTCAAAGCGAATCCGCCTGCCCGATCGCTTCTTGCCAGATCCCAATTTCCTGGCGGCGCATGCCCGCCACTTTCGGTTTATCCAGTGAGCGCAGCTCACGGCGCAAGAGCGTTTCAGATGGCAGAATCAACCGCAACTGACTCCTGATACGCCGAATAGGAGTTCTGACAACAAATCAGGGAGCGCCCTCGGCCGTATGGACAAAAAATCGCTTTCCGAAAGTGACATCAGCGACAAGTACATCCGACCGGCCATCGTCAACGCCGGATGGCACACGCTCGATCAAATCTATGCGCAGTACCCCTTGCGAGCCGGGCGTGTCGTGGTGCGCGGCAAAACCGCCAAGCGCGACCAGACCACCGTGTTGTTTGCCGACTTTGTCCTTTTTCTCAAGCCAAACATTCCGCTCGCTGTCATTGAGGCGAAAAAGTCGCGCCTCTCAGTACGGGCTGGCATGCAGCAGGCCATCAACTATGCAGAGCTGCTCGACGTACCCTTCTGCTTTGCCAGCAATGGCGATGGATTTGTGTTCCGCGATGCCACATTGGCTACCGGTTTGCTGGAGCAAAATCTCACACTCGACGAGTTCCCATCGCCGCAAGAGCTCTGGTCGCGCTACTGCAAATGGAAAGGCTGGAGCGCCGAGGTGCAAAGCGTGGCCGCGTTTGACTACGCCCTCGCCACCACGGCCAAAACCCCGCGCTACTACCAGCTCAATGCCATCAACCGCACGGTAGAGGCCATTGCCAGTGGGCAAAACCGTGTTTTGCTGGTCATGGCGACGGGCACCGGCAAAACCTACACAGCCTTCCAGATCATTCACAGGCTTTGGAAGTCGCCTTGGCGCGCTGACAAGCCCAACGGCCAAAAGCGCATCTTGTTTTTGGCAGACCGCAACATCCTGATTGACCAAACCATGGTCAACGACTTTCGCCCCTTCAAGGGTGCCATGGCCAAACTCAGCCCCAATGCCAAAGGTATTGAGCGCGTGGACGACCAAGGCACGGTGACGGTCGAAGACGTCGAGCTGGCCGTCAACAAGACCACCAAGCTGGTGGACAAGAGTTATGAAATCTACCTCTCGCTCTACCAGGCCGTGAGCGGCACCGAGGAAGAGCAGAACATCTACAAGCAGTTCAGCCCTGACTTTTTTGACCTGATCGTGGTGGACGAGTGCCACCGAGGCAGCGCCGATGAAGACTCTGCCTGGCGCGAAATCCTCACCTACTTCGCCAGTGCCACTCAGGTGGGCCTGACCGCCACGCCCAAAGAAACCAAAGAGATTTCCAACAGCGACTACTTTGGTGCACCCCTCTATACCTACAGCCTCAAGCAAGGCATTGAAGACGGATACCTCGCACCCTACAAAGTCATCCGGGTTGATCTGGACAAAGACGCCTTTGGCTGGCGGCCCACGGCAGGCATGACCGACAAACACGGCAACCTGATCGAGGACCGCATTTACACCGGCGCCGACATGAACCGCAAGCTGGTTCTGGAAAAACGCGACGAGGCTGTGGCGGCCAAAATTACCGAATACCTCAAGGCCACCCACCGCCACGCCAAAACCATCGTGTTTTGTGAAGACATAGATCACGCCGCACGTATGCGCCAGGCGCTGTCCAACGCCAATGCAGACATCTGCGCCAACAACCCCAAATACGTAGTTCAAATTACAGGCGACAACCCAGAAGGTAAGCGCGAACTGGACAACTTCATCGATCCCGAAAAGACCTACCCGGTCATCGCCACCACCTCCAAGCTCATGAGCACCGGCGTGGACGCGCAAACCTGCAAGCTCATCGTGCTGGACCAAAACATCAAGTCCATGACGCTGTTCAAACAGATCATTGGCCGTGGCACCCGCTTACGCGAAGATTTGGGCAAAACCTGGTTCACCATCCTCGACTTCAAGCGCGCCACCGAGCTGTTCGCCGACAAGGACTTTGACGGTGAGCCAGTTCAGATTTACGAGCCCAAGCCAGGTCAGCCTGTTGCGCCACCAGACGCGCCCGCCGGAGCGCCAGGCGATACGGGGCCCAACGATCTGCCACCCTTAGGCCCTTTCGCCCCTGGCGGCGGCGAGCCCAAAAAATATGTCGTAGGCGGCATGGTCACCGTCGCAGTTGCCCGCGAACGTGTGCAATACCTCAACGCGCAGGGTCAATTGATCACCGAAAGCCTGCGCGACTACACCCGCATCAACCTAACCAAACAATACGACTCGCTGGACAAGTTCCTTCAAGCCTGGAGCGACGCCGACCGAAAAGCAGTATTGCTGCAAGAGCTGGAGGGCCAGGGCGTGCTGATTGAGGCGCTGTCAGAAGAACTGGCCCACAGCGGCCTGACAAACCTCGACCCCTTCGACTTGCTGCTTTACGTCGCCTACAACATGCCCCCGCTCACCCGGCGCGAGCGCGCCAGCCGTGTCAAAAAGCGCAATGTCTTCACCCAGTACGGCCCTGTGGCCCGCAAAGTGATTGATGCGTTACTCGACAAATACGCCGACGAAGGTATTGCTACCATCGAGGCCGACACGGTTTTCAACGTGCAGCCGTTCACCGACATTGGCCGCCCTGGCGAAATCATCAAAAGTTTCGGCGGTCGCCCCCAATACCTGGATGCACTGCAAACTCTCGAACGCGAGCTGTATTCGACAAGCGCTATGTAATTCATAGCTGCTTACGCATATTCCACCTGGGCTAGAGCCCGGTTTGATTCAAACAATTCCAGAAGAACACATGTCTAACTTATCTAGCGTCATCAAGTCGATTCAAGACGTGATGCGCCAAGACAGCGGCGTCGATGGCGACGCCCAACGCATTTCCCAGCTCACCTGGCTCTTGTTCCTAAAGGTGTTTGACGCCTTGGAAGAAGAAATGGAACTCACCCGCGACAGCTACACCAGCCCCATCCCCGAAGCCCTGCGCTGGCGCAACTGGGCCACAAACGCGGAAGGCATCACCGGCGACACGCTGCTCAATTTTGTGAACAACGAGTTGTTCAGCGCGCTAAGGAAGGTCTGATCAAGTCGTGATTTGACCGAAGAGCAGCGGATGATCAACGCGAAAGCGGTCCGTGACACCAGAATCTGCTGTTCTGACGGCT
>NZ_JAYWHI010000091.1:0-7427 GCF_043778355.1 Polaromonas sp.
ATCCTGCTGGACGGCATGGACCTGAGCATGGTCGACACGTCCTGGCTGCGCCGGCAGATCGGCGTGGTCGGGCAGGACACGGCCCTCTTTAATCGCAGCGTGCGCGAGAACATCGCCCTGGGCGAGCCGTCCATTGCGATGGAAGCCATCATGGACAGCGCACGGCTAGCGGGTGCGCACGACTTCATTTTGCAACTACCAGAAGGTTATGACACCGTAATCGGTGAGCGTGGCAGCAGGCTCTCGGGCGGGCAGCGTGCGCGCGTCGCGATTGCACGGGCATTGGTGACCAACCCTCAAATACTGCTGTTTGACGAAGCCACGGCATCGCTGGACTATGAAAGTGAGCGGGTGATTCACGACAACATGGCGCGCATTGGCGCGGGCCGCACGGTCTTTATCGTGGCGCACCGGCTTTCCACCCTGCGCATGGCTGATCGCATTCTTGTCCTGGACAAGGGACGGGTCACGGAGACCGGCAACCACCGGGAACTCATGGGTATCAACGGCCGCTATGCCTCGCTGTACAAGGCGCATCAGGTGCTGGAGGCCGCATGACAGACAACACTTCCAAAGATCGCGGTCATGAGCCAGGTCATGAACACGCCATGTTTACCACTGCGTCTATCGCATTGCGCCAGAAACCACCGGCCGGCATGGCGCGCATGGTCACTTTGAGCATCTGTGTCATGGCTGCCGCAATACTGGTGTTTGCCTGCATTGTGTCGATGGACATCGTCGTGACGTCCCAGGGCCGTGTCATTGCGTCCGGGCGAAGCAAGGTCATTCAGCCACTGGAAGCCGGTCTGGTCAAGGCGATTGCCGTGCGTGACGGCCAGACCGTCAAAGCCGGCGACCTGCTGGTGGAGCTTGACGCCACAGCCACCGGCGCCGACCGCGACCGGCTGCAGCGCGAGGTCTGGGAAACCCAGGCCGACGTGCTGCGGCTCAATGCCTTGCTCTCCGGAAAAGATGCCTGGGCGCAAGCCGGCGACTTGCCGGCCGCCATGGTCAGCAACCAGCAGTCAGTGCTCGCCAGCCGGCGCATCGAGCAGGATTCGCGCATGGCCGCGCTCGATGCCGACATTGCAAGACGCACGGCCGACCGCGATGCGCTGTCGGCCAATATCAGGCAACTGCGCATGAGCCTGCCCCTTGTCACTCGTAAACATGAGATGCGCAAAGACCTCGCCAAAACTGGTCACATCGCCGAGACCGGACTCATCGAAACCCAGCTCGAACTGCTCAATATGGAAAATGAGCTGGCCGTGTTGGGCAACCGGCTCAATGAATCCACGGCAAGTCTGAACGCGTCGGTTCAACAGCGCCGGCAGGCGCAGTCCGAGTTCAGGGCCCGAGTCAGCGCCGAGTTGGTGGACGCCAGCCGCAAGCATGACGCCGCCCGCCAGGAACTGGTCAAGGCCAACCAGCGCCGCGATTTGCAGACCCTGCACAGCCCGATCGACGGCGTGGTGCAGCAACTGGCAGTAACTACGGTCGGCGGTGTCGTGACGGCGGCGCAGCCCTTGATGACGATTGTTCCGCACAGCGCGGCGCTCGAAGTGGACGCCCAGGTGATGAACCGCGACGTTGGACACCTCAAGGTCGGCCAGCGGGTCATCAACAAGGTGGAGACCTTTGACTTCACGCGCTTTGGTTACATCGAAGGAACGGTGCAATGGATTGGCACCGATGCCGTGAATGACCCCAAGCTGGGGCCGGTATACCCCGTGCGCATCCTGCTGAGCTCGGCCCAGACTCCCGTTAGCGTCAATGGCTTGCGCGGCGCGGTCACCGCAGGCATGAGCGTCACTTCGGACATTCGCACGGGGGAGCGCCGGATGATTGAATATTTCATCGCACCCATGCTTCGGTACAAGCAGGAGGCGCTGCGTGAACGCTAGGACTTCTTTGCTACGCATGCTGTTCAGGGAAGGCGCTCCAGCCGAAGGTTTTTCTCGAGCGAGGACACTGGGTGTTGCGCCTTCCCGCCCTTCTGGAGGAGATGCATGGCGTTGGGCTGCGATGGGTGTTTTCACCTCAGTTGCGTCATGGAGCGCATCGGCCGACAGCCTGCTCGACGTTTACCGCAAGGCCCAGGCTCGCGATCCAGTTTACCGCGGTGCGGTGCATGTGCTTCAGGCGGCGCGTGAGCGCGTTCCTCAGGCCCGTGCGGCGCTATTGCCGGTCGTGAACCTGGTGGGCGCCAACGGCCAGCAGTCCGGCCAGGCCTCGTTCAGTCAAGCGCCTTATGTGGATCGCAATGTGCGCACTCATAGCTGGAACCTTCAGTTGACTCAGCCGCTGTGGCGCGCGGTCAGCTGGGCCGGGCTGAACCAGGCTGAGTACCAGGAGCAGCTGGCCGAGGCGCAGTACCGGCAAGCGGAGCAGGAATTGATCCTGCGCAGCGCGCAGGTCTACCTGGATGTGCTGGTGGCGCAGGAGGCCGAGCGCGTGGCGCGACACCAAGTGGCGGCTGTTGAGCAGCAACTGGGTCTTGCGCAGCGTAACTTCGAAGTGGGCGCCGGTACCGTGACGGACGTGCACGAGGCGCAGTCCAGGCTCGATCTGGCCCGGGCGCAGGCCGTCGCCGCCCTCAGCGAGCTGGACAACAAGCGTGCCGAGGTAGACCGCATGCTCGGCGAACCGGTCGGTAGTCTGAGCAGTCTTCGCGATACCAGTCGACCCCCGGGTTTGCAGCCGGCAACCCTGCAGTCGTGGACAGACAGCGCGCGGGAGCAGGCCCTGCAGGTGCGCATAGCGCAGGCCGCACTGGACGTGGCCGACCGGGAGATCTCCAAAAGCCAGGCTGCTCATTCACCCAGTCTGGACTTTACGGCCGGGTACGGCAACAACTTCAGCTCTGGCAGCATTTCGTCGCCTGCGGACATCATGACCCGAACCCGTGCCGGCCAAGTCGGGCTGAATCTGACCATCCCGCTGTTTGCGGGCGGCGGCACCCAGGCCCGCGTGCGCGAAGCCATCGCCTTGAAGGACAAGGCCGGGGAAGACCTGGAGGCCGCGCGGCGCCTGGCGATGACGCAGGCGCGGCAGGCATTCAGTGGTGTCACAAATGGTGCGGCGCAGGCCCTGGCGCTGGAATCGGCCATCCGGTCCAGCAAAAGCGCGGTCGATGCCAACAAGATCGGCTTCAAAATCGGCACACGTATCAACATTGACGTGCTCAACGCCGAGCAACAGCTGTATACCGCGCAGCGCGACTGGCACAAGGCGCGCGCGGAAACCCTGATCCAAGGCCTACGGCTGAAGGCCGCCAACGCAACACTGGACGAGGCCGATTTGCTCGCCATCAACGATTTACTGGAGTTAACCAAACCATGACAAGCAGCAAAAACACACCGGCTGGCTCCGAGCCGCCGGGTACCGACGTCTTGCCACCGGAAGAGCTGGCTGGCCTGGCTGAATTGGCCAAACAGCAGGCGCACAAGGTACTTGGCAAAATACCGCTGCTGGGTCCCGTCACCTGGCTGATGATGCAGCAGTCGCACAGCCGGCATACCCTGCTCAGTGAGCTGGAGTGGCGCGTCATGCCGGCCCTGATTCTTGATCAAGCCAAGTTGTATCTGAAGGACGACGCGCCTGTGGCGTTTGCATCTTGGGCCCGATTCAACCAAGCAACAGTCCAGCGCTACCGCTCGCCGCCCCACCAGCTTGCGATGGCCGATTGGTCTTCGGGAGACCAAATTTGGCTGATTGACGTGTTCACGCCCTTTGGTGGGGCGCAGGACGTGCTTAAAGACTTGCGTGAGAAGGTTTTTGCGGGGCAGATCGTTCATCAATTGATTCCTGTTCCAAACGCTGTTCCCAAGGTGCTGGCGTGGCCAGCCCTCCAGCCCAAGTCCGATATTTCAACGTCAAGGAGCCAAGCATGAACCTCAACGACCCCTCCACTGGCGAGGCACACACATCCCAATTGCCCGATGAAGCGGGGCGTGGCGAACCTCTTCCTGGACGACGCGCCGTGGTCCGGCCTTCCAGCTGGGTGCGCCGCATCGACAAGCGCTTACCGGGGTTCTCCGAAGACGAGCAGACCATCCTGGGCAGCGCCACGGATTCCAGCGGATGCGGTTGAGCGAGCCCCTGGCGCCAGGCAATATTTCTCCAAATTTCTGTCCAGTACTGTTCAGTCTGGGCGTGTTTCCCAGCGAGGACGGCTGGTGTGTTCGCCAGCCCACACGCGATGTGCATCTGCAGGCACCAGACGGCTACCTGAATTTGGTGCAGCGCTGGTGTGACGGGCGAACCTCGTGGACCGATGTGCAAAAACTGGCGGCCCGACATTGGGCGAACAACGCTTCAGGCACTTTGTCTGGATTCCGGTCGTTTGTGGACTCGCTGATCGCCGAAGGCGTTGTGGTTGATGCGGGCCGGGTCCTGTGCCATGCCAAACAACTTGCTGACAACCCCAACGACTGGGGGCGCTCCGTGCCGGCTGATGCGTGGCCGGCGTTGCAAGCCCAGCTTCGCAGCCTTCCCGAGGACGGCGATGCGGTGCAGTGGCTTGGAGATATGGGCTCTGCCGGACCATCGGGCTGGGCTGCTATGTCGCGGCAGAGGCGATCCTGTTATGGGTTTTCTCACGAACCGCTGTCACGCGCGGAGCTTTTGGCTCTGCTTGCGTCTTATGCAGTCACTTCTGCGCCCATTGATTCAGTCGACGGAGTAATCCATCGGGCGGTGCCTTCGGGTGGCGGCTTGTACCGCCTGAGCCTGTTCCTCGTGCTGTTGCGGCCGCTGGATGCGACTTTACCGGCCGGCTTGTGGCGGGTTGAGTACCTGGACGCGGGTGGCATCGGATTGCATCGCATCAACGCCGAGGACGCCACCTTTCTGGAGAAAACCTATCGGGCGTGCCTCGCACCGCACAACCTCGATGGTGCGAGCGCATGGTTGGTCGTATCTGCCGATTTGATGGTGATCGCGGCAAAGTACCGCAACCGTGCGGTCGGCCATGCCTATCTGGAGGCGGGTGCGGTGATGCAGAACCTCGCCCTGATTGCGGCCGAATGTGGACTCGGCCAGTTACCGCTGTCCGCGTTTGACGAGGAGCGTGTTGCTTCGCTTTTTGGTTTGGCCGACCAGGTGCCTTTGATCAGTATTGTGCTGGGCAAGCCTCGGCCCGTGCAAGCCAGACGCGACTCGGCGCGGCGCGTTCGTTGGACCCAGACGCTGTCAGGTCTGCCGCACCACCTGGCAATCGCCTGGCCGCAAAACGACAGTCCGCAAGGGCCGTCCAATATCTGTTTCGGCAGGGATACGAACGCGCTGAGGGCCTACCAGAAGGCCATGTGTGAAGCTGTCGAGCGCGACGCCATGGCGATGGCGCTGCCTACATTGCGCTGGGCCTCCCTGGATGCGTTGCAGCGGGAAGCCCAAGCTGATCTCACTGTGATTGATCCGCGCCAGGTTCTCAGATTTTCAGAGCGTCAATACAAACTGCCGGGTTTTCCGCTTTACCGATTCGATTCGGCAGCCATCCTTCCCTGGGTGCGCATGGACGATTTGATGGCGTCGGGGAATGCTTGGATGCTTGCCGATTTTGTTACGCGCCGTTCTGCGATGCCTGTGCCGTGCACAGCTGACCCTTTATCCAAACCCTATACGTTTGTGAACAGTTCTGGTTGTGCCGCATCTCCAAGCCGGCACCATGCGCTGCAAAACGCGTTGCTTGAGCTGATCGAGCGTGACGCTTTTATGCGATTCTGGATGAGCCGGCGTTATGCCGTGCGTCTGGACTTCGACCGTGCTGAGCTGGGGGCCGACACCACCGCCTTATACAGACGCCTGACGAAGGAAGGTTGCCGCGTTGTACTGCTGAGGCTGGCGACACCTTGGGCTCACGTAGTGCTCAGCGTAGCCCAGCATCCGGCGCTCAAATTTACCTTGTGCGGTGCCGGTGCCGACTGGACGCTTGCCGGCGCAGCGCACAAGGCCATGGGCGAGATCGCTACGGGAGTTCTTGCCCGCCTGGCGGGCGTGCAGACGCGGGCGATGACGCCTGAGGCTGTGCGTTATCCGGTGGATCACCTGCATTTGTATTGTCAGCCCGACTATTTCCGCCGGGCTGACTTTTTGTTTGAAGTCCCACCACAGGCTGGAATGCCTGAGGAGCCACTTGTCCCCGACAGCTTGCAGTCCTTGCTGGCGGCGTTCAAGCGGGCGGGACAACGTGCCTATGTCGCGTGGCAGCCTGAAGAAGGGTTGCCAAAGGACTACAAGAACCGCCCCATCCACGTCGCGCGTGTGGTTGCACCGGGCCTGGTGCCGATTGCTTTTGGTGCGTTTTTGATGCCCTTGGGCATGGGCATTGCCCTGCACGATGGCTGGGACGGCTTTCCGCATCCATTTCCCTGAAGCGCGGCCCGACTCGTGCTGTACATCCTCAATCCCCTGAATCATCTGCGCGCGGTGCGGCGCTGGGCGAATCTGCACGGGGTACAGATACATCTGTCCGCCAGTAGCTGGTCGCTGACGCTCACGCGGGGGACGCAGGTTCAGCACATGGCACCGCGCTTTGTGACCCAGCGGGAGGGGCGCCTGTGTTACATCCGGGCTTTCGAGGAGGCAGGAGCGTTTGCGGGATGGCATCCGCCTGAGCCGGAGAGTTGGTTGCTCGCAAGTGACAAGCTGGCGTTCAAGCGCCAGGCCAGCGCCATGGGCCTGCGCGTTCCGGCGGGCTGGAAGGGCGCCGAGCCGCTGGCGGAGAATTTTCTTGTCAAAAAATGCAGTGGCTCCTTCGGTCTGAATATTGAGGGTCCATTTGACGCGAGGGCTTGGGACTATGTTCAAGCCATGGCACAGGGGTCTTACTGCGAGCAATTCGTGACCGGACGCAGTGCCAAAGCCTGGTGCTGGAATCGCGAGGTGGTGGCGCTGGAACTGGTGGAGTCGCCCTATCTGGTTGGTGACGGGGTGCGAAGCCTCGAGGCCCTGGCCGCGCGCCGCGGCAACGTGGGCCAAGCGCTACCGCTGGACAAAGCCGCGGCGATGCTGGCGTGGCAGGGCCTGACCAGTGCGTCCATACCGGAGGTTGGGCAAAAGGTATTGCTGGACTTCAAGTACGCCACGCCGTTTGACGCGCCGGTATTTGAGAACCGCAATGTGTGGTCGACGCAGGAAGAGGCCATCCGCCACCAGTTTGCGAAGGCTGCTTCTTTGTTGGGTAAATGCATGCCGGCGCAGTTGCATGGCCGGCAGATGTTCACGCTCGATGCCGTTGTCGACGAACAGGGACGTGTCTGGTTTCTTGAAATGAACAGCCATCCGATGATTCATCCGGATGTGTATTCGTCGATGCTGGAAACGCTGACGAGGGGCGCATAGCTTGTTCATGGCCATCAAATCAAAGGAAAACCGGGCTCTTCGTATGCCAAAAGTTTAGTTAGTACTTTTTCTGGCGAGGATAC
>NZ_JAYWHI010000092.1:0-2666 GCF_043778355.1 Polaromonas sp.
AAAAGCTGAAGGAGCCGGAAAATTTAGAAACTAGTCTGCTGCGCAGCCGTCGAACATCTAAATTTTTTAATCCGTCTCCTTCAGCTTTTTCAAGCCCAGCCGGGACGGGTTTAGGGAATGAACTCGGACTTCCTCCCTCTCCCTGCGGGAGAGGGTTGGGGTGAGGGCTGCCCCCGCATCCGAATTTATCTCCCCAACCCGTCCTGGCTGGGCTGAGGAGCGCAGGAGGCAGCGGAAACAAATTTTTAGATGTCCGACGGCTGCAAAGCAGACTAGTTTCTAAAAATTCCGCTGCCTTCGAGCACCGCAAGTTGCCCGAAGCGCCAGCGTAGGGACCCAGACTGCGGGTCGCCTTTTCTTTGGTTACTTTCTTTTGGCGAAGCAAAAGAAAGTGACTCGCAGCCGGGCGACTCCCGGCAAACCCCGCAGAGTTAAAACCGCTATCAATTAAGAAGCTACTCGCGCCCATATTCATTAGTCTGGAGGCATAAAACATACGTAAAAACTAGCCTTTTCGACCCAATTTACGTCCCAACCGATCAAACCCCAAATAAATAACCGGCGTCGTGAACAAAGTAAGCACCTGACTAACAACAAGTCCCCCAAAAATCGCCAGCCCAAGAGGACGACGAAGCTCAGAGCCCTCCCCCCACCCCAACATCAAAGGAACAGCAGCAAACAAAGCCGCCAACGTCGTCATCAAAATAGGCCTGAATCTCAAAAGAGCCGCCTGATGAATCGCCTCCTGCGCCGACTTGCCTTGCGTTCGCTCCGCATCAATCGCAAAGTCAATCATCATGATGGCGTTTTTCTTGACGATGCCGATCAGCAAAATAATGCCGATGATGCCGATCACACCCAAGTCTGAGCCGCTGATCATCAGCGCCAGCAGCGCGCCCACACCCGCAGACGGCAGCGTCGACAAAATCGTCAGCGGGTGAATGTAGCTTTCATACAGCACACCCAGCACGATGTACACACATACCAGCGCCGCCAAAATCAGCCACAACTGGCTGGCCAGCGATGCCTCGTACGCGCCGGATGCGCCCAAGAAAGTCAGGCTCACGCTGGCAGGCAGGGCAATGTCCTTGGCGGCTTGTTTAATGTCGTCAACCGCTTTGCCCAGAGATGTGCCGGGCGCTGTGTCAAACCCAAGTGTGGTGGCGGGGAACTGGTCGACGTTGGTGACTTGCAGCGGCGCAGGCCGTTCGGTGATGGTAGCGATGCTGGCCAGTGGCGTGGTGCCGCCTGCGCCGGTTTTAAGCTGCAAGCTGCCCAGTGAGGCGGCCGTCGTCAGTTGATTGGGCAAAGCCTCCAAGATCACGCGGTATTGATTCGTCTCGGTAAAAATGGTTGAGACGATTCGCTGACCGAAGGCGCTGTAGAGCGCGTCATCAATCGAAGAAGTGGAAATGCCCAAGCGTGAAGCCGTGTCGCGGTCGACGGTGACGAAGACCGATGCGCCTGTTGCCCCCGCATCCGTCGCCACATTGCGCACGCTGGCTAGGGTGGCCATGCGCTCGGCCAGTTTTTTGGCCCACTGCACCACCACTTTGTTGTCTGAGCCTTCTAACGATGCGCGATACTGGGTTGGCCCGGTTTCAGCGTCAATCGTCAGGTCTTGGGTGGGCTGCAGGTACAGCGTCACACCTGGAATTTTGCTGGCGCTTTCTTTTAGTCTCGCTATCGTCGCCTGCTGGCTGGTTGTGCGTACTTTTTTCAAATTGATCAGCATGCGGCCGGTGTGCAGCATGGTGTTGTTGGCAGCGTCTACGCCGACAAATGACGATAAATTTTCAACGTCCGGGTCTTCAAGAATTACTTTGGCGGTGGCTTGCTGCAGCTCGGCCATGCGGGCGTAGGAGATGGATTGCGTTGCTTGCACGCGCGCTTGCAACTGGCCTGTGTCTTGTGTAGGGAAGAGTCCCTTGGGAATCACCAAGTAAAGGAGCACCGTGAGTGCCAGCGTTAAAAATGCCACCAGTAGTGTGATGAACTGGTGCTTCAAAACCCAGGTCAACCCGCCGTCATAGCGCGTCATCACGCCGCTGAAAAACTGTTGCAGTTTGCCTTCTTCGTTCTTGGGAGATGCCTTTTTTAACCATCTTGCAGACATCATCGGCACCAGCGTTAAAGACACCACCGCAGAAATCAAAATGGTGATGGCCAGCGTGACTGCAAACTCCCTGAACAAGCGCCCCACCACATCGCCCATGAACAGCAGTGGAATCAACACCGCAATCAGCGACACCGTCAGCGAAATAATTGTGAAACCAATTTGCGCTGCACCTGTGATGGCGGCCTGCATGGGTGCCATGCCTTCTTCAATATAGCGTGAGATGTTTTCAATCATCACAATCGCGTCATCAACCACAAAGCCTGTAGCAATCGTCAATGCCATCAAACTCAAATTGTTCAAGCTGTAACCCAGCATGTACATCGCGCCGCAGGTGCCAATCAGTGATATCGGCACGGCCAGACTGGCAATGACGGTGGCGCGCAAGCTGTGCAAGAAAGCAAAAATTACCAGCACCACCAGCAGCACAGCCAGCAGCAATTCGATTTGCACATGCATGACGGACGCGCGTATGCCGGTGGTGCGGTCGCTCAGCACATCAACTTTGACGGATGCAGGCAAGCCGGACTGCAGCTCGGGCAGGCGTGCC
>NZ_JAYWHI010000093.1:0-20411 GCF_043778355.1 Polaromonas sp.
CGGAAACGCTGGGACACATCCACTGCGGCGGCATCCCGATGGCGATTGGCGTACAGACCGACATGGCCACGCCCGCGCTGGCACGCTTTGGCAGCGAAGAACTCAAACGCGACTTTCTCGCGCCGGCCATCGCGGGCGAGATGGTGGGCTGTATCGGTGTGAGCGAACCCGGCGCCGGCAGCGACGTGTCGGCCATCAAGAGCGTGGCGCGCAAGGACGGCGACGACTACGTGATCAGCGGTCAGAAGATGTGGATCACCAACAGCCTGCAGGCCGACTGGATGTGCATGCTGGTAAATACCGGTGACGGTCCGCAGCACAAGAACAAAAGCCTGGTGATGGTGCCCATGCGCGAAGGCGGCAAGCTGCGCAAGGGCATCGAGGTCGGTAAAAAGATCAAGAAGATCGGCATGAACGCCAGCGACACCGGCCTGATTTATTTTGACGAGGTGCGGGTGCCGCAGCGCTACCTGATCGGTGCCGAGGGTTCGGGCTTCATGTACCAGATGATGCAGTTCCAGGAGGAGCGGCTGTGGTGCGCCGCCAGTTGCATCCAGTCGCTGAGCAATTGCGTGGAATGGACCGTCGAGTGGGCACACGAGCGCAAGCTGTTCGGCGCCACCCTGGCTGATCAGCAGTGGGTTCAGTTCAAGCTGGCCGAGATGAAAACCGAGGTCGAAAGCCTGCGCGCCATGACCTACCGCGCCTGCGAACTTTATGTGCAGGGCCAGGACGTGACCGAGCTGGCCTCCATGGCCAAACTCAAGGCCGGTCGCCTGAACCGGCTGGTGCCCGACACCTGCTTGCAGTTCTGGGGCGGCATGGGGTTCACCTGGGAGAACAAGGTCGCGCGCATGTACCGCGACGGTCGTCTGGCGTCCATAGGCGGCGGCGCCGACGAGGTGATGATGGGCATCATCGCCAAAACCATGGGCTTGTCCAAAAGCCGGAAACCCGCCGCCTGATGGACAGCACACTGCCCGGCAAGCTGCAGATCACCCGCGCCGGCGAGGTCGAGTCCTGGACGCTCCACGACCCTGCCACGCGCAACGCGCTGACTGACGAGTTGGTGGGCGCGCTGCGCCAGGCCTGCCAGCGCGCAGCCACCGATAACACGCTGCGCTTCGTGGTGCTGCAGGGCGGCGGTGGTGCGTTCTGCGCCGGCGGCAGCCTCGGTGGTTTTGCGGCGTCGATAGGCCAGGCCTTGCCCGCCGGCCAGACCGACCCGCTGATTGCGATGAATGCCGGTTTCGGTAGCTTGCTTGAGGCTTTGTGCGCCCTGCCGCAAATGCTGCTGGTCGCCGTTGACGGCCCGGCCATGGGCGGGGGCCTGGGCCTGGTGTGCTGCGCCGACTTTGTGCTGGCAACGCCAACGGCTGTGTTTGCTGCCCCTGAAGTGACGCTGGGGGTGGTGCCGGCGCAGATCGCCATTGTTGTTCATCGCCGCCTCGGTGACCGCGCGGCACGTCGGCTGCTGCTGTCTGGGGAAAAACTCTCTGCAGACCAGGCGCTGGCGCTGGCGCTGGGTCTCGCCGATGAGCTTGCCCCTGATCTGCAGACTGCGTTGACGCAGCGCATCAGCATGCTGCGCCGCGCGGCGCCCGGTGCCGTGGCGCATACCAAGGCCTTGTTTTGTATGTTAAATACGCCTGTAGCCCATGACCTGCCTGTGCAAGCAGCTATTAAATTTGTAGCAAATTTGCGCAGCCCGGAGGCGGCAGAAGGTCTGGCGGCATTTGCCGACAAGCGCAAACCGGGCTGGGCGGCATGAGCACCACGATCATTCGCCGCCTGCTGATCGCCAACCGGGGCGAGATTGCGCGGCGCATTCAGCGCACCGCGCATCGCCTGGGCATGGCCACTGTGGCGGTGTATTCCGATGCCGACGCCGGGGCCCTGCATGTGCTTGAGGCCGACAGCGCGGTGGCGCTGGGGGGCAATTCGTCGGCGGAGTCCTATCTGCGTGTCGACAAGTTGCTGGCCGCCGCCCAGGCCAGCGGCGCCGATGCGGTGCATCCCGGTTATGGCTTCCTGAGCGAAAACGCCGACTTCGCGCAGGCGGTGCTGGACGCTGGCCTTGTCTGGGTCGGCCCGCCGCCGGCCGCGATACGTGCGCTCGGCAACAAGGCGGCTGCCAAGGAGCTCGCGCTGGCGAAAAATATTCCCTGCCTGCGGGGCTACCAGGGCGGTGATCAATCGAATGACCGGCTGCTGGCCGAGGCCGTCAAAGTGGGCTACCCGCTGATGGTCAAGGCCACGGCCGGCGGGGGCGGCCGCGGGATGCGCCTGGTGACCCAGGCTTCCGGGTTGCTGGCTGCCTTGGACAGCGCCCGTTCCGAAGCCTTGTCGTCCTTCGGCAACGGCGAGTTGCTGCTCGAACGCGCGCTCTTGAGCCCGCGCCATGTCGAGGTACAGGTGTTTGCCGATGCGCAGGGTCACTGCATCCATCTCGGCGAGCGGGACTGTTCGGTGCAGCGCCGCCACCAGAAACTGATCGAGGAGTCGCCGAGCCCGGCAGTGAACCCTGACTTGCGCGAGCGCATGGGCGCCTGTGCGGTCGCGCTGGCGCAGGCCGCCGGATACGTGGGCGCAGGCACGGTGGAATTTTTAGTCGATGAGAAGGGCGAGTTCTTTCTCATGGAGATGAATACGCGCCTCCAAGTTGAACACCCCGTGACCGAAGCCCTGACCGGACTGGACCTGGTCGAATGGCAGTTGCGTGTTGCTCAGGGTGAACCCCTGCCGCTGCGCCAGGAGCAGGTAACGTTCAGCGGCCATGCCATCGAAGTCAGGCTGTGCGCGGAAGACGACAACTTTTCACCACACACCGGCCGGGTGCAGCACTTCATGGCACCCGCCCATGTCCGTTTCGACCACGCCCTGCAGTCCGGCGGCGAGGTCACGCCGTATTACGACGCCATGCTCGGCAAACTCATTGTTCACGGCGCCAGCCGCAGCGAAGCGATTGAAAAGATGATGGCTGCGCTGGCAGGCACGCAGGTGCTGGGGCTGCCGACCAACCGCGCTTTCCTCGCCGCCTGTCTGGCGCACCCGGTATTCAGGGCCGGTCAGGCCTTGATTCCGTTCCTGGCCGAACACGGCGACAGTATCCGCAAGCGCCTGCACGACCGGCAAGGACAGGTGCTGTTGCCTGCCGCGCTGGCCGTGCACTTTGGCGCAGGGTCGGGCGCGGCGCAGGCCTTGCCCTGTCCTTTCACCAAAACGCTGCGGCTGTTGCATGGCGAGCAGGTGCTGGCGATCACCGTGACCGAAACCGGCTCGGGACGGCTGGAAATTATGTGTGGTGCGCAGCAGCACCTCGCTACCTGCACGCGCACCGGCGGCGGCCCGATGGTCGTCACCGTGGATGGTCTGCGCAGCAGCGTGCAGGCTTGCCAGGTGGCAGATGGGCGGTGGCATGTGCAGGTCGGCGCCACCGACGTCTGGCTCAGGGACGCGAGCTTTGCGCCGGCTGCCGGCCCGGCATGGGCCAACCGCGCGATGGAACTGCGGGCACCGTTCAACGGCAAACTGCTCGCCGTCAAGGTCTCGGCTGGCGAGAAAGTCCAGCGTGGCGACACCTTGCTGGTGATCGAATCGATGAAGCTGGAACACGCGGTGTGTGCCACGCGTGATGCTGTTGTCGCGGCGGTGGAAGTAGCGCCAGGTCAGCAGACCGCGACCGGCCAGGTGCTGCTGAGGTTTGAAGCATGACGCCGCGGCCTTTTGATCTGGAGGCCCTGGCCGACATCAGCGAATCGGTCAGGCGATTTGCCCAGCGTGAGATTGCGCCGCATGTCAGCCAGTGGGACGATGCCGGCGAATTTCCGCGCGCGCTGTACCGCCAGGCAGCTGATCTGGGCCTGCTGGCCCTGGGTTACCCCGAGGCGGTCGGCGGCACGCCCGCATCCTGGCGGATGCGCCATGCGATGACGCTGGCGCTGTGCCGTTATGGCGGCAGCGGCGGTGTGCTGGCCAGCCTGTTTTCGCACAACATCGGTTTGCCGCCAGTGCTGGCGCACGGATCGACGGCCTTGCAGCAGGCGGTAATTCCGGCCGTGTTGCGCGGCGAAAAAATTGCGGCACTGGCGATCACCGAGCCCGGTGGGGGCTCCGACGTGGCGGCCCTGCGGACGACGGCGCGGCGCGACGGCGACGACTTCGTGATTGACGGCGAAAAGGTCTTTATCACCTCGGGCATGCGGGCCGACGTCATCACCGTGGCAGTGCGCACCGGGGATGCTGGAAGCAAAGGCGCCGGTGGCATTTCGATGGTGCTGGTGACCGGCGACAGCCCTGGCCTGTCCCGCACCGCGCTGCAGAAAATGGGCTGGTGGTGCTCCGACACCGCACATTTGCGCTTTGACGGCGTACGGGTGCCTGCCAGCCATTTGCTGGGCGAGGAGGGCGGCGGCTTCAAAATCATCATGAGCAACTTCAACGGCGAACGGATGGCGATGTCCGCCGCCGCCCTGGGTTTTGCGCAAGCCTGTTATGACGAGGCGCTGCACTGGGCGCGCCAGCGCAAGGCCTTTGGGGGCATGCTGTCGGACAAGCAGGTGGTCCGCCACAAGCTGGTGGACATGCAGATGCGCATCGCTTCCACGCAGGCCTGGGTCGACGCGGTGGCCGACCGTGCCGATGCTGGTGACCAGGGCCCTGACTGGGTGGCCCAGGTCTGCATGCTCAAGAACCACGCGACGCAGACCATGCAGTTCTGTGCCGACCAGGCGGTGCAGATCCTCGGCGGCATGGGTTTCATGCGCGGTACAAAAAGCGAACGTATCTACCGCGAGGTCAAGGTCATGATGATTGGCGGTGGCGCTGAAGAAATCATGAAAGACCTCGCTGCACGACAATTGGGCCTATGAGCAAAATCACCCCCCCGGCCCCAAGCCCCGTCGAGTTTGAACCTGAATTTGTTGCCGGTCTGAAAACGCTGTTTGAAGAAAAAATCGTCTTCAACCGTGTGCTGGGGCTGAAAATCACCCTGCTTTCGCCAGAGCGTGTTGCCGCGCGCATCACCATGACAGATCAATTGGTCGGCCACTACGCGCACAACCGCATCCACGGCGGCGTGATCAGCGCCGGACTCGATGCCATGGGCGGGCTGGCGGTGATGGCCGCCATCGGTGCGCGCCACATGGACGAGTCACCGCTGCAGCGGCTGCAGCGTTTCAGCAAGCTCGGCACCATCGACCTGCGGGTGGACTACCTGCGCCCCGGCATCAGCGACCATTTCGAGTTGCGCGCTGAGGTCATGCGCCTGGGCTCCCGGGTGGCCAGCACCCGCATGGAGTTTCTCGGGGCAGACGGCAAGCTGCTGTCCACCGGCGCGGGCGCTTACATCGTGTCATGAAAAAAGCCACCCGAGGGTGGCTTTCTTTTTTGGTCAACCGCGTGGGGGCTTATTTGATGTACTCGGACACCGGCTTCCATTTGCCCTCGGTGATCTGCGACAGCCGCGATGCATCGCTGCCCAGACGCTTGGTGGGCGAGAACGTGGCCTGGGCGCTACCGAACATGTCGGGCGGGATGACCATGGTGTCCATCACCTTGATGTAGCTGTCGGTGGTCAGGTTGGGACCGGCTTTCTGGGCTGCTTTGGCGAAGGTGTCGATGATGTTGTAGCCGTAGACCGAGAACACTGTTGGGTCTTCATTGAACTTGGTTTTGTACTTGTTGGCCCAGAACCGGATTGGCTGCGACGCCTCATCCAGATAGGGGTTTTGAACCGTCATCGTGGCGTACAAACCATTCATGGCCGGGCCGCCCAGCTTGTGAATCAGGTCGGTGTAGGCCGCGCTGGAGCCCAGGAACACCGGGTTAAAGCCGGTCTTGCGTGACTCGCCAATGGCGCCAATGGTCTCGCGGATGATGGTGCCCAGCACCACCATCTCGCAACCCGAAGACTTCATCTTGGCGACTTGTGATGAAAAATCTGTTGCACCGCGCTTGTAGGAGGTTTTTTCGGCGAACTCCATGCCTATGGTTTTCAGGCCGGCCTCGCCGCCACGCATGACTTCCAGGCCGAACTCGTCGTCCTGGTACATGGTGCAGACTTTTTTGATGCCTTTTTCCTTGACCAGTTTGGGCGCTGCATTGCGCATCTGGTCGAAGTAGGTCGCGGCGAAGGAGTACTTGAGCTTGTGGAAGGGCTCGTACATCTCGCGTGCTGCCGTGATCGGGAAAAAGTTGATCACATTCTTGTCGAACTGCACCGGCATGGCGGCCAGGTTCTGCGCCGTGCCGATGTGGCCGACCATCATGAAAATCTTGTCCTGGTTGACCAGCTTCTGGGCTGCGAGCACGGCCTTCTTGGGGTCGTAGGCCGAGTCTTCCACAATGATCCTGAGTTTGCGGCCATTGATGCCGCCTTGCTCATTGATCTCGTCGACCCGCAGCAACATGCCCAGCCGGGCCTGCTTGCCGAAGCCCGCAATCGGTCCGGACAGGTCCTGGATCGAGCCCAGGGTGATTTCGGTTTTGCTCACGCCCTGCTGGGCCATGCCCTGACCGGCGGCCAGTGCCAGCGCAGCCAGTGTCAGAGTGGTTTTAAAAGTCATGAAAGTCTCCTGTAATAAAGGGGGCATCGCCTGCTTGCTACAGGCGAGAAACACTATGCATTCTTGACGCCGGCCCCCGAAAGTCAAGCTGGCGTAACTACGCAAGGGAAACTACTTAAGGACCCTCTGCATAACTCGCGCCGCGCGCGGCGGGAGTTGCGCAGAGAGTCCTTAGCGGTACATCGCCTCAATCTGTTCCGCGTATTTTTTCTCGACCAGCTTGCGTTTGAGCTTCATGGTCGGCGTCAGTTCTTCGTCTTCAGCGCTCAGTTGCGTCTCAAGCAGGAAAAACTTCTTGATCTGCTCGACCCGCGCAAACTTCTT
This sequence comes from Polaromonas sp., assembly GCF_043778355.1. Classification (GTDB taxonomy): domain Bacteria; phylum Pseudomonadota; class Gammaproteobacteria; order Burkholderiales; family Burkholderiaceae_C; genus Polaromonas. The sequence goes on from NZ_JAYWHI010000093.1 coordinate 6,891, forward strand.
GTTGACCCGGTCCAGCTCGGCCTGAATCAGCTCCTGCACCTCCGCTGAACGGGTCAGGCTCTGGTAGTTGCTGAAAGGCACATCGTTGTCCTGGGCATACTTCTCGACGTTCTCCTGGTCGATCATGATGATGGCGGTGAGATAAGGCCGCTTGTCGCCAATGACCACGGCATCGGTGACGTAGGGCGAAAATTTGAGTTCGTTCTCCAGTTCGCTGGGGGTCACGTTTTTGCCGCCGGCCGTGATGGTGATGTCCTTCATGCGGTCGGTGATGCGGTAGAAACCTTCCTCGTCCACCAGGCCCACGTCGCCGGTGTGCAGCCAGCCGTCTGGGTCGATGGTTTCACGCGTTTTGTCCGGCAGGTTCAGGTAGCCCATGAAAACATTGGTGCCGCGCACCAGAATTTCTCCGGTCGCCGGGTCGAGCCTGACTTCGTTGTAGCCCGCAGCCGGACCAATCGAGCCGGGCTTGATGCGGCTGGCCGGCACGCCCGTGGCGGCACCGCAGGTTTCCGTCATGCCCCAGACCTCCAGCATCGGAACGCCGAGCGCCATGTACCACCTGACGAGTTCCGGTGAGATCGGTGCGGCGCCGGTCACACAAAATCGGGCGCGGTGAATGCCGATCAGCTTGCGTGCGTTGTCGAGCGCGATCCAGCGAGCCAGCGTGAACTTGAGTTTGAGCCAGCCGCTGACCGGCTGGTCGGCCATGACTTTGTCGGCAATCTCGGTGCCCACACCGATGCCCCAGGCGTAGGCGGCCTGCTGCAAACGACTGGCTTCCTTCAGCGAAATCATCACGCCTGAGTAAAACTTTTCCCAGACGCGCGGCACGGCGGTGAAAACGGTCGGGGCGATTTCGCGCACGTTCTCGGGAATCGTCTCAGGGTTTTCAACAAAGTTGAGTTTGGCGCCGGTGTACAGCGCAAAATACTCGCCCCCCATGCGTTCGGCAATGTGGCACAGCGGCAGAAAACACATGCGTTCGTCGTTTTCGTCCTGCGCCACCAGCGTGTTGTAGCCGCGCGCGGTGAACACGAGCCCCTTGTGGTTGTGCATGGCGCCTTTGGGCTTGCCGGTGGTGCCCGAGGTGTAGACCAGAATGGCCAGGTCTTCGGGGCGGCACGCTTTGACGCGTGCCTGGACCGCATCCGGGTGCTGCGCCAGCCAGGCGCGGCCGAGCTCACGCAGGGCCGCCAGGCTCAGGACGTCGGGCTCGTCGAGGTCGCGCAGGCCTTCCATGTCGAACACCACGATCTTGCGCAGGCCGGGGAGCTGGCTGCGCACTTCAAGTGCCTTGTCAAGTTGCTCGTCGTCCTCGACGAAAAGGATGCGGGTCGCAGAGTCTTCGCAGAGGTAATGCACCTGTGAAGCCGCATCGGTCGGGTAGATGCCGTTGGCCACGCCGCCGCAACTGAGCACGGCCAGGTCAGCCAGCACCCATTCGATGACGGTGTTCGACAGAATGGAGGCGCATTCGCCGGGTCCGAAACCCAGGCTCATCAGGCCGCCGGCAATCTCGTTGACCGCTTCGCCGGTCTGGTTCCAGCTCCAGCTGCGCCAGATGCCGAGTTTTTTCTGCCGCATCCAGACCTTGTCCTGCCGCTGCGCCACGCCGTTCCAGAACAGGGCCGGAATGGTTTCGCCCTCGAGCACCACACGGGTTTCGGGCTGGATGTGGGAGAGGTCCCAGAGATTAGACATAGTGCCCCCACGCTTGCCACTGCGTGTGCTGCGCTGCCCCCCGGGGGGGCGCTGCGCCTGCGGACTGGCAAAGCCAGATCCGCGGCCCCGGCTTGGCGAATTCTTCGGTCATCTTCATCTCCAGGTTTTCTTTTTCTTCCAGCGGCGCTCGCTGCGTACGCCGTCTTCCTTCATGCCCAGGTAGAACTCCTTGATGTCTTCCTTTTCCCGCAGGCGGGCACAGGTGTCTTCCATCACAATGCGGCCGTTTTCCAGCACGTAGCCATAGTCGGAGGCGTTCAGGGCCATGTTGGCGTTTTGTTCGACCAGCAAAATCGTGGTGCCGCGCTCGCGGTTGATGCGCACCACAATCTCGAAAATTTCCTTGGTCAGCTTGGGGGACAGGCCCAGGCTGGGTTCGTCGAGCAGGATCAGGTCGGGCGAGGCCATCAGCGCGCGCGAGATGGACAGCATCTGCTGCTGGCCGCCCGACAGCAGGCCGGCGTCCTGCAAGGCCCGCTCGCGCAGGATGGGGAAGTAGCCGAACACCGCTTCGATGTCTTTGGCCACGCCGTCGCGGTCCTTGCGGGTGTAGGCGCCCATTAGCAGGTTGTCGCGCACGCTGAGCAGCGGAAACACTTCGCGGCCTTCAGGCACGTGGCTCAGGCCCTGCTGCACGATGTAAGCCGGGTCCTGCGCGGTGATGTTGCCGCCCTTGAACTCAATCGATCCCTTTCGCGGGTCGATGATGCCGGAGATGGTTTTCAGAATGGTCGTTTTGCCAGCGCCGTTGGAGCCCAGCACGGTGGCGATCTCGCCGCGGCGCACCTGCAGGCTGACACCGCGTATGGCCTTGATCGGGCCGTAGGAGCTTTCGACGTTGAGCAGCTTGAGCACGGGCTGGTCACTGACGGGAGGTCGCACGGCGCTCATGATCGGCTCCCCGCATGGACATCGACGGCCTTGTGCTGTCGGCGCAGCGAAGACACGTCGTCGATGGAGCCCAGGTAGGCTTCGATCACGCCGGGATCGTTCTGCACCTCGCGCGGCGTGCCCATGGCCAGCACCTCGCCCTGGTTCATCGCCAGCACCCGGTCGGACACCTTGGAGACCAGTGTCATGTCGTGCTCCACCATCAGCACCGTGATGCCCAATTCGTTCTTGATGTCCTGGATCCAGAAAGCCATGTCATCGGTTTCTTCAACATTCAGGCCCGAAGAGGGTTCGTCGAGCAAGAGCAGCTTGGGCTCGGTGCACAAAGCGCGGGCCAGTTCCACCACCTTGCGCACGCCGTAGGGCAGACCGGCGACGTAGGAGTCGCGGTGGTGCTGCAGGTCCAGGAAGTCGATGACCTGTTCGGCCTTTTCGCGTGCCTGGATTTCAGCGTCACGGGTTTTCCGGGTAAAGAAAATTTCGCTCCACAGGCCGGTCTGGCGGTGGGTGTGCCGGCCGATCAGCAGGTTGTGCAGCACCGTGGCGTGTTCAAACAGTTCAATGTTCTGAAAGGTACGGGCGATGCCCAGCGCTGCGATCTTGTGCGGTGGCTGATCGGTCAGCTTCGCACCCAGGTAGTCGATCTCGCCGGTGGTCGGCGTGTAGATGCGGCTGATCAGGTTGAACACCGTGGTCTTGCCCGCACCGTTGGGCCCGATCAGGGTAAAAACCTCGCCCTGTTTGACATCGAAGCTGACGTTGTTGACGGCCAGTACGCCGCCGAAACGCACGCTAAGATTGCGCGCCGCCAGCAGTGGCTGGCCAATTGTTTGTTGCATGGCGCTCATTTGAGGCGATCCGATTTCTGGAAGGATTTCTGCCGCTTGAACATGCCCTTGCGGTAGAACGGAAAGGTCTGCAGGTAGGTGCGGATCTTGAGCCAGCGGCCATACAGGCCGAGCGGCTCAAACAGCACAAAGGCGATCAGCACCATGCCGTAGACCACGCCCTGCAGGCCGGGCGCCTGGCCAATGGCGGCGGGCAGGTAGTCCTTGACCAGCGCAATCGCCTGCGGCATCGAGATCAGGAAGATCGCCCCCAGAAAAGCGCCGTGCACCGAGCCGACACCGCCGACCACAATCATCAGCAGCAAGTCAATCGACTGCAGGATGTTGAACTGCTCAGGCGAGATGAATTGCAGCTTGTGCGCATACAGGGCGCCGGCAATACCGGCCAGCGCCGCCGACAGTGCAAACGAGAGGGTCTTGTAACGGGCCAGGTGAATGCCCATGCTCTGCGCGGAAATTTCCGAATCGCGAATCGCCACAAACGCGCGGCCGGTCGGTGAACGCAGCAGGTTCAGGATGGCCAGGGTTGAACCCACAGCAAGAATCAGGCAAAGGAAATAAAAGGACTCGCCGCTGTCGAGCTTCCAGCCGAACATGTCGGGCGCCTTGATGTGGATACCGGCGTTGCCGCCGGTGACCTTTTCCCAGCGCGCAAACACTTCCTCGACGATGAAACCGAAGGACAGCGTGGCCATGCCGAGGTAAATGCCCTTGACGCGCAGCGCCGGCAACCCGACCACCAGGCCCACGGCGGCCGAGAGGCCGGCAGCGCAGGCCAGTGCAATCGGGAAAGGCACGCCGGCATTGGTCATCACCGCCTGCGTGTAGGCACCGACACCGAGAAAGGCCGCATGCCCGAGCGAGAACAGGCCGGTAAAGCCCGCCAGCAGCATCAGCCCCAGGCCGGCAATGGCATAGATCAGGATGAAGGTGAGCTGCGCCAGCCAGTATTCCGCAAACAGCCAGGGCGCCGCCACCAGCAGCAGCATCAATGCGCCGTACCAGAACACATGGCCGCCGTGTTTGGCAAGCTTGATGTCCTGACCGTAATCGGTCTTGAAAATAAAACGCATGGGGCTCAGACTTTCTTGCGGAGTTTTTCGCCGAACAAACCACTGGGTTTGACCATCAGCATGATCAGCACCACCACATAGGCGGCGATGTCCTTGATGCCGTCGGGTGCGTAAAAGCCGGCCATCGATTCGACAATGCCGATCACCAGGCCACCGACAATCGCGCCGGGCAGGCTGCCAAAGCCGCCGACCACCGCCGCCGGGAAAGCCTTCAGGCCGATGAAACCCATGTTGGCGTGTACAAAGGTGATGGGCGCAAGCAGCAGGCCGGCCACGGCCGCGACCGCAGCCGCCAGCCCCCACACCAGGCCGTTGATGCGTTTGACCGGAATACCCATGTAGTAGGCGGCCAGCTGGTTCTGCGAGGAGGCCTGCATCGCGATGCCGATCTTGCTGTACTTGAAGGCCGCAAACAGCACTAGGCACAACACGGCGGTGGTGCCGATGACAGCCATTTTTTCGACATTGAGAACCAGCGCGCCGACGTTCCAGATCTGGTCCTTGTAAGGCACGGGCAGGGTGTGGGTTTCGGTGCCGATGCCGGGGATCATGGTGATCAGCCCGCGCGCCACATAGCCGACACCGATGGTCAGCATCACGATGGAAAACGCCGGCTGTCCGAGGATGGGGCGGATCACCAGCCGCTCCAGCAACACGCCGAACAGGGCCATGCCGGCAATCGAGCTGAGGATGGCCAGCCAGTAGGGAAAGCCCAGCATGGTCATGCAGGCCAGGCCGCCGAAAGCGCCCAGCATCATGAGTTCGCCCTGAGCGAAGCTCACGGTTTCGGTGGCCTTGTAAATGAGGACAAAACCCAGGGCGATCAACCCGTAAATACAGCCTTGCGCGGTGCCATCGATGATCAATTGCAATAACTGCACATTTACTCCACAATTAATTTTTACAAAGCAGACGCTTGGTAAAAATAGCCCACAGCCGGACGCTGTTGGGGCGCGGTTTTTTCGGGTTTGAAATTTGACGGGGTTGATCATGAGCTGCATTCAATGAAAAAATCAATCCGGATTGGTGCCGGGTTGGGTTTCTACGGAGACGCATGGGAGCCGGTGCTCGCCAGCATCGAACGCGGTGGGGTTCAGTACATCGTCAGCGACCATCTCGCCGAGCTCACACTGGCCATCCTGCAGAAAGATTTACAGCGCGACGCCTCGCTGGGCTACGCTAGGGACGTGGTGCCATTTTTGATGGCCTTGTGGCCGGCGATGGCGCAGCGAAACGTCCGTTTTGTCTGCAACGCCGGCGGGCTCAATCCGGCCGGTGCGGCGGCTGCGGTCCGGACCGCTTTTGCAGCCAGGGGCTGGTCTGCGCGCGTCGCCGTTGTGACAGGTGACGACGTGTTGCAAGAGCTCGCCGGCCTGGCGCCGCCACACATGTTCAGCGGCGCTGCATTTGATACGGTGCGTGATCGCATGGTGTTCGCCAACGCCTACCTCGGCGCGCGGCCCGTCATTTCTGCACTGCAGCAAGGCGCAGACATTGTGATCACCGGCCGTGTCGCCGACGCCGCACTTTTCCTCGGACCGCTGGCGCATGCGTTCAACTGGAATCTGGGTGATGACAAGCCCGCCACACCGCCCGACCTGAACCGCCTGGCACAGGGTCTGGCGGTCGGGCATCTGCTCGAATGTTCGGGCCAGGGCAGCGGCGGCAACTTCGGCAGTCTGCACGCCTGGAAGGACATTCCCGACCTGGCCCATATTGGGTACCCGATTGCCGAGGTCAGCGAAGACGGCAGTGCCGTCATCATGAAAGCGCCGGGCACCGGCGGCCGCATCAACTTCGACACGGTGCGCCAGCAACTGCTGTACGAGGTGCACAACCCGCATGCTTATATGTCGCCCGATGTGGTGCTGGATCTGTCCACCGTCACGCTCGAAGACCTCGGTCAGGATCGCGTGCGTTTGACGGGCGCCACCGGTCATGCGCGCCCGCAGCAACTCAAGCTGGTGGGCGGCTACCGCGACGGCTTCAAGGGCGAGGTGACCTGGGGCTTCAGTTGGCCCGATGCCTACGACAAGGCGCTGGCCGCTGTGGAGATGGTGAAGGCACAACTGGCTGACAAAGCCGTGCCGCATGAGGCGTTGTTTGTTGAGTTTCCGGGGCTGAATTCGGCGCACGGCGCGCTGGCACCCCTGCCCGATACCAAAGCGCTGGCGGAGTTGAACGAGGTCTGGGTGCGCATGGTGATACACACACGCGACAAAAAAGCCGCTGACGGTTTCGGGCGGCTGTTTCCGTGGATGGCGTTGAGCGGGCCGGCCTACACCTGCGGATTTCAGGGCCTGCACAACAGCAGCGAGTTGCTGGGCATCTGGCCGGCGTTGATGGGCCGCCAGGCGGTTGAATCGCGAACGCGCGTCGAGGTGCTGCAGACATGAACCCGCCCGTGCGAAAAGTCCGGCTCGCAGATCTGGCCCATGCGCGCAGCGGGGACAAGGCCGACTGGGTGGACTTCGGCCTGTTTGCCTGGAACGCGGGCGGTTACGCTGTGCTGGCGCGTGAGGTGACGACGCAGCGGGTGACGGACCACTTCGCACCCTGGCTGCCGGGCAAGATCGAGTGTTGGTACCTGCCCAACATCCTGGCGATCAAACTGGTGCTGCACGACGCGCTGCAGGGCGGCGGGGCGCGCAACCTGCGCCTGGACAACCTCGGCAAGTCCATGGCGGCGGCCTTGCTGCGCATGGAAATCAATGTGAGTGATCAGGAACTCGCCGCCTGCCTGGCGGCGCCGCGTGTTGGTTGGTGGGGAAATGAAGAATGACAGTGCATATTGAAAAAGGCGGCGAGATCACGGTCATCACGCTGGACCGCCCCGACGTGCGCAACGCGGTGGACAGCGCGCATGCGCGTGCGCTGTACGAGGCATTTCTGGCCTTTGATGCCGATGACAGCGCAAAAGTCGCGGTGTTTCACGGCGCGCATGGGCATTTTTGCGCTGGCTGGGATTTGCAGTTTGGCGCGAAGATGCTGCGCGAAGCCCAGGGTGGCGATGCCGGGGTGTTTGCGGGCCTGGAGTTTCAGGCGGAAGACCGCAGCCCGGCCGGCCCCATGGGTCCCTCGCGTCTGTTGCTGTCCAAACCGGTGATTGCTGCCGTCAGCGGCGCGGCCGTTGCCGGCGGCATGGAGCTCGCCTTGTGGTGCGACATGCGGGTGATGGAAGACGACGCCTACTTCGGCGTCTATTGCCGGCGTTTTGGCGTGCCGCTGATTGACGGCGGCACGGTGAGGCTGCCACGCCTGGTTGGCATGGGCCGTGCGATGGACCTGATCCTGACCGGCCGCAAGGTCGAGGCGCTTGAGGCCTTGCAGATGGGGCTGTGCAACCGGGTGGTGCCGCGCGGCACGGCACGCGAGGCGGCGCTGGTATTGGCACAACAGCTCACGGCTTTTCCGCAGAAAACCATGCTGGCGGATCGCCAGAGTGCGTATACACAGTGGGATCTGCCGCTGCCGCAGGCGCTCAAGCAGGAGTGGGACCGCGGCCGGGAATGTATCGGTGAAGGCCTGCAGGGCGCGGCGCGTTTTGCCGGCGGGCAGGGCCGGCACGGCAAGTTTTAAGAGGGTAATAGGCCTTTAGCCCATGCCGGACTGGCGTGAGCAGCTATCAAAAACAGAGCGAATTTACTGCGGGCGCGGCAGTGAGGACGGCGGCACCGGCCGCGGCTGACCGGCGTCGTCGATCGCCACATAGGTCACGCTGGCCTCGGTCACCTTGATGTAACGCCCCTGGGAGCGGAAGCGCTCCGCATACACCTCGACCTTGACCGTCATCGAGGTGCGACCAATTCGCGTGAGTTCCGAATAAAAGGACAGGATGTCGCCGACCCGCACCGGCTGCTTGAAGATGAACTCATTGACCGCCACCGTGGCCATGCGGCCCTCGGCATAACGCGCCGGGATCACCGAGCCGGCCAGGTCGACCTGGGCCATGACCCAGCCGCCAAAGATGTCGCCGTTGGCATTGCAATCGGCGGGCATCGGGATGACCTTGAGCACCAGCTCCTTGTCCAGGGGCAGCTTGACGCTCAAGGGGTCATGGGGAAGGCTGGATTCGGTGGACATAGGCACAATCGGTGGTGGAAATTAAAACAACAGCACAATTGTCTCCGATGCGCTCCTATGCCCCCGCAGCCGAAGCGCCCAAAGCGCCCGGCGCCCCTTCTCCCCCCGAACCGAACCGCTCTGACTGGGCCACGCTCAAGCGCCTGTTTCCCTACCTGTGGGAGTACAAATGGCGGGTGCTGGCGGCGCTGAGCTTCATGGTCGGCGCCAAGGTCGCCAACGTCGGCGTGCCGCTGCTGCTGAAAAACCTGGTCGATGCGATGAGCTTCAAACCCGGCGACGTGCAGGTTGTGCTCGTCGTCCCGGCCGCGCTGCTGGTGGGTTACGGGCTGCTGCGTTTGTCGACCTCGCTGTTCACCGAGCTGCGCGAGCTGGTGTTCGCCAAGGCCACCGAAGGCGCGGCGCGCCGCATCTCGCTGGAAGTGTTCCGGCATCTGCATGCCCTGAGCCTGCGTTTTCACCTGGAACGCCAGACCGGCGGCATGACACGCGACATCGAGCGCGGCACCCGCGGCGTGCATTCGCTGATCTCGTACTCGCTGTACAGCATCATCCCGACGCTGATCGAAGTCACGCTGGTGCTGACGCTGCTGGCGGTCAAATTCGACATCTGGTTTGCCGGCATCACCATCATTGCGCTGGTGTTTTACATCACCTTCACCGTCACGGTGACCGAATGGCGCACCAAATTCCGCAAGGAAATGAACGAGCTGGACTCGTCAGCGCACAGCCGGGCCATCGACTCGCTGCTGAACTACGAAACCGTCAAGTACTTCAACAACGAAGACTTCGAGGCCAGGCGTTACGACGAAAATCTCTTGCGTTACCGCCGCGCCGCGGTCAAGAGCCAGACCACGCTGAGTTTGCTCAACACCGGCCAGCAACTGATCATCGCCGCCGGCCTGGTCGCCATGCTCTGGCGCGCGACCCAGGGCGTGGTCGACGGCCGCATGACGCTGGGCGACCTGGTCATGGTCAACGCCTTCATGATCCAGCTCTACATCCCGCTGGGTTTCCTGGGCGTGCTCTACCGCGAGATCAAGCAAAGCCTGACCGACCTGTCCAAGATGTTCACCCTGATGGAAAAGGAGCGCGAGATCGCTGACCGGCCCGGCGCGTCCGCGCTGGCGCTGCAGGCCTCGCCCGCCGTGCGTTTTGAGAACGTCAGCTTCGCCTATGAGGCGTCGCGGCCCATCCTGCACAACATCAGCTTCGAGATCCCGCCGGGGAAAACGGTGGCGGTGGTCGGCTCCTCCGGCGCTGGCAAGTCCACACTGGCGCGCCTGCTGTTTCGCTTTTACGATGTCGGCGTTGCGCCCCCACGCTCGCCCTCTGCGAGTGGCTCGCTGCCCCCCGAGGGGGCCGCCGCCGACTTGGGGCGGCCCGGCGTCGACGGGGGCCGCATCACCATCGCCGGTCAGGACATCCGTGAGGTGACGCAGGCTAGCCTGCGCCAGGCCATCGGCATCGTGCCGCAGGACACCGTGCTGTTCAACGACACGGTCGAATACAACATTGCCTACGGCCAGCCCGGCGCCAGCCGCGCCCAGGTAGAAGAAGCCGCCCGCGCCGCGCGTATCCACGACTTCATCAGCTCGACCCCGGCCGGCTATGCCACCATGGTCGGCGAGCGCGGGCTGAAACTCTCTGGCGGCGAAAAGCAGCGGGTGGCCATCGCGCGCACCCTGCTGAAAAACCCGCCCATCATGATTTTTGATGAGGCCACCTCGGCGCTGGACTCGGCCAATGAACGCGCGATCCAGGCCGAGCTGCGCAGCATCGCCGAAAACAAGACCACGCTGGTGGTGGCGCACCGCCTGTCCACCGTGGTGGATGCGCATGAAATCCTGGTGATGGAAGCCGGCCAGATCATCGAGCGCGGCACCCACGCGGCGCTGCTGGCCCTGGGCGGGCGTTATGCGTCCATGTGGGCGCTGCAGCAGAGTTCCGAATAGATTTCAAGCATTTTCGGCCTCTAGCCCATAAGGGGCGGGCGCTATCAGCTATCTAATTCATAGCATGAACAAGTCATCCCGAATTCCGGTGGGTGCACGTGAGGGATTTCCGTAGAGCCATGCCGCCGCACCGCTCGCATAATTGAAGCCATGGAAACCAAATGGCTGGAAGATTTTGTCAGTCTCGCTGAAACCCGGAGCTTCAGCCGCTCAGCCACGCTGCGCCACGTGACGCAACCGGCATTCTCGCGGCGCATCCAGGCGCTGGAGGCCTGGGCCGGCACCGACCTGGTGGACCGCAGCTCTTACCCGACACGGCTGACGCCGGCCGGCGAAACCCTGTACAGCCAGTCGCTGGAAATGCTGCAGGGCCTGCAATCGACGCGCGCCATGCTGCGCGGCCACAACTCGGCCGGGCAGGACGTGATCGAGTTCGCCGTGCCGCACTCGCTGGCCTTCACCTTTTTTCCAGCCTGGGTCAGCAGCCTGCGCGAGAAGTTCGGCCCGATCAAGAGCCGGCTGATCGCGCTCAATGTGCATGACGCGGTGCTGCGTCTGGTTGAAGGCAGTTGCGACCTGCTGATTGCTTACCACCACGACTCGCAGCCTTTCCAGCTCGACGCCGACCGTTACGAGATGATCAGCCTGGGGCAGGAGGTGCTGGCGCCTTTCGTCAAGGCCGAGGCCGACGGCGCACCGCTGTACCGTCTGCCGGGACGCGCCGGCCAGCCGCTGCCTTACCTCGGTTATGCGTCCGGCGCCTACCTGGGCCGCGTGGTGGACCTGATCCTCAAGCAGTCCAGCACCGCCATCCACCTGGACCGGGTGTATGAAACCGACATGGCCGAGGGCCTGAAAGCCATGGCGCTCGAAGGGCACGGCATTGCTTTCTTGCCGTTCAGCGCCGTCAAGAAGGAACTGCGTGTGAAAAAGCTGGTCAGCGCCGGCCCGGGGCTGGAAATGACCATGGACTTGCGGGTCTACCGCGAACGTCCGACCACCAAGGCTGCTGCCAAGAACCCGGCGCAGGCGCTGTGGAACTACCTCGAGAGCCAGGCGCTGCCCAAACCGGCAGCAAAGCGCGCTTAGCCTCGGCGGCCACTAGGTGGCAACCCTAGGTGGTTATAAATTAAATGCATGAAGGTGCGTCGTATCAGCATTGGCTTTTCGGCGGCCGTAAATTTACAGTCCGGGACGTTCTGTGATGCAGCGAGGGTGACTTTCTGACGAGGCCTGCCAAGGGCTTACCAAGGGTTGGCACAAAGACTGCTTAGCTTGACGACACGGTTCTGCCGATATGAAGGCTGGCACTGTCTTGGGGAATACGCTTTGCTGAATTTGCTCTTTGCCTTTCTGCGCTGCAGCTTTACCCGCACGCGGTCAGCCAAGGGCTCATCCGGCGCGTTCCAGGACATACCAGTCCATCGGCTGGCGCGTTGAGGGCTGGGGTAAACCTTGGGCATGGTCCCATAACCGGCTCCTTAGAATGGCGTCATTAACAATTTCATCAACTGAAGGAAATTTCATGAAACTCAAACTCGCCGCATTGGCAATTGCCGTCCTGACCACCTCCGGCGTTTTTGCCCAGGCCAACGATACCCTGGCCAAAGTCAAGGCTTCCGGCGTGATCACCATGGGTGTTCGCGATTCGTCGGGCGCGTTGTCCTACACCCTGGGTGACGGCAAGTACGCCGGTTTCCACGTTGAAATCTGCCAGCGCGTCATCGCCGATGTCGAAAAAGCCGTGGGCCGCAAGCTGGAAGTCAAATACCTGCCTGTGACCTCACAAAACCGCATTCCGCTGGTGCAAAACGGCACGGTGGACATCGAGTGCGGCTCGACCACCAACAACGCCACGCGCCTGAAAGACGTGTCTTTCCTGCCCACGACCTTTGTTGAAGAAGTGCGCATCGCTGTGAAAGCCAATTCCGGCATCACCTCGATTGCCCAGCTCAATGGCAAAAACGTGGCCACCACCACGGGCACGACCTCGGTGCAGACCCTGCGCAAGAACGAACGCGCCGGCGGCATCGACTTCAAGGAAATCTTCGGCAAAGACCACTCTGACAGCTTCCTGCTGCTGGAGTCCGGCCGTGCGGACGCTTTTGTGATGGACGGCGCCATCCTGGCCGGCAACATTGCCACCTCCAAAAATCCGGCTGACTTCAAGATCGTCGGTGAAGTGTTGAGCGTGGAGCCGATCGCCATCATGATCCGCAAGGACGATGCTGGCCTCAAGAAAATCGGTACCGACACCATCACCGCCATGATCAAGTCTGGCGACATGGCCAAAGCCTGGGACAAGTGGTTCATGCAGCCGATCCCCCCGAAAAACAGTCGCGTTGGGCTGGCTGTCAGTGAAAGCACCAAGGCTGCCTGGGCCACGCCCAATGACAAGCCAATGGAAGATTACGCCAAGAAATAAGTCCGGCGTGAGCTGAACCACAAACCCCGTCTGTGACAGTTCTGGCGGGGTTTGTTTTTTAAGCGCTGACAACAACAGATCGAAGCGCACACTTTTTGGCGGAGTCACCATGAGCTGGGATTGGCAAGTATTTTTGAACGACGACGGTAGCGGCCGTACCTATTTGCAATGGATGATGGACGCCTGGGGCTGGACCCTGGCCGTTGCGGGTTGCTCCTGGGTGGTGGCGATGCTGACGGGCAGCCTGATGGGCACCCTGCGCACCCTGCCCAACAGCCCTTGGCTGGTCCGGCTGGCCAACGTCTGGGTCGAGTTGTTCCGCAACATTCCGCTGCTGGTGCAGATTTTCATCTGGTACTTTGTGGTGCCCAAAATTTTCCCGGTGATGCAGCAGGTGCCCAGCTTCCTGCTGGTCGTTTTTGCACTGGGCTTTTTCACCTCTGCACGTATTGCCGAACAGGTGCGTGCCGGTGTGCAGGCGCTGCCGCGCGGCCAGCGTTATGCCGGCATGGCGGTGGGCT
>NZ_JAYWHI010000094.1:0-51325 GCF_043778355.1 Polaromonas sp.
GAAGCGGAAGGACCCAGACCATCGGGTCGCTTTTTTCTTTGCTTACTTTCTTTTTGGCGACGCAAAAAGAAAGTGAGTTGCCGCCGGGCAACCCCCGGCTTGATGGCGAACTACAAACAGACGAAGAGCCGAAGTAGTCAGCGCATATGGTTCCCGGATCGGGCCTGCCCCGGACTTGATCCGGGGTCCGGGATGACAAGTTCAAGGAAGCCCCAGCTATAAATTCGATAGCTGCCTGCGCCCACCGCATAAGGGCTGGAGCCACAAAATACTACAAGTCCGACCAAACCAGGGCAAGCTGAGACAAGACACTACCGCAATTCAGCCGCCGGATCCCGCCCCATCAACGCCGCAACCGCCTCGGCCGGCTGAATCTGCCCGTCGAGCAGCGCCACGACGGCTTCAGAGATTGGCATCTCCACACCCAGCCCCTGGGCGCGCTGCACCACGGTGCGGGCGCAGTACACCCCTTCGGCCACATGGCCCAGCGACTGCACCGCCTGCGCCAGCGACTGGCCTTGCGCCAGCAGCAGACCCACCTTGCGGTTGCGGCTGAGGTCGCCGGTGGCTGTCAGCACCAGGTCCCCCAGGCCCGACAGGCCGGTGAAGGTCTCTGCGCGCGCCCCGAGTGCCAGGCCCAGTCGCGTCATTTCGGTCAGGCCGCGCGTGATCAGCGCGGCGCGGGCGTTGAGCCCCAGGTTCAAGCCGTCACACAGTCCGGTGGCGATCGCCAGCACATTCTTGACCGCGCCGCCGACCTCGACGCCGACGATGTCGTCGTTGGCGTAAACGCGCAGCGTGGGGCCGTGGAAAGCCTCGACCAGCGCGTCGCGCACGTCGGCATGCCCGCTGGCGGCCACCAGCGCGGTCGGCTGACCGCGTGCAACCTCCTGCGCAAAACTCGGACCACTGAGCGCACCCGCTCTCAAATGGATAGCTGCTTGCGCCCGTATTTCATGGGCTAGAAGCCCAAAAGGCTTGGAATCCGGGGAGGTCTCTGCAAGCGGTGCTTCAAAACCCTTGCACAGCCAGGCCACGGGAACGCTGAGGTGCTGCAGTCGCTGCAACATGCCGCGCAGCCCGGCAATCGGGGTGGCGATGACGATCAGGTCCTGGCTGGCCAGCACCGCATGAAAAGAGTCGTCAGCGCCGCCGGTCAACTGCAAGGAGGGCGGCAACACCATGCCCGGCAGGTAGCGGGCATTGACCCGCAGCGCCTGCATCTCGGCCAGTTGCGCCGCATCACGCGCCCACAGGCTGACCTGGTGGCGCGGGGCAGCAGAACGGGAAGATGCCGCGCGGGCGGCGCTGATGGCCAGGGCCGTACCCCAGGCACCGGCGCCGAGAACGGCAATTTTCATGGCGGGCAGGAACGGCGGAAAGCCGGACTCAGACGATGATTTGCGGCGTTTCCTGGGCGGCCGACGCGGCGGCGGCCTGCTGCTGCTCGAACATGGCCTGGAAGTTGATCTCCGCCAGGTTGACCGGCGGGAAACCGCCGCGCTGGATCACGTCGGCCACATTGCCGCGCAAGTAGGGATAAACGATCTGCGGGCAGGCGATGCCCAGCACCGCATTGAGCTGCTCGGCCGGCATGTTGCGGATTTCAAAAATACCGGCCTGCTTGGCCTCGACCAGAAACACGGTTTTGTCTTCGATCTTGGTGTGCACGGTGGCGGTCACGCTGACTTCGTAGAGGCCGTCGGTGATCGGCAAGGCGTCCACGCCGAGCTGGATGTCGACGGCAGGTTGCTCCTGGTTGAGCAGGATTTCCGGCGAATTGGGCTGCTCCAGCGAGATGTCCTTAAGGTAAACGCGCTGGATCTGGAAGACGGGATCAAGATTGGCTTCGGCCATGGTGAATCTTTCGGATTGCTTTTGAAAAAATAAAGCCTGCTGCGCGGGCAGCAGGCACGGCGCATTATCTCAGGGCTCAGCTGTTGAGCAGCGGCAACAAGCCGCCCTGGCCGTCCAGCGCCACCAGGTCGTCGCAGCCGCCGACATGGGTGTCGCCGATAAAAATCTGTGGCACGGTGCGGCGGCCAGTGATTTCCATCATTTTCTGGCGCTCGGCCGGCTGCATGTCCACGCGGATTTCCTCGATGGCGGTGACACCACGCTGCTTGAGCAGCTGTTTGGCATGTGTGCAATAGGGACAGCTGGCAGTCAGGTACATCTTGACGGTTTGCATCGATCAATCTCTCCGGGTCGGGTTCAAGGGCTCAGCCCGCGAGTCAGGCCTTTTCAAGAGGCAGGTTAGCCTCTTTCCAGGATTTCAGCCCACCGGCCAGGCATTGAGCCTGCTGGTAGCCGAGTTTTTTGGCCATGGCCAGCGCGCGGTTGGCGCGCGCACCGCTGGGGCACACCAGAATCAGCGGCAAGTCCTTGTTTTTCACAGCGCTGGGCAGTTTTTCCTCCAACTGGCCCAGCGGGATGTTTTTGGCGCCGACCACGTGGCCAGCGGCAAACTCCTCGACTTCGCTGACATCGACGACCACGGCCTTTTCCCGGTTGATCAGCTGCACCGCCCCGCTGGCGCTGAGTGAGCCAGCCGCCATGCCACTGGAAATCAGGGGCCACACCAGCATGCCGCCGGATGCCAGCGCAATGCTGATCAGCATCCAGTTATCGATGAAAAATTTCACTTTGAGTCCTTCAGGGTTTTGCAGTTAATCAGTGATTTTAGAATGCAGGGGTCAACCGGTCTGCGTGCGCCTTGCCGCGGCTCTGGTTTTCCACAGTTCCAGCCTCAGCTTTTACCTGCCCCACACACCTTTCTCAACGGCATCACCCATGTACAAACTTGTGCTCATCCGCCACGGCGAATCCACCTGGAACCTTGAAAACCGCTTCACCGGCTGGGCCGATGTGGACCTCACAGCCACCGGCATCACGCAAGCCATCGCCGCCGGCAAGCTGCTCAAAAGCGAGGGTTACGACTTTGACATTGCCTACACCAGCATGCTCAAACGCGCGACCCGCACGCTCTGGCACACGCTTGACGAAATGGACCGCACCTGGCTGCCGGTGGTGCACAACTGGCGCCTCAACGAGCGGCATTACGGCGCGCTGCAGGGCCTGAACAAAGCGGAGACGGCCAGGAAATACGGCGACGCGCAGGTGCTGGTCTGGCGCCGCAGCTACGACACCCCGCCGCCGGCGCTGACTGCCAGCGATGAGCGCTGGGAGGGCAAGGACCCGCGTTACGCCAAGTTGAAGCCGGGCGAGGCGCCCCTGACCGAATGCCTGAAAGACACGGTGGCCCGCGTGCTCCCGTTCTGGACCGAGGCCATGGCGCCCGCCATCCGCGCCGGCAAACGGATTGTGGTTGTGGCCCACGGCAACTCCATCCGCGCGCTGGTCAAGTACCTCGACAACATTTCCGACCAGGACATCGTCGGCCTGAACATCCCCAATGGGATTCCGCTGGTGTACGAGCTCGACGCAGATCTGAAGCCGCTGCGCCACTTTTACCTGGGCGACAGCGAAGCCATTGCCAAAGCCGCAGCGGCGGTTGCGGCCCAGGGCAAGTCCTGAGCGGCCGTTGTGTGAAGCGCGGGTAAAGCCGGGCAGTATTTGACACATTGCCGGCCTCCGGAGCCCGCCGCGCGGGAACTGCCAGCCGGGGCCTTTCTCCAAGGTGTATATTGGTTCAAATTCTGTGGCAACTGCCTTTAATTCAGGCAAACGAGGGTATTTATGGGTCAGAAACTCAAGATAGCAGGCTGGATCTCCATAGGCGCAGTGGCTGGCGCACTGACCACCGTGCAACTGCAGGCCGTTGCACGCGGCGGACTGAGCCCCCTCCCCCTGGAAGAACTGCAACAACTGGCCGCCGTGTTTGGCATGGTCAAAACCGACTATGTCGAGCCGGTCGACGAGAAAAAACTGATCTCCGACGCCATCTCCGGCATGGTCGCCAGCCTGGACCCGCATTCGGTCTATTTCGATAAAAAATCCTTCAAGGAATTCCGCGAAGGCACCAGCGGCCGCTTTGTTGGGGTCGGCATCGAAATTTCACAGGAAGACGGCCTGGTCAAGGTGGTGTCGCCGATTGAAGGCTCACCGGCCGACCGCGCCGGCCTCAAGCCCAACGACCTGATCACCAAAATTGACGACACGGCGGTCAAGGGCCTGAGCCTCAATGAGGCCGTCAAAAAAATGCGTGGCGAACCGCGCACCAAAGTCATGCTGATGATCTTCCGCAAGGACGAAAATCGCACCTTCCCGGTGACCATCACGCGGGAAGAAATCCGCACGCAGTCGGTACGCAGCAAGGTGATGGAGCCCGGTTACGCCTGGATTCGCCTGAGCCAGTTCCAGGAACGCACGGTCGAAGATTTCGTCACCAAACTGGAGCAGATCTACAAGCAGGAACCCAACCTCAAAGGGCTGGTGCTGGATCTGCGCAACGACCCGGGCGGCCTGCTGGACGCCGCCGTCGCGGTGTCGGCCGCCTTCCTGCCGGAAAACGTCACGGTGGTGTCCACCAACGGCCAGTTGCCCGAAAGCAAGTTCACCTACAAGGCTGCACCTGAGTTCTACCAGCGCCGCAATGCCGCCGATCCGCTCAAACGCTTGCCCGCGGCCATCAAGACCGTGCCGCTGGTGGTGCTGGTTAATGAAGGCTCGGCATCGGCCAGCGAAATCGTCGCCGGCGCGCTGCAGGATTACAAACGCGCCACCATCATGGGCAACCAGACCTTTGGCAAGGGTTCGGTGCAGACAGTGCGTCCGCTCGGCCCCGATACCGGCCTGAAGCTCACCACCGCGCGTTATTTCACGCCCAGCGGCAAGTCGATCCAGGCCAAAGGCATCGTTCCAGATGTGATGATTGACGACACCGCCGAAGGCAGCCCGTTTGCAGCCCTGCGCACCCGTGAAGCCGACCTTGAAAAACACCTGGCCAGCGGCCAGGGCGCCGACGCGAAGGACCCGGGCCGTGAAAAAGCCCGCGAGGAAGCGCTCAAGCGCCTGGAAGAAGAGTCCAAAAAGAGCCCCGAGCAGCGCCGCCCACCCGAGTTCGGCAGCGACAAGGACTTCCAGCTCACACAGGCACTGAACCAGCTCAAGGGTCGCCCCGTGCTGGTCAGCAAGACCATCGTCGAGCGCAAGGAAGAGAAAAAGGAAAACTGAGCTGCCAGCCGGCTCGGACCGCGGCAGACCCGCAGGCCGGTGGCCGGCCTGCCCCCTGATGCCTCGCGCACAGAACCGGCTCAGCCCGCGCCATGAACGATAGCCAGCTGCTGCGCTACTCCCGACACATCCTGCTCGATGAAGTCGGGGTCGAGGGACAAAACACATTGTTGTCCTCGCACGCCTTGATCATTGGTGCGGGTGGACTCGGCTCCCCGGTCGCGCTGTACCTGGGCAGTGCCGGCGTCGGCCGCATCACCGTGGTGGACAACGACCGTGTCGACACCACCAATCTGCAGCGGCAAATTGCCCACACCTTGTCACGCGTCGGCCAGTTCAAGGCCGAATCCGTGCGCCAGGCGATTGCCGACATCAACCCCGACGTTCAGGTCACGCCGCTCAGCGTTCGCGCCGACGAGGCCTTGCTTGACACGCTGCTGCCCCAGGTGGACGTGGTGCTGGACTGCTGCGACAACTTTGCCACGCGCCAGGCCATCAACCGCGCCTGCGTGAGGCACGGCAAGCCACTGGTCTCGGGCGCCGCCATCCGTTTTGACGGCCAGGTGTCGGTCTACGACCCCCGGCAGGCAAGCTCGCCCTGTTATGCCTGCGTGTTTCCGCCCTCGGAAACCGTGGAAGAAGCCAACTGCGCGACCATGGGCGTGTTTGCGCCGCTGGTGGGCATGGTTGGGACGATGCAGGCCGCAGAAGCGCTCAAACTGCTCTGCGGCATTGGCCGGCCGCTGACCGGACGCCTGATGATGCTTGACGGCCGCAGCATGGAATGGGGCGAGGTGCGCATCGCGCGCCATCCCGGATGCCCGGTCTGCGGGCAGCGGCCGCACTGATCTCCACTCAAGCTATTTCTTGCCGGGCATGGGCGTGGCTGCTGCCGGTTTTTCTGGCGGCTTGACCGGGCTGGCGGTAGCCAGCACACCTTCGCAATCAGCATCCTTGCCGGGCCCGGTTTCCACCGTGGCCGCCAGGGCCAGCAGCGGATTGAGGGCGCCCAGCAGCAGGGCAAAACCACCACGCTTGACCAGTGCCGCCTTGTCGGGGGTGGCAGAGGGGCGCGCAAACGTGCCCGTCACCCTGAGCGGGGAACGAAGGCTCAGAATACTTTTGTCCTTGGGCTCGGGATAAAGCACCAGGTTCAGGGTTTCATCGGCCAGGCTCATCTGGCCATTGCCATTGATCACGGTGTCTGCCGTGTCCAGCAAAATCGCGCGGCTGCTCATCAGGCCCTGCTTCACATCAAAAGCCGCTGCAGCGCATCGCAGGGTGATGTTTTTGTCCCCAGCCATGAAGAACTGGATGATCTCGCCACCGTCCAGGCCCATAAACTCCATGAGCACGGCGCTGATTTCGCCCTTGCCCATCAGCAAGGCCATGGTTCCGGACGACGAGCCCAGCACCTTTGAAATCGAATTGCCGTTGCCCGCCAGATCAATGCGGCCATTCAACCGACCCAGGCTGCCCTTGGTGGCTTCAATCCGGGGGAAAAGCCGGGCCAGCTGAAGCGTGCGCGCGTCCAGCCGGGCTTGCACTTTCACTGGCTTGGCATGCGCGTCGATGCGAATCAGGCCCACCAGCTTGCCGCCCGCCACGCCCAGGTCCAGCGGATCCAGCTGCAGCACCCCGTCATTGAGCTTGATGTGGGTGTCAATCCGCTCCAGCGGCAGGCCCTTGGCATTTTTGACCTCGGCAGCCTTGAACCAGACGTCGGCATTCATGGCTTTCAGGCGCTCAAAATCCAGTTCGGCAGTGGGCAGAACCTTGCCGGCCACCTGCACCTGTTTGGGTGCCGAAGAGCTTGCACTCTTGGTGACGGTTTTGGTGGTCTTGCCCGAGGCGTCGGTGGGCACACCCACCAGCGGGCCCAGGTCCACGAAATCAAGCGACCGGGACTCGACCCTGCCCGAAAGCAGCGCCAGCGGGCCCGACTTGTCATAGGCCAGATTGCCGGCAATATCCGACTGGCCCAGCCGCCCCTGGATCGCGGCGACTTTCCATACCGCACCCTGCTTGGACAGGCGGCCCCGCAGCGTATAAGGCCGGGTATCCGGTAGCACCACCCCCAGCACCTTGTAAAGGTCCGCCAGCGTCTGGCCCTTCAGGTCAAAACTGGCATCGAGGCCATCGAGTGCGCCCAGGTTGCCAATGCTGCCCCTGGCCTGCAGGCTGGTGCGGCCGGCCGACGCCTTGACCTCGACCGGGAAAGGGTTGGCCTTGGTTTCGCTCAGCTGCAGCACGTTGCCGGTCCGACCCTCGGCGGCAAAGGCCTCTTTTCTCCAGGTGCCACGCGCCTTGTAGCTCAGCGGCATCTCGCCCTGGCCGGCAGCAGCCGTCGAGAGGGGGTCGGCACCGGCAATCGCAAATTCGGTCCGGATGTCGGCCCCCTGGGCCTCTGCCAGGTAGTTAAGCTTTCCCTGGTCGACCACCAGGGCGTCAATCACTGGCACCGTGCCCGTGTCGGCCGTATCCTTGCCCAGGGCCCAGGTACGCCGGCCGTCCGGCTGGATTTGCAGCCCGAACACCGGCTGCTGCAGCTTGATCAGCGGCAGCTCCACCCGGCCCCGAAGCAGCGGCCAGAATTTGATCTCGATCTCGGCCGACTCGGCCTTGACGAGGTAGGGGTCGCGCGCCCAGTCCGGGTTGGCGAACTCGATACCATCGGCAAAAACACGGGTTGTCCGGCCCAGCTTGACGTCCAGCTTGCGGGTAATTTCAAACTTTCGCCCGCTTTGCTCGCTGACGTACCGGTTCAGGGGACCGCGCAGCCAGTCCCACGGGAAAAACACCACCAGGAGTATCAGCGCCAGCAGCACCACCGCGCCCCCCGCCGCAATCCTCACCCACAAGGCTTGGTGAAGCCGGGGTGCGACAGAGTTAGGCTTGCTCATAGGAGGTTCATGCGATTCTTGGGTGAGGTTGCTGAAAGCCTGCACACGGTCCACAGGGGCCCTATGAATCGTGACCAGGCTCTTGAAACCGGCACCGGAAAGCCGGTTCGCCTGCAATGGATCTGCCAGGGGACAGTCATTGGTGAGGCAAGTGTGGGCCGGGCAACGTCCGGCGACCATCGGCTGCAGCCATGAACCACTGTCAGCGTTTGACTACAGGCACGACTGTAGTCAACATCCTACAGCTGAGCTGCCGTGGCCCTGTCAAAATCTGCTAGCAGGCATGGAAACATTAGTTAACATATCTACTCAACAGACAGATTGAAGATCAGTGGGACTCAAAACTTATATCGTCGAAGACAACGCGACGATCCGCGACAACCTCATAGCCACACTGGAAGAACTTGTCGGCATCCATGTCGTAGGCACGGCGGAAACCGAGAACGAGGCCAAGGATTGGCTCAGGCGACCCGACCAGGCATGGGACCTCGCGATTGTTGACCTTTTCCTGAAACAGGGCAGTGGCCTGGGCGTCCTGGAGGCTTGCCGCAACCGGGGGTCACATCAAAAAGTCATTGTTTTGAGCAATTACGCGACGGCAGACATCCGCAAGCGTTGCGCGCAATTGGGTGTCGACGCCGTGTTTGACAAATCCAACGAAATTGATGCGCTGGTGGATTACTGCCTGGCGCAATCACCGGCTGGCGCCGGCGCTTAATCAATCAATCAGCTTGTTCTTCAGCGCGTAGTAGGTCAGGTCGCTGTTGGACGCAAGACTCATTTTTTCCATCACGCGGGTCCGGTAGGTACTGACCGTTTTCACACTCAGCGACAGGGCCTTGGCAATGTCACCAGCCGTTTCACCCTTGGCCAGTTTCAGGAAAACCTGAAATTCACGCTCAGAAAGTTGCTCATGGGGTGTCGCGTCATTTTTGCGATTGAGCTGTTGCGCGAGCAACTCGGCCACGGCCGGCGTGATGTAACGCTTGCCCAGCGAGATCACGCGAATCGCGTTGACGATCTCCATCGGATCGCATTCCTTGTTCAGGTAGCCGCTGGCCCCCTGACGGATCAGGTTCACCGCGTAATGCTCTTCCGGATAGCCACTGAGAATCAGGATGCCCACATCGGGGGCCTTGGCGCGGATCATGGCCAGCGCGTCGATGCCACTTTGGCCGGGCATGGACAGGTCCATCACCAGAATGTCGAGCTCGACGTTGCGCACCAGGTCAATCGCTTCACGGCCACTGGCTGCTTCGCCGACCACCCGCAAATCAACCTGGTCGGAAAAGAACTGTTTCAGCCCCGAACGCACGATGGCATGGTCGTCAACAATTCCGATTTTGATCATTTCTTTTCCTTTTTTAGGCCGGCGTTTCAACGCGGCACAATGCTTCCACACAGCGTCGCGCAATTGCGACGGCTTTTTTGCCCCACAAGCGATTATTCACGAATTTTCGACTGAAATACGGACCGGAGATCACGATGAGATGGTTTGCAATCCCCAGAATGGCGATCAGCCTGCCTTTGGCAGTGCTTGCGGCGGCTATTTTGATCGCCATCAACGAAGCCGGTTTTCGCCTGTCCACCCAGGCGGCCACCAGCATTGAGGAGGCGCAGGAAACCCGTGGTTCCGTCACCAAGTTGTTGCAACACATGCTGGACGCCGAAACCGGGCAACGGGGTTACCTGCTCACGGGGGATCCCAAATATCTGGAGCCTTACGACGCGGCATCCACTGACATCATCCAGACCTCAGACACCTTGCGCCGACTCTACGCGCCGTACCCTGCGGAGCTGGCCCAGTTTGGCATGTTGTCACACAACGTCTCGCGCAAGCTCGCAGAGATGGACCTGAGCGTGCGCATGCGCAAGCAGGGCAACGAGGAAGCCTGGAAGTTTGTGCTGACCACTGATGTCGGCATGGCGCAGATGAACGCCATCCGCAGCCAGATCGGCAAACTGATTCAGTCAAGCAATTCGAAAATGCAGGCGGCACAAATCCAGATTACCCGCTCGTTGCAGCTATCGCGGCTGGGCATTGCATTGATGGCGTTGGCTGGTTTGCTGGCGTTTTACATGTATCTGCGCCAGACCCAGGCGCTGCTGAACTCCGGCAGACGCGAGCAGGAGTCCCTGCAGCGCGAACGCGACCAGCTCGACAAAGAGGTGCGCGACCGCACCGCCACGCTGGCTGAGCTGGCCACCCACCTGCAGCAAGTGCGCGAAGACGAGCGTGGCCACCTGGCGCGGGAGTTGCACGACGAGCTGGGCGCCTTGCTGACGGCCGCCAAACTTGACGTGGCGCGCATCAAGTCAAGGCTGGGGGTCATCACGCCAGAAGCCGCCGAGCGGATCCAGCACCTGATTGAAACGCTCAACAGCGGCATCGCGCTCAAACGCCGCATCGTCGAGGACTTGCGGCCCTCGTCGCTGTCGCATCTGGGCCTGGTTGCCTCGCTGGAAATCCTGGCGCGCGAATTTGAGGACCGGTCCGGGCTGGACATCACCACCGACCTCGAAATGGTGGAGATCGGCGGGTCGGCGCAACTCACGGTCTATCGCCTCGTGCAGGAGTCTCTGACCAACATGGCCAAGTATGCCGAGGCCAAACACGCCGAGATCAGCCTGCACAGCTTCGACAGTTACCTTACCGTCGAGGTCAAGGACGACGGCAAGGGTTTCGACAGCATGAAGGTCGGCAGCACCAGCCACGGCCTGACCGGCATGCGGCACCGGGTGGAAGCCGCGGGGGGCAGACTGACCGTAGCGTCCAGCCCCGGCCAGGGGACGCGCATTTTTGCCGTATTGCCCAAGGTGGCGCTCGCCCCCTGAGCCCGACGCCGGCACAACTTCTTGCGGCGGTCATGCGCCGTGAAGCCATCTGCGGTGGATACCTGCCCGGTCGCCGCGAGGCCGCATACCGCACCAAAAGCGGGGCGGCACCGTCCTACACAGCGTCATCGCGCTTCCCGACAGGGCCAACCGACCCTTACCGATGAACGCGTTTGGGTGCCCGCTTTAACCTTGCAGCAGGTGTTTCAATTGCGAGCGCCGCAACCCATGGGCACCGCCCTGCAAGGAGATCGACATGTTGCATTATTCCGTTGTCTTTCTGGTGATTGCATTGATTGCCGCCGTGTTTGGCTTTGGCGGTATCGCCGCTGGCGCGGTCGAGATTGCCAAAATTCTGTTCTTCATCTTCGCGATATTCGCCGTCGTCAGCTTCGTGGTTGGCCTGATGAAAAGAAACTGACCCAGCCCATCAACGGGCGACAGCGCACTGGCCAGCTTCCCTTGCTGTTGGTCCCTGGTGCCTTCGCCGTCATCCCTTTTTCCCCTTCCCATTTGCCTTCTCCGGGGCTGTTTATCCGGTCTTTCACTACTTCAAGGAACTCAACATGAAAACCCCAAGCTCCAACATTCCGTCCACCCACGACGCGCTGACCGGTGCGCGCCACCTGTCCGATCAGATGATCAGCGGTGCCGAACATGCGGTTGAAAGCAGCCGCAGCCTGGCCAACGAGACCCTGGACAAGGCCGAAAGCAAGGTCCGCCAGTTGCGCGGCAGCATCGACCCCATCGTCGACAAGCTCGCCACCCAAGCCCAAAAACTGGCCCGCCAGAGCATGGACATGGCCGCAGAAGCCAGCGACCGGGCGCAGCGCTCCATGCACCGTTATGCCGATGCGACCACACGGTATGTGGCCAACGAACCCGTCAAGGCCGTGTTGATTGCCGCCGCTGTCGGCGCTGCGGTCGCCTTGCTGGTCGCCTCCTCCACCCGCAGCCGCGATTCGCGTTGATCTGCGGCCCCACTGTCAACCCAACCGCGTTGTAACCATCCGTCATGCTGCACCCGTTTATCTCTACGCTGATCCGCCGGCCCAATCTCTTGATCGACCATCTGGCGGGGTATGCGGAGCTGATTCGAGAGGAAGCTTCTGAAGCGGGTGTTGATTTTCTGGGCCGGGTCATGGCCTGGGTGATGGTTGCCGTGTGCGCCATCGTGTTCCTGGTGCTGGCCGGCGTGGCCCTGATGCTCGCGATGGTGACAAGCCCGTTTCACTGGGCCTTGGTCGCGGTTCCGTCGGCGGTGTTGGTCCTGATGTTCGTGGCCTGGCTGAAAACCCGCAAGCCATTGACGTCGAACCATTTTGCCGAAGTCAGGGCGCAAGTCGATCGCGATGCGCAGGCTTTGCGTTCAGCTTCATGAAAAGACCCGTATGACAACGCCTCTCCTCACCGCCCAGCAACGCCTGGCAGCCAGCCGCCAGGCCATCGTGCGTGACATGCACCGCAACGACTCCGACATCGATCAAGGGGCTCACCCCGATACCGATGGGGTGGACCCGTCCGATATCAGCGAGACCGGCATTGACGCCTCGTCCGGTTCCTGGGATTTGATCAAGCAGGTCGGCCAATCCTGGTGGCGCTCGCACCCTGCACACCTGGCTGTGGATGTCGCCAAACCCATGATGCAAACCTTTGCCAAAGAGCAGCCATTAAAACTGCTCGGGATTGCAGCCGGAACCGGCGTTGCGCTGGTGGTGCTGCGGCCCTGGCGCCTGATTTCCCTGACCGGTGTGGCGATTGCGCTGCTCAAGTCGACACAACTGACGGGTGTGGTGCAGTCCCTTATTTTCGGATCGCGTGACACCGGGCGCGAACACCACCGCCGCCCTCATTGACACTCTTCGCAAACCGACTGGCGTGGTGCCGTCAGTCGGCCAGCTTTTCAACTCACCGCACCAAACAGATCTATAACCTCAAGGAAAACACCATGAAATACGCTCGCGCCATTGCTTTCGCCGCCCTCGCCGGCATCACCATCATCAGCACCGGTTGCGCCGTGGGGCGTGGTCAGCAGACAGCCGGTGCCTATGTGGATGACGCCGCTATCACCACCGCCGTCAAAGCCAAATTCGCATCGGACAAGACCGTTTCGGCCACCGCATTGAATGTGGAGACCCTGAACGGGACGGTGCAACTGTCCGGCTTCGCCAAGTCCGCCACGGAAAAAGCCCAGGCTGAAACCCTTGCACGCGACACCAAAAACGTCCGTGCGGTGCGCAACGACATCGTCGTCCGTCCTTAAGCGAAAGCACACGGCGACCTGATCTGGCGTTCGCGTCAGGTCTGAACAACAGGGCCAGGCGGTCAAATGCCTGGCCCTGTTTTTTCGTCGGATGCCGCATCCGCATCGGGCAAAAAAAAGCCGCGCCCTGCAGGCGCGGCCGGTGGGTCAAGCCGCAGTTCAGCTGCCCGTGACCACCAGTTGGTTGTTGACCGAAACAACACCCTTGACCTGCCTGGCCAGGTCGGTGGCCTTGTCCTTGGCCGCCGCCGTAGGTGCCGGACCCATGAGCGTGACGACCCCCCCCTTGGTGTCGACATTGATCTTGATCGCGCTCAGATCGGTGTCTTTGACAAAACTGGCGTTGACCGAAGTTGTGATCACAGCATCGTCAATTTTTTCGCCCATGGTGGTGCTGGCCTGGCTGCCAGTTGCCTGGGCCTCCTTGGTCGCATCCTTCATGGCATTGCCAGCATCCTTGGCCGCCTGCCCGGTTTTTGCAATGCCCGAGTCGACCGACTGGCCGACAGTTTTGCCCTCGTCGGTTTTGCCGCAGGCAGCCAGTGCCAGGAGAACCGCCACCGAACAAACAGCGACGGCGAAAGGGCGACGCACTGCGCCGGCCGGATTGGAATGGGTCATCATGGTGAATCTCCTTTCAAATGGTCCTTGAACGGTTCCGTGGACGCGCGGTTCAGAGCTTGTCGATAACCTTCCTGGCCGCATTCTTGGCATCTTCCTTGGCATCGCCGTAACCGGACTGGGCCTTGCCCTTGACCTGATCGGCCATGCCTTCGGCTTCGAGGCTTTCGTTGCCGACAACACGACCGGCAACTTCTTTGGCCTTGCCTTTGGCTGCGTCAACCCGGCCTTCAACTTGGTGCTTGTTCATGGTGCTTCCTTTGAGTGAAACCCGCCGGTGTGGCAGGCGAAATTCCACTGTAGTTTTGTGGCCGGAGACGCCTCGTCAGCAGCGCCGCAATTCCATGTAGGACGTTGCCCCTCGCTGTTTATGGCGAATCACAGGGACCGTTTTGCTTGCGAAACAGGCGTGGCTCCACAGCCAGTTGATCGGCAAACAAACCCCGCGCTGCCGCCTGCGCGTCGGCTTGCTGCGCCCTGTACGGGCCGCCATCCCGGCCAAAACGGTAAGACCAGGCGTGTCCCTGATCCACCATCCAGCCTGCGACATCCTCCCCTTCCAGATGGAGGGCCGCAACGGTGCGGCCATAGTCGTCCGTGCGTTGCGGACTGACCTGAACCCGCCGCCCCGCCAACCGCTGCGCCAACGCTGCGCGTGACGCGGGTCCGCCGGCCTGGCAGATCTCCGGCGCGTCGATCCCGTGAACCCGTATCTTGACCGGTGGGCCGCCCAACCGAGGCCGCACCCACAGCGTATCGCCATCAGCAATACGCGTGACCGTCCCGCTCCAGGCGCCACCTGCCTGGGCGGCGACCGCTGCCCAGAGCACCAGCCATGCGAGGCAGACACGCAGCCCGGTCACTTCAGGCGCTTCCGGCGGCGCCAGACCACGGCATAAACCACGCCATTGATCACCAGCAGCAGCGCACCCAACACCCACTGCAACTCGCGTGTCAGATCGCCCGGGTAAATCACAGGCATCAGATAACGTTCGATGAAGCTCTCACTGTAGGTGGCCGCACCGGCAGCCCGGCGCAAGGCGTTTTCCAGCGGCGTCAGTGGGCAGATCCAGCCGGTGAACTCCACCGTCGCGCCCCAGGCCAGCGCCGGCAGGTGCAACCAGGGCATCCAGCGCCAGCGCAGGGCCAACGCCCCGCCGCCCACCGCAAACACAATGAACAGCAGGTGCACCAGCAACACCAGGTCAGCCAGCAAGGAGGCCATCATTTGCTACTCTTTTTATAGCTTCTCATACAAGCGGGACATGGGCTGGGGGCCGATTTTTCATGAATTTCCGTTCAGCAGGGATCAGGCCGGGGTCAGGCCGAGACGATCCAGCCCTCAAGCGGATCGATCTCCGCCGGCAGGCCGTAGCAGGGTGCGTCCTGGGTATGTTGCGTCTGCGCCCAGGCGGCCTGCATCAGGCAAAGCACGGCGTCGAGGGCGTCGCCACTGCCGTCGTCCACCAGCGTATCGCGCTGGGCGTGCGTCAACTTCAGGCGCAGGCCCAGGCGGGTCTGGCCCATCTCCAGCGCAGTGATCAGATCCTTGCGGGCAATCAGCCGCTCGGCTGTCTGCTTCACGCGATCATCGCTTTTGTAGGAGCGGTGGCCGAGCACCTCGCGCGCCAGCAGGCCCGGATAGGCTTCCAGCGCAACCCGGTTGCGGTCACCGTCATGCAGCCCTGGCAGATGCACACCGGCCGCCAGCAGGCGCGGTGCGCCCGCATGCAGCATGTAGGCGACTGGCGGGTTGACCCATTTCATCGAGGGGCTGGCGCCGGCTGGTCGGTCGGTGGCGCGGTGGGCGAACTTGCCACCAACCGGTCTGGCGTCACAAAACGCGGCGAAGGTCTGGCGTATCTCGGCGCGGCTCAGCCCGGCGTAATGCGCCATCAGGGCCGGCCAGCCGAGCGGCCAGCCGAGCTGCTCGACCAGTTCACGCGGCAGCCCGAACGGAAAATCAAACGCCCCCAACCAGCCCGCGGGTTGCCGCAACCAGGCGTCAAAATCGTCGAGTGAGTGCAGTTGCACCAGCCGGGCCAGTTGCACGCGCCCGCCGGCGCTGGAACCCAATGCCAGCACGATGGGTTTACGGCGCGTAGGCGCGCTGGAGAAATCGCAACCGATCAGCATCATGCCCGGATTGTCGGTCAGCCCAGCGCCAGCGCCATCACACCCAGGCCAATCAGCGCCGCGCCGAACGCGCGTTGCAGCCGGTCACCCTCGCCGAGCAAATGCCCGCCAATCAGCGCCGCAAACAGCATGGAGACTTCGCGCGCTGGCGCCACATGCGACAGCGGCGCCACCTGCATTGCATACAGCACCAGCACATACGACACCGGGCTGATGGCGCCGACCAGCAACGCGTATTTCCACTGCTGGATCCACAGCAGCCGCGCCGCCGGCCGGTCACGCAGCACCGTGGGCGCGAGCAGCGCCAGCCGCACAAAGTTGCCCAGGTAGTCGACCAGGATCGGGGACATCAGCATGAACTTGACCGCATAACCGTCGACCACGGTGTAGCTGGCAATGAAGGCCCCGCTCAGCAGGCCATAGACCATGCCCTTGTGGACCCGCTGGCGCTGCGCCGGGTCATGCGCGGCGCGCAGCAGGCCGGGCCCGCCGGCAATCAGGAACACCCCGCCGACCACACCGACGATGCCGAACAGTCCCAAGGCCGAGATCTGCTCGCCCAGCAGCATGATGGCAAACAGGGACGACAGCAGCGGTCCGGAACCGCGCGCCAGCGGGTAGACCACGGTCAGGTCGGCCTTGCGGTAGCCGCGCAGCAGCACCACGTAATACAGCACATGCAGCACGCCGCTGAGGGCAATCACCGCCCACTCGCGCCAGCCCCAGCCCGGCACGACGCCCCAGGCGGCCCACAGCCCGACCGGCGCCCAGATCCACATCAGAACCACGCTGGTGAAAAAAGCAAAACGCGCGTCGCCACCAGCCTTTTTGGCGGCAATGTTCCAGCTGGCGTGGATCAGCCCGGCGAGAATGACCAGCGCAAGGGCGGAAAGCGGCACCGGGGATTACCCGACGCGCCGGCAGCGCATCAGCACCGGCAGCAAGTTCAGGCTCTGCCGCAGATGGCGGCGGTGGCCATCAGGTCTTCCAGCAGCGCCAGCGACACCTTGCCCGACACCGAATAGGGGTCGAGCTCGGGTTTTTCCGAGTATTTCAGCAAGATGGAGGTGTTGACCTTGGCCACATTGACCTGGCCCATGGTCCAGCCGCCGAAACGGCGCTCGCTGATTTCTTCATAGTGCAGCAGCACCACGTCGGTGTGGCGCGGGTCCTTCTGGATGTGGCCGTACAGGTCGCTGACCTGAGCCCGGCCCCCTTCAAGCGCCTGCAGGAAAATGCCGCCGCCGTAACACAGGATGCCGGTGATGCCCATGGCCGGGTTGTGGCTGCGCGACTGGGCCAGAATGGACTCGGTGCTGTCGCTGGAGGCCGGATTGGCCGAGCGGCTGGCGTAAAGAAGGCGTACCAACATATCTGTGTGTGTCCTTAGCTGCTGCTCTTTTTGGGAATGAGAGACAAAAACTCGCGGCGCAGGTTCGGGTCCTTGAGGAACACGCCGCGCATCACGGAATTGATCATCTTGCTGTCCATGTCCTTGACGCCACGCCAGCCCATGCAGAAGTGGCTGGCCTCCATGACGATGGCCAGGCCATCAGGCCGGGTTTTCTGCTGGATCAGGTCGGCCAGTTGCACCACGGCTTCTTCCTGGATTTGCGGGCGGCCCATGATCCACTCGGCCAGGCGTGCGTACTTGGACAGGCCGATCACGTTGGTGTGTTCGTTGGGCATCACGCCGATCCAGAGCTGGCCGATCACCGGGCAAAAATGGTGCGAACAGGCGCTGCGCACGGTGATGGGGCCAACGATGATGAGTTCGTTGAGGTGTTCGGCGTTCGGAAACTCGGTGATGGTCGGGCCCTCCACATAGCGGCCCTTGAACACCTCATTGAGGTACATCTTGGCAACCCGGCGCGCGGTGTTCTGGGTGTTGTGGTCGCCCACGGTGTCGATCACCAGGCTGTCGAGCACGCCCTGCATCTTGGTTTCGACTTCGTCGAGGAGCTTTTCGAGCTCGCCCGGTTCGATGAAGGCGGCGATATTGTCGTTGGCGTTGAAGCGCTTTTTGGCGGCGGCCAGACGTTCGCGGATCTTGACGGAGACCGGGGTTCCTGCGTCGTCAGGGGCCGCTTGTCCTGCGGGCGTGTCGGATTTCATGAGCATGACCAATGTTACCAGCCCGTCCAGCGCAGGTCATGCCTGATTTTTGAAAGGGTTTTAGGCCTCCAACCCATGCTGGGTGGTCGTAAGTAGCTATAAATTCAGGAGCATGTTGAGCGCATCGAGGGTGTCAGCCTCGTGTAGGGGCTTGTCGTCCCGAATCCGCAACATGCGCGGAAAGCGCACGGCAATGCCGCTTTTGTAGCGCGGACTGCGGTTGATGCCCTCGAAACCGAGCTCGAACACCAGCGTGGGCCGCACACTGCGCACCGGCCCAAATTTCTCCAGTGTGGTTTTGCGGATCACGCTGTCGATGCGCTTGAACTCCGCGTCCGTGAGGCCGGAATAGGCCTTGGCGAAGGCAACCAGTTGAAGGCCGTCGGGCTGGGCCGGTTGCCTTTTCGCAATCGCCTCTACCACGGCCGCGGCTTCTTCGGCATCCTTCGGCGTGCGGTTCCAGACCGCAAAGGTGTAGTCGGTGTAGAGCGAGGCGCGCCGCCCGTGACCGGCCTGCGCGTAGATCAGCACACAGTCGATGGTCATGGGCTCTATCTTCCATTTCCACCACAGGCCGTCGGCCTTGGTGCGGCCGGTGCCGTAGGCTGCGTCCAGGCGTTTGAGCATGAAACCTTCGACGCCGCGCTGGCGCGATTCGTTGCGCAGCGTGGCGAATTCCTGCCACGACGCCAGCCGCTCCACAGGCGAAATTTTTAGCGGCGAACCTGCCAGCAACTGCTCCAGCAGTTCCCGCCGCAGGCGCTGCGGCTGGGCGCGCAGGTCCTGGCCGGCGAGTTCGAGCAGGTCGTAGGCCATAAAGGTCACCGGTGCGTCGGAGAGGATTTTTTTGCCCAGGGTCTTGCGGCCTATGCGTTGCTGCAGCAGTGCAAAACTCGCCGGCCGGCCAGCGACGTCTCCATCAGCGACCCACACCAGAATCTCGCCATCGAGCACGGTGCCATCAGCCAGCGGCTGGGCCAGCGCCACAATTTCAGGAAAACGCTCGGTCACCAGTTCCTCACCGCGCGACCAGAGCCAAACCTGACCGGCACGCTTGACGATCTGGCCGCGGATACCGTCGTATTTCCACTCCACCTGCCAGTCGCCGACCGGGCCCAGCTTCGCGTCCAGTCCGGCCAGCGGCGTGTCGAGCTGGTGCGCCAGGAAAAACGGGTAGGGCTGGCCTGCATCACGCACATCACCCTCAGCCCCGGTCGCATCGACCAGAAGGGCTTCGTATTTGATTGCGGACGGCATCACCTTCGCGTCCATGTAACCCATCATGCGCTGCGCGATGCGTTTGGCATCGATGCCGGAATGCGCTGCCAGCGCGCGCTGCACCAGCAATTTGCTGACGCCTACCCGAAAACCGCCGCCAACCAGCTTGACCAGCAGAAAGCGGCCCTGCGCATCGAGTTCCCGCCAGTAGCCGCGCACCCGGCGGGCCACGTCGTCCTCGGGCAATCCGCGCAGCGGCAGCAGCCGGTTTTCCACCCAGTCGGCCAGGCCCAGGTCAGACTCTGTGGCCTGCAGCGGCAGGATAAAGGCAATGGTCTCTGCCAGGTCGCCGACCGCCTGGTAACACGCCTCGAACAGCCAGTCGTCTATGCCTGCGGTCTCGCAGGCGAGCTGGCGCAACGTCGCGGTCTTGACCACCTGACGCGGTTTGCCGCCGGCCAGAAAATACACCGCCCAGGCCGCGTCGGGTGCCGGTGTGCGCGCGAAGTAGCGCTGCAGGGCTTCCACCTTGGCCTTGGTCGAGGTGGTGCTGTCGAGTTCGGCAAACAGCCGTGAGAAATGTTTCATGGCGCGGGGACCTCTGCCGCCGGGTCAGGCATTGCGGACTGAACCTGCTCTTCGACCGGGTCGTCACCGTACTCGGTGTGAAAGGCTTCAGCCTGCAACCCCTGCTCCGTCAGGTAACGCACCAGCACCGGCACGCTGCCGTGGGTCACGATAACGCGCTGGGCGCCGGTCGCGCCTATGGCGCCCATCAGGCCCGGCCAGTCGGCGTGGTCGCTGAGCACAAAACCCTTGTCATAAGCGCCGCGCCGGCGCGCACCGCGCAACTGCATCCAGCCGCTGGCAAAAGCATCGCTGAAGTCGCCGAAGCGCTTGGCCCAGGGACCGCCGGCAGCGCTGGGTGGGCACAAGACCAGCGCGCGTTTGAAATCAGCCGGGTCGCTGACCTCATCGACCGTCAGCGTCACCGGCAAATCAACGCCAGCCGCCCGGTAGGCGGTATTCAGCGTTTGCACCGCGCTGTGCACGATGATGGGCGCAATGCTCGGGTCAACCCCGCTCAGGATGCGCTGGGCCTTGCCGAAGCTGTAACACATGAGTACGCTGGCGCGGCCCAGCGCGGCGTTGGCGGCCCACCAGTTGTTGATCTGTGCAAACAACTCGGCATCGGGCCGCCAGCGGTAAATCGGCAGGCCGAAGGTGGATTCGGTGATGAACACATCGCAGCGTACCGGCTCGAAAGGCGTGCAGGTCGCATCGGGCGCAACCTTGTAGTCGCCGCTGGCGACCCAGGTCTGGCCGGCATGCGCAAGGCGCACCTGGGCAGACCCCAGCACATGGCCGGCCGGGTGCAGCGACAGCACCACGCCGTTGTGGACGATTTGCTGGCCGTAGTCGAGATTCTGCAGCGTGATGTTCTGGCCCAGGCGCGAACGCAACACGCCCTCGGCGGGCGTGGCGGCCAGGTAATGGCCGTGGCCCATGCGCGCATGGTCGGCATGGGCATGGGTGATGACAGCGCGGTCCACCGGCCGCCAGGGGTCGATATAAAAATCACCGGCCGGGCAGTACAGGCCTTCAGGCCTCTGGACAATCAGGTCCTGCATGTCGTGCGGGGGCTTTCAGGAAACGGTCAAGAAATCAGTAACGCTGGCCCGTCACAAAAATAGCCAGTCGCATCAGCGCATGAGCGAAGTGGTCCAGAATACGCTGGCCCCAGGGCCGCTGGCTGTAGGCGACGGGATCGAGCAGGCGTCCGTGCCCAGCTATCGCCGCGCACAGGCTGTCGCGCAGTTCGCCGGCAAATACCTTGTCCTCAATCACCATGTTGGCTTCGCGCGCCAGCAGCAGGCTCAGCGGGTCGAGGTTGGACGAACCGACCGTGGCCCAGTGCCCGTCGATCACCGCGACCTTGGCATGCAGGAAGCTGGCTTCGTATTCATGAATTTCAACACCCGCCTTCAGCAACGCGCCATAGACCGGCCGGGCGGCGTGGTATTGCATGAAATATTCATACCGGCCCTGGAGCAGCAGGGTGACCTTGACGCCGCGCCGGGTCGCCCTGATCAACGCGCGCCTGAGCTTGCCGCCGGGCACAAAATAGGCATTGGCGATCAAAATCTCGTGGTGCGCCTTGCCGATGGCCTGGCGATACACCTTCTCGATGCTGCTGCGGTTGCGCAGGTTGTCACGCAGCACCAGCGCCGCTTTGGCGCCAGGCAGCGGCGCAGCGCCCGGCGCTGCTGACGCAGCTTTGGCAGACAGGCCTGCTGCGTCGGTACGTCGGCCATACCCGGCCGCCTTGAATTTTTCCCAGGCTGCGCTCAAGTGGTTCTGCCGGGCACTGTAGCCGGCTTGCACGCGCCACCATAACAAGGCCATGGCTTCGGCCGCCTCCGCCGCCAGGGGCCCGGTCACGGCGACCGCAAAATCGAACCGCGGGGATGACAACTCGCCATGGTTGGGATCGTAGAAGTCATCCAGCACATTGATACCACCACAAAAAACCGTGCGCTGATCCACCACACACAGTTTGCGATGCAGCCGCCGCCAGCGGTTCGGCGCCAGCAGGCCAAGCCCGCCCAGCCCGGCCGCCAGCGGCGAATAGACCAGCCACACCACGCCGGCGTCTTTCATCTTCTGCTGCCAGGCCGGCGGCAAGGGGTCGGAACCGATGCCGTCGACCAGTACCTCCACGCGCACCCCGCGCCGCGCTGCGCGCACCAGTGACTCGGCCACCTGGGCGCCGGCCAGGTGCAGGTCAAAAATATAGGTCTCCATCTGCACCCAGGCCGCCGCGCTGTCGATGGCGCGGATCAGGGCGGGGAAATATTGCTGGCCACTCTGGAGCAGTTGCAAGGCTTCCGATCTGTGCAAGGGGTTCATGGGCTCGGACTCACGCCATGAATTGAGGCAAAAGTAAAACCGCCTCGGCATTGGATGCTGAAAAGCACTGGTCGGCCGCTTCCAGCCAGGACAGCCACTGCCAGGCCGTGTGTTCGCGCGGGCTTAGGGTGACGACGCAGGCCTGGGGCACACACAAACTGAAAACATGTTCGGTGTTGCGCGTCACGCCGGGTGCATACCGTGCGCGCCACGCGGGGTAAATGTCATAGACATTGGAGACCTCCCAGTCGCGAAAATCCGCCGCGCTTGCAGCCAGCCCGGTTTCCTCGAAAACCTCCCGAGCCGCAGTGTCTACCAGCGCCTCGTCCGGCGTGTGCCGCGAACCGGTCACGCTCTGCCAGAAGCCGGGATGGTCGGCGCGCTCAAGCAGCAGCACCTCCTGCTGTGGTGTGTGGATCACCACAAGAACGGACTCGGGGATTTTGAACGGCTTCATGTCGCGGTCCTTGGTTGCAGGTCGCCAGCACCTTACACGCCGCCCGGCCCGTTACCATTGATGATAAAAATGGCCTCCAGCCCATATCTGGCAAGCGTTAGCAGCTATTAATACCGTAGCAAACCAGCGTCACGCCAGTGCTAAGAAGCCGACTCAGACCGGCTGCGGCGTCCGCAAACGGATGTGCAGTTCTCTGAGCTGCTTCTCGTCGACCGGGCTGGGCGCGTGAGTCAGCAGGCACTGCGCGCGCTGGGTCTTGGGGAAGGCGATCACGTCGCGAATCGACTCGGCGCCGGTCATCATGGTCACGATGCGGTCCAGGCCGAAGGCCAGGCCGCCGTGCGGCGGCGCGCCGTACTGCAAGGCGTCGAGCAGGAAGCCGAATTTCTCCTGCGCCTCTTCCGGACCGATCTTCAGCGCAGTGAACACCTTGTTCTGTACATCGGCGCGGTGGATACGCACCGAGCCGCCGCCCAACTCCCAGCCGTTAAGCACCATGTCGTAGGCCTTGGAGATACATTTTCCGGGGTCGGTGTCCATCCAGTCTTCATGGCCGTCCTTGGGCGCCGTGAAGGGGTGGTGCACCGCGCTCCAGCGCTGGGCGCCTTCGTCGTATTCGAACATCGGGAAGTCGACCACCCACAACGGCTTCCAGCCGGCGGTAAAAAGACCCAGCTTTTTACCCAGCGGGCTGAGCCCGACCTTCAGGCGCAGGGCGCCCATGCTGTCGTTGACAATTTTGGCCTTGTCGGCGCCGAAGAAGATGATGTCGCCGTTCTGCGCGCCGGTGCGTTTGATAATCTCGGCCACAGCGGCGTCATGGATGTTCTTGACGATGGGGCTTTGCAGCCCGTCGCGGCCCTTGCTGACGTCGTTGACCTTGATCCAGGCCAGCCCCTTGGCGCCGTAGATCTTGACGAACTCGGTGTAGCCGTCGATCTCGCCGCGGCTCATCTCGGAGCCGCCCGGCACACGCAGCGCAACCACGCGGCCGCCCGGCGTGGTGGCCGGCGCGCTGAACACCTTGAAGTCCACATCACCCATGATGTCGGTCAGCTCGGTGAATTCGAGGTTCACGCGCAGGTCGGGCTTGTCCGAGCCGAAGCGGTGCATGGCGTCGGCATAGGTCATGACCGGAAATTCGCCGAGGTCGGTGGCCAGCACGGTCTTGAAGATGTTGCTGATCATGCCCTGGAACATGTCGCGGATGTCCTGCTCGCCCATGAAGGACGTTTCGATATCGATCTGCGTGAATTCAGGCTGGCGATCAGCGCGCAGGTCTTCGTCGCGGAAACATTTGGTGATCTGGTAGTAACGGTCGAAGCCGGCCACCATCAGCAGCTGCTTGAACAGCTGTGGGCTTTGCGGCAGCGCGAAGAACTGACCTTCGTTGACGCGGCTGGGCACCAGATAATCACGCGCGCCTTCGGGCGTGCTTTTGGTCAGCATCGGCGTTTCGATGTCGATGAAGCCGTTGGCATCCAGAAACTTGCGGGTTTCCATCGCCACGCGGTAACGCAGCATCAAGTTGTTCTGCATGTACGGGCGGCGCAGGTCCAGCACGCGGTGGGTCAGGCGGGTGGTCTCGGACAGGTTGTCGTCGTCGAGCTGGAACGGCGGCGTGACGCTCGGGTTGAGCACGATCAGCTCATGGCACAAGACCTCGATCTTGCCGCTTTTGAGCGCCTCGTTGACGGTGCCTTCGGGACGCGCCCGCACCAGGCCCTTGATCTGCACGCAGAACTCGTTGCGCACACCCTCGGCCGTGGTGAACATATCGGCGCGATCCGGGTCGCAGACCACCTGCACATACCCTTCGCGGTCACGCAGGTCGATGAAGATCACGCCACCGTGGTCGCGCCGGCGATTGACCCAGCCGCACAGGCTCACGGTTTGGCCCAGCAGGGCTTCGGTCACCAGACCGCAATAGTGGGAACGCATTTGGGAAGTCATAAATAAATCGCTTGTGCTTGTGAACGCTTGCGCGCTCCGGAAAGAAAACTATTTCGGCTTGTAGCTGGCAGCCGTGCCGGGCACCACCACGCCCATCGAAATCACATAGGTCAGGGCTTCATCGACACTCATCTTGAGTTCGATACAGTCAGACCGCTTGAGCATGACGAAGTAACCGCCGGTCGGGTTGGGGGTGGTTGGTACATACACACTCATGTAGTCGCCGGTGAGGTGATTGGCCACATCACCACCGGGCATGCCAGTCTGGAAGGCGATGGTCCACACGCCCTCGCGCGGCCACTGCACCAGCAGCGCCTTGCGGAAAGCATTGCCGTTTTCCGAGAACAGCGTGTCCGACACCTGTTTGACGCTGGAATAAATCGATCGAACGATGGGAATGCGGCTGAGCAATGCATCCCACCAGCGCACCAGCTTCTTGCCGAAGAAATTGCTTGCGACAGCACCGATCGACAGCACAATCGCGAAGGCCAGCAACACACCGAAGCCGGGCATGTGAAACCCGAGCAATTTGTCAGGGTGCCAGGTCTCAGGAAGAATCTGCAGCGTCTGGTCCAGCGTACCGATGATCCAGTTGAGCAACCATACCGTGACGGCCAGCGGCACGAGCACCAGCAAGCCGGCCAGCAACCATCGGCGAATGGCGGCCATCAGCTCGCCTTGGGGGTCGTGCCGCCCGGAGACGGTGCCGAGGCGGCAGGCGCGGGCGCCGCAGCCGGCGCCTTGGCCGCCGGATCAGCAGGTTTGGCGTCGCCGCTGCTTGCCGCAGGTGCCTCCGTGCTGCCACTGACAGGCGGGACAGCGGCCGCGCCGCCACCGCCGCGGAAATCAGTCACATACCAGCCTGAGCCCTTGAGCTGGAAACCGGCTGCGGTCAGCTGCTTTTTGAACGCAGGCGCGCCGCACTGCGGGCAGTCCGTCAGCGGCGCATCGGACATTTTTTGCAAAACGTCCTTGTGATGCCCACAGGCATCGCATTTGTAGGCGTAAATAGGCATGATTCTGGAAGGTTTTGTCGGGGCTTGTCGCGGCTATTGCCCTGCGGGAAGCGCAGGATGCAAAACCTTCAATTATAGGCGCGGGGAGCCGGCCCGTGCGGTTCAGGCTTCGGTACTCAGCCGATGGTGGCTGCCCTGGCTGTTTTCAATGGTTTGCGGCGTCAAGGAGCCGACCAGCATGCCGAGCGCCGCCGCCAGCACGCCAGCCAACTGGGCCGGAAACTGTTCGCCCAGCGTGCTGAAGGTGAACAAAAGCCAGGTGGCGATGCCGCAAACCACCGAAAACATCGCGCCCTGTGTGCTGGCTTTTTTCCAGTACAGGCCGGCCACCAGCGGAACGAATGCGCCCACCAGAGGCACCTGGTAAGCCCCCGAAACCATGTCGTAGATCGACGTCCCCTGCATCGTGATGGCGTAAGCCAGCACCAGGGCGCTGAACACCAGCACACTGGTGCGCATCAGTTTGAGTTCGTGTTTGTCGCTCATGCGCGGCTTGAACTGGCGCCAGATGTTCTCCACAAAAGTTACGCTGGGCGCCAACAGGGTCGCCGACGCGGTGGATTTGATGGCCGACAGCAGCGCGCCGAAAAACAGCACCTGCATCACAAAAGGCATTTTTTCCAGCACCAGGGTGGGCAGGATTTTTTGCGGATCTTCCTTGAGCAGCACGGCGGTTTGCTCCGGCATGATGATCAATGCGCTGGCGACCAGAAACATGGGCACAAAGGCAAACAGGATGTAGCAGACGCCGCCAATCACCGGCCCTTTGGTGGCGGCACTGACGCTGTTGGCCGACATCACGCGCTGGAAAACGTCTTGCTGCGGAATCGAACCAAACATGATGGTGATGGCCGCCGCGAGGAAAAACATCATCTCCTTGAAGCTGGGTTCAGGCCAGAAATTGAACAAGTCCCGGCTGGTCGCCAGCGCGATCACCTTGTCGGCGCCGCCGGCCAGGTTGCCGGCAAACACAGCCAGCACCGCCAGGCCCACCACCAGCACAATCATCTGAATGAAGTCGGTGATCGCGACGGACCACATGCCACCGAACAAGGTGTAGGCCAGCACCGAGGCAGTGCCGATCAGCATGCCGGTGGTGGGGGTGATCGCTCCGCCCGACAGGATGTTGAACACCAGGCCCAGCGCGGTCACTTGCGCGGCCACCCAACCCAGGTAGCTGATCATGATGATGATGGAGCAAACCACCTCGATGACACGGCCATAACGCTCACGGTAGTAATCACTGATGGTCAGCAGCGACATCTTGTAGAGTTTGCCCGCGAAGAACAGCCCGACCAGAATCAGGCAGGTCCCTGCGCCAAAAGGGTCTTCCACCACACCACCCAGACCGCTGTTGACAAACTTCGCCGGGATGCCCAGCACGGTTTCCGAGCCAAACCAGGTGGCAAAGGTTGTGGTCACAATCATGATTAGCGGCAGGTTGCGCCCGGCGACCGCATAGTCCGTGGTGTTTTTGACGCGTCTGGCGGCGTACAGTCCAATGATGATGGTGATCAGAAGATAGACAAAAACCAGGGTTAAAAGCACAGCGGGCCTCCTCAAGAATGCGTGATTATCACCAGATTCCGCCCCGCTAGAAAAGGCGAATGCGCAGCACCAGTTGCATGGCCAGGAGACCCAATGCAAAACCCAGGCCACCGTAGATCAGGCTTTGCAACAGCTTGTTGGTTCGTTTTTGCTCCTGCAGAAGCTCCTGAAGCTCCCGGCGGTTACCGCCTGACTGGTTTTTCAGGTATTGCT
Source organism: Polaromonas sp. (assembly GCF_043778355.1). Classification (GTDB taxonomy): domain Bacteria; phylum Pseudomonadota; class Gammaproteobacteria; order Burkholderiales; family Burkholderiaceae_C; genus Polaromonas. Next base: position 27,325 of record NZ_JAYWHI010000094.1, read on the forward strand.
GCAACAGGCGCGGCAGGCCGGGCAGCAGCTTGGCATAGGTGGGCGCCTCGGCCTTGAGTTGCTCGAGCAGCTTTTCAGGGCCGACTTGCTCCAGCATCCAGGTTTCCAGAAAGGGCTTGGCCGTGCTCCAGAGGTCCAGGTCGGGATCAAGCTCCCGGCCCAGGCCCTCGATGTTGAGCAGGGTTTTTTGCAGCAACACCAGCTGCGGCTGGATCTCTACATGGAAACGCCGCGAGGTCTGAAACAGGCGCATCAACACCATGCCCAGCGATATTTCCTTGAGGGGGCGGTCGAAATAAGGTTCGCAACAGGCGCGTATCGCAGCTTCAAGTTCATCGACCCGCGTGTTGCCCGGCACCCAGCCGGACTCGATATGCAGCTCGGCCACCCGCTTGTAGTCACGCTGAAAAAACGCGCTGAAGTTCTGCGCCAGGTATTCCTTGTCGACCTCCGTCAGCGTGCCGACGATGCCGAAGTCCAGCGAGATGTAACGGCCGAAGGTGGCTGGCTCCAGGCTGACCTGGATGTTGCCGGGATGCATGTCGGCATGAAAAAAGCCGTCGCGAAACACCTGGGTAAAAAAAATGGTGACGCCGTCGCGCGCCAGTTTTTTCATGTCCACACCGGCGTCGCGCAGGCGCTCGACCTGGCTGATCGGCACACCGTTCATGCGCTGCATCACCATCACGTCGGGCATGCAGAAATCCCAGACCATCTCCGGGATCAGCACCAGGTTCAGGTTCTGCATGTTGCGACGCAGTTGCGCCGCGTTCGCGGCTTCACGCAGCAGGTCCAGTTCGTCATGCAGGTACTTGTCAAACTCGCCCACCACCTCGCGTGGCTTGAGCCGCTTGCCGTCAGCCGACAGGCCTTCGACCCAGCCGGCCATCATGTGCATGAGCGCCAAGTCTTTCTCGATCGCCGGCAGCATGTTGGGGCGCAGCACCTTGACCGCGACCTCGCGGCCACCGGGAAGCGTGGCGAAGTGCACCTGAGCAATCGAAGCGCTGGCCACCGGCTGGCGCTCGAAAGTTTCGAAGATGGCGGCGATCGGGCGGCCAAAGGCTTTTTCAATGATGGCAATGGCCACGTCCGAGTCGAACGGCGGCACCCGGTCCTGCAGTCGCGCCAGCTCATTGGCAATGTCCAGCGGCAGCAGGTCGCGGCGGGTCGACATGACCTGACCGAACTTGACAAAAATCGGCCCCAGGCTTTCCAGCGCCTCACGCAGGCGCGCACCGCGCGGCGAGCGCAGGTCGCGGCCTATGGACACCACCCGCGTCAGTGTGCGGATCCAGGGCTTGCTGAAGCTGGACAGCACCAGCTCGTCGAGCCCGAAGCGCAGCACCGTCCAGACGATAAAAACGCCCCGGAACAGCCGGCTCATGAGCGAACCTCCGCCCTGCTGGCTGCGGTATTCGCCTTGGGGACGGCCCGGCGGCTCATGAAGCGGCTTTCGGCGGCGCGGGCGCGGGTGGCACCGTCACGGGGCCAGAGGGTGCGGGCGGTACAGGCGCCTGGGCCAGGAACTGCCGCAGGCCGGTCAGGGCCTGGCGGGCGAAGCCAGCCAGCGTGTGCGCCGGCACATCGCCGATGATGCGCGACAGGTCTTCTTCCACATCCCAGCGCAGGTTATCGGCCAGCCAGCCGAGCTCGGCGGCCAGTTGCACATCCCCTTCGATCTTGACCGGCGGCGCTTTGCCAGCCATCACCGACTGCAACACGACCGTCGGTGATTCTGCGGCGACGGCCAGCAGGAGGTCAGGTTTGGCGCCGGGGGCAGCTCGGTCCAGCAGGCCAGCCGGCGTGATGACCAGGTCCAGCGCAAACAGGCCCCAGCGCACATGAACCACGCTGCCTTTTTTTCGCAGCAGCCGGTTCTGGGCTTCTTTTTCCTGCATCAGCACGTGGTTGAGGAACAGCACCAGCTTCTGCTGCCCCTCATCGACCAACCAGGCGGGCGGCTGAAAGCGGGTTACCAAGGATTGCAGAAAAGAAAAAGGGGACGGGTTATTCATACGTCCCCGATTTTGCAGCAGATTGAAAAAGCCCCTTCATCGCACAAACGATTGAAGGGGCTTTATGACAGCAAGGACCGCCCCGCGGAGGGCAGAGCGCTGCGCGAAGCGAGCGAACGTGGGAGCTTACTGCAATGCTTGTACGCCGGCGACCAGCCAGCCGCCACCATTGCGCGGTTTGGTCATGTTCCAGACCTCGCGGAACGGGCTGGCGCCGGCCGACGCGTCTTCGCGGATCATGCCGGAGAACTCGACGCTGGCCATGTAGACGTCGCTGAGTTCCTCGATGCCCAGCAGCTTGGCTTCGAGCATGACGACATCGGTCTTGTTGACGCTGCCGCCGGTGTGGGACTCGCGGTCGGCGAGCTGGGCCTTGATCTGCTCCAGCATCTCGTCGGTCATCATGGCGCGCAGGCTGTTCACGTCGGAACGGTCCCAGGCGTCCTGCAGGGTCACGAAGTTGGTCTTGCAGGCACGCAGGAAACCTTCAGCATCAAAGCCGTCGGGCACACCCCAGGCCTGGGGCCCGTTCAGTGCCGAGCCGATCATCGAACCGCTACCGGCCGCCTTGCTGGCGTCAAAAGCCATGTTGTTGCGCTCCCAGGGCCGGGCCGAAGCATCATTGCCCACGTTTTCCGGGCTGTAGTTGCGCGGTGTGGTGGCATTGCCCGCGCCCTGCATGGCGAAAGGCGTAGCGCCCTGGCCGTTGCCAGCCTTCAGACGGCGCATCACAAAGCCGACCACCACCATGATCACCAGCGCCAACAGGGCGAACATGATGATCTGGCCAAACGCTTCGCCCAGGCCGAGCGAGGAAGCCAACCAGGCCAGACCCAGACCCGCAGCCAGGCCACCGAGCATGGCGCCCCAGGGCTTCTTGGGCGCCGCAGCGGCTGCAGTGTTGGCAGGCGCGGCAGGCGGGGTGGCCTGGCGCTGCGTCACGTTGGACGACTGGCGCCCAACCGAGCCGCCACCGCCCATGCGTTTGGCTTCTGCGGCAGGCGAATACGCCAGCAGCATGGTGACGGCCAGCACGGCCGAGAGAATTGCAGACCAGAATTTCATGACGTCTCCTCTATGTAATTGCTTCAACACTTGATTCCAACATGTAATGCCACTACCCCGCCGGTGAGGTTGTGATAGTCCACATGACCAAAACCACCTTTATGCATCAGGGCCTTTAGTTCGTCCTGGCCGGGATGCATGCGAATCGACTCCGCCAGGTAGCGGTAACTCGAGTCGTCGTTGGCCACCAGCTTGCCCAGTCTGGGCAGCATATTGAAGGAATACCAGTCGTAGACTTTGGCCAGCGGTTTGGCGATTTTTGAAAATTCCAGCACCAGCAGCTTGCCGCCAGGCTTGAGCACCCGGTTCATCTCGGCCAGCGCCAGATCCTTGTGCGTCATGTTGCGCAGGCCGAAAGCCACGCTGACCAGGTCGAAGCTGGCGTCGGCAAACGGCAGCTTCTCGGCGTCGCAAACGGTGGTCGGCAAGAGTTTGCCGGCGTCCAGCAGGCGGTTGCGACCTTCGCGCAGCATGGCTTCATTGATGTCGGTGTGCACCACGCAGCCGGTGCTGCCCACTTTGGGCGCAAAGGCCAGCGCCAGGTCACCGGTGCCGCCAGCGATGTCCAGCACACTCTGGCCCTCTTTCACATCGGCCACCATCACCGTGTAGGCTTTCCAGACGCGGTGCAGGCCCATGGACATCAGGTCGTTCATCACGTCATATTTGGGCGCGACCGAATCGAACACGCTGCGCACACGGCTGGCCTTGTCTTTCTCGTCGACAGACTGGAATCCGAAGTGGGTGCTGCTCATAAGCTAATGCTAGGGGCGAAACCCGCCAATTCAAGCGACAACCCTGTCACCGCGTGGGGCATTGGCGACATTTATGTTGAAAAACAACACCCGCCCTCGTCGGTCGGACCCGAGCAGCTATTAAATTGATAGTGGAAGAGAAACGGCCCGCGTGCATCAATGGCTGCTGCAGCCATGGCCGCTGGCAGCAGGCATGGGTGCGTCGCGCTGGGCCCCGGCGGCTTCCAGGCGCTGTGTGTAGTCGGCCCACAGGCGGGCTTGTTCAGCGCCCAGAAAATAAAGGTAATCCCAGGAAAAGATGCCGCTTTCATGGCCGTCCGAAAAAACCGGTTTGACCGCATAGTTGCCAATCGGTTCGAGATCGACCACCGACACCTCGCGCTTGCCGGTCTGCAACACCTCTTGCCCCGGCCCGTGACCCTGGACTTCAGCCGACGGCGAATAAACACGCATCAACTCAAAGGGGATTTTGAAATCGGCACCGTCCGAAAACGCAATCTCCAGCACGCGAGACTGGCTGTGCACTGTCAATGCCGTGGGGGTGGGGGAATCCGGTGTCAGGCCTGCCATGGGGAGTACTTTCTTGCTGGGATCAAACCAGCACGCGTTCAATGCCGCCGTTGTTGGCGGCAGCCACATAAGCCGGCAGCCATTCCTTGCCGAGGATCTGGTTGGCCATCTCAACCACGATGTAGTCGGCCTCCAGCAGGCCGTTGTTCAAATCGTTGCCGTAGCGGCTCAGGCCCTGCAGACAGCTCGGGCAACTGGTGAGAATCTTGACATTACCGGTCGCGGCGACCGCGCCGCTGGCGCGCAGCGTGGCCTCGTCCTTGCGCAGCTCTTCTTCCTTGCGGAAGCGGATTTGCGTCGAAATGTCGGGGCGTGTCACGCCCAGCGTGCCGGATTCGCCGCAGCAGCGATCCGACTTGAGCACTTGGTCGCCCAGCAGCGCCTTGACGGTTTTCATCGGCTCCTGCAGCTTCATCGGTGTGTGGCAAGGGTCGTGGTACAGATAACCCCGGCCCGGCGCATCTGTGCGCAGGGTAATGCCTTTTTCCAGCAGGTATTCGTGGATGTCGATGATGCGGCAGCCGGGGAAAATTTTCTCGAACTCATACCCCTGCAACTGGTCATAACAGGTGCCGCAGCTGACCACCACCGTCTTGATGTCCAGGTAGTTCAGCGTGTTGGCCACGCGGTGGAACAACACCCGGTTGTCGGTAATGATTTTTTCGGCCTTGTCGAACTGGCCGCTGCCTTTTTGCGGGTAGCCACAGCACAGGTAACCGGGTGGCAGCACTGTCTGCACGCCGGCATGCCAGAGCATGGCTTGCGTTGCCAGGCCCACCTGCGAAAACAGGCGCTCCGAGCCGCAGCCGGGGAAATAAAACACCGCCTCGGTTTCAGCCGTCGTGCTTTTCGGGTCGCGGATGATGGGGACGTAGTCCTTGTCCTCGATGTCCAGCAGCGCACGCGCGGTTTTTTTCGGCAGGCCGCCCGGCATCTTCTTGTTGATGAAATGGATCACCTGCTCCTTGACCGGCGCGCTGCCGACCGTGGCCGGCGGCTGGGCTGTCTGCTTGCGGGCCACGCGGCGCAGCAGGTCGTTGGCCAGGCGTTGCGCCTTGAAGCCAACATCCACCATGGCGCCGCGCATGAACTTGATAGTCTGCGGGCTGGTGGCATTGAGGAAAAACATGGCCGCCGCATTGCCGGGGCGGAAGGTCTTCTGGCCCATCTTGCGCAGCAGGTTGCGCATGTTCATGGACACTTCGCCGAAGTCAATGTCCACCGGGCAGGGGGAGAGGCACTTGTGGCAGACCGTGCAGTGGTCGGCCACATCTTCAAACTCTTCCCAATGCTTGATGCTGATGCCGCGCCGCGTCTGCTCTTCGTACAGAAAAGCCTCGACCAGCAGCGAGGTCGCAAGAATTTTGTTGCGCGGACTGTACAGCAGGTTGGCGCGCGGCACATGGGTGGCGCAGACCGGCTTGCATTTGCCGCAGCGCAGGCAATCCTTGACGCTGTCGGCGATCGCGCCGATGTCGGACTGCTGCATGATCAGCGACTCATGGCCCATCAGGCCGAAGCTCGGCGTGTAGGCGTTGGTGAGGTCTGCGAACAAGGCCTCGTCCACGCCGCTTTTATAAGCCTTTTTGGCCTCCAGCCCTTGTCCAGCATGGCCAGTAAGCTCCTGATTTCGTAGCAGCTTGCCTTTGTTGAAGCGCCCTTCAGGGTCGACCCGCAGCTTGTAGTCGGCAAAAGGCTGGAGCTCGGCGTCGGTCAAAAACTCCAGCTTGGTGATGCCGATGCCGTGTTCGCCGGAGATCACACCGTCCAGCGAGCGCGCCAGTACCATGATGCGGGCCACCGCTTCATGCGCGGTTTGCAGCATCTCGTAGTCGTCGCTGTTGACCGGCAAATTGGTGTGCACATTGCCGTCACCCGCATGCATGTGCAGCGCGGCCCAGACCCGACCCTTGAGCACCTGTTTGTGGATGGCGCTGCATTCGGCCAGGATGGGCGCAAAGGCTGCGCCCGAAAAAATCGTTTGCAGCGGCGCGCGCAACTGGGTTTTCCAGCTGGCGCGCAGCGAGTGGTCCTGCAACTGCGAAAACAGCGTGTCCACATCACGCAGCCAGCCTGACCACAGGGCCCGCACTTCGGCGATCAGGGTGACGGCCTGGCCTACGCGGTCCTCCAGCAGCTCGGCCGACGGGATCTCGCCAGCATCATCGGACTTGCCCAGCGGCAGCTTGCCCTTGAGGAAAAAGGCTTCGAGTGCATCGCACAGCTTGACCTTGTTGGCCAGGCTCAGCTCGATGTTGATGCGTTCGATGCCGTCGGTGTATTCGGCCATGCGCGGCAGCGGGATCACCACGTCTTCATTGATCTTGAAGGCGTTGGTATGGCGCGAGATGGCCGCGGTGCGCTTGCGATCCAGCCAGAATTTCTTGCGCGCGTCCGGGCTGATGGCGATAAAACCCTCACCGCGGCGCGAGTTGGCGATGCGAACCACTTCGGACGTTGCACGGGCCACCACATCGGCGTCGTCACCGGCGATGTCGCCGAACAGCACCATCTTGGGCAGTCCGCCGTGGGTTTTCGACTTGGTCGCATAACCGACCGCCTTCAGGTAACGGTCGTCCAGGTGTTCGAGTCCGGCCAGGATGGCGCCGCCGCGCTTTTGTTCGGCGAACATGAAGTCCTTGATCTCGACGATGCTGGGCACCGCGTCCTTGGCATTGCCGAAAAACTCCAGGCAGACGGTACGCGTGTGCGCCGGCATGCGGTGCACAATCCAGCGCGCGCTGGTGATCAGGCCGTCGCAGCCTTCCTTCTGGATGCCGGGCAGGCCGCTGAGGAACTTGTCGGTCACGTCCTTGCCCAGGCCCTCCTTGCGAAAGGTCTTGCCGGCGATGTCCAGGCGTTCGGTGCGCAGAGGCGTCCTGCCGTCGGCCTCGAAATACTTCAGCTCAAAGCTGGCCATCTCGGCGTCGTGGATCTTGCCAAGGTTGTGGTCCAGCCGCGTGACTTCCAGCCACTCGGCCTGGGGCGTGACCATGCGCCAGGACGCGAGGTTATCCAGCGCCGTGCCCCAGAGCACGGCCTTCTTGCCGCCGGCGTTCATGGCGATGTTGCCACCTATGCAGGAGGCTTCGGCCGAGGTCGGATCGACCGCAAACACAAAACCGCCGCGTTCGGCGGCATCGGCCACACGCTGGGTCACCACGCCAGCTTCGGTCCAGACGGTAGCCACCGGCTGGCTGTGGCCGGGCAGGCTGACCATTTCGACCTCGGTCATGGCTTCGAGTTTTTCGGTGTTGATGACCACTGACTTCCAGGTCAGGGGAATCGCGCCGCCGGTGTAGCCGGTGCCGCCGCCGCGCGGGATGATGGTCAGGCCGAGTTCGATACAGCCCTTGACCAGGCCAGCCATCTCGGCCTCGGTATCCGGTGTGAGCACCACAAACGGGTATTCGACGCGCCAATCGGTCGCGTCGGTCACGTGCGAGACACGCGACAGGCCGTCAAACTTGATGTTGTCCTTCTGGGTCAGCTTGCCGAGCTTGCGCGCGGTCAGGCGGCGCAGGTCGTACATGTTTTCAAACGAGGTCGCGAACTGGGCGACGGCGCCTTTGGCCGCGTCCAGCAGCTCGACCACGATGGCGTCGCGCTGGCTGTCCTGCTCGGGCGTGCGGCGTTTTTCGACCTCGCCGAGCCGGTGTTGCAATGCCTCTACCAACATGCGGCGGCGTTTCGGGTTGTCCAGCAGGTCGTCCTGCAGGTAGGGGTTGCGTTGCACCACCCAGATGTCGCCCAGTACCTCATACAACATGCGGGCCGAGCGGCCGGTGCGGCGCTCGTCGCGCAGCAGGTTCAGCAAGTCCCAGGCGCGGCTCCCCAGCAGACGGATCACGACCTCGCGGTCGGAAAACGAGGTGTAGTTGTAGGGAATCTCGCGAATGCGGGCTGCGCCGGGCTCGGCCTCACCGGCCAGGGCGCTTAACTTTTGGAGGGATTCAGGAGCGTTCATCGTGGGAGGCCGGGGGCGAAAAGGGCCTGTAGGCCTGAGTCCGGCGCGTTGCCCCTATGTTACCGCAGCGCAACATTCACAGGCGCGCCCCGCCCCCGTTCGTGGAAACCCGCTAGCGAAGAAACTGTCACACCGTTTAAATCGAACTGTCATAAATCGTTCGTAAACTCGGCGCTTTATTTGTTCGAACACCCGATTCATCCAGGAGTAGTCATGAAAAAATGCTTGTCAGCCATCACCCTGGCGGCCTGCGCACTTGTTGCGCCGCTCGCCAGCCACGCCCAGACCGAAGTCCAGTGGTGGCATTCCATGGGCGGCGCCCTCGGCGAGTGGGTCAATGACCTGGCCAAGGACTTCAACGCCAGCCAGAAGGACTACAAGGTCGTACCGACCTTCAAGGGCAGCTACGCAGAATCGATGACGGCCGGCGTGGCCGCCTACCGCGCCGGCAATGCGCCGCACATGATTCAGGTGTTCGAGGTCGGCACCGCCACCATGATGGCTGCCAAAGGCGCCACCGTGCCAGTCGGCAAGGTGATGAGCGACGCGGGCCTGAAATTCGACCCCGCCGCCTATGTGCCGGCGGTTTCGGGCTACTACACCGCGCCGAACGGCCAGATGCTGAGCTACCCCTTCAACAGCTCCACGCCGGTGTTCCATTACAACAAGGACGCGTTCAAGGCCGCCGGCCTGGACCCCGAGAAACCGCCGACCACCTGGCCTGAAGTCGCGCTGGCAGCAGCCAAGCTCAAGGCCTCCGGCCACAAATGCCCGTTCACCACCAGCTGGATCAGCTGGACCCAGCTGGAGAGCTTCTCGGCCTGGCACAACGTGTTGTACGCGACCAAAAACAACGGCTTCGGCGGCACCGATACCCGCCTGGCGTTTAACAGCCCGCTGCATGTGCGCCACATCGACAACCTGGCCAACATGGCCAAAACCGGCCTGTTTGTCTACAAGGGCCGCGAGAACAAGGCCGACGCCACCTTTGTGTCGGGCGAATGCGCCATGGCCACGGGTTCATCGGCCCTGGCCGGCAGCGTCAAGCGCAACGGCAAGTTCGGCTACGGTACCGGCACCCTTCCCTATTACCCTGATGTGGAAGGCGCACCCCAAAATACCGTGATCGGCGGCGCCAGCATCTGGGTCATGTCGGGCAAGAAGCCTGAGGAATACAAGGCCGTGGCCGCTTTCCTCAACCACCTGTCCAAACCGGAAGTCGCGGCCGCCAGCCACCAGCGCACTGGCTATCTGCCCGTGACCAAGGCCTCGTTTGAGTTGACCGAGAAATCCGGCTTCTACAAGCAGAACCCGGGTGCCGACGTGTCGGTCAACCAGATGATCCGTAAGACCACCGACAAGTCGCGCGGCGTGCGCCTCGGTAACTTCGTGCAGATCCGCACCATCATCGACGAGGAACTCGAAGGCGTGTGGCAGGGCAGCAAGCCGGCCAAGGAAGCGCTGGACAATGCCGTCAAGCGCGGCAACGAACAACTTGAGCGCTTCCAGAAAGCAAACAAGTCCTGACGGACTTCTTGCCATGGCCGCATTGACGGCAACCCCTCCCCTGCCCTCCCCCGCCAAGCGGGGGAGGGTGTTTTTTTGCAGGCGACAATAACGGCATGGAAAAACGAGTCCTCTTCAAATCGTCCTGGCTGCCGTGGGTGCTGATTGCGCCGCAGATGGCGATCATCCTGGTCTTCTTTTTCTGGCCGGCCGGCCAAGCGCTGTACCAGAGCGTGCTGCTGGAGGACGCCTTTGGCTCCTCCAGCGAATTCGTCGGCCTGGACAATTTCCGCCAGCTGTTCTCCGACCCGGCTTACCTGGACTCGTTCCGCGTCACCGCGATCTTTTCAGCGCTGGTGGCTGTCGGTGGCATGTCACTGGCGCTGTTGCTGGCGGTGATGGCCAATCGGGTGGTGCGCGCTGCAAGCATCTACAAAACGCTGCTGATCTGGCCATATGCGGTGGCCCCGGTGGTGGCCGGCGTGTTGTGGCTGATGATGTTCGCCTCGCCCTATGGCGTGATCCGCTACGCGCTGATCGAGATGGGCTTTGACTGGAACCATGTGCTCAACGGCAGACATGCCATGGCGCTGATCGTCATGGCGTCGATCTGGAAATACATCTCCTACAACTTCCTGTTTTTCCTGGCCGGCCTGCAGTCGATTCCGCACTCGCTGATCGAGGCGGCGACAATTGACGGCGCCACACCCTGGAAGCGCTTCTGGAGCATCGTCTGGCCGTTGCTCTCGCCGACCACCTTCTTCCTGCTGGTCATCAACGTCGTCCACGCCTTCTTTGAAACCTTTGCCATCGTCGACGCCGCCACCAGCGGCGGACCGGGCAAGGACACCTCGATCCTGGTTTACAAGGTGTATTACGACGGCTTCAAGGCCATGGACATCAACGGCTCGGCCGCGCAGTCGGTGGTACTGATGGTGATTGTTGTTGTGCTGACCGTAATCCAGTTCAAGTTTGTCGAGAAAAAAGTCCACTACTGATGACAACCGACCCAACGCCGTCCGGCCCGCTCACTTCGCAGCCACCAAGGAGGCCTTCATGATCGAACGCCACCCCATCCTCGACTTCGTGTCGCACGCGATCCTCATCCTCGGGGTGGTGATCGTGTTCTTTCCGATCTACGTCACCTTCATCGGTTCAACCCAGACCGCCGAGCAGATCATGTCCAGCAACCCGATCTCGCTGCTGCCCGGCAACAACATTGTGGAAAGCTACCGCTTCGCGCTGTTCGGCGGCAAGACCGAAGCCGGCGCCACGGTGGCTCCGGCCCTGCCCATGATGGGCGTCAGCCTGGCAAGCGCATTGATCATCGCCATCGGCAAGATTGCGATCTCGCTGCTCTCGGCCTTCGCCATCGTCTACTTCCGCTTCCCGTTCAAGAACCTGGTGTTCTGGATGATTTTTGTCACCCTGATGCTGCCGGTGGAAGTGCGCATCGGCCCGACCTACGAGGTCATTTCCGACCTGCGCATGCTCAACAGCATGTCGGGCCTGACGATTCCGCTGATCGCGTCGGCCACCGCCACCTTTTTGTTCAGGCAGTTTTTCATGACGGTGCCCGACGAACTGGTTGAGGCAGCCCGTGTCGACGGCGCCGGACCGATGCGCTTTTTCAAGGACGTGCTGCTGCCGCTGTCCAAAACGTCGATGGCCGCGCTGTTCGTGATCCAGTTCATCTACGGCTGGAACCAGTACCTGTGGCCGCTGCTCGTGACCACCGATGAATCCATGTATCCCATCGTGATGGGCATCAAGCGCCTGATTTTTGGCGAGGTCTACATTGAATGGAACGTGGTCATGGCCACCGCCATCCTGGCGATGCTGCCGCCGGCCATCGTCGTGATGCTGATGCAGAAGTGGTTCGTCAAGGGCCTGGTTGATACCGAAAAATAAGAGAGCGCAATGGCTTCAATCCAACTCAAAAACATCGTCAAGAAGTACGGCAAGGGCAAGGCCGAGCTGCAGGTCATCCACGGTGTCACCGCCGACATCGCCCATGGCGAGTTCATCGTCATCGTCGGGCCCTCGGGCTGCGGCAAGTCGACACTGCTGCGCATGGTGGCCGGCCTGGAAGAAATTTCCGGTGGCGAAATCTGGATCGGCGACCGCGTGGTCAATCAGCTCGAGCCGGCCGAGCGTGACATCGCCATGGTGTTCCAGAACTACGCGCTGTACCCGCACATGAGCGTCTTCGACAACATGGCCTACGGGCTGAAGATCAAGAAGATGCCGATCGCCGAGATCAAACAGCGCGTCGACAAGGCCGCCGGCATTCTGGAGCTCGGCCACCTGCTGGACCGCAAGCCGCGCCAGCTCTCGGGCGGCCAGCGCCAGCGTGTGGCCATGGGCCGCGCCATCGTGCGCCAGCCCCAGGTCTTTCTGTTCGACGAGCCGCTGTCCAACCTCGACGCCAAGCTGCGTGCCCAGACCCGTCTGGAAATCCAGAAGCTGCACCGCGAGCTCGGCATCACCTCGCTGTTCGTGACCCACGACCAGGTCGAGGCCATGACGCTGGCGCAGCGCATGATCGTCATGAACGCCGGCAAGATGGAGCAGTTTGGAACGCCTGAAGAGGTCTACCATTCTCCCGCCTCCACCTTCGTGGCAAGTTTCATCGGCTCGCCGCCGATGAATCTCCTGAAAATCGCACCTGGCGGCAAGCCCGGCACCATCCTGGGCATCCGGCCTGAACACCTGGACGTAGGCAGCGAGGGTTGGGAAGTCAAGGTCGAAACCGTCGAGCTGCTGGGCGCAGAACGCCTGATCTACGGCCGCGTGAACGGGGAGCAACTGATCGTGCGAGTGGAAGAAGGTACCCATTCGCCCGTACCGGACGCCATCATTCACGTGCTTCCCCGTCCCGACCGGCTGCACTGGTTTGACGCCGAGAGCGGCAAAAGGCTTTGAAACCCTGGCCCTACCCGCGCTGGATCGCCCATCGCGGTGCCGGCAAGCTCGCGCCGGAGAACACACTGGCGGCCTTTCGCCTGGGCGCGGCGCACGGCTACCGCATGTTCGAATGCGATGTGAAGCTCAGCGCCGACGGTGTGCCCTTTTTGATGCACGATGCAACCCTCAATCGCACCACCAGTGGCCACGGCACAGGTGGCGAGCAACCATGGCGCATGCTGTCACAGCTGGATGCCGGACGCTGGCATTCACGCAACTATGCCGGAGAGCCACTGGCCAGCCTGGAAAATGTCGCGCGTTATTGCCAGCACAACGGCTATTTTTTGAACATTGAAATCAAACCCACACCTGGCCTGGAGACCCAGACCGGCACCGTGGTGGCCGACGCTGCCGCGCGGCTCTGGCAAGGTCACACCGTGCCCCCGCTGCTGACGTCGTTTCAGCCCGAGGCCCTGGAAGCCGCCAGGGCAGCGCAGCCGCAGTTACCGCGCGGGCTGCTGCTCGACAGCTTCTGGAAGGGTTGGCTGGAAACGGCGCTGACCCTCGATTGCGCCGCACTGGTATGCAACCACGCGCTCTGGGACAGCGCCACGGTGCTGCAGGCCAAAAGCGCAGGGTTCCGGACCTTGAGCTACACGGTCAACGACGACTGGGCGGCCCGGCGCCTGCTGGACCTGGGCACGGACGGCATCATCACCGACCGCATTGACCTGTTCTCGCCAGCGACCGAATAGGCCGCAAACCGACGCGGTCCAAGCCCGGCTTGGAACAGGCTCTCAGGCCAGCAAAGACTCCGCCACATCAAAACGCGTGACCAGCGCGCCCAGATTCAGCGCCGCCAACACTTCCCGCAAGCGCTGCTGCGCCTGGCGCGTCTTGGTGGCGCTGGGCACAGCAGGCAGGCTGGCGATAATGAGTTCGTTTTTCATCGAGTGCTCCCAGCCCACCAGCTCGGTCACGGTCACCTGGTAGCCCCTGGCTTCAAGCTGCAGGCAGCGCAGCACATTGGTGATCTGGCTGCCGAACTCGCGGGTGTGCAGCGGATGCCGCCAGAGTTCAGCCAGGGGATTCTTCGACAGGCTCAACGCCTTGTTTTTGCGGAGCACGCCGGCGACCTCAGCCTGGCAACAGGGCACCAGCACCATGTGGCGCGCCTGCTTGGCCAGGCCAAAGGCTATCGCGTCGTCGGTGGCGGTGTCGCAGGCGTGCAGCGCAGTGACGATGTCCACCTGCGCCGGCAGTTCCGCAGAGCCTGTGGCCTGTTGCACCGACAGATTCAGGAACGCCATGTTGGCAAAACCCAGCCGCTGCGCGAGTTCGCGCGACTTGTCCACCAGTTCGGAACGGGTCTCGATGCCGAAAATTTTTCCCGTCGGCTTGTCGCCAGCATGCGCGACGTTGAAAAACAGGTCGTACAGGATGAAGCCGAGGTAGGACTTGCCGGCGCCATGGTCGGCCAGCGTGAAGGTTTTTCCGCCCCCGGAGACTTCCTCCAGCAGCGGCGCGATGAACTGGTACAGGTGGTAAACCTGCTTGAGCTTGCGCCGCGTGTCCTGATTCAGCTTGCCCTCGCGCGTCAGGATGTGCAGTTCCATGAGCAGTTCAATCGACTGGCCGGGTCGGATTTCTTCAATCACCTGCGCCGGCTGGCCTGGAGCGGACGCGGGGCGCGCGGGCTTGGCGGCGCGGGGAGTGCTGTTTTTGGGCATGTGCCTGAAGTCTAGCGCCAGGCTGATCCAGGAGATGGTGCGATGGCGTTATTTATATTGCACACAATTTAATTGTGAGATATACTTCAAACATGCCCAACAAAACCGATGCCATGCTGAAGCTGGATAACCAGCTCTGTTTTGCGCTGTACTCCACCTCGCTGGCCATGACCAAGCTCTACAAGCCCCTGCTTGACGAACTCGGTCTGACCTACCCGCAATACCTCGCCATGCTGGTGCTGTGGGAGCAGGACGGGCTGATGGTGTCGGAAATCGGCGAACGCCTCTACCTTGATTCGGGAACCTTGACACCGCTGCTCAAGCGCCTTGAAAGCGCTAACCTGATCTCGCGCATCCGCGCCGTCGAAGACGAGCGCCGTGTGCACATCACGCTGACCGCCTCCGGCCGCAAGCTCAAAGCCAAAGCGGCAAAAATTCCGGACCGCATCCTGACCGCCGCGCAGTGCCCGGTGCCCGAACTGATGGCGCTGACCCAGCAGGTGCAAGCCCTGCGCCAGCGGCTGGTCGCCTGAATCTTTTTCATCTCTTTTCAACCCGCTTCATCTCGAAGTACTTCTCCAAGGAAATCACCATGACCACCCAACTCGACAAAGTCCTCTATACCGCCAAAGCCCATACCACCGGCGGCCGCGACGGCAAGTCCAAAAGCGACGACGGCAAGCTGGACGTCACGCTGAGCTCGCCCGGCACCGCCGGCACCGGCACCAACCCCGAGCAATTGTTTGCGGCCGGTTACTCCGCCTGTTTCATCGGCGCCATGAAAGCCGTCGCCGGCATGAAAAAAATCACCTTGCCTGATGGCCTGAGCATCGACGCCAGCGTTGACCTCGGCAAGATCCCCGCCGGCTACGGCATTGCCGCCCGCCTCGACGTATCGCTGCCCGGCATGGACCGTGCCGCCGCGCAGGAACTGGTGGACGCTGCGCATCAGGTATGCCCTTATTCGAACGCAACCCGCGGCAACATCGACGTGACCATCACCGTGAAGTAAAGCCCCCACGCTTGTCGCTTCGCGTACTGCGCTGCCCCCCGAGGGGGCCGTGCTTGCTCGGGGCGGCCCTTCGCGGCACACATCGCTCACACGCTTTCACTTCGTGTAAAGCGCCCTCCTTGTGAATGCTGTCGCCAAAGCGGCCCGCCGGTGTTGAGCCGGCGGGCTTTTTCGCTTATGTTGGGGACATGAGCCGCCGGGCCGTTCCCAAGGCAACCATCGCAGCCTGAAAGGCGAAGCTTATCCAATGAGCACCACCACCCTCCTCGTCCGCAAAAACCAGCTTGCCGAAACCCGCCTGCACACCGCCGAAGCCATCGCGCTGGCCGACGGCCAGGTGCGTATTCACGTCGATTCCTTCGCGCTAACCTCCAACAACATCACCTACGCCGCCTTTGGCGACGCGATGAACTACTGGCAATTTTTTCCGACTGCCGAGGATGGCTGGGGCACCATCCCGGTCTGGGGCTTCGGCACGGTCCGCCAGTCGCTGCACCGCGGCGTTGCTGTCGGTGAAAAAATCTACGGCTACTTCCCGATGGCGTCCGAAGCCGTGCTGAGCCCGGCGCGGCTGGACAGCAGTGGCTTTTACGACGGCGCTGCGCACCGGCGCGAATTGCACCCGGTCTACAACCAGTACCTGCGCTGCAACACCGATCCGTTTTACACGGCATCGACCGAAGCGATCCAGGCCTTGCTGCGGCCACTGTTCATCACCTCCTTCCTGATTGATGACTTCCTGGCTGACAACGATTTTTTCGGTGCCTCAGGCGGCGCGATGCTGCTGTCCAGCGCGTCGAGCAAGACCGCCTACGGCACGGCCTTCCAGCTGGCGCAACGTCCCGGCATCGAAGTCATCGGCCTGACCTCGCCGGGCAATGTGGCCTTCTGCGAAAGCCTCGGTTGTTACAGCCGCGTGCTGACCTATGACCAAGTTGGAAAAATCGCCGTAGACCGCGCCTGCATCTACATCGACTTTGCCGGCAACGCCAAACTGCGCCACGCCATCCACAGCCGCTTTGAGAATCTGAAATACAGTTGCGCCATAGGCGGCACCCACGTTTCAGAACTTAGCGGCGGCAAGGACCTGCCCGGTCCGCGTGCCACCCTGTTTTTTGCGCCAGCGCAGATCAAGAAGCGCAGCGCCGACTGGGGCAAGGAGGGCCTGGGCCAGCGCCTGGTCCAGGCCTGGCAGGCCTTCAGCATGCGCGTCAGCCAGGGGCCGACGCCCTGGCTACGGGTGCAGCAGCACGCGGGGGAACCCGCTGTGGCGGCTGCCTACCAGCAGGTGCTGGGCGGCCAGGGCGACCCGAGAAGCGGGCACATCCTGGCGTTCTGAGATCAGCCAGAATGCTATATTTTTTATAGCTGCTTGCGCCCGCCAGTCATGGGCTGGGGGCATTTTTTATTGAAAAACGGGGCCTGGAGCGGGAACAACGACAATGGGGGCATGCGCAACGAGCCCCTGACTGACCTGCCTCCGACCGCCATGCCGCCCCAGGCGCTGCATGCCTACGAAAAGCTCACGCCCGACGTGGTGCTTGATGCATTGGCCAGCGTGGGCCTGCTGGGTGACGGCCGCCTGATGGCGCTGTCGAGTTACGAAAACCGGGTCTACCAGGTTCACCTCGAAACCCCGGCAGGCACGGGCGCAGCCGCCGGCGACATCGTGGTGGTCAAGTTCTACAGGCCGGGCCGCTGGAGCGATCTGCAGATTGTCGAAGAGCATGACTTTGCGGCCGAGCTGATGGCGGCTGAAATTCCGGTGGTCGGCGCGCTGGTCATCGCCGGCCGCACCTTGCACCATTTCAACGGTTTCAGCTTCAGCGTCTCGCCGCGCCGTGGCGGCCGCCGGCCCGAGCTGGAGGACTTCAGCGTGCTCGAATGGATAGGCCGTTTCCTCGCGCGCATCCACACCGTCGGCGGTGCCCAGCCTTTCGCGCAGAGGCCGGCGCTGGATTTGCAGACCTTCGGCCACGCCAGCCGGGACCTGCTGCTGGCTGGCAACTATTTGCCGCTGGACATGGAGTCGCGTTGGCTCAAGGCCTTCGAGGAAGCCATGAATGTGGCGCAGGCCGTGTTTGAAAGTGTCGGCGACATCCGCACGCTGCGCCTGCACGGTGACTGCCATCCGGGCAACATCCTGTGGACACCGGAAGGCCTGGAGGGCGCGGGGCCGCATTTTGTCGATCTTGACGACGCGCGCAGCGGACCGGCGGTGCAGGACCTGTGGATGCTGCTGTCCGGCGACCGGCCGCAATGTCTGAGGCAGCTCGGCGCACTGGTCGACGGGTATGAGGAGTTCCGCGAGTTCCCCAGAAACGAGCTGGCGCTGATCGAGCCGCTGCGCACCCTGCGCCTGGTGCACTACAGCGCCTGGCTGGCCCAGCGCTGGCACGACCCGATCTTCCCGATCAACTTTCCATGGTTCGGCTCCAGCGACTACTGGAAAGGCCAGGTCGACATGCTCGAAGAGCAGCTAGAGGCGATGCAGGACGCGCCGCTGTTGGCCTGATCCCGTGAATTTTCCGCCGGGCCGTCCCAAGGAAAATAGCCCCTGAGGGGGCAGAAAGTGAGGCGAAGCGAACGAACGTGGGGGCTCGGCTACCTGACCGGGTTTTCCAGCGTACCGATGCCGTCGATCTCGACCCGCACCACGTCACCGGACTTCAGGTACTTCGGCGGCTTGAAGCCAATGCCGACACCGACCGGCGTTCCGGTGGCGATGATGTCGCCGGGATACAGCGTGATGCCGGCCGACAGGGTTTCGATGAGTTTGGGAATATCGAAGATCAGGTCGGTCGTGGACGCGTTCTGGCGCTCTTCGCCGTTGACATAACAACGCACGCTGGTTTGGGTGCCGTCACATTCGTCCGCGCTGACCAGCCACGGGCCCATCGGGCAAAAAGTATCAAACGATTTGCCAAGCAGCCACTGCTTGTGGCGGCTCTGCCAGTCGCGCGCGGTCACGTCATTGATGATGGTGTAGCCCCAGACATGGGCCATCGCGTCTTTCGCGGCGATGCCTTTGCCGCCGCGGCCAATGATGACGGTCAGCTCGGCTTCGTAGTCAATGGCGCTGGACGCCGCCGGCATTTCGATGGCGGCGCCGGGACCGACCACCGATTCGGGCACCTTGGTGAAATAAATCGGGTCTGGCGGGATGTCTTCACCGGCCTTGGCGCTGCTGTCAAAACCGCTGCCTGCGAACTCACGCGCATGGGCGAAGTAGTTCTTGCCGACGCAGAAAATATTACGGCGTGGCTTGGGGATAGGCGCAATGATCTGCACATCGGCGAGGGGCACGGCCCTCAGCAGGGCCGGCAAGGTCTCGTCGCGCGACAACATCTCGATCACTGGCAAGGCACCCAGTTCACGCTGTGCCTCGGGAAGATCAAAGGGCTGAACCGACTGGAGATCGGCGGACACCAGACCCACACCGGGCTGGCCGTTGTGACGGAAGGCAACAATTTTCATGAAGGGCTTTCTTGTCTCGTGGCCCGGCGGTGCACGCTGGCCGTTAGGGTGGACTAGGGATTGCGATGATCCCCAAAATTCAAGCGGATGTTAGCATGCAAACATGAGCAAGACGAATGCGCAAGACGACGTTCTTGCCTTGCGCCAGACCCGCACTACAAGGAGACAAAAATGAAACGCAGATCCATGCTGCTTGCCAGTTTGTTGCTGTCCAGCGCCACCCTGGTCGCCGCACAAAATGCCTGGCCCACCCGCGCCATCACCATGATCGTGCCCTTCCCGCCGGGCGGCCTGGCCGATCTGGTCGCACGCCCGGTGGCTGAGGCCATGGCACGCGAACTGGGCCAACCGGTGGTGATTGAAAACAAGGCCGGTGCCGGCGGCGGCATCGGCATGGGCCTGACCGCCAAGGCCAAACCTGATGGCTACACGGTGGTGCTGGCGCTGTCCTCGCTGACCGTGATTCCCGAGGCCGATGCGGTGCTGGGGCGCGCGCCCATGTTTGCATTGAACGACCTGCGTCCGATTGCACGTTTCACCGCCGATCCGACCGTGCTGGCGGTGCGCGCCGACTCGCCCTGGAAGACTGTGAAGGATTTTGTTGAGGATGCAAAAAAGCGCCCCGGCGCGATCAACTACGGCTCTTCCGGCAACTACGGCACCATGCATGTGCCGATGGAAATCCTGTCGCAAAACGCGGGTATCAGGATGACGCATGTGCCTTTCACCGGCGCCGGTCCGGCCGTGGTGGCCTTGCTGGGCGGGCAGATTGATGCGGTGTCTTCCGGACCCGCCACCGTGCTGCAACATGTCAAGGCCGGCAAGATCCGGGTGCTGGGCCACTGGGGCACGGCGCAACTGGGCGCGCTGCCCGACGCACCGAGCCTGAAAGACGCCGGCTACAACGCCGAATACGCCCAGTGGTCAGGCCTGTTCATTCCGCGCGACACGCCCGAGCCGGTGGCCCAGCGCCTGCGCGCTGCTGCCAAGGCGGCCGCACAGGACGCCAAGGTCAAGGAGGTGATCCTCAACGCCGGCAGCCCGGTGCTGTACCAGGACTCACCTGATTTTGAGAAGTACGTGCAGGCCGATTCACGGCGCATGATAGAAGTCGTCAAACGCATCGGAAAAGTAGAATAAAAAATCGGGGCTTGCGGGCCCCGGTGCACTGGAGACAAGCATGAACTTCAAACACGTCATCGGGCTGGGCCTGGGGCTCGCCGCAGCGGCACTGAGCGCGCCGGCTTTTGCGCAGGCCTACCCGGCCAAGCCGGTCAGGATCATCGTGCCTTTTGCCGCAGGCGGCCCAGCAGCGCAATTACGCGCGCTTCATCGCGCAGCGCCTGCAAGACACCCTGGGCCAGTCCTTTGTGGTCGACAACCGGCCGGGGGGCGGCTCCATCATCGGTACCGACCTGGCCGCCAAATCGGCGCCCGACGGTTACACCCTCTTGATGATGTCAAACACGCACACCGTCAACGAGACGCTGATTCCCACCAAGCCCTTCCAGCTGATGCGCGACTTCGTGGCGGTGGCGCCGGTCAACTACTCAGACCTGGTGCTGGTGGCCCATCCGGGGCTGCCGGCCACCAACCTCCGGGACCTGCTGCAGCAGGCCAAATCCAAACCCGGCAAGTTCAACTACGCCTCGTCCGGCCCCGGCACGCCTTACCACATGGCCGGCGAGCTGTTCAAGAGCATGGCCGGCGTCTACCTGGTGCACATTCCCTATCGCGGCAGCTCGGGTGCGCGCACCGACGTGATCGGCGGTCAGGTCGATGTGATGTTTGACGCCGTCACCACCATGGCAGAGCAGATCAAGGCCGGCAAGGTCAAGGCGCTGGCCACCACCGGCCGTGTCCGCTCCGACGTGCTGCCCGACGTACCCACGATGAACGAAGCCGGCGTGCCGGGCTACGAAGCCACCATCTGGCTGGGCCTGATGGCACCGCGCGGCACGCCCAAAGCCGTGGTCGACAAGCTCAATGAGGCCGTCTCAAAAATTGCCAGCCAGCCCGAGGTCAAGCAGCTCTGGTCCAGGCAGGGCGCCACGCCCATGGTGATGACGCCCGAAGCCTTTGACACCTACGCACGCGACGATATCGCCAAGTGGTCACGCGTGATCAAGACCGCCGGCATCAAGGCCGACTGAAAGCATTACAACCCATGACTTCTCTCCATTTGCTCAGCGGCGGCGCCGCCAAAGGCCTGGTCACTGCGGTGCAAGACCGTTTTTCCCGGGAGACCGGGATGGTGATTGAAGGCCAGTTCGACGCCGTCGGCAAAATGAAGGACCAGTTGCTGGCCGGCGCGCCCTGCGACGTTGTCATCCTGACCAGCGCGCTGATCACACAACTGACCGAAAGCTGCGATGTGGCATCGGGCAGCGCGCGTCCGCTGGGCTTGGTCAAGACCGGCATCGCCGTGAAAGACGGCGCGCCCATCCCGCCGCTGGCAACCGTGGCGGAGCTCCGGCAGGCCTTGCTGGCCGCCGGCGCGATTTATTTTCCCGATCCGGAAAAAGCCACTGCCGGTATCCACTTCATGAAGGTCATGCACCTGCTCGGCGTCGATACCGAAATGGCCGGGCGGCTGCACCCGTACCCCAATGGCGCGGCGGCCATGCATGCGCTGGCGCAATCCAGCGAGCCGAGGGCCATCGGCTGCACCCAGGCCACCGAGATCATCTTTGCAGCGGGTGTGCAACTTGCCGCCAGCCTGCCCCGCGAGTTCGAGCTGGCGACGGTGTACACCGCCGCCGTCAGCAGCCGCGCAGAACACCCGCGCGCCGCCGCCGCGCTGATCGAGTTGCTCACCAGCGAAGAAGCCGCCGGGCTTCGCAGCGCCGGCGGCTTTGAGCCGCTTCCGGAGTAAAGCTCGGGCCTTACAGCAGCAGAGCGTTGACCCGCTTCACATAAGCCGCCGGGTCATCGGGCAAGCCGCCTTCGGCCAGCAGTGCCTGGTCGAACAGGATGTGGGCCAAGTCGTCGAAGTGTGCGCTGCCTTCAAGTTTTTGCACCAGCGGGTGCTGGGCATTGATTTCCAGAATCGGTTTGAGCTCGGGCGCGGCCTGACCGGCCTGCTTGAGCATGCGCGCGAGTTGGGTCGACATGTCGCCGTCCTGCACCACCAGGCAGGCCGGTGAATCGACCAGGCGCGTGGTGGCACGCACGTCTTTCGCCTTGTCTTTCAGCGCCTCCTTGAGCTTGTCGAGCATGGGCTTGAACTGGGTCTGCGCGTCCTCGGCGGCCTTTTTCTCGTCCTCGTCCTGCAGCTTGCCGAGATCGACCGCGCCCTTGGCCACCGACTGCAGCGGTGTGCCGTCGAACTCGTGCAGGTAGTTCAGAGCCCACTCGTCCACGCGGTCCGTCATGAGCAGCACCTCAATGCCTTTCTTGCGGAAAATTTCGAGCTGCGGGCTGTTTTTGCCGGCGGCCTGGGTGTCGGCCGTGATGTAGTAAATCGCGTCCTGGCCTTCCTTCATGCGTGCCTTGTAGTCGGCAAAACCGACGCTGGTGGTGTCGGTCGTCGAGCTGGCAAAACGCAGCAGCTTGGCAAGGCGCTCCCGGTTGGCGAAGTCTTCGCCCAGGCCTTCCTTGAGCACGGCGCCGAACTCGGCGTAAAAGCTGGCGAATTTTTCCGGCTCGTTGGCGGCCAGGTCCTCGATCATGGACAACACCCGCTTGGTGCAACCCTCACGAATCGCCTTGACGGCGCGGCTTTCCTGCAGCAACTCGCGCGAGACGTTGAGCGGCAGATCCGACGAATCGACCACCCCTTTGACAAAACGCAGGTAGGTCGGCAGCAGCGCCTGCGCATCGTCCATGATGAAGACGCGTTTGACATAAAGCTTGACGCCCGCAGCCTTGTCGCGGTTGAACAGGTCCATCGGCGCCTTGGCCGGGATGTAGAGCAGTTGCGTGTACTCGGTCGAGCCTTCGACGCGGTTGTGCGTGCTGGCCAGTGGGGCCTGGCTGTCGTAGCTGATCTGTTTGTAGAACTCGTCGTACTGCTCTTGTGTGATGTCTTTCTTGGCGCGTGTCCACAGGGCCGCCGCCTGGTTCACGGTTTCCCACTCGTCGGTGGTGACCATCCCGCCGGGCTGGTCGTTCTCACCCTCTTTCCATTCTTCCTTCTTCATCAGGATGGGCAGCGAGATGTGGTCGGAGTACTTGCTGATGATGCTTTTGAGCTTCCAGGTGTTCAGGTACTCGGCGGCATCGTCTTTCAGGTGCAGGATGACGCTGGTACCGCGCTCGGCACGCTCCATCGTCTCGACCTCGAAGTCGCCCGTGCCGGCGCTGCTCCAGCGCACGCCTTCCGCCGCTGCCAAGCCGGCGCGGCGACTTTCCACCGTGATCTTGTCGGCGACGATAAAACCCGAATAAAAGCCGACGCCGAACTGGCCGATCAGTTGTGCATCGTTTTTCTGGTCGCCCGAGAGCTTGGACATGAAGTCGCGCGTACCGCTTTTGGCAATCGTGCCCAGATGCTCGACAGCGTCCTGCTGCGACAGACCGATGCCGTTGTCGGTGATGGTGATGGTTTTTGCCGCCTTGTCAAAACTGACACGGACTTCCAGATTGGGGGCATTTTCGTAGAGTGCCGCATTGTTGAGGCCCTCAAAACGCAGCTTGTCGCAGGCGTCAGAAGCGTTGGAGACCAGTTCGCGCAGGAAAATGTCGGGGTTGGAGTACAGGGAGTGGGTGACCAGCTTCAACAGCTGGGCGACTTCCGCCTGAAAGGAAAGGGTTTGCTTGCTCATGGTGATTTTTCTTGAAATAAAGAAAGGGAAAAAAGGCCGCTTCAGGAACTGAGGGCGTGGGTGGATATTTCAAGCACCGATTATCGCGGGTCGCAAGTCTGACCCCCACCCCGCGCCGCCATGAAAAAAACCGCCCAGGCTGCCCTGGGCGGGTTTGGCGTTACGCTGCCGGGCAGCGCAGGCGCTTTGACGGCTTATGCGCGGCCAGCGGCGGAACCGAAGGCCTTG
>NZ_JAYWHI010000095.1:0-50920 GCF_043778355.1 Polaromonas sp.
GCCTCAAGAAAATCGGGTGGCGAGACGTTTGCCAACCCGGTGGTGCCGCCGCAGCGCAATGCGCCGGCGCACGGCCTGAAGACCGGTATGGAGGTGTTCCATGCCAAGTTCGGCGAAGGCCGGGTGATGATGCTCGAAGGCAGCGGCGATGACGCGCGGGCCCAGATCAACTTCACGCGCCATGGCGTCAAATGGCTGGCACTGAGCGTGGCCAAACTCACCGTGGTGTAACCCGGATTCGCCTTGGGTAAGATGGCGCAGACCGATCAACCGTCCCCGGAACAACAATGAACGAGACAGAGACAAGCCCATCGGCCGACGACAACACTGTCGAGGTGAGCCACCAGGAATTCAAGACCGGACTGCCCATGGGGCGCTTCCGCCTGATCGTCAACCCCGAGCGTGCACAAAAATATGTCAAGCACCGCCTGTTTGTTATCGGCATCTCGCTGCCGCTGCTGGGCATAGGCGCCGCGCTGGCGCTGTCTGGCTATTTCTGGTGGGGGCTGCCGATGGTGTTGGTCGGCGCCCTGTTGGGCCGCGTCGTCAAGGCCCATGCGGCCAGGATATTGCTGCATCTGGCCTTGAGCGACCCCAAGGTTTACCGCGAAGCCATCGACTTTGAAATCCTCGAGGTCCGGCGCGCCGCCTGAGCGGGCGGCATCGGACGGCCCGGCTTAGCGCAGCAGTTTGCCGTCGCGGCCTATCACCGTCACTTCGACAAACTTCGAGCCCACATGGTTGTCGGGTGAAAAACTCACCTTGAAACCGCCCACGTCGTAGCTGTTCATCTTGTCGAGTTGCGTGATGATTTTCTGGCGCGTCGGGTCGGCGCCCGAGCGCTGGATCGCTTCAACCAGAATCTTGGCGGCGATAAAGGACTCCATGCTCGCGTAGGACACCACTTTTTCAGGCTGGTACTTCTTCATCAGCGTCTGAAACTCGCGCGCGACCGGCACCAGTGTCGAGTAGGGGTAGGGCATGACCTGGGAAATGCCGATGCCGCGTGCGTTTTCCTCGCCTGCGTTTTTCAGCAACTCCTTGAAGTTGACCACCGAGATGCTGAACAGGCGCGCCTTGCTGCCCTGGGCCCGCATCTTTTTGATGAAGGCGGCCGAGGCGCGGTTGACCGCGACCATGATGATGGCGTCCGGATTGGCCGGGGCGATGGCCGCCACTGCGGCGTCAATGTCCTCGGGTTTGGTCCGGTCGTAGCCGCCTCGGGCGACTGGCTGCAGGCCGAGCTTCTGCATGGCGGACTCGGCGCCGGCCAGCCCGCTCTTGCCGAAGGGGTCGTCCTGGTACATCACCGCGAAGCGGCGCAGACCGATGGTGTGCAGATGCTCCACCATGCGCGCGGTTTCGTCGGTGTAGCTGGCGCGAATGTGGAAGATGTTCGGGTTCATCGGTTCGCGCAAATCCTGGGCGCCGGTGTAAGGCGCGAGCAGCGCGATGCCGGCATCCGACAGCACCTTGTTTTTGTTCAGGGCCAGCACGTTGCCGGTGCCCACAAAACCGAACAGCGCCAGCGGTTTGTCCTCGGCCAGCAATTGCCGTGTCTGCGCCAGGGTCTGGTCGGGCTTGTAGCTGTCGTCCTTGAGCACGACGCGAATCTTGCGGCCGTAGATGCCGCCATTGGCGTTGACATGCGCAAAGTAGGCCGCGCCACCGGCCACGTATTCGTCGCCGGTGCCGGCGATGACGCCGGTCAGCGGAGCCACCTGGCCGATCACGATGTCCTCGCGCCCAGGTGCTGCTTGCGCCAGCCCAGCCGTCATGGCCATGGCGATCATCGCCAACCAGTGCTTGTTCTTCAATCGCATGTCATCTCCTCGTTATATTTATAAATTCTGCATTGCAGAATACGAAGCCACAAATGTAGCCTGCGCATTCTGTAAGAGTATTTCATTGATATAGCTAAGGAATTCCCGGAGTCCGAGGCGCGTAGGTGACAGTGATTTCCGCTTACTGTAGAATTTTGATTCCGCAATGCAGAATCATTATGGCCGCCCAGCAACCACTTTCCCCCTCTGTCCCCAAACCGCCGGCCCGGCCGGTCCAGGCCAAGCCAGACCGGCATTTCGTGACCGCCCTTGCGCGCGGGCTCGATGTGCTCAGTGCGTTTCGCTCGCGCGACCGCATGCTCGGCAACCAGGAACTGGCTCGCCGCTGCGGCTTGCCCAAGTCCACGATTTCCAGGCTGACCTACACGTTGACGCGCCAGGGCTACCTGGTCCCGGCGACCGATGGCAAAGGTGCGACCGGTTACCGCCTGGGCAGCGCGGTGCTGGCTTTGGGCGGTGCCATGCTGGCCCGCATGGACATGCGCCAGATGGCCCGGCCCTTGATGCAGGATCTGGCCGACAGTTCGCAGGCCATGGTGTCGTTGGGTGTGCGCGACCGGTTCAGCATGATTTATGTCGAAAACTGCCGCAGCGAGTCGGCGTTGACCCTGAGCCTGGATGTCGGCTCACGCATCCCGCTGGCGCAGACCGCCATGGGGCGTGCTTACCTGGCTGGCTGCAGCGACAGCGAACGCAGCGACCTGATGGAGCGGATTCGTACGCATGACGAGAAAGCCTGGCCGGTCACGCGCGCCGGCATTGAACTGGCGCTGGCCCATTACCGCGAGCACGGCTGCTGCGCGTCTTTCGGTGACTGGCAGAAAGATGTCAACGCCATCGCCGCAGCTTTTCGCCCCGAGGGGGGGCGCGCGGTGATGGTGGTCAGTTGCGGCGGGCCAGGCTTCAAGCTGTCGCCGCAATTTTTGATGACCGAGGTGCGCCCGCAACTGGTCGGGCTGGTCAGGAAACTGCAAAACGCCTCGGGGGAGGCGTACTGACAGTCAAGGCCCTAGTAGGTCATTGACCCGCTGCCGTCCCGGCTGCCTTTTCGGCCGGCCACTTGCCATGTGGTTCGCTGCCCAAGCAGGCCAGCCAGGAATTCCATCTCTTCATCGCTGTGGTTCAGCGCCCCGGCAGGAGTCAGAAATTTGCCTTCAGGGTTGGGGGTGGCATCTGCCCAGAAGGCCTGGTGGTAGTCGGCTTGCGAGATCCGTTTTTCAGTGCCCGCGCCCACGTCGACGGTGCCGTAACAATTACAGAAGTAGTTGCGGTCTCCCCGGTCGGCAAAGATTTCCGCGTAGACACCGGTGCCGCGTATGCCGGCGGTCAGCGTGGGCAGCACGATGCTGCGGTCCACGCCCTTACCCCAGACGCTGGCGACCGCACCGGTCAGCAATCGCAGCAGGCTGACCGCGTTGAGTGTGGCGCCGCGTTCGACCGACAGCCGGGAGTTCTGCCGGACCTGGAACGAGGCATTGCCAATCACAAAGATCAGGTTGGAGCCCGGCCCGGTCTGGATCGCGTCACCGGTCTGAATCGATTGTTGCGGGCTCAGGGGGGCGCCGTTGATCGTCGCGTCTCCCGTCAGTTGCACGATGTTGCTGCGCTGCTGCGCCATCGCCGCCGGCAGTCCGCCCAGGGCCACCCAGGCGGCTGCCGCCTTGATCACATCGCGCCGCTGGTACCACAGGATTTCGTTGTCTTGCCGGCCTTGCAGCAGGTGCTGGGTCATGGTGTGTCTCCAGGAGCGATGGGTTCGTCGGTGGGCGTGGCTTCAAAGCTACCCTCGAAAGTGAAATAAATCGAGGTCGAAAACATGGCTGCCATCAGCAAGGCCACCGGCATGATCAGGGCGGCAGCGGCCTCGGGGCTGGCCAGCAGGCCGACCAGCAAGGTGACGACAAGGCCGATCAGCATCAGCACCACCATCCAGGCGATACCGAACACGGTGTAGGCGCCGGCATTCCTGAAACACACCACAGCGCTGAAAAACAGGCTCTTGACCGGTGTCACACCATGCCAATGGACCAAGGCCGGCGCGTGCCAGAACAGCACAGACACCGGCAGGTACAGCACCATCACCAGCAGCATCACGCCCTGCATCTCGGGTGAAAGCGCGCTTTCGCGGCTGACCGGCGCATCCACAAAAAGCGGCACGATGGAGACAATCAGCAGGCAGGCGGCTGCATACAGAAAGCCCAGAACCATCATGGCGCGCGCACGTTGCTGGCCGGCCCGAAAGGCGCTGATCAGGATGGCCGGCATCGGAAATCGGCCCTTGGTGGCCTCCCGCGTGGCGGCCATCAGACCCAGTGTGGCGGCCGGCACGATGGCCAGTGCCAGCACCACCCCCACCAGGGGAATCAGCGATGCCAGCGTGGCCGCCGCCATGTACATGAAAAACAGCCCAGCCAGCGCCAGCGGCTGTTTGAAGAACGTGCGGATGCCGAGCTTGACCCATGTGATACCGGTGCGTGCAGGAACGATGTTGAGTTTCATTGCGAGGATGGCTTATTGAGAGATTCAGGGCAAAAGGGTTTCACTTGTGCCGTGAAAAAAGGCGATAGGGTGAACAATTTAACGCCAGCGTTGAAGTTTGCTTGAAAAGATGGCGAGCCGGCAACATTTCTCAAGCGCCGCAAACAAGGCGGCGTCAGTCAGATACGCCGTGGGGATGGTGCACCCGTTCGCGCAGCACGCGCTCGAAATGGCCGGGGTCATGGGCCTGCAGCAGCGCGGCTTCGCGCGGCAAGTGAAAGTCCCACAGCCGCGAGATCCAGAAGCGCAACGCGCCAGCGCGTTGCATCGCCGGCAGCAGCGTACGCTCCTGCGGGGTCAGGCGGCGGACCGTCTGGTAGGCCGCCAGGAAGGCATCGGCCCGCGCCGCATCATGCGCGCCGCTGTCCAGATGGATACACCAGTCGTTCAGGCTGACGCCGATGTCAAACAGAAAGCTGTCGCAGCCCGCGAAATAAAAATCGAAAAACCCGGTCAGCTCGGGCGCGCCACCTTCGCTGTCAAACATCACGTTGTCCCTGAACAGGTCGGCATGGATGGGCCCGCGCGGCAAGGCCTGCCAGCCGGACGAGGCCGCGATGTGGTTCTGGTAAGCCAGTTCAGAGCGGATCAAGCGGCTTTGCGACGCGTCCAGGTGCGGCAGCACCACCGGCACGGTCTCGTTCCACCAGGCCAGGCCGCGCAGGTTGGGCTGGCTGCGCGCAAAGTCGCGGCCGGCCAGGTGCATGCGCGCCAGGGTTTCGCCGACTGCGGCGCAATGCGCGGGCGTGGGCGCCAGTTCGCTTCGGCCGCGCAAGCGGTTCACCACGGCGGCGGGCTTGTCCTTCAGACGCAGCAGGATCTCGCCCGGTGGTCCATCGCCGCCGGCTACGATGGCCTGCGGCTCAGGCACCGGAATGCCGTGCTGCGCCAGGTGTTTCATCAGGTGCAGATAGAACGGCAACTGCTCGAAGCTCAGGCGCTCGAACAGGGTCAGCACATAGCGGCCCTGGTCGGTGTCCACGAAATAGTTGGTGTTTTCGATGCCGCCGGCGCAGGCGGTGATGGTTTGCAACTGCCCCAGTCCGAGCGACTCAAAAAGGGGGGCTGCCTCGTCAAGCGAGACTTCGGTGTAGACGGCCATGCCTGGAACTGGAAACCGGAAGCGGGGAACGAAAGGCTAGAACTTCAGCACGTTCCAGACACGGCTGCCGGTGGCACCGGGACCCGATTTGGACGGGCCTGTGCCGCCGCCCTTGGTGGCTTCGGAAGGCAGAACTTCATAAGCCGGCATGTCGGCCTTGGGTTGCACCGTGATGCTCTGGGTTTCGCCGCCGACACGCAGTTCGTCGATGCGCGAACCGGCGTCTTCGGTACGAATGCGCTGGATCGCCGGCTCCGGCCGGGTGCTGCTTGGGTTGGTGCCAGGTTGCAGGGCAGGGGCGGGTGCCACCGTCTGGGCCAGGGCCGGGGCGCCGGCCAACGTGGCAGCGGCGCCAGCGAGCAGAAGGGAGCAAATTGGGTGGTGCATGGATGCATTGTAGGGTGGCGGCGCGCCCATGGATATAGCTGACAATCAGGTTCATGAGCACCGATAAAAAAACCTTGCTGCTGGTGGACGGCTCCAGCTACCTGTACCGCGCTTTTCATGCCATGCCCGACCTGCGCGCCGACCCCGCTGATCCGGCCAGCCCGGCCACCGGCGCGATACGCGGCATGGTCAACATGATGCAGAAACTGCGCAAGGACGTGCGGGCTGACTACGCGGTCTGTGTGTTCGACGCCAAGGGCCCGACCTTCCGCGACGCGCTTTATCCCGACTACAAGGCCCAGCGTTCGCCCATGCCCGACGACCTGCGCAGCCAGGTCGCGCCCATCCATGAGGTGGTTCGGCTGCTTGGCTGGAAGGTGCTGGACGTGCCGGGCGTCGAGGCCGACGACGTGATCGGCACGCTGGCCTGCATGGCCTCGAAGCAGGCCATTGAAGTCATCATCTCCAGTGGCGACAAGGATTTGAGTCAGCTCGTCGATGAACACATCACGGTGATCGACACCATGAACGACAGACGCCGTGACCTGGCCGGCGTCGAAGCCGAGTTCGGCGTGCCGCCGCGCCTGATGGTCGATTACCAGACCCTGGTCGGCGACGCGGTGGACAACGTGCCGGGTGTGCCCAAGGTCGGTCCGAAGACCGCCGTCAAGTGGCTGCTCGAATACGGTTCGCTCGATGCGCTGGTGGCGCGCGCCGACGAGATCAAGGGCGTGGTCGGCGAGAACCTGCGTCAGACCCTGGATTGGCTGCCCAGGGGCCGCGAGCTCCTGACCATCAAGAAAGACTGCGAGCTGGGGGATTACATCGCCGGTCTGCCTGGCATGGACGCCATCGCCATGGGGCCTCAGCAGACGGAGGCGCTCAAGGACTTTTATGAGAAATACGGCTTCAAGGGCCTGGTCCGGCAGATCACGACTGAAAACACACCGCCGGAGCTGATCAGCGCGCCCGAGGGGCGCCAGGCCCAGCCCAAAGCCAGGGCCGTCGATGCCGCGTCGCCCGGCTTGTTTGATGAACCGGCCCCGGTGGACTCGCCGCCGCTGGCCGAACGCACGACCAACCTGCATTACGACACCGTGCTGAGCTGGGAGCTGTTCGACACCTGGCTCGCGAAAATCGAAGCGGGGGACCTGGTGGCGCTGGACACCGAGACCACCTCACTCGACGAAATGCTGGCGCAAATCGTTGGTCTGAGCTTCAGCGTCAAGCCCGGCGAAGCCGCCTACATTCCGCTGACCCACGACTACCCGGATGTGCCTGCGCAGTTGCCGCGTGACGAGGTGCTGGCGCGGCTCAAACCCTGGCTGGAGAACCCGGCCAAAGCCAAGCTCGGGCAACACGTCAAATACGACAGGCATGTGTTTGCCAACCACGGCATCGAGGTGCAGGGTTATGCCCACGACACCATGCTGCAGAGTTATGTGCTGGAAGTGACCAAGCCGCACGGCCTGGCCAGCCTGGCCGAGCGCCATGTGGGACGCAGCGGCATCAACTACGAAGACCTGTGCGGCAAGGGCGCGCACCAGATCAAGTTCAACCAGGTCGACATTGCCAAGGCTGCCGAATATTCGTGCGAAGACTCGGACCAGACGCTGGATGTGCACCGTGTGCTCTGGCCACAACTGCAGGTCAACGACAAGCTGCGGTTTATTTATGAGCTGGAGATGCAAAGCAGCGAAGCGCTGTACCGCATCGAGCGCAACGGCGTGCTGATCGACGCGCCCATGCTGGCCACCCAGAGCCACGAACTCGGTCAGCGCATCCTGCAGCTTGAAGCCGAAGCCTATGAGATCGCCGGCCAGCCCTTCAACCTGGGCAGCCCCAAGCAGCTCGGCGAAATATTCTTCGACAAGCTGGGCATGCCGGTGATCAAGAAAACCCCGAGCGGCGCGCGCAGCACCGACGAGGAAGTGCTGGAAAAACTCGCCGAGGACTACCCGCTGCCGGCCAAGCTGCTGGAACACCGCTCGCTGTCCAAGCTCAAGGGCACCTACACCGACAAGCTGGCGCAGCTTGCGCACCCGCGAACCGGCCGCGTGCACACACACTACGCACAGGCGGTTGCCGTGACCGGGCGCCTGTCGAGCAACGATCCCAATCTGCAAAACATACCGGTGCGCACGCCTGAAGGCCGGCGTGTGCGCGAGGCCTTTGTGGCGCCAGCGGGCAGTGTGATCGCCAGTGCCGACTACTCGCAGATCGAGCTGCGCATCATGGCTCACCTCAGCGGTGACGAGGCCTTGCTGCGCGCCTTCACCGACGGCCTGGACGTGCACAAGGCCACGGCCGCCGAGGTGTTCAGCGTGGACCTGGCCCAGGTCAGCAGCGAACAGCGGCGTTATGCCAAGGTCATCAACTTCGGGCTGATCTACGGCATGAGCAGCTTCGGCCTGGCGCGCAACCTCGGGATTGAAACCAAGGCCGCGGCGGCCTATATCGACAAGTATTTTCAGCGTTATCCAGGTGTCAAGAACTACATGGAGCAAACCGTGGTGTTCGCGCAGGACAACCACTTTGTCGAAACCGTCTTCGGCCGGCGGCTGTATCTGGCCGAGATCAACGGTGGCAACGGCCCGCGCAAGAAAGCCGCCGAAAGGCAGGCCATCAACGCGCCCATGCAGGGCACGGCGGCCGACCTGATCAAGCTCAGCATGGTCAAGGTGCAGCAGGTACTCGATGCCGAAAAACGCGCGACAAAAATGATCATGCAGGTCCACGATGAACTGGTGTTCGAGGTGCCCGAAGCCGAGGTCGACTGGGTGCGCACACAAATCCCGCGCCTGATGGCCGGTGTTGCCGATCTCAAGGTGCCGCTGCTGGCCGAAATCGGCATCGGCCCGAACTGGGAACAGGCGCACTAGGGCCTGTGTGAACAGGCGCCAGATGACTCCCGCCGACGGACAGGCCGCACAGGTCCGACAACTCTTCGCGCAAGGTTGGGCCCTGCACCAGCAGCAGCAATTGCCCCAAGCGCTGGCGCTGTATGCGCAGGTGCTGCAATTGCAGCCCTCACACTTTGATGCGCTGCACCTGTCGGGCATTGTGGCGGCCCAGTTCCGCGACCTGCCGCGTGCGCGCGAACTGATGACGCAGGCCATCCACGCGCAGCCCCAGCATGCCGTGGCCTATGTCAACCGGGGTGCGGTGCTGCAAGACCTGGGGGACTGGCAAGCGGCGCTGGACGACTATGACAACGCGTTGGCCCGGCAGCTGGGCCAGCCGGGCGAGGCCGACAGCCACCACCACCGCGGCAATGTTCTCAAGGCGCTTGATCGGTATCCCGAAGCGCTGGAAAGTTTTGACAGGGCGATCAGGCTTGAGCCGGGCCGTTCAGCCTTCCACAACCACCGTGGCATCGTGCTGCGCCTGCTGGGCCACTATCCGCAGGCCCTGGCCGCTTTTGACCAGGCGCTGGCGCTGCAACCTGCCTATCCGCAGGCGTTCAACAACCGCGCCAACACCCTGAACAACCTGGGCCGTCACCAGGAAGCGCTCGAAAGTTACGACCGGGCCATCGCCTTGCAACCGGATTTCGCTACTTTTCACACCAACCGCGGCAACATCCTGCAGACCCTGCAACGGTCGCAGGCTGCGCTGCAAAGTTACCGGCAGGCCTCGCTGCTGGACCCCGCCGATGCCCATGCGCATTGGAGCCTGTCACTGTGCCTGCTGCAGCTCGGCCAGTGTGAGGAGGGCTGGTCCGCGTACGAATACCGGTGGGAACGCGCGGAATACCGTCATCGCAAAAGTGCGCATTTCCTGCAGCCGCGCTGGCGCGGTGAGGGGGACCTACGCGGCAAAACCATCCTGCTCCATGCCGAACAGGGTTTTGGCGACACCTTGCAGTTTTGCCGTTATGCCGCCGAGGTGGCGCGGCTGGGCGGCCGGGTTGTTCTTGAAGTGCAGAAGCCGCTGCGCAGCCTGCTGCAGGGGCTGGCAGGTGTGCATCAAGTGATCGCAGCCGGTGACGCGGTGCCGGCCTATGACCTGCAATGCCCGTTGCTGAGCCTGCCGCTGGCTTTCAACACACGGCTGGACACAATCCCCGCCGTCGTGCCCTACCTGCGTGCCGACCCGGAAAAAATGGCGCAATGGCAGGGCAGGCTGGGACCGCGCAGCCGGCCTCGCGTTGGCCTGGTCTGGAGCGGCAGCAGCGGTCACCAGAACGACCGGCAACGCAGCATCGCGCTGGCGGAGTTTCTGACGCTGTTGCCCGACAGCGTGCAACCGGTGAGCCTGCAAAAAGACGTGCGAGAGGCGGACCTGCCGGTGCTGCAAAGCCGGCCGGACCTGCTTCACCTTGGCGATGCGCTGGTCGATTTCAGCGACACCGCCGCGCTGTGTGCGCTGCTGGATGGGATGGTGTGTGTGGACACCAGCGTCGCGCACCTGGCCGGTGCGCTTGGCCGGCCGGTATGGCTGCTGCTGCCCACCAACCCGGACTGGCGCTGGCTGCTGGACCGGCCTGACAGCCCCTGGTATCCGAGTATCCGTCTGTTTCGGCAGGCTGTGCCGGGGCAGTGGGGCGATGTCTTGCTGGGCGTCAGACAGGCCTTGATTGGCTTGTCCAGCCCCGCGCGCTGACCGCCGCTGCGTTGGTCGGTGTATGTCCCGGTGCCGGCAAGAACTTTGGCGGCGGCATAGACTCCGACCGTCTGTTTCATCCACCCTTCGAGGACACCGTCATGCTCAACAGCGACCAGAAATCCGAATTTGATTCCCTGCTCCCCGGCCAAAGTACCGACAACGGTGCCACCCGCCGCACCGCACTGAAAGCGGCGCTGGGCGTCGGTTATGCCGCGACGGCCTTGCCCATCATGGCGCAAACCGCGATCAAGACTTCGGCCGACGGCCTGAAAGCTGGCGAGACCACGTTTGAGGTCAACGGCTTCAAGGTACCGGCCTATTTCGCCGCGCCTGCCGGCAAGACCAATCTGCCGGTGATCCTGGTGATCCAGGAAATCTTCGGCGTGCATGAATACATTGCCGACACCGCGCGCCGATTTGCCAAGGCCGGGTACCTGGCGATTGCGCCCGAGCTGTATGCGCGCCAGGGCGACCCGACCCAGTACGGCGAGATGGCCAAGCTGATGGCCGAGGTGGTGTCCAAAGTGCCTGACGCGCAAGTCATGGCCGACCTCGACGGCGCGGTGAAATGGGCTGGCGCCAACGGCGGCGACACCGGCAAGGTCGGTATCACGGGCTTTTGCTGGGGCGGCCGCGTGACCTGGCTCTACGCCGCGCACAATCCTTCGGTCAAGGCTGGCGTCGCCTGGTACGGCCGCCTGGTCGGCGCCAGCACAGCGCTGACGCCGAAACATCCGGTGGAGATTGCGCCCATCCTGAACGCGCCGGTGCTCGGCCTGTACGGCGGCCAGGATGCCGGCATCCCGCTTGACACGGTTGATAAGATGAAAGCAGCCCTCGCCACCGGCAGCCCGGCGGCGAAAGCCTCGCAGTTTGTGGTGTACCCTGATGCCCCGCATGCGTTCCACGCCGACTACCGCCCGAGTTTCCGCAAGGAGCCGGCCGAAGACGGCTGGAAACGCGCTCTGGCGTGGTTCAAGGCCAACGGCGTCGCTTGATGTAATCAGCGGCGCTTGAGTTCGGGGTCGCCCCACAGCGATGTGCGGCGGCCCTTTATCATCCTGGGTCGGGATTTTTACAAGTTTTCGGGCTCCAGCCCCTACAGATCGGGCGCAAGCAGCTATGACATTGATAGCAATTTTGACCGGAACCCTGGCCGCCGGCATCGGCAGTGTGTGGCTGGCCGCGCTGCTGAGTTTTGGCGTGCTGGCGCGCTACACCACCCACATGCTGAGCCTGGCGGCTGGCGCGCTGCTGGCGACGGCCTTCATGCATCTGCTGCCTGAGGCTTTTGAAAGCCAGGCCGGCGCGCAGGAGCTATTTGCCACCTTGCTGGTCGGGTTGATTTTCTTTTTTCTGCTCGACAAGGCCGAGCTCTACCATCACGGCCATGAGCACCACGACCCGCGGACCGACGAGTCGGAACTCGGCGAGTTGCTGACGCCGGTGCGCACCAGCAACTCCCTGCGCGCCGAACGTGTGCACACCTCGCCCAGCCCGCTGGAGCACGGCCATGGGGGGCACCCTCACCATCACCACAAGCACCCGGTCCAATCCGGTAGCTGGGCCGTGCTCACCGGCGACAGCGTGCATGCGTTTGGCGACGGTATTTTGATCGCCTCTGCCTTTGTGGCCGACATGCGCCTGGGCGTGATCACCGCGCTGGCGGTGCTGGCGCACGAGATCCCGCACCACATGGGTGACCTGGTGGTGCTGCGGCAGACCTCCAGCAACCAGCGCGCCGCGCTGGTCAAGGTGTCGCTGGCTGGCGCCGTGACGGCGCTGGGCGGCCTGGTCGGTTACGCGCTGGTGGACATGCTGCAGGACTGGCTGCCTTATTTCCTGGTCGTCGCGTCCAGCAGTTTTGTCTATGTGGCGCTGGCCGACCTGATCCCGCAACTGCAAAAACGCCTGAGCGCCCGCGAAACCTTTGCCCAGATCGCCTGGCTGGTGGTGGGTATTGCGCTGGTCACGGTGGTCAGTGGGCTGGCGCATTCCCATTGAGCCGGCGGCGCCGCCTGCGGGCTGATAGCCGTGTCAGCCGGACACTGACAAGCACAGGGCATCGCAACCTATAAAGCCACTGCCAAGGCGCAGTGATCATGGAGGCATTCAACCAAGGATGCGCCATGAAACTGCTCACCCCCCAGCATCGCCCCGCCAAACCCCGCCGTACACGCCGACTGATGGCGGCCTGGATCGCCTACTTCACCACCGTGTGTGCCAGCATGGCAGCCGCTGCTGCGGTGGTCACCGAGACAGCGCCTATCCTGCTGGCCGCGGGCCTGTGAGCATGCACGCCGAACCGAACCCTTCGCCGGAGCAAGACACGGTTCCTCCCGGTGACGACAGCAACACCGACCCGACACCGCCGCTGCCGGCTGACCCCGGCCGCAACGGCTACGAGCGCCATGCCTCCGCCGCTGCCGGTCAGAAGAAGCATCCGCCCATGGACGAAGAACCTGAACTCAACACCGGTGAACGTGACATTCCTTCCGATGGCCCCGACCCCGAGGGTGAAGGCATGATCCGCGACCTTGGCAAGCCGACCGAGCCTGCTGGCGACAAACCCACAGGACAAGCCCATGGCCACTGACCCCAACGTGCCGCCGCCCGAGCCAGTGCAACCGCTGGCCACACCGCCCAACCCCGGACAGGTGCAGCCCACACCGCAGCCGATGTAGTTGCCGGGAGTACGCTGAGGTCGGATGCACGGCGCTCGCCCGCCGCTTGCAAATGCTCACTTTTTCATAGCTACCTGCGCCCGCTCGGTAAGGGCTGGAGGTGGATTTGGCCTCAAACTTCGGCAGCTTCCAGTTCCGTGCGTGTCGGCAGGCCTTCGCTGTCGCCCAGCACCTGCACCGCACGCGCGCCTATCCAGGCGCCGCGCCTGACGGCGGCCGCAAGGTCCAGCCCGGCCAACAGGGCGCTGATCACACCGACCGCAAATCCATCACCGGCGCCCACCGTGTCAATGACCTTTTCTACCGGGAAACCAGGGACCCGGCCGCTCCCGTGTTCGCCATCGAAGTACGCGCCTTCGCTGCCGAGCTTGACCACCACCAGCTTGGCGCCGCGTTTTCGGTAAAAGTGGGCAATGCCTTCTGCGGTGTTCTCACCGGTCAGCAGCCGGCCTTCTTCCAGCCCTGGGAGCACCCAGTCGGCGCGCGCCGCCAGGTCATTGATGGCCGCCACCATGATCTGCGGCGAGGCCCACAGCGTGGGCCGCAGATTCGGGTCGAACGACACGCTGCGTCCTGCGGCGCGCATGCGGTCCATGCTGTCGCGCGCCAACAGCAATGTGCTCGCCGAAACCGCCGCAAACACGCCGGTGGCATGCAGATGGCGCGCCGACAGCAGCCAGGCCGTGTTGATGTCCTCCGGGCCCATGTGGCTGGCGGCCGAGCCTTGGCGGTGGTATTCAACGGGCGGGTCGCTGCCGTCGCTGACGCTGCCCTTGATCATGAAGCCGGTGGCTTGCGCGTCGCAGAGTGCCACCTGTGAGCAGTCGATGCCTTCGGCGGCCATCGCGCGGATCAGGTAACGCCCCATCATGTCGGTGCCCAGGCGGCTGGCCCAGCCGACCTTCAGGCCGAGGCGGGCCAGACCAATGGCGACATTGGTTTCCGCGCCGGCCGTGCGTTTGTAATAAGAGGCCGCATCCTCCAGCGCGCCGGGCCGGTCCGCCACCAGCAGCATCATGGCTTCACCAAAAGTTACAACGTCCATGGCGCTTGTCATCAAAAGTTCCAGTGGGAGTGCAGGGTGCGCAGATCGTAGCATTCGCCAAACGCTACAAAATCAATAGCTGCTGGCGCTTGCCAGACAAGGGCTGGCGGCTGGTTTGATGCATAACAAGCCGGGCAAACGTGGAGATGAAAACGCACAAGCTGCGGCGCCCCGGCCGGGGCGGGGCCGACGCCTGCCGTCCTACAACAAGATCAACAGCGTCTGACACAAGCCTCTGCGGGCGCTGCCTAGAGTGCTTTTGTGTGTTGGCCACTGCCAGCCACACCGCAGCACCGGTGCTGTGAATGACAAACAAATCCATAACCACCCACAAGGAAATTTCACCATGAGCAAAGCACCCGCCAAGATGAACGACGCCGTTGACCTGCTTGATGCCGACCACATTGCCGTCAAGAAACTGTTCACCCAGTTCAAGAAACTCAGCGAAGCCAGAGCGCCCGGCGACGAGCGCAAAGCGATTGCCGACAAGATCTGCAAGGAGTTGAGCGTCCACGCGGAGCTTGAAGAGCAGATCTTCTACCCCGCAGCGCGTGAGGCCATCCATGACGACGACCTGCTCAACGAAGCCGAAGTGGAGCACGCCAGCGCCAAGGACCTGATCGCGCAAATTTCGGGCATGGACGCTGACGAAGAACTGTTCGATGCCAAGGTTATCGTGCTTGGTGAGTACATTGACCACCATGTGGAGGAAGAGCGCACCGAGATGTTCCCGAAAGCGCGAAAAAGCGACATGGACCTCAAGGGCATGGTTGCGGACCTGAAGACGCTCAAGGAAGAGTTGTTGGCCAGCCATGACGTGCCGGCCTGATGCCTGCCGCTGGCGCCGCTGACGCGGCAGTTTTTTCCGGCAGGCCAGGAGGGCGTGCGCAGAGAACTGCCGCGCCCTCTGCGCCAGCAGGGGAGAGCATTGAGCAGTTGACCCGCAGCAACATCGAGGTCATCCTGCGGCTGGAGCGTGAGCGCCAGGCCCGCCGTCCCTGGGCCTACCGCATGGCTGCGCGCATTGCGGGTTTCTGCGGCACGGCGCCGGTGCTGTGGCTACATGCGATTTTTTTCGCCAGCTGGCTGGGATTCAATGCCAGCTCCCTGGCCTTTGACCCCTATCCGTTCACTTTTCTGACCATGGTGGTGTCGCTGGAAGCGATTTTTCTGTCCTTTTTCATCATGATCGGGCAGAACATTGCGAGCCGCGAAAATGAAAGACGCCACCAACTCGATTTGCAAATCAATTTGCTCAACGAGCGCGAAATGACGGCGATGCTGCGTCTGATGGGTACGATTGCCGACAAGCTGGAGATCAGTGAAGCCGATCAGGCCGAAGCCCGAACGTTCGCGCACAACACCGACCCGCGCGCCCTGCTGGAGCAGATCGTCTCGGCTGAACGCGCGGCCAGGCACACCTCCTGAGCATGGCTGGCCGCCACCTCCGCCACTTCCTGTTTTTCAGCCGCGATCTGCCCCAAACCGGGGGTCAAACGAAAAATAGAAACAGGCACCGGCGCCTTCGGCCGACTCCGCCCGTACGGTGCCGCCATGCCGCTCCAGGATGCGGTGAACCGTGGCCAGGCCAATACCGCTGCCTTCAAACTCGGTCTCATGGTGCAGGCGGTGGAAGGGCTTGAACAGGCTGTCCGCCTAGGCCATGTCAAAACCGGCGCCGTTGTCGCGCACGAACAGCATCCTGCGCCCGCCTTCGCGGGTGGGCAGGGCGCCGAATTGGATGGTTGCGTCGACCGTGTTGCGCGAGTATTTCCAGGCATTGCCGAGCAGGTTTTCCAGGATGATGCGGGCGAACTTGCTGTCACAGCGTACGTTGAGGCCGCTCTGAATCTCTACCTTGACCTGGCGCGCGGGCTCACGCTGGCGCAGTTGTGCGACGACCTGTTCTGCCAGAGCGCTGAGGTCGACCTGCTCCAGTTCCAGCTTGCCCTTGCTGGCGCGGGCCAGCGCAAGCAGATCGTTGATCAGCTCATGCATGCGCACGACATTGATGCGGACCCGCTCAAACAGGCGTTCTTCCTCGACGTTGAGGCGTCCCTTGAGCCGGCGCGCCAGCAGCACACTGAAGCCTTCAATGCTGCGCAGCGGCGACTGCAGATCGTGCGAGACCGAATAACCGAAAGACTCCAGCTCGGCATTGGTCGCGCGCAACTGGTCGGTGCGTTCGTTGACGCGTTGTTCCAGGGTGTCGTGCAGGCGCTGGATCTCGCGGTCGCGGCGCAGCCGCACCAGCTCGGCGGTGATGCGGCTGGAAAAAATTTTCATCAGCGCATTGCGGTCGGTTGAGGCAGCTTGCGGCTGGCGCCAGAATGCGTTGACGATGCCGATGGTGCTGCCGTCTGCATCGCGCAGTGCAACACCTGCATATGCGTGGAAATCGCCGTCCACCAGGAAAGTATCCTGCGGAAACAACTCCTGGATACCGTCGCCGTAGATGCACACATCGTCATTTTCGAGGGCCAGATCGCAAGGGGTACCGGCCAGGCTGTAGGTGATGTTGGGTTGATGCACGCCGTCCCGCAGCACGGCCAGCGAAGTCACGCTGCCGTCGGGGCCGGTTTCACCAACCGTCACCATGTCGGCGGCAATCGCGTGGCCCAGGTGCTGCACCACCAAGCGGAAAAATGCTGCACCGGTTTCGGCCGACAGGCCCCTGGCCATGTCGATCAGCAGGGCTTCACGGCGTTTTTCGTCAGTGATGTTGACGGCGGAACTGAGGACGCAGGGTTCACCGCCGATGTCCACGATCACCGCCCACATGCGGCAATCAACGAGACTGCCGTTCTTGTGGCGGATCTTCGTTTCCAGACCTTCGACCCGGCCGTGCGTACGCATGGTTTCGATAAATTTCTGACGCTCCGCCTCGTCCTGCCAGACGCGCGCCTCCACCGAAGTGCGACCCACCAATTCCGAGGCCTTGTAGCCATTGAGCCGGCCTTCGACGGCATTGAGCGCAAGGTAAGTGCCATCGGAGACGCGGGTGATGGCCATGTCGATGGGACTGGAATCAAAGGCTTTGGAAAACAGCTCGGCCGACTGGCGCGCCGCTTGCCGGGCCTGATGTTCGGCGGTGGCGTCGGTGATGGTGGACACCACAATACGCCCGTGTCCCATGCCTTCGATTTCAGTCGACAGCAAAACGTGCAGTTGCCTGCCGTCTTTGGTACGCGCCTCCACCGGCAGGTTGACGGCACGGCCGGCCGCAGCCATCTGGCGCTGGACGGCCTTGCGCTCCGCCGGGTCACCCCACAGGGGCGCGTCGGTACCACCTATGATTTCCTCCCGCGTGTAGCCGTACATGCGTTCAAAGGCCGGGTTGACATCCAGCACTGTCTTGTCTTCGAGCGCCTGAACGATGATGGCGGCCGGGCTGTTTCGGAAGATGCGGCTGAAGCGGTCTTCACTCAGGCGCAGAAGGTCCTCGGCTTCTTCGCGGCGCTTGAGTTCTGCATGCTGTTCGCGCAGCGCCCCCAGCACCACCTGGCGGCTGCTGTACACGCTGACGGCAATGCCGGTCAGCAGCAACACGTTGACCGCCCAGAAACGCAGATTGACCTTGAAGTCCGGCGTGGTCAGCAGGCCCGACAGCTCGGCCCAGCACAGCAGTCCGAGTGACAGGGAACTCAGGCTGACCGCCACCCACAGTGACCTTTTCCCCTGGATCATCCCCGCAGCAACCACGGCCCCGACAAAACCGAGCAGAAGCGCGCTGCGTGTCGAGCCGTAGGCCACGATGCCGGCAGATGACATGCCGATCAGCGAAAAAACCAGCAGGTGGCTGGTCCACTGGTAGTGGCCCTTGTGCAACAGCCAGTAGCCCAGACCGGTGAGCGTCAGGGCGGCGCCCACAACGGTGAGTTGCACCGGGCCGGTGCCCTGGGCCAGCGACAGCAGCATGACCAAGGGCAAACCGGCCAGCAGCATCAGCAGCAGCGAGCGCAGGCCGCGCGAGTAACGCTTTTCGATCAGCTCAGCGGCGAGCAGCCGGGTAGATTCGGGCGAGGAGGTGTCGGACATGGCAGTGAGGGCTCAGCCGATACTAAGCCAAGGCATGGTGCCCGGCTGAATTTTTCTACCTGAAACTGTGCAGGTCTAACCCTTAGCCACTGGCCGCTCGGCCTGGCTGACCCAATCACTCCAGCTGCCGGCGTAGAGGCCGCTGCGTCCCAGACCGGCGATTTCCATGGCGACCAGGTTGGGCAAGGCGCTGACGCCACTGCCGCAGTGGTGCACCACGCCGGCCGGATCGCGCCCACCCAGCAGCGCATCAAACTCGGCCCGCAGTTCCGCGGCGGCCTTGAACTTTCCGTTGGCAGCGATGTTCTGGCTGAACGGGCGGTTGAGGGCGCCGGGGATATGACCGGCCACCGGGTCCAGTGGCTCGACCTCGCCGCGAAAGCGCGCCGGGGCGCGGGCGTCGATCAGGGTTTGCGTTGGCCGCCCGAGCTGGCGCGATACTTGGCCGGCATCAACCAGTGTGGCGCGCTCGGGGCCGAGCTCGAAGTTGGACTGGAAGTGCGAGGGCTCCTCGCCGCTGGCGACGGCACCGCCGGCCGCCTGCCAGGCCTGCAGCCCGCCGTCGAGGATGGCCACACCTTCATGACCCGCCCACTTGAGCATCCACCACAGGCGCCCGCAGTAGTTGGCGCTGTTGCGGTCATAGACGACCGCCTGCGTGGTGTTGGCAAAACCGACGCTGGACAGCCAGGTGGCAAATTTTTCGCGGTTCGGCAGCGGATGCCGCCCGCCCGAGGCCGGCTGGTCGGCCCCGCCGGCGGTGACCACGCCGTGGGCGCCGGGCACGCCATGTTTGGCGCTCAGGTCTGTGTCCAGGTTGGCATACACCGCGCCCGGCAGGTGGGCCTGCAGGTAGTGCTCTTTGCCGGCATGCGGCTGCATCAGGTCAAAGCTGCAGTCAAAAATCCGCAGGGGCTTGGCCTCGGCTATCAGCGCCTGCAGTTGTTCGGCAGAAATCAGGGTGGTGTACATGGTGAAACCTTCAAAGAAAGGGCTGCAGAGTCTTCAAGTATGGCGCGCCGCAGCCCCGGCGGGCAAGGGCTTAGGGATGCGCTGAATAAGTCCTTGCTTCCCTAGTGTTCCTCGGCCGGGGAGTCGGGTGCGGCGCGGGCGCGCAGCACGGTGGCGGCAATGCCGCTGGCCATGATCAGGGCCATGCCGGCCCAGCCGATCAGCGGCAGGCTTTCGCCGAACAGCAGCAGGCTGTAGATTGCGCCGAAGATGATGCCCGAATACTGCAGGTTGGCTACCACCAGGGTGGCGCTGCGGGTTTTGGCGCGGGTGTATGCCCGGGTCATGCAGAGCTGCCCCAAGGAAGCCAGCACGCCCAGCGGGATCAGCCAGAGCGCGGGTTTCCAGTGCCATTCGGAAACGCCCGTTATCCCCATGGCCAGCGCGCCGGCCACCGCAGAACCGACGGCGAAGTAAAACACCGTCCGCGTCTCGGGCTCGCCGACCCGCGCCAGTGCCATCACCTGCATGTAGGCAAAAGCCGCCAGCAGGCCGGACATCAGGCCGACCAGGCCGGCGAAAGCCTGGTTTTGTTCGATGGTGGGCCTCAGCATCATGATGACGCCGATGAAACCGGCGATCACGGTCAGCACCAGCGGGCCCTGGGATTGCAGGGTGCCGGGCAAGACTTTGCCGCCGGCTGGCAGCAAGCCCATCAGCAAGGCGCCACCGACCAGAAAGGCGGCGATCCAGACGCTGCTCATGTAGTTCAGTGTCATGGCGGTGGCCAGCGGCAGGTGGGCAATCGCGTAAAACCAGGCGCCCAGCGAAATCACGCCGACCAGGCTGCGCCACATGTGCATGCCCGGAAAACGTGTGGCGAGGGAGATGCCACGCGAGCGGGCCAGCGCCCACATGAAAAACATGCCCAGCAGGCCGCGGTAGAAAACCAGCTCGGCACTGTTGAAATACTCGGAGGCAAACTTGACACAGACGGCCATGGTCGCAAAGAAAAAGGCGGCGGCCAGCATCCAGAGGGCTTGCATCGTTATCCCGGGTTTACAGATAAAAAGTG
Organism: Polaromonas sp.; assembly: GCF_043778355.1. GTDB lineage: Bacteria > Pseudomonadota > Gammaproteobacteria > Burkholderiales > Burkholderiaceae_C > Polaromonas. The sequence goes on from NZ_JAYWHI010000095.1 coordinate 20,273, forward strand.
GCATCAGCCCATGCGGGGTGGGCGTGAATAGCTATCAAATCAGTAGCATTGCAGGGCGCAAGCGTGCCGTCTCACAACATCTGCGTGGTCTTGCTGGCGCCCATTTCGCGCCGGTACCACTCGTGAAAATGCTGCATGCCGTCTTCCATCGGGCTCTGGTAAGGGCCAAACTCGTTGTCGCCGCGCTGCATCAGCGCCTTGCGGCCGGCGTCCATGCTGAGCGCAATCTCGTCGTCCTCGACACAGGTCTCCATGTAAGCGGCCTGCTGCGCCTCGATGAACTCGCGCTCGAAGGCGCAGATTTCTTCGGGGTAATAAAACTCGACGACGTTGAGCGTCTTGTCCGGCCCCTGCGGGTGCAGGGTGCTGACCACCAGCACATGCGGGTACCACTCGACCATCACGTTGGGGTAATAGGTCAGCCAGATCGCGCCATGTTTGGGCGGCACGCCATTGCGGTACTGCAGCACCACGTCGTGCCATTTTTTGTAGGTGTCGGTGCCAGGCTTGCCGAGTTTGTCGGAAACGCCGACCGTCTGCACCGAATAGTGGGGCGTCAGTTCCCAGCGCAGGTCGTCGGTCGTGACAAAGGCGCCCAGGCCGGGGTGGTAGGGCCCGACATGGTAGTCCTCCAGATACACCTCGATGAAGGTTTTCCAGTTGTAGTTGCACTCGTGCAGGTGGATCTTGTCGAGCTGGAAGCCTGAAAAATCGAGGTCGGCCATGGGGCCCAGTGGTGCCATCTCGGCAGCGATGTCGCGGCCATTGTTTTCAAACACCAGGCCGTTCCAGACGCTGGTTGTGTAGCGGTTCAGGTTCAGGCAGGGATCGACCTGAAAATGCGGCGCACCGATCAGCTCGCCGCTGGTGTTGTAGGTCCAGCGGTGCAGCGGGCAGACGATGTTGCTGTCGGCGCCGTTGCCCAGCGAACCCCGGCCCTGCAGCATGGTGGATTGGCGGTGCCGGCAGACGTTGGAGATCAGCTCCACGCCAGTGGCGTTGCGCACCAGCGCGCGGCCGCCGAGCTCCTGCGGCAGCGCGTAGTAGTCGCCCAGATGCGGCACCGCCAACTCGTGCCCCACATAACGCGGGCCGCGGGCAAACAGCTTTTGCTGCTCCCGCTGGTACAGGCCGGCATCAAAGTAGCTGGAGATGGGGAGCTGGCTGGTGGCCTGCAGGAGGCGAAGGCTGAGATCAGACATGCATTGGCCGGAACCGGCGATCAAGTGCAACACTGCACTGTGGGTAGAGGGACAGGCTGGCCGCCTGCCACGAGGACCAGGCTGCGCGAACGAAACCCGGTTTTGATTGTAGCCTGCCCTCTTGTGGGGCGGCCTGCGCTCCGCGGGCGGGGCAGGGCTTGAACAGGGGGGCTTTGGAACGGCCTAAAATCAGTGCACCCCCGAAATACCATGGCCAAAACATCTTCCGCGTCCCTCCCACCCAGCCCAGCCAGTTATGAAGCTGCCCTCGAAGAGCTTGAAGCCCTGGTGGCCCAGCTCGAATCGGGTCAACTGCCGCTGGACCAGTTGCTCACCGGTTACCAGCGCGGCGCCGAACTGCTCAAGTTCTGCCGCGGCAAGCTGGAGGCCGTCGAAGGCCAGATCAAGGTGCTGGAAGGCACAGAGCTCAAGCCCTGGAACCAAGAGTAAGCATCCCTTGACCGACCATCAACCCTCTTTTGCCCTGGGCGCGTGGAGCGCCCGCCAACTTGCCGACGTAGAGCGCGCCTTGAAGCGCTGGGTGGCTCCGCCGGAGCCGGTGCCGGCGCCGGCCGGGCTCGGCGACGCCATGCGTTACGCCGTACTCGACGGCGGCAAGCGCCTGCGGCCGCTGCTGGTCATGGCTGCCTGCGAAGCGGTCGACGGTAACCCGGCGGCGGCCCTGCGCGTGGCCTGCGCGGTCGAACTGATCCACGCCTATTCGCTGGTTCACGACGACATGCCCTGCATGGACAACGACATCCTGCGGCGCGGCAAACCGACCGTGCATGTCAAATTCGGAGAGGCCCAGGCGCTGCTGGCGGGCGATGCGCTGCAGGCGTTGGCCTTCGAGTTGTTGACGCCGGACGACGGCTCGGTCGATGCCGCAACCCAGGCAGTGCTCTGCCGCATGCTGGCGCAGGCCGCTGGTTACCAGGGCATGGCTGGCGGCCAGGCAATCGACCTTGCGAGCGTCGGCAAGGCACTGTCCTCAGAGCAACTGCATGACATGCACCGCCTGAAAACGGGTGCGCTGTTGCAGGCCAGCGTGATGATGGGCGCGGCCTGCGGCAAGATCACCCCGACAACGCAAGATGCGCTGCGCGACTATGGCGCGGCAGTGGGTCTGGCGTTTCAGGTGGTGGACGACATCCTTGACGTGACGGCAGACTCTGCCACGCTGGGCAAAACGGCCGGCAAGGATGCGGCCCAGGACAAGCCCACTTTTGTGTCGCTGATGGGGCTGCCGGCCTCACGCAACTATGCGCAGGAGCTGCTTTCGCAGGCACTCCACAGCCTCAAGGCCAGTGAGCTCAGGCACACCGACGCGCTCAGCGCGCTGGCCGACATGCTGGTCAATCGCAGGACATGACACGCGCCAGGAATCCAGGGACGAGGCGCGCAGCGCCCGCAATAACAAGGTCACCACGATGTACCCATTGCTAGAAACCATCACCAGCCCCGCCGACCTGCGGCTGCTGCCGCGTGCCCAGCTCAGGACGCTGGCTGACGAGCTGCGCAACTATGTGCTGCACAGCGTGTCGCAAACCGGCGGGCATTTGAGCTCCAACCTGGGCACGGTCGAACTCACTGTGGCGCTGCATTACGTCTTCAACACGCCCGACGACCGGCTGGTCTGGGACGTGGGTCACCAGACCTACCCGCACAAGATACTGACCGGACGGCGTGAACGCATGGGCAGCCTGCGTCAGCTCGGCGGGCTCAGTGGTTTTCCGCGCCGCGATGAAAGCGAATACGACACCTTCGGCACCGCACATTCATCGACCTCGATTTCTGCGGCGCTGGGCATGGCCATGGCGGCCAAACAAAAAGGCGAGAACCGCCATGCGGTGGCCATCATTGGGGATGGCGCCATGAGCGCGGGTATGGCCTTCGAGGCGCTCAACAACGCCGGTGTGTGTGACTGCAACTTGCTGGTGGTGCTCAACGACAACGACATGAGCATCAGCCCGCCTGTGGGCGCGTTGAACCGCTACCTGGCGCAACTCATGAGTGGGCAGTTTTACGCCTCGGCCAAAAACGTCGGCAAGCAGGTGCTCAAGGTCGCGCCGCCGCTGTTCGAGCTGGCCAAGCGGCTGGAAACCCATGCCAAGGGCATGGTGGTGCCAGCGACGCTGTTCGAGAATTTCGGCTTCAACTACATCGGACCGATTGACGGCCACGACCTCGAGTCGCTGATTCCGACGCTGGAAAACATCAAGCACCTGCAGGGGCCGCAGTTCCTGCATGTGGTGACCAAAAAAGGCCAGGGCTACAAGCTGGCCGAGGCCGACCCGGTGGCCTACCACGGACCCGGCAAGTTCGACCCGGCCATGGGGCTGCAGAAGTCCAGCGCGCCGGCCAAACAGACGTTCACCCAGGTGTTTGGCCACTGGCTGTGCGACATGGCTGAAAAAGACAGTCGGCTGGTCGGCATCACGCCAGCCATGCGCGAGGGCTCCGGCATGGTCGAGTTTCACCAGCGTTTTCCGGACCGTTATTACGACGTCGGCATTGCCGAGCAGCATGCGGTGACGTTTGCGGCTGGCATGGCCTGCGAAGGCCTCAAACCGGTGGTGGCGATTTACTCGACTTTTCTGCAGCGGGGGTATGACCAGCTGATCCACGACGTGGCGCTGCAGAACCTGCCGGTGGTGTTTGCGCTGGACCGCGCCGGCCTGGTCGGTGCCGATGGGGCCACCCACGCCGGTGCGTATGACATCCCCTTTCTGCGCTGTATTCCCAACATGAGTGTGGCGTGTCCGGCTGATGAGAACGAATGTCGCATGTTGCTGAGCAGCGCCTATGCGCAAAACCATCCGGTGGCCGTGCGTTACCCGCGCGGCGCCGGTGCGGGTGTCGCGACGCAGGCCCACCTTGATGCCTTGCCTTTTGGCAAGGGCGAAATTCGCCGCCAGGGCAAGCGCACGGCCATCCTGGCTTTTGGCACGCTGCTGCACCCGGCGCTGCAGGCGGCGGAAAAACTGGACGCGACAGTGGTCAATATGCGCTGGGCCAAACCGCTCGATCGGGACCTGCTGCTGCAGATCGCGGCCAGTCATGAGGCGCTGGTGACCATCGAGGAGGGCGCTGTCATGGGCGGTGCCGGCAGCGCAGTGGCCGAGGCGCTGGCGCTGGCCGGTGTCTGCATGCCCCTGCTGCAACTGGGCCTGCGCGACGAGTTCACCGAACACGGCGATCCCGCCACTTTGCTGGCACAGCAAGGGCTCGATGCCACCGGCATCGAACGCGCGGTCACTGCGCGTTTTGCTGCCGTACCGGCATCGGGCAAGCTGGCAAAACCAGCGCTGAAGTCGGTGGGCTGAACCCGGTCACCGCTGAGGGGCGCTGCGCGAGCCAGCCCTGAACGCACGGGAAAACCCGTGAAAGTACGGGCCCCCGGTTTTTTACAATCATGTCAAGGCGTTGTCGTGCGCCGATGGTGGCTTGCTCTCTCAGGTCGTGTGTCCTTATTCGGAGTGTTCCATGAAACGTCGCGCCCTGATCCGACATGCCGGCATCTCCGGCGTGCTTGCGGCCGGCGTGGCGCCCGCTGTGCATGCACAGGTGGCGATCCGATGGCGTCTGGCGTCGAGTTTCCCCCAGTCGCTTGACACGATATATGGCGCCGCAGAAAGTTTTGCCCAGCATGTGCGCGCGGTATCGGGCGGCAAGTTCGAGATAGCGGTGCATGCGGCCGGTGAGTTGATGCCGGCCTTCGACGTGGTGGACAACGTGCGCCGGGGCTCGATTGAGGCGGCCCATACCGCACCCTATTATTTCGCAGACAAGGATGAAACCTTTGCCATCGGCGGCGCGATTCCCTTTGGCCTGAACAGCCGGCAGATGAGTGCCTGGACCTTCGAGGGCAACGGCCTGAAGCTGATGCGCGAGTTTTACGCAGACTACAACATCATCAACTTTGCCTGCGGCAACACCGGCGCGCAGATGGGCGGCTGGTTTCGCAAGGAGATCCGGTCCCTCGCCGACATGAAAGGCCTGAAATTCCGGGTGGGCGGTTTTACCAACAAGGTCATCGAGCGCCTGGGCGCCGTGCCCCAGACCATTGCTGGCGGCGACATCTACCAGGCGCTGGAGCAGCGCGCCATCGACGCTGCCGAATGGATTGGCCCCTACGACGACCAGAAGCTGGGTTTCAACAAGGTGGCGCCCAATTACTACTACCCCGGCTGGTGGGAAGGCGGCCTGCAACTGGACCTGTACATCAACCAGAAGGCCTACGAAGCCTTGAGCAGCGTCAACAAGGCCATTGTGAAAATTGCCAGTGCTGCGGCCCATGTGGAGATGCAGGCCAAATACGATGCCCGCAATCCGACGGCGCTCAAGCAACTGGTCGGTGCCGGTGCCCGGCTCAGGCCCTTTCCTGCCGACGTGATGAACGCGGCGTTCAAGGAATCCATGGCGCTGTATGCGGAGTTGGCGGTGAGCAATCCCAACTGGCGCAGGGTCTATGCGGACTATGCCCGCTTTCGGGGTGACCAGAACCTCTGGTTTCGTTTCACCGAGTCGACGTTTGACCGCTTCATGCAAAGTCAAAAGCTGTGAATGGGGGCGGTCCTGACAACTGGCTGACTGTGAAGCCGACGCATGATTTTGCGCAGGGAAAACCCGCCCTTGAGCCGCGAAAACCGAGTTTTACAATCGGGCACAACTTTCAAAGTTGAAGGCCCGGCCATAAGCCGGGTTTCCCAAAATCACCTGGAGATCAATTCATGGATCGTCGTTCCCTTATCAAAAATGCCGGTATTGCCGGTGTGCTGGCCGCTGGCGTGGCACCAGCCGTGCACGCCCAGGAAGCCATTCGCTGGCGCCTGGCATCGAGCTTTCCAAAAGCCCTCGACACGATTTACGGCGCTGCAGAAACCTTCGCCAAAAAAGTCGGCGAGATGTCTGGCGGCAAGTTCCAGATCTCTGTGCATCCCGGTGGCGAGCTGATGCCTCCCATCGCCGGCATGGTCGACAACGTCCAGAAGGGCACGACCGAAATGGTCCACACCGCGCCTTACTACTTCTTCGGCGTGAATGATGTTTTTGCCCTTGGATGTGCCATTCCGTTCGGTCTCAACAGCCGTCAGATGACGGCATGGATGTACCAGGGCAACGGCCTGAAACTCATGCGTGAGTTCTACGGCAAGTACAACATTGTCAACTTCCCCATGGGTAACACGGGCGCACAGATGGGCGGCTGGTACCGCAAGGAAATCAAGAGTGTTGCCGACATCAAGGGCCTGAAATTCCGGGTTGGCGGCTTCGCCGGCAAGGTGCTCACCCGCATGGGTGCCGTGCCGCAAAACATTCCTGGCGGCGAGATCTACCAGGCGTTGGAGAAGGGAACCATTGACGCCGCTGAATGGGTCGGACCGTATGACGACCAGAAGCTGGGCTTCAACAAGGTCGCGCCGTTTTATTACTACCCCGGCTGGTGGGAAGGCGGTCCGCAGCTGGACGCTTTCGTGAACAAGACCGCTTATGACAAACTGTCGCCCGAGAACAAGGCCATCCTGGAGTCTGCCGCTGCTTATGCGCACACCGACATGCAGGCCAAGTACGACGCCAGGAACCCCGAAGCGCTCAAGCAGCTCGTGGCGGCCAAAACCAAGGTGCTGCCTTTCCCCAAGCCCGTGATGGATGCAGCCTTCAAGGAGTCCATGGCTCTTTACGCCGAGATGAGTGCCAGCAATCCCGACTGGAAGAAAATCTACGCCGACTACTCTGCTTTCCGCAAGGACCAGAACCTGTGGTTCCGTTTCACCGAAATGCGCTTCGACCAGTTCATGCAGTCGCAAAAGCTGTAAGCTCTGTCAGCCTGACCCAACCCCGCTTCGGCGGGGTTTTTTTATGGGCGGCTCCTGCACGTCGCAGGGCGTACGGCTGATGTTGTTTCGGACTGGTGTAACCGGCTGGAAAAGGAAAGTGCCTTGAGCGTATGGCATGACTCCGCAGTGGAAAAGTACAGCGAAAGAAGAAAAGGCTCGCGGTGCGCGAGCCTTTTCAGGATGTCGGGTGAGGGATTCGGTTAAGGCTTTTTGCCATCCTTCGACCGTGTCGCTTCCTCCAGCGCTTTCATGGGATCTTCTTCCTTGCTGTTTGCCTCGGAAGCCGCTGAGGCCGCAGCCTCTTCGGCCTCTTCCTTGATCTCTTCTTCCGATTTCGGCATTTGCAGTTGCTCGAGCACCTGCTCGGCATTGAGCTTGTCTACTTTTTCAATGCCGCCCGTCACCAGGTTTGGAAACAGCATGATGGCTGCAACCATCACGAGCTGAAGGATGATGAAGGCAATCGAACCCTTGTAAATCTGCGCTGTGGTCACCGCCGGAATCGTGGCGCCAGTGACACGGTCGCGGTAGTCAAATTTTGCCGCCACGCTGCGCAGGTAAAACAGGGCAAAACCGAAGGGCGGCGTCAGGAACGAGGTCTGCAGGTTCATGGCGATGATCACGCCGAACCAGATCATCGCGTCATCGGCGGTCATTCCGGGCACCAGCCCAGGCAGGATTTTTTCAGCCACGGGCGCCAGCAGCGGGATCACGATAAACGCGATCTCGAAGAAATCGATGAACATGCCCAGAATGAATACCAGAATGTTGACCACAATCAGGAAGCCCCAGGCACCCCCTGGAACGCCCTTGAACAGGTGCTCCACCCAGATGTGACCATCGGCGGCATTGAAGGTAAAACTGAAGACCGTGGAGCCAATCAGAATGAACATCACGAACGAGGCGAGTTTGGCGGTGTTTTCCAGCGCCTGTTTGAGCAGCGACATGTTCATGCGGCGTTTGCCCATGGCCAGGATCAGCGCCCCCAAAGCCCCCATGGCGCCGCCCTCGGTGGGTGTCGCCACGCCCAGAAAGATGGTGCCCAGCACCAGAAAAATCAGGATCAGCGGAGGCATCAGCACAAAGGTCACGCGCTCTGCCAGCTTGGACAGCAGGCCCATGCCCGTGGTGCGGTTGAAAATGGCCAGTGCCAGGCCCAGCAAGGAGGCCAGCGTCATCGACAAAATAATGATCTCATCCCCGGCAGCAGGCAAAGGACGCTTCAGCCAGGCGGTCAACAGCGTGTTGTGGACCTGGGCCCAGGCCACACCGGCCGCAGCGCACAAAATCACCAGGAACAGCAAAGACTTGTGGCCGGAGGCGCCGTTGCCCTCTTTGTAAATGCGCGCCTCGGGCGGCAGTGGCGGCACCAGGGCAGGTTTGACCATGGCAACGACCACAATAAACACGATGTACAGGGCCACCAGCAGCAGGCCTGGGATCAGCGCACCCGCATACATGTCGCCCACCGAGCGGCCCAGCTGGTCGGCCAGCACGATCAACACCAGAGACGGTGGAATGGCCTGAGCCAGCGTGCCCGAGGCCGTGATGACGCCGGTGGCAATCACCCGGCTGTAGCCGTAACGCAGCATGATGGGCAACGAGATCAGGCCCATCGAGATCACTGCGGCGGCAACCACCCCCGTGGTTGCCGCCAGCAGCGCCCCCACCAGAATCACGGCAATCGCCAGCCCGCCGCGCAGCGGGCCAAACACCTGGCCCACGGTTTCCAGCAGGTCCTCGGCCATACCCGAACGCTCGAGAATGATGCCCATGAAAGTGAAGAAGGGAATGGCCAGCAGCGTGTCGTTCTGCATGATGCCGAAAATGCGCGAGGGCAGCGCCTGGAACAGGGTGGCGGGGAAGAGGCCAGCCTCCATGCCGATAAAACCGAAAGCCAGGCCGGTGGCGGCCAGCCCAAAGGCTACAGGAAAGCCGGTCAGCAGCAAAAGGAACAGCCCCGCGAACATGAGCGGCACAAAGTTCTGTGCCAGAAAGGTGGTTTCCATTTTATTTTTCTCCGGCCAGGCGAGCGGCGGCAACCCGCTCCAATTCTTCAAGATGCTTTTGCTCGTCCGATTTGGCGGATTCGCCGCCAATCGGGTCGTTGATCATCCCGCGCAGGAAAGCCACACGTTTGATCAGTTCTGACAGCCCCTGCAACACCAGCAGCATGAAACCCACAGGCACCAGCAGGTACACCGGCCAGCGGATCAGACCCCCTGCGTTTTGCGACATTTCACCGTTGTTGTAGGCGTTCACGAAGAAGGGCCAGCTCAGGGAGATCAGCAGGATGCAGAAAGGGATCAGCACGAACACGATGCCGAACACATCGACCCAGTTGCGCGTGCGGTCGGACAGCCGCGCCGACACGAAGTCGATGCGGACATGCGAATTGCACAGAAACCCGTAGCCCGCGCCAAGCATGAATACGGCGGCAAACAGGTACCACTGGATTTCCAGCAGGCTGTTGGAGCTCATGTCAAAAGCCTTGCGCACAATGGCATTGCCAGCGCTGATCAGGGTCGTGGCCAGAATCAGCCACATGGTGAATTTGCCAATCACCGTGCTGATGTTGTCAATCAGACGGGACAGGGAGAGGAGATGCTTCATGGTGTTCCCAGGAAAAAGTGCCCGCGCATAAAAATGATCCGGCAGACCCTCCACGGAAGGACTGCCGGATGCAGGTGGACGCGGTTCGGATTCTATAGAGGACTATAGAAGGCAAGCTGACAGCTTTGTGACGGTGTTATCCCGTAGCGGACCCGCGCATCCTGCCGGCGTCGCTGGCCGTTGGCCGGTGCTGTCGTCGCATCGACCTCGCGTCCGCGAACGACGGGTAAGCGGCATCAGGGCAAGGGCTCACCCTCGCGAATTCGCGCCTGCAACTCTCCTTTTGCGGCGTTGTAGCTGAAATTTTTTCTGGCCAGCGCGGGCTGGTAGTTGAGCATGTTGATCAAAAAGCTCAAGGCGCCGAGGTTGTTGCCCAGGCGTTCAAAGTTGCCTGTCGCCCGTGCTTCCTGTTCGGTACTGCCGGTTTGCAGCATCTGCTCGACCAGCTCGCGCATATGGGCCAGGGCCAGTGCGGCCTGATCCAGATCGAGCACGGCCATCACTCCGCGCATCTGTTCAAGTTGCCCCGGCACCGCAGCCAGAATGCTTGTGTCTTCCGGCGTGCGGAAAAAATCGTCCAGGGCCACCTCCAGCTGGACCAGCAGCCTGCGCAGCTCGGTGACCACACTTTCCATGGTTTGTTTGTCGTTGACACGGCGGTACAGCGCTTCCATCCAGGCATCGGGCGGCTGGGCCCGACCGCTTCGGGCGCTGTCCAGCCTTTGCGCCAGGCGCCCTGTGCGGGCCGTGAGCTGCGGGTCCTTCGGGTCCAGATCGTCAAAGGCTGCTTCCAGGTACAGCAGCGCTGTTGCAACTTCGAGCCCGAGGTCAGGCGAGGGCGCTTGCCCGGAAGCCGCCGTGGCGCTGATGGCCAGCGTCAGCGCCTGGGCCAGCGGCGCGCTGGGCGGGTGCAGCTTCACCAGCGAGTCGGTCACCAGGCTGAACTGGTCGCTGACCATCTTGAAGCGGTTGAGGTCGCCGGCGGTCACCGCAGACCAGCTCTCCTTTGCCGAACTGATGCGTTTGCGGGCTTGCGCGATCAGGGCCGGCGCAAAGCGGTCGAACTGGACCGCCTCGTAGTCCACCGGCTGAAAACGCGCCAGGCCGTAGCTGGTCCGCACCGCCGACAGCACCGGCGCATCGCTGGTACGCGTGGCCACGGCCTGGGTACACAGAAAAAGCAGATCCTGCGCGAGACGGTCTGAGGCATGCGGCATGCCACGCGCCAGGTGGGCATACTGCAGCAGGATGCGCAAGATGGCCCGCTTGGCGTACACGTCCACCTTCAGCAGCCCCAGCGCCAGCGCTTCAAAAAAGCCAGCTGCAATTTTCCAGAATGTTTTCAGCTCGACCTCGGTGTCGGTCTGCGCCAGACCCAGGCACATGTCAGACAGACCTTGCGCGGCCTGGGTATCGCCGCTGCGCACCAGCCTGAGCGTGAGGCGGTCCAGCAACTGCCGCGATGTGTCGCTGTAGGCTGTGGCTTCGACGCTGACGGCGAGCTCGGGTTCCAGCCAGCGCCATTCAAAGGCCCAGAGGTCCGCCGGGTGAACCCGGTCCGCGCCGATCATGCCCTGGATATCGCGGTACTGCGGAAACAGCGAAACGGCCGAGACCGGCTTGCCCGCCAATACGTCTTCCAGGTAGACCGTCAGCGCGAGGCCCGCCAGCTCGACCTGGTTGCTGGCCTCTTCCGTGCAGTGGCTCGGCGACTGGATAAAACGCTGGACCACCGTCTCCATGGCACGCAGCAACAGCGCCGGCGCACTCATACCCACCATTTCCAGGGCGCCTGCGGCCTGATGCAACTGCTGGCGGGCCAGGCGCAACTGGCTGGCGTCCAGTGCCTGCAACTCCGCGTCCTTCGCCAGCGCGGTCTCGCGCACAAACCGCTTCAGGGCCTTGCTCGCGCCGTCCAGGGATTTGCGCAGTTCCTCCAGCACCCAGGCCAGCGGACTCAGGTCCATGATGCTCACGTCCAGGTCGTCAGGCGTCGGATTCAGCGCGTTGGAAGTCATACATGGCGTACCGGTTGAAAGGACAGGCGTTCCCGGCGCGGGACAGGCGGGACAGCCTGAGACGCTCGCTGCAGTCTATGCGCCGGCCTGCGGAATCAGGCACGAAAATCTGCGCCGGGTGACAGTCGGCACATGGCGCCCGCCGACAGGTCGTGCGGAGGGACGTTTGGACAGCCGTTGGGCCACAGGAAGCCAGACCGTTTTGGCGGCGAGGGTTGCAGCGGTCTGCTATTCTGGCCCGATCCGCCCGGCGTGCGGTTGCCGCTGCCGGTTTCCATATCCGGACTTACCAGGACCTTCCATTGGCTTCAGACGCTGCCCCCGATTCACCCCCGCAGTCCGCTTCGACCTCGGTCACCGGGCGCATTGATTCGCCGGCCATGCGCGGTGCCGACAAGGCCTTGCTGTCGCTGGCGCTGATGGATGCGCGCAACCACACGCTGCGTCTGTTTGGTCAGTACCAGCAGGCGCTGGAAGGCGTTGATTTTGTGGTTCCCCAGTTGCCCGTGCTCAACCCGCCGCTGTGGGAAATGGGCCATGTCGGCTGGTTCCAGGAATGGTGGATAGGGCGCAATATGCAGCGCTCGCGCGGCATGCGCTGCGAGCCGGCGCATGCGCGGCTGGCCTCGATCGAGCCGAACGCTGACCGCTGGTGGGATTCGGGCAAGGTGCCGCACAGCAGCCGCTGGACGCTGGACCTGCCGGGGGTGGCCAGCTGCCGGGCCTACCTGCTGGACACGCTGGAAAGCACGCTGGAGCTGCTGGAAAGGGCCGATGACAACGACGACGCGCTGTATTTTTACCGTCTGTGCCTGTTCCATGAGGACATGCATGCCGAAGCCCTGACCTACACCGCGCAGACCCTGGGCCTGTCGCTGGACAAGCCGCTGCTGCAGGCCTTCATGCCGCCGCCCATGACGCTGCGCGAGCCGCTGCTGGTCCCGGCCGTCGCCTGGAAGCTGGGGTCGCCCGCCACGGGTTTTGTTTTCGACAATGAACTGACGCAGCACGAGGTCAGCGTTCCCGAGTTCGAGATTGATGCGCAGCCCGTGAGCTGGGCGCAGTTTGTCGAATTTGTCGACGATGGCGGTTACGACCGGCCTGAACTCTGGCAGGGCGCCGGCTGGGACTGGCTGCAGGCCACGGCGACAAGTGAGGGCGCCTACCAGGGACGAAGAGGCCCGCGTTATGTCGAGCAGATCGGCGTGGCCAGCGGGGCGGTGATGCAAACCCGTTTTGGTCAACCGATGCGCATGCTGGGCAACCAGCCGGCCATGCACATGAGCTGGTGGGAAGCCGACGCCTGGTGCCGCTGGGCCGGCCGCCGCCTGCCGGCCGAAGTCGAGTGGGAGGTGGCGGCGCACACGGCGGCGCGGCGCGGTTTTATGTGGGGCGATGTCTGGGAGTGGACGGGCAGCAGCTTTCGGGCCTTTCCGGGCTTTGAGCCGCATCCCTATGCCGACTATTCACAGCCCTGGTTTGGCACCCACAAGGTGCTGCGCGGCGCGTCGATGGCGACGCGCTCGCGCATGAAACACCCGAAATACCGTAATTTTTATCTCCCGGAGCGGGATGACATCTTTTGTGGGTTTCGCTCCTGCGCCTTGTAAACGCTACTGATTTGATAGCTGACGAAGCAGCATGCATATGGGTTAAGAGCCCTTTAAATGCATGTCAGCATGACGCTGCGTAACACGAGAGGGCGTTTTTATGAATGAAATTGCCCTCCCACCCATAACCAGCACGCGCAAGCAGCTATAAAATAGATAGCAAGTTCACACGCAAGACGCCGCCCACATCGCTACGGCTTGCCCGCCGACTTGCCTTGGCGCGCAACCCGTTTATGGTTCAATTCCTGCATGAAAAGGCCTCACGCGTCAGCATGACTCCCCCCAAATCCGCAACATTTCCCTCCTCAGACGACAAACCGCTGGCCGGCTGGCGGCTGCGCTGGTACACGGTTATTTTTGAGGCCGACACGCGGGCCGGGCGCTGGTTTGACCAGGCGCTGATCGCCGTCATCCTGCTGAGCATTGCGGTGGTGATGGCTGACAGCGTGCAGACCATCCACCAGCGTTATGGCCGCGTCTTTGTAACCCTGGAGTGGATATTCACGCTGCTGTTCACTGCCGAGTACATCGCGCGCCTGCTCTGCGTGCGCCGTCCGATGCAATACGCCACCAGTTTTTTCGGCATCATCGACCTGGTGGCGGTGTTGCCGACCTATCTGGCGCTGTTCTTTCCGGAGTTGCATGCGCTGATCGACGTGCGTGTGTTGCGTCTGCTGCGTGTGTTCCGGGTCTTCAAGCTGGCAGCTTATGTGGCCGAATACCAGTTTCTCGGGCGTGCGATGGCGGCCAGTGGCCGCAAGATTCTGGTGTTCCTGACGGCGGTGCTGATGGTGGTGCTGGTCATGGGCACGGTGATGTATGTGGTGGAGGGTCAAACCAACGGCTTCACCAGCATCCCGACCTCGGTCTACTGGGCCATCAGCACGGTGACCACCGTGGGCTTCGGCGACATCGTGCCCAAGACCGACCTCGGACGCATGATCGCCTCCTTCATGATGCTGATGGGCTGGGGCATTCTGGCGGTGCCTACCGGCATCGTGACTGCCGAGATGGCGGCGCAGCGGCGCTTCCAGTTGTCGCAGGCGCCAACCACGCGCACCTGCCACGAGTGCCTGACCGAGGGTCATGCGGCCGAAGCCAACTTCTGCTTCAACTGCGGCGCGCGTTTGCCGCCTTATCAGCAGCAGCCGGCAAAGCCTTAGCCGCCAGCCGTCAAGCGGCGCGGTGTGATCTCCACCGAATCGGTGGTCGTGCTCATGAAAACCGTGCCGTCCTGCACAGACACCTGCAACTGCATGCTGCGTTCGGCGAGTTTGGCCAGCGCCTGGCTGTGGGCGGCGTCGATCTGCCAGACCACCAGGTTGGCAGCCCGCGTGAGCTTGCTTTCGATGGTTTTCCACCAGACCGGTGTGCTGCTGGCAAAGCTGTAGACGCTGACCCGCTCGGCGCGGCCGGCGGCGCGCATCAGGCGTTTGTCGTCGGGCTGGCCGACGTCGATCCAGTGCAGGATCTGGTCGGTGTAGTCCTTGTGCCAGAGCGCCGCCTCATCGACATCCCACAAGTCTTTGGCAAACTCGAGGTGGCCCTTTTTATCGTCGGCCGGCACGTTCAGCGCATAGGCCAGCAGTCGGATCATCATGCGTTCGTCGGCCTCGGAGGGGTGGCGGGCAATCGTCACGTTGTGGTCGCCGTAAATGCCGCGGTCCATGTCGGCAATCGCCAGTTGCGCTTTGTAGATGGTCGCCTTCAGTGCCATATTTTTTGCGATCGGTGCTTGTGGTTAAGCCTGTATTGGAACAGACCAGCAAGCGCAGAGCACTCTGGCTATAGTCGGTGCCATGATTCGCCTCTCTGTTCTTGACCAGTCGGTGGCCGTGACCGGCCGCAGTGCCGACGCGTCCATCCGCGAAACCCTGGCGCTGGCGCAACACAGCGAAGTGCTTGGTTATGAGCGTTTCTGGGTCAGCGAACACCACAGCCACCCGACCATTGTCGGCAGTGCGCCCGAGGTGTTGATGGCGGCGATTGCCGCGACCACGCAGCGCATACGCATCGGCAGCGCCGGTGTGATGCTGCCGCATTATTCCGCGCTCAAGGTGGCCGAGCAGTTTCGCGTTCTGGAAGCACTGGCGCCGGGCCGCATTGATCTCGGCGTCGGCCGCGCGCCGGGCTCGGATGGCCGCACCGCCCAATTGCTTAATCCGCAGGCACGCAGCGCCGCCGATCATTTTCCGCTGCAGGTGCGTGAGTTGCAGGCCTGGGTCGGCGGAAAAGAGCTGCCCGAAGGTCATCCGGGGCGCGGCGTGACGGCTGAGCCCGGCGGGCCGACCGCACCGACCTTGTGGATGCTGGGCAGCTCCAACTATGGCGCGCAACTCGCTGCGCATTACGGCCTGCCTTATGCGTTTGCGTATTTCATCACCGATGGCGAGGGTGCCGAAGAGGCGCTGGCCATGTATCGCGAGTTTTACCGGCCGAGTCCGCAGCATCCGCAGCCGCAGCCCGCGTTATGTGTCTGGGCGTTGGCCGCCGACACCGAAGATGAGGCCTGGCGCTATTTTTCAAGCCGTGAACGCTGGAAGCTGGACCGCAACCGCGGCGCGCTGGCGCCGCTGCAATCGCCGGCCGAAGTGGCGCTGCGGCCTTACAACCCCGCCGAGCAGATGCAGGCTGAGCAACTCAGGCGCACGGCGCTGGTGGGTAGCGGGCCGCAGGTCGCCGACAAGCTGCGGGCGCTGTCCGAAGCGCTTGGCGTCGAGGAACTGGTGGTCATCACCTGGGCCCATGATCCGGCAGTGCGCAGGCGCTCTTACGAATTGCTGGCGGCACAATTCCCGTCACCGGCCCGCGCGGACGGACCCAAATAACCCACCCACAAACAGGAGACACCATGACAAGAACACTTTTCAGCAGCACCATTGCCGGCAGCCTGCCCAAACCGGCGTGGCTGTCGGAAACCCAGAAACTCTGGCCGCAATGGAAGGCCGAAGGCGCTGAACTCGCGCAGGCCAAGGCCGACGCCACGTTGCTGTGGATCAAGGCGCAGGAGGATGCCGGGCTCGACGTGATTGGCGACGGTGAGCAGTCGCGCCAGCATTTTGTGCATGGCTTTCTGGAGCAGGTCGAAGGTATCGATTTCGAGCACAAGGTCAAGATGGGCATACGCGACAACCGCTATGACGCCATGGTGCCGCAGGTGGTGGCCGCGCTCAAACTCAAAGGCCGGGTCCACGCCGCTGAAGCGCAACTGCTGCGCGCGCACACGGACAAAAAAATCAAGTTCACCTTGCCCGGCCCAATGACCATTGTGGACACCGTGGCCGACCAGTTTTATGGCGACCGCATCAAGCTCGCCATGGCCTTTGCCGGGCTGCTGAATCAGGAGGCACTGGCGCTGCAGGCCGACGGTGTGGACATCATCCAGTTCGATGAGCCGGCTTTCAATGTCTACATGAAAGACGCCGCCGACTGGGGCGTGAAAGCGCTGGAGCGCGCCGCGCAGGGCCTGACCTGCACCACGGCCGTCCACATCTGTTATGGCTACGGCATCAAGGCCAATGACGACTGGAAGCAGACCCTGGGTGAGGAATGGCGGCAGTACGAGCAGGTGCTGCCGGCACTGGCCAAAAGCAGCATCCAGCAGGTCAGCCTGGAGTGTTACCACTCGCATGTGCCGCCGCACCTGATGGCGCTGCTCGAAGGCAAGGACGTGATGGTCGGCGTCATTGATGTGGCCAGCGACGAGATCGAGACGCCCGAGCAGATTGCCGACACCATCGGCAAAGCGCTGCAATACGTGCCGAAGAACCGCCTGCTGCCCTGCACCAACTGCGGACTGGCACCCATGAACCGCGAGGTGGCTTTGAAGAAATTGCAGGCGCTGGCACAAGGCGCTGCGCTGGCGCGCGAGCGTTACGCTGCTTGAGGGCTGGCATGACTGAATTGACGTTTGCTTCACCTGCCGAGCTTGGCCTGTGCCCTGATCGCCTGCAACGCCTGCTGGATGTGCTGCAGGCCGACGTGGATCGCGGCCGATTGCCTGGCGCGGTGGCGCTGGTTGCGCGCGGTGGCAAGGTGGCCCTGTTTGAAAGTTTGGGCCAGCTTGATCCGGCCGCCGGCACGGTGATGTCGCGCGACGCGATTTTTCGCATCTATTCGATGACCAAGCCGGTGGTCTCGGTCGCCGTGATGATGTTGATGGAGCAGGGCAAGCTGCTGCTCAGCGACCCGGTGGGCAAACACCTGCCTGAGTTTGCCAACCAGAAGGTGGCGGTCGAGCGTGACGGGCAGGTGACGCTGGAGGATCTGATACGGCCCGCCACGGTGCAGGACCTGCTGCGCCACACCGCCGGCCTGACTTATGAATTCCTCGGTTCGGCGGCGGTGCAGCAGCAATATGCGGAGATCAACATGGGTTCGCGCGAACGCAGCAATGCGGAATTTTCGCGCACGCTGGCGGGCCTGCCGTTGATGCACCAGCCCGGCAGTGTCTGGGAATACAGCCGGGCCACCGACGTGCTGGGCCGACTGGTCGAGGTTGTAAGCAGGCAGTCACTCGGCGATTACCTGCGGCAGGCTATTTTTATACCACTGGGCATGTTTGAGACCGGGTTTGCGGTGGACGCCGCGGACCAGCACCGCATTGCCGAACCTTTTGCGCACGACCCTGACGGCGGCGAGCCCATGCGGGTGCTGGACCCGCGCCGCCGCATGGCGATGGAAAGCGGTGGCGGCGGCCTGCTGTCCACCGCCATGGACTACGCGCGTTTCCTGCAGTTCATGCGTAACCGTGGCGAACTGGGTGGCAAGCGCCTGCTGGGCCCGCACACCGTGGATTTCATGACGGCCGACCACCTCGACGGCCTTCCGTCCACCGGCGATTTGCTGCCACCGGGCCATGGTTTCGGGCTGGGCTTTGCAGTGCGCACTGCGGCCGGTGTGTCCCCCGTTCCCGGTTCGGTCGGCCTGTACTACTGGGGCGGTATCGCCGGCACCACCTTTTTTGTGGACCCGGCCCAGGACCTGTATGCGCTGCTGATGATCCAGGCACCGAACCAGCGCGATCACTACCGGCCGCTGTTTCGCAGCCTGGTGTACGCTGCCTTGCTTGAGTAACACGTTTCCGGAGACAAGCATGAGTCACAACACCGGCCACACGCACAGCCATCCCGACGGGCACAGCCATGGGCACCAGGCCACGGACTGGAAACACGACGGCGTACGCGTGATTCCCGGCGGTCAGCTCGACGGCAATGTGCCCTCGACACCCGGTATGGACCGCAAGGCGGCCATCAATTTCGCGCGTGTTGGTGCGCAAAAGCTCTGGGCCGGCACCGTCACCATCCATGCCAACGCCAAGACCGGCGCGCACCACCATGGCCACCTGGAAAGCGTGATCTATGTGGTGCGGGGCCGGGCGCGCATGCGTTGGGGCGAGACGCTGGAGTTCACCGCAGAAGCCGGGCCCGGCGACTTCATCTATGTGCCCCCTTACGTTCCGCACCAGGAAATCAATGCCAGCCCAACCGAACTGCTGGAGTGTGTGCTCTGCCGCAGCGACGGTGAGGCCGTCGCCATCAACCTCGACATCGCGCCGGCCGAACAACCCGAGCAGGTGTTGTGGATTGACCCGACCCACCCCCACGGTGGCGTGTAAAGCGCGGGCAAAGCGCTCGTGAGGCGTCGGTGAAGCTGGCCTCAACTGCGAAAAATTACACGTTTTGAAGGGGGATGCGCATACCTTTACTTACGAATCTCACCGCGTCCTACATTGGCGTTGACATGAACTGGTTACAACAGAGGCTCTAACAAGGAGTACCCATCATGGATACAAACAATCAAGTTCCCGCCACGCCAGGCAGCCAGCCTGGTTTTCCGCAGCGCATGCAGCACAGCAAGGCGCTGGTCGCTATCGCGGCTGTTCTGGGGGTCACAGTGATGGCGCTTGCCGCCGCGCTGGTGGTCAACCGTTCTGACGCACAGCCCGGTGGAACCACCGCTATGGCGCCGACCACGCAGTCGAGCACGACCAGCAAGCTGGCCAGCAACACAACAACCCCTGCCAAGCCGGTGGTTCAGCAGCGCCCTGTTGTGGTGGCCCAGGCCCCGGCGCCGGCCCCGTCTCCCAAACCTGTGGTTTGTGCCGACTGCGGCACGGTTGAAGCCGTGACAGCCGTACAGCGCCAGGGCCAGGTCAACGGCGTGGCTGTCGGCAACACCACGGTGGGTCTTGGCACGGTTGCCGGGGGCGTGATTGGTGGCCTGCTGGGCAACCAGGTCGGCGGCGGTAGCGGCAAAACCGCGATGACCGTGCTCGGTGCCGCCGGTGGTGCTTTTGCCGGCAACAAGATCGAGGAAAACATGAAAAAGGTCACTGTTTATCAGGTGCGTGTGCGCATGAATGACGGTTCGACCCGCAATGTTGAGGTGTCCAGCTCGGTGCCCGTTGGCTCCAAAGTGATTGTTGAAGGCAACAACCTGCGCATGGCCTGAGCGCTGCCCGCCGCAAGGCAGGCATGAATGATGAATGAAAGAGGCGTGATGGCTTGCCATCACGCCTCTTTTTTTGGTTTTTGAAATGCCTGCGCCGCCACCCCAGCCGCTGCAGACTGTGCGAAGATTGTCTGCAACCCATCCCTGTCCCGACGGCGGACCTGCAACCGAAGAAAGAAGTGTTATGAAGGCCATCTGGAACGGCGCAGTCATTGCGCAAAGCGACGACATCGTGACCATCGAAGGTAACCATTATTTTCCGGACAGCACGCTTAACCGTGACTACGTGACGTTCAGCAACCACCACACCATGTGCGCATGGAAAGGGCAGGCCAGCTATTACTCGCTGCTCGTCAATGGCGAGATGAATACCGACGCCGCCTGGTATTACCCCGACCCCAAGTCTGAAGCTGAAGAGATCAAAGGCCGTGTGGCGTTCTGGAAAGGCGTGAAGATCGAAGCCTGATTTTTTGAGGAGATTGAAATCATGTTCAAGCACATCTTGTTGCCCGTCGATGGCTCACAGACTTCGCTGATGGCGGTCGAAAAGGCCAGGGGTCTGGCCCAGGCCTTCGGCAGCACGGTGACTGCGATTTACGTGATTGATCCTTATGCCTTCAGCGGTGTCGGCGCCGACTTTGCTTATGGCCAGGCGCAGTACCTGGGCGCGGCGACAGCAGAAGGCAAGGAGGCGCTGACCGGGGCAACCCTGGTGCTCGAGAGTGCGGGCATCACGGTGGCCTCGTCCATCGTGGAAAGCCATGCCATCTATCGCGGCATTGTGGAAACTGCCAACTCGGTGGGGGCCGACCTGATTGTCATGGGTTCTCACGGCCGACGCGGATTGGAAAAACTTGTACTCGGCAGTGTGGCGGCCCAGGTGCTGGCCCACGCCCACCTGCCCATCCTGATCGTGCGCGACTGAGCGGAGGCGCGATCTGCTGCCCAATACAGTCGGATCCGGCATTAGATTGGCTTGTAACCCATATCTGGCGGGCGCAAGCAGCTATCTAATTGATAGCGAATCTAAAGAAACCGTTCGAGCAGTCGCCGCGACGCCCGGTCCAGCGTCCCCATGTCCTTCACGCTGAAGTGCACGCCGTGGCCGGCCGCGATCAGCAGCGACTGGCGGCTCAGGCGGCGTATGTCTTCCTCACCCTTGAGCACAAACGTGGTGTTGCCGCGATCCGTCTCCACGGCCCAGGTGCTGGGTGTGCCAAAACTTGAAACACTGAGGATGCATGTGATCTCGGGCACGAAGTCGCGCAGGGCCAGCTCTTCTTCCAGCAGGCTGCGCAGCGCTGGCGGCAAGCCATCCAGCCGCTCCAGCCAGGCCAGCTCATGGCCCTCGCTGCCGACCAGCGAAATGCCTTCATCGGGCGCTGCGATCGGGAACGCACGTACCGGCACCACGCCCAGGTGTTGCTGGCCCTGGCTGTCGGTCAGCAACAGGCGGCCCGAGGTGTGGCGTTCAAGCTGAAAAGGAATCATCGATGGGGTTTCAGACATTGCCGCTCCGCTGCGCGGTATGCGCTACCTGCGAGGTCGCCAGCGCGATCCGGCCTTCTTCGGCGTCCTGGTTGCCTTCGCTGTCGACCTGGCGCGCCTGCGCTTCGTAGAGCCGCCAATACGCGCCCTGTTGGGCCATCAACGCGTCGTGCGGTCCGACCTCGACCACCTGGCCGCGATCCATCACCACCAGCCGGTTGGCCTTGCGCAGGGTGGACAGGCGGTGCGCGATGGCAATCGTGGTCCGGCCCTGCACCAGGTTGTCCAGGGCCTTCTGGATTTCCTGCTCGGTTTCGGTGTCCACCGATGACGTGGCTTCGTCCAGAATCAGAATGCGCGGGTCAATCAGCAAGGCGCGCGCAATCGAGATACGCTGGCGTTCGCCGCCCGACAGGCCCTGGCCGCGTTCGCCGACCAGTGAGTCATAACCCTGGGGCAGGCGCAGGATGAACTCGTGCGCATGCGCGGCGCGGGCGGCGGCCACAATCTCGGCACGGCTGGCGCCCGGTTTGCCATAGGCGATGTTTTCGGCAATCGTGCCGAAAAACAAAAACGGCTCCTGCAGCACCAGGCCAATGTTGCGCCGGTAGTCAGCCACGCCAAATCGCCGGATGTCGGTGCCATCAACACTGATGCTGCCGTCGGTCGCATCGTAAAAGCGGCAGATCAGGTTGACCAGCGTGCTTTTGCCGGAACCGCTGTGGCCCACCAGGCCGATCATTTCGCCCGGCTGAATCACCAGGTCCAGCCCGCGAATCACTGCGCGGTTGCCGTAGCGAAAGCCCAGGCCGCTCATCTCGATGCGGCCTTGCAGGGAGGTCATGGGCACCGGGTTGGCGGACTCGGGCACATTCGAGACATGGTCGAGGATGTCAAAAATGCGCTTTGCGCCGGACGCTGCTTTTTGCGTCACCGACACAATGCGGCTCATGGAGTCCAGCCGTGTGTAAAAGCGGCCGATATAGGCGATAAAGGCGGTCAGCACCCCGACCGTGATTTGCTGTTTCGACACCAGCCAGATGCCAAAAGCCCAGACCACCAGCAGGCCGATTTCGGTCAGCAGCGACACCGTGGGGGTGAACAGCGACCAGACCTTGTTGAGCTTGTCATTGACCATCAGGTTGTGGGCATTGGCATCGCGAAAACGCTGGGCTTCGCGCTTTTCCTGGGCAAAGGCCTTGACCACCCGGATGCCGGGAATGGTGTCAGCCAGCACATTGGTCACTTCCGACCAGACCCGGTCGATTTTTTCAAAGCCGGTGCGCAGGCGCTCACGTACCGCATGGATCATCCAGGCGATGAAAGGCAGCGGCAGCAGGGTCACCAGCGCCAGCCAGGGATTGATCGAAAACAGGATGGCGGCCGTCATCATGATCATCAGCACGTCGGTGGCGAAGTCCAGCGCATGCAGCGACAAAAACACGTTGATGCGGTCGGTTTCCGAGCCAATGCGCGCCATCAGATCACCGGTGCGCTTGCCGCCGAAGTAATCCAGTGAAAGCTCCAGCAGGTGGTCGAAAGTGGCGGTGCGCAGGTCGGCGCCTATGCGCTCGGACACCAGTGCCAGCAGGTAGGTGCGGGCCCAGTTCAGCGCCCAGCCCACCACCGCCGCTGCCAGCAGCGCGCCCAGGATGGTCAGCACCTTCCAGGATTCAATCCGCTGGCCGTTCTGGAACGGGATCAGGATGTCGTCGATCAGCGGGATGGTCAGGTAAGGCGGTACCAGGGTGGCTGCGGTGGAGGCCAGCGTCAGCAAAAAGCCGGCCAGCAACTGCCACCGGTACGGCCGGGCAAAGCGCCACAGGCGCAGTAGCACCCAGGTCGATGGCGGGGTGTGCAGCTCCCGCGCGCAGGTCGGGCAGTCCTCGCTGTCCGGCGGCAGCACCGTGTCGCACAGCGGGCACAGGGCGACATCATCGCTGAGCTCGTCGGCAGCCTCGGGTCCGGATGGTGCGGTTCGCTGCTCAAACAGCCGCAGCAGCCGCAGCGCCTGGACATTCCCAGCCAGGGTAAAGCGCCAACTGGCCCGCCGGGCCGTGCCCTCATGCAGCTCCAGCGTGGCAACGCCGGCGTGGTCAAAATGGCGCAGCGACAGGGCCGGAGCGTCGCCATGTGGGGTTTTTCCGGGCAACGCCCAGCTCGTCCACTGGCCGGTTTCCGTATCCTGAGCCAACAGCCGCTGGTCGGTCAGCGCCAGCAAACCGCGGGAAAAACGAAGTTGTCGGTTCAGGTCAACCAGCACCGTGCATAAGACGTTCTCATGGGCTGCGAGCTGTGCGCGCAATTCCGTTTGCGCCTGGCCGGCCTCGCTGGAGACAACAACCGGATGAGAATTTTGCATTGTGAGTTTGGAAGCCGTCAAAACCTGTGCCCTGGGGATTTCCAGGGCCGAAGCGGCGATTTTCGCCCAAGCCGGGGCAGCTGCTGATGTCTTATTCAGCAACCGTGCAGGAAAAACCGCATTTATTAACCAGAAACGCCCCTTCCGGAGCGCTTTTCAAAAAGAACGTCCGCCCGACCCGCGCGGTTGACCCAAGCGATAAAAACATGAGTAAAAAGGACGACATCCAGCTTCTGCGCATCAATTACCTGCGCGGCCCCAACATCTGGACTTACCGGCCGGTGCTGGAAACCTGGCTGGACCTGGGCCCCCTGGAAGACTTCCCCTCCAACCTGATTCCCGGCTTCAGCGACAGGCTGGTGGCCCTGCTGCCGGCCCTGGTCGAGCACCACTGCGGTGTTGGCGAGCGCGGCGGCTTCATCCAGCGCCTGATCGAAGGCACCTGGGCCGGCCATGTGCTTGAACACGTGGTGATCGAGCTGCTGAACCTGGCCGGCATGCCGACCGGTTTCGGCCAGACGCGCAGCACCTCGCAGCGCGGCGTCTACCGCATGGTCTTCCGCGCCCGTGATGAGCAGGTGGCCCGCAGCGCCCTGGCCGAGGGCCACCGCCTGCTGATGGCGGCCATCAACAACGGCGCCCATCACGAGCCTTATGGCGAGGCCGAACTGCAGGCTGCCGTCGGACGGGTCCGGGCCAAGGTCGACGAGTGTTATCTCGGCCCCAGCACCGCCGCCATCGTGGGGGCCGCGAGCGAGCGCCGTATCCCGCATATCCGGCTGAACGACGGTAACCTGGTGCAACTTGGCTATGGCGCCAGCCAGCGCCGCATCTGGACCGCCGAAAGCGAGTTCACCAGCGCGATTGCCGAAGGCATTGCCGGCGACAAGGACCTGACCAAAAGCCTGCTGGCCTCCTGCGGCGTGCCGGTGCCCGAAGGCCAGATCGTCGACAGCGCCGAAGCCGCCTGGGAGGCCGCGCAGGACATCGGCCTGCCGGTGGTGGTCAAGCCTTCCGACGGCAACCATGGCCGCGGCGTGTCCATGGACCTGAACACCCGCGAGGAAGTTGAAGCCGCCTTCCACGTCGCCGCGCCGCAGGGCAGCGAGGTGATGGTCGAGCGTTATGTGCGCGGGCACGAACACCGGCTGCTGGTGGTCGGCGGCCGGGTGGTCGCCGCAGCCCGCGGCGAAACCGCATCCATTCGCGGCGACGGGCGTTCGACCGTGGCCGAACTGATCGACAGCCAGCTCAACATCGATCCGCGGCGCGGCTACGAGGAAGATTTTCCGCTGAGTCTGATCAAGCTCGACGAGGAAGAGGCCATCGTGCTGGAACTGCAGCGCCAAGGCCTGGCGCCAGGCGACATTCCTGCCGCCGGTCGCGAGGTGCTGATCCAGCGCAACGGCAATGTCTCGATTGACTGCACCGACGATGTGCACCCCGACGTGGATTACATCGTGTCGCTGGCGGCCCGCGTGGTCGGCCTGGACATCGCCGGCATCGACCTGGTCGTGAAGGATATTTCCAAACCCTTGCAGGCCCAGGGCGGGGCGATTGTTGAAGTCAACGCCGGGCCTGGCCTGCTGATGCACCTCAAGCCGGCCGAGGGCGCGCCCCGCCCGGTGGGCCGCGCGATCTGCGACCACCTGTTTCCCGAAGCGCCGGAAGGTTCGCAGAGCGGCCGAATCCCGGTCGTCGGCGTGGCCGGGTCCTCCGGCACCCGCCATATCGCCCGGCTGGTTGCCTGGCTGCTGCAACTGTCGGGCAAACACACCGGCCTGGCCTGCCGCGACGGCCTTTTCGTGGACGGACGCTGTCTGGATAAAACCGACGGTACCTGCTGGGAGGCCGGCCAGCGCCTGCTGATCAACCGTGCTGTCCAGGCGGCGGTGTTTGAAAACAGCGCCGACACCATCCTGCGCACCGGCCTGGCCTATGACCGCTGTCAGGTCGGCCTGGTCACTGACCTGGGCGGCTGGGAAAAACTCGCCGAGTTCGACATCTTTGACGATGAACCGATGTTCAAGGTGATGCGCTCGCAGGTCGATGTGGTGTTGCCAGACGGTGTGGCCGTGCTCAACGCCGCCGACCCGGCGATTGTGAGCATGGCCGGACTGTGTGATGGCGAGGTCATTTTTTATGCGCTGGATCCGGCGCTGGACGCCATCTCGACTCACCTGGACAACGGCGGCCGCGCCGTGTTCATGCGCCAGGGCCAGGTGGTGCTGGCCACCGGCGGCAGCGAGGTCTTTTTGCCTGGCCTCGACAAACTCGCGGTCTGGCAAGACCGCCACGCGCCGACCGCCGAAGACAGCCTGCTCGCCGCCATCGCCGCGGCCTGGGCGCTCGGCATTCCCCTTAACCTGATAGGCGCGGGCATCGAAGCCTTCGAATCCGGCGCCGCCCAGTCCCGAAAGACTCTTCCATGATCGTCTCGCGCATCCGTGCCCTGCGCGGCCCCAACCTGTGGAGCCGCCACACGGCGCTTGAAGCCATTGTGACCTGCACCGAGGCGGAATGCGCCATCGACAAGCTGCCCGGCTTCGAGCCGCGCGTGCGCTCGCTCTTCCCCGCGATCGGTGCACTGCGTCCCGGCGGTTATGCCGGCCCGGTGTCGCTGGCCCATGTGCTGGAGTCGGCCGCGCTGGCCTTGCAGGCCAACGCCGGCTGCCCGGTCACTTTCAGCCAGACGGCCGCCACACTGGAGACCGGTGTCTACCAGACCGTGATCGAATACAGCGAAGAGGCGGTCGGCCGCTTGGCGCTTGAACTGGCCCAGGCGTTGGTGTTTGCCGCGCTCAATGAAACCGGTTTCGACGTGGACGTGGCGATCGCCCAACTGCGTGACCTGGACGAAGACGAACGCATCGGCCCCAGCACCGGCGCCATTGTGGACGCGGCGGTGGCACGCGGCATTCCCTACCGGCGCCTGACGCGCGGCAGCCTGGTGCAGTTCGGCTGGGGCTCGCGCCAGCGCCGCATTCAGGCCGCCGAACTCGACGCCACCAGCGCCGTGTCCGAGTCGATTGCCCAGGACAAGGACCTGACCAAAAAACTTCTGCTGGCCGCCGGCGTGCCGGTGCCCATCGGCCGGCCGGTCACCGATGCCGACGACGCCTGGGCCGCCGCCCTGCAGATTGGCCTGCCGGTCGTGGCCAAGCCGCTGGACGGCAACCAGGGCAAGGGCGTGACTGTCAACATCGCCACGCGCGACCATCTGGACATCGCTTTTCGCGCCGCCGCCGAATACGGCGAGGTGCTGGTCGAAAAGTTCCTGCCCGGCAATGACTTCCGCCTGCTGGTGGTCGGCAACAAGCTGGTGGCCGCCTCGCGCCGCGAGCCGCCCCAGGTGCTGGGTGACGGCCTGCACACCGTGCGCGAACTGGTTGACATCGTCAATCAGGACCCGCGCCGCGGCGAAGGCCACGCGACGTCCCTGACCAAGATCCGTTTTGACGAGATTGCGGTGGCGCGTCTGGCGGTCCAGGACCTGACGCCCGAGTCGATTCCCGCGCGCGGGCGCCGCGTGATCCTGCGCAACAACGCCAACCTGAGTACCGGTGGCACCGCCACCGACGTGACCGGCGACGTGCATCCCGAAGTGGCCGCGCGTGCCGTGGCGGCCGCACAAATGATCGGTCTGGACATCTGCGGCGTGGACGTGGTCTGCGAAAGCGTGCTGCGTCCGCTGGAAGCGCAAAACGGTGGCGTGGTCGAGGTCAATGCCGCGCCCGGCCTGCGCATGCACCTGTCGCCTTCCTATGGCAAGGGCCGCGCTGTCGGCGGCGCCATGATCAACGAGCTGTTTGCCCATGGTGACGACGGCCGCGTGCCAGTGGTGGCCGTGACCGGCACCAATGGCAAAACCACCGTGACCCGTCTGATCGCCCACCTGCTGACGGCCAGCGGCCTGCGCTGCGGCATGACCAACACCGACGGCGTGTACGTGGACGGGCGGCAAACCGACAGCGGCGACTGCAGCGGACCGAAAAGCGCGCGCAATGTGCTGATGCACCCCGACGTCGACGCTGCGGTGTTTGAAGTCGCGCGCGGCGGTGTGTTGCGCGAAGGCCTGGGCTTTGACCGCTGCCAGGTGGCCGTTGTCACCAACGTCGGCAGTGGCGACCACCTCGGCCTGAACTACATCACCACGGTCGAGGACCTGGCGGTGCTCAAGCGCGTGATCGTGCAGAACGTCGCGCCCACCGGTTATGCGGTGCTCAATGCCGCCGATCCCATCGTGGCGGCCATGGCGCCCACCTGTCCTGGCAAGGTGATCTTTTTTGCGGCCGACCGGCACCACCCGCTGATGGCCACCCACCGCGCGCAGGGCAAACGCACCGTGTACGTGGACGGCAATACCATCGTCGCCGCCGAGGGCGCCTGGCGCGAACGTGTGTCACTGCAACATGTACCGCTGACCCGTGGCGGCAGCATCGGCTTCCAGGTCGAGAACGTGATGGCGGCCATTGCGGCGGCCTGGGCCGTCGGCCTCCAGTGGGAGACCCTCAAGAGTGGCCTGGCCAGTTTTGTCAGCGACGCGCACAACGCACCGGGTCGCTTCAACGTGATGGACTACAAGGGCGCCACCGTGATCGCCGACTACGGCCACAACCCGGACGCCATGCGCGCGTTGGTGGCGGCGGTGGATACCATGCCGGCGAGCCAGGGACAGCGCCGCAGTGTCGTGATTTCGGGCGCCGGCGACCGCCGTGACAGCGACATCCGCGACCAGACCATCATCCTGGGCAAAGCCTTCGACGACGTACTGCTTTATCAGGACGCAGCCCAGCGCGGGCGCGCCGACGGCGAGGTCATGGCCCTGCTGCGTGAAGGCCTGGCCGGTGCATCACGCACCACCCGTATCGACGAAATTCGCGGTGAATTCGTTGCCATCGACACTGCCCTCGAACGCCTGCAGCCCGGCGACCTGTGCCTGGTGCTGGTCGATCAGGTGCAGGAGGCGCTGGCGCACCTGGCAGCGCGGGTCAAGGATGCGCGCGATGAGCGCCAGCCGGCCACTGCCTGAGCCTCAGCCCTACCGATGCGGGAAGGGCAGCGCCAGCTCCTTGCCCCGATTTATTCGCAAAATCGGCCTTCTGCCCATATTTATCATGGGTGAGTAGCTATCAAAATAGTAGCAATCCCGATCAATCCCGCACATCCGCCACCGGCTGGCTGCCGAAGTCCGGCCTGGCCAGGAAGGCCAGGATGCGTGCAGCGGCGTCCTCGGGCGAGGTCAGCAGGCCCTTGTCCTTGAGGTTGATGAAGTTGCCCTGGTCTGGAAACGCTGCTGCGTCCGCGCCGCGCAACTGGGTCTGCATGTCGGTGTCGATCACGCCTGGTGCCAGTGAGCAGACGGTGGCGCCGTTGGGCTTGAGGGCTTCTTCCAGCGCCACGCAGCGCGTGAAGTGGTCCATGCCGGCCTTGGCCGCGCAATAAATCGACTGCGAGGCCATGGCCTTGCGGCCCAGACCGGACGAGATATTGAGCACCTTGCGTTGGGCCCGCCAGCTCCCGGTGGCACGCAGGAAAGCGGCGGTCAGCTGCATGGGAGCTTCGAGCCCGACAGCCAGGCCCAGGTGCAGGTCGTCGGCGTCGGCGTCGCTCAGTGGCCCGATACGCGGAATCATGCCCGCGTTATTGATCAACACGGCCTCGGCGAAACCTTCCCCGGACTGCTCGCGCAGCCATTGCTCCAGCCGCGCGCTGAGGTCAACGCTGTGCGCCAGGTCCTGGGGCCACTGCAACAGCGTGGCGCCGGCCAGCTTGGCCTGTGCGGCCAGGGTGTCATTGGTCTTGCGCGAGATACACAGCAGCGTATGGCCGGGTTTGAGCAGTTGCCGGGCCATGGCCAGGCCCATGCCGCGCGAGGCGCCCGTCAGAATGAAAAGTGGGTGGGTCATGGGCACTGATGGTACTGACAAACCGTGGCAGGCGTGCCGGCGTGTGGCCGTCAGGCCGCCACAACGATAGGAAAGTTCGCCCGCAGGCCGTCACTGCCCGTCGCAAACGGAACGGTTAATGCCGCCCTGTCAGTCTCATCGAGCCGGCGCCAGAGAAAGTCGCGTGTATTTCCGGGGTCGTCGCTCACATAAAGCTGGGTGGTCAGCAATTCACGCTGGCCGAGTTTGACCTTCACATGGATGTGCGGTGTACGCCCGGCATAGGCCACCGGTTTGAGTGTGCGAAAGCGATAACGCCCGTCGGCGCCGACCGTGATACTGCCGAAGCCCTGAAAACGCCGGTCCGCCCGGTCGCCGTCGCCGGGGTGGTGGTAGTGGCCGGCATGGTCGCACTGCCAGATCTCGACGCGGGCGCCGGCCACTGGTTTGCCGGCCAGGTCACTGACCTGGCCTTCGACCCATGCCGGCTGGCCTTCGGCATAAACCAGCGTGCCGTTGCGCAGCAGGTCAGGGTCGCTGTCTTTGGGCAGGGCGACCGGGTAGAACGGGCCTTCGGTTTGCGAGGGCGTGGCCCGCCGGGCGGCGGTCGGCTGGGCGCGCAGGCCCAGCCACAGGGCGGGGGCGGCGACCAGCGCGGTGGCCACGGTGCGACGGCGTAGCAGGGAGGAGCGGTCAGTGGGCATGCAGGTCTCCGTTGAAGCTGTCAGATGCCGCCAGGCATGCCAAAGTTCCGTAACCGTCTGCCCGACCCTCAGAAGGGCGGCGCACTTTCGAAAGAAAGCATCTCGGCGCTGACAGGATGCACAAACTGCAAGCGGCTCGCATGCAGCAGCAGCCGGGGTGCGCGGGCCTGCACGGCGTCGCTGCCGTACAGCCGGTCGCCCAGGATCGGGTGGCCGATGGCCTGCAGATGCACGCGCAACTGGTGCGAGCGTCCGCTCAAGGGCGCCAGTTCCAGGCGTGTGTTGTGGGCCGCTGCATCGTGCGCCAGAACGCGCCAGCGGGTCTGGCTGGCCTTGCCGAGTTGCGCATCAATGATGCGCAACGGGCGGCGCGGCCAGTCCACCGCAATCGGCAGGTCGATCAGGCCCCAGCCACCAGCATCTGGCGCGTCTGCGAGCTTGCCGTCAACCACCGCGACGTAACGCTTGTTCAC
>NZ_JAYWHI010000096.1:0-19936 GCF_043778355.1 Polaromonas sp.
CAGCAACTCACTTTCTTTTTGCGTCGCCAAAAAGAAAGTAAGCAAAGAAAAAGGCGACCCGATGGTCTGGATCCCCTCCGCTACGCTCCGGGGCAGCCTGCGGTGCTCGCCGAAAGTGGGGCCGAGCTCGAACTCGGCTAGCGCCTCAGACAATCGCTCGTCCTGATCCACTTTCGGCTGCGCTCCTCGGCCCAGCCCAACGGGTGGGGAAGAAAACAAACATCCAAATACCAACACCGAATCCAATCGGGAGTCCTTGCAGCGCGCAGCGCTTCAAGGACGGGAATCCCAACAGACCGTCATGTGTGCACGCGAGCGCAGCGCACGCGGCCACATGAAGCTCCCTTCCATCGCCCAGCGGTGCGAGGGAAGGGTCGGGGATGCGCTGCCTGACTCCCGCCATGCGCGTTCGGGTCCATAACGGGATGATTTGCTTGCCAACACGCCGCGTCGTGTGCCCGAAGGCACACGCAAGGGGTTTGGTGAGGAAAGCGCCCGTTTTGGTCCGAACCCGAAGGGGCGTGGTTTTGCGGGCGATCCGCTTCGTTACAAAACCAGGCAAGGCAGAAAGCCTTGGCTTGGGTTTTGCGCCTAACGGCTCATCCCGCAAAAGCCCCGCCGCGCTTGGCGCGAGTCAGGCAGCGCATCCCTGAGGGTTGGGAGTGGGGAGTTGAAACTACCGCCAGAGGCGAACCGGGGACGCAGTGTGACGCTGATTCAGTTCGACGGGACGGATTTCAAAGAATCCGGTTAAACCACAGCAAAGACAAAGAAGCCGACATCAGCGCCAGCAGCGCCGCACCCAGCGCCAGCAACCCCGAAATTTCAGTTTCCTTTTTCTCGACCGTCAGGCGCGAGCTCAAGGTCTCGTAGACCTTTTTCAGGTCGGCGGCCGTGCCAGCATAGAAGTATTCGGCCTGGGTTTTGGTGGCGATCGCCTTGAGGGTTTCCTCGTCGAGCTTGACGCGCATGGACCAGCCTTCAAAACCGATGGTTTCGCCGTCGACGGTACCCACACCCACGGTGTAGATGCGCACGCCGCGGTCGGCGGCCATCTTGGCGGCCTCCATCGAATCGACGCCGGTGGTGCGCTGCCCGTCGGTCAGCAGGATGATGGCGGCCGAGCTGTAGGAACCCGGTGCCACCGGCGTGAACTCCTTCTTGGCTTCCTTGGGTGCCTGGTCGATGGCGACGCCGCTGCTGCGGTTGCGGCCGTAAGTCAGCGAGGCCAGGTCTATACCGGCATCGGGAAACAGCTCACCGAGTGACACCACGATGGCGTTGCCAATTGCGGTGGCGCGTTGCAGCTGGAATTTGTCAATCGCCGTGACCAGGTCTTCGCGGCTCAAGGTGGCTGGTTGCACCACCGAGGCAGTACCGGCAAAAGCCACGATGCCGACGCGCACGCTGCGCGGCAACTCGGCCAGAAAGGCCTTGGCGGCATTTTGCGAAGCGACCAGTCGATTCGGCTGAACGTCGGTGGCGCGCATGCTGCCTGACACGTCCATCGCCAGGATGATGGTTTCCTGCTGGGAGGGCAGGGTGATGACGGCAAACGGCCGTGACGCGGCCATCAGCATGGCCGCCATGGCCAGCAAAAACAGCAGCGGCGGAATATGGCGCCGGAAGGTCTGGCTGGCGCCCATGGCCTCGCGCACGATGGACAGGCTGGCATAACGCAGCGCCATCTTCTTTTTGCGCCGCAACAGCCAGACGTACATGGCGACCATCAGCGGAAGCGCCAGCAGCAGCCACAGGAATTGTGGCCAGAGAAAGGTAACGGGTGCGTTCATGGGAGGTGCTCCTGCGGCCCGCTGTCAGGCCGCCGCCTTGAGGTGGTTGGGCAGCTTGCGCTGGCCTTTGCCTGCGGCACCAGACGACTGGCCGCGGCGTTTGCGAAGTTCGGTAAAACGCATGACGGCATCCACCAGGTCGCCGTCGGTAGACAGCTCCAGCGTGTCGACACCGGCCCGCACCAGCGCCTGCCGCAGCTCGGCCTCGCGCTGCGCTGCAATACGTGCGAAGCGCTTGCGAAAACCGGCGTCGTGGGTGTCCACCAGCAATTGCTCGCCGGTTTCCGCATCGCGGATCGGGATCAGGCCGAGGTCTGGCAATTCCAGCTCCAGCGGGTCAAGCAGGCGCACCGCCACGACCTCATGACGCTGGGCAAGTTGCCCCAGGGTTTTCTCCCAGCCGGGCTCGCTGATGAAATCCGACACCACAAACACCGTCGAGCGCCGGCGCAGCATTCTGGCGGCTGAGCGCAGCAAATCGTCCAGACGCGTGGTGGCGGTGCCGGTGGCTTCGGGACGCGTCTGCATGGCGTGCAGCATATGCAGCACATGCGGCCGGCCGCCGCGTGCCGGCAGCACGGTGTCCACCCCGCTGCCGTACAACATGGCGCCGACACGGTTGCCGTGACGCGTCAGGACGCGCGCCAGCACGGTGACAAATTCGGCAGACACCTGGCTTTTGCGCTGGTTGCCGGAGCCGAAATCAACCGAGGGGCTGAGGTCCAGTAAAAACCAGCTGGCCATCTCGCGGTCTTCGGTGAACACGCGTACATGCGGCAATTGCAGACGCGCGGTGACGTTCCAGTCGATGTGGCGCACGTCATCGTGGTGTTGGTACTCGCGCAGGTCGGCCAGGTCCATGCCGGTGCCACGCATCAGGGTCCGGTAGTCGCCCTGCAGCAGGCCGTCGAGCCGGCGCAACACGGTCCACTCGAGGCGGCGCAGGACATGCTCGGCGCCCGCCAGCGGCTGAACCAAAGCCGGGGGAGGGGCTGCGGCAGCTTCGGGCTGGGCGGGTTTGCGGAACCAGTTTTTCATGACCACTCAGCGCCCTGCGGGGCATCCTTCGACAAGCTCAGGACGAGCGGAAGAACCAGCGAGCGTGGTGGTCATGGCTTACGCAGCGAGCTTTTCGTGTTCCAGTGGCCGCGCCGGCGCTGGTACCTTGGCCATGATTTTGGCGACCACGGTGTCGGCGTCCAGCCCTTCGGACAGGGCTTCATAGGACAGCACCAGGCGATGCCGCAGCACGTCGGGCACCAGGTCGGTCATGTCCTCGGGCAGGGCATAGGTGCGGCCGCGCAGCATGGCCAGCGCACGCGCACCCTCGGTCAGGTTGATGGTGGCGCGCGGGCTGGCGCCAAAAGTGATGAAACGCTCCAGTTCCTTGAGGCCGTGTTTTTCAGGCGTGCGGGTGGCCGACACCAGGCGCACCGCGTACTGGATCAGCGACGGGTCCACATAGACACGGCGGCATTCGCGCTGCAGTTCAGCCAGTTGCTCGGTGGTCGCCACGCTGCTGACCGCGACAGCCGGGCCGATCACGCGCTGGACGATCACGAACTCTTCCTCGTCGCTCGGGTAGTCCACCAGCACCTTCATCATGAAGCGGTCGACCTGCGCTTCGGGCAGCGGGTAAGTGCCCTCGGTCTCGATCGGGTTCTGCGTCGCCATGACGAGAAAAGGCTCCGGCACCTTGTGCGTTTCGCCGGCAATCGTCACCTGGCGCTCCTGCATGACTTCCAGCAGCGCGCTCTGCACCTTGGCCGGCGCGCGGTTGATTTCGTCGGCCAGCAGCAGGTTGGTGAAGACCGGGCCCAAGGAGGTGCTGAAGTCGCCGGTTTTCTGGTTGTAGATGCGTGTGCCCACCAGGTCGGCGGGCACCAGGTCGGGCGTGAACTGGATGCGCTTGAAATTGCCCTGGATCGTGTTGGCCAGCGTCTTGACCGTCAGGGTCTTGGCCAGACCGGGCACCCCTTCGACCAGCAAATGGCCTTGCGCCAGGATGGCGACCATTACCCGTTCGAGAAAACGGTCCTGGCCAACCACCACGCGTTTGACTTCGTAGAGGATTTGCTCCATCAGTTGCGCAGTGTGGGCGTCTTGCGAGGGTGACTGTGTTTGCATGGGGGTGAACGTCCTTAGAAAGGGGTCAGGCCGACGGCCGAGGCAGCGTTTTCAATCGGCACCGCAAACGCAATGCCGACGAAGCTGCGCTGCTGGTTGGGATTGAGGATGGCGGTGACGATACCGACCACCTCGCCATCCATGGTGACCAGCGGGCCACCCGAATTGCCGGGGTTGGCGGCGGCGTCGAACTGGATCAGGTTACGGATGTCCTGCTTGCCTTCAGGCGAGCGGAAGGTGCGTTTGAGGCCGGAGATCACACCGGACGAGGCCGAGGGTCCGATGCCGAAGGGATAACCGACCGCCAGCACGTGGTCGCCGGGCGCGAGGTCGCCGGTCGAGCGCATGGTGGCGGCAATCATGTCATCGGGAATCTTGTGGGCCTGCAGCACGGCCAGGTCGTTCTCCGGCTGCAGGCCGGTGATGTGCGCGGTCGATTCCAGACCGTCGGCAAACACCACCTTGATGGTCTGCGCGCCCTGCACCACATGCAGATTGGTCAGGATGATGCCCTTGTCGACAATCACCACGCCGGTGCCGACGCCGTATTCCACCTCTTCCTTGCCGTCCTTGCTTTTGCCGTAAGACACCACGCGGACGACCGAGGGACGGATCGCGTCATAGGCCCTGGCCACGGCGGACGGTAACTGGACGGTTTCCAGCGTTTTGAGCACAGCGGCGTTGATGTCGTCCTGGGTCAGCTTGCGCGGCATGGAGCGAAGCGAGAGTGTCAGGCTCAGGCAGAGCAGGACAGTGAGGACAAGCAGTGCCGACCAGAGCAGGCGCGGATTCGAGAGCGAGAAGAAACGGGCGGGGGGCAACATGGCCGGTGCAGTCGCTGCAGGTACCGCCACGGCGCCAGGCGGCTCGCGCGACATGTCCGCAAGGGGTCTGCTGGAGCTGCTGTAGCGGGCTGGCCTGCGCATCCGTGTCACCTGTACAAATGATTTTTTGGACTGACGGTACACGGTATCACGTCTTGTGCATCCCTGCATATAGTTCGGTCATCCACGGGGATATTGCGGGGACGATTCAGGCATCATTGCTTCATGCCTGTCTGGATCGATACCCATTGCCACCTCGATGCGGCCGAGTTTTCCGGCGACCGCGCTGCCATGCGCGCGCGGGCTGCCGCCGCGGGGGTGGCACTTTGCGTGTTGCCGGCGGTTGGGGTGTTCAACTTTGCGGCGGTGCGGGAGTTGGCGCACCAATTTGGCGACGCTTATGCCTTGGGGATTCACCCGCTGTATGTCAAGCAGGCCCAGGATGGCGATCTGGCCCTGCTGGACGCTGAGTTGACGCTGCGGCGCGCAGACCCCCGGCTGGTGGCGGTGGGCGAGATCGGGCTCGATTATTTTGTGCCCGAACTCAGCGACAGCCCGCTGCGCGAACGCCAGGAGTTCTTTTACCGCGCGCAGCTCGGACTGGCGCGCAAACACGGCCTGCCGGTGATCCTGCATGTACGGCGTTCGGCCGACCGGCTGCTCAAACATCTGCGAGAACTGGCGCCGCCGGGCGAGCGCTGGGAAGGCATCGCCCACGCCTTCAATGGCAGTGATCAGCAGGCTGGCGAATTCCTCAAGCTGGGCCTCAAACTCGGTTTCGGCGGCGCCGTGACCTTCGAGCGCGCACTGCAGTTGCGGCGGCTGGCGGCCGAACTGCCACTGTCGGCACTGGTGCTCGAAACCGACGCGCCCGATATCGCACCGCATTGGTTGTATACCACCGCCGAACAGCGCGCCCAGGGCCAGGCCCAGGGCCGCAACGAGCCGGCCGAGTTGCCGCAGATTGCTGGCGTGGTGGCGCAGTTGCGCGGCCTGGCTGTCGACGAGCTCGCCGCGGCCAGTAGCGCCAATGCGCTGTCGGCCTTGCCCCGGCTGGCGCAGTTGCTGGCATGCTGACCGGCCTGCCACCGCTGGTGTCCGCCCAGACCCGGCTGCTGATCCTGGGCAGTTTTCCGGGCGTGGCTTCGCTGGCAGCCCAGCAGTATTACGGCCATCCGCAAAATCATTTCTGGAAGATTTTGCAAGCCATTTGGTCCTCCAGCCCCTGTCCAGCGGGCTTGGATGGCTATCAAATTCGTAGCAACTGGCTGCTTGCCAGAAAGCTTGGCGTCTGGGACGTCTACGCAGCCTGCGAGCGCGAAGGCAGCCTGGACAGCGCCATCCGCCGGCCGGTGGTCAATGATTTTGCGGCCTTGCAGCGGCTGTGCCCGCAGCTCGAAGCGATTGCGCACAATGGCGGCGAGAGTTTCAAACACGCCCCGCGTGTGCGTACAGCGCTGGAAAAATCTCCAGCCGACGTGCGCCGCGCCGGGTCGCCCCAAGCAAGCACAGCCCCCTCGGGGGGCAGCGACGACACGTCAGTGCGGAGCGTGGGGGTCCAGTTTTACCGCTTGCCGTCCACGAGCCCCGCCAACGCCTCCTGGTCGTTCGAGCGCAAACTCGCGGCCTGGCGCGAGGTTTTTGAAAAACACCGATTGATCGATTGAACTGATGCCCCGCAAAAAAACCGACGCCCCCCTCGCCCTGCCCGAGGTCAACTTCTCTGATTTTGGCGATATCCGTTATCTGCATCTGGGCACCGAATGGGTGCAGGGATCGATGCTGCTGGACAAACCTTTCGACATCGAGCTGGAGTACGTCCAGCGCATGATGGCCTGGTTGCTGTTTGTCGAGTCGGACGCGGTGGCCTCGCGGCATGCGATGCAACTGGGCCTGGGGTCGGCCGCGCTGACCAAGTTTTGCTACAAAAAGCTGAAGATGACAACCACGGCGGTGGAACTCAACCCGCAGGTCATTGCCGCCTGCCGGTTGTGGTTCAAACTGCCGAAGGACGATGCGCGCCTGAAGGTCATCCTGGCCGATGCGGCCGAGGAAATCCGCCATCCTCTGCACCAGGGCCGCATCGATGTGCTGCAGGTGGATCTTTACGACCACGAGGCTGCGGCGCCGGTGCTCGACAGCGAGGCCTTTTATGCCGATTGCCGCGACGCACTCAGCGAGGATGGTGTGATGACCGTCAACCTGTTTGGCCGTGACTCCAGCTACCTGCGCTCGCTTGAAAAAATTGCCGAAGTATTCGGCCCGGAATCGGTCTGGGCCTTCAAGCCGACGCGTGAAGGCAACACGGTTGTTGCGGCGCAGCGCGAGCCGACCCGGCCCGATCGACCCGAGTTGGTGCAGCGGGCCGACGACATTGAATCGCGCTTTGGCTTGCCCGCCAAAAAGTGGCTGCGGCTGTTCAAGCCTGTGTGCTGAGAACCTCCATGGGCGCGCCAGGGGCGATCAGTTAAAGTGCCCCCATGCGCCCCGCAACATCCTCCAAATCCCGCTCTGACATGACTGGCAAGGCCGACCCGGTGGGACCGCTGGACTGGCGCCGTTTGGTCGAATGGCTGAGCGAAGACGGGGTGATTTCTGCCGCCGAGGCGCAGCGCACCATTGCCCGGTGTGCACAGGTGCAAAGCGCCCAGCATCCGCTGATCCGGCTGGCCAGTGTCAGCATGACGCGGGTTGCCGACAACAAGCCACTGGACATCGAAACCATTGCCCAGTGGCTGGCCGGCCGTGCCGGCCTCGGGTATTTGCGCATTGACCCCCTGAAAGTGGACGTGGGCAAGGTGGCCGACTCCATGTCGGCGGTGTATGCCGAACGTCACAAGGTGTTGCCGGTGCAGGTGACGGCCGCTGAAGTGGTGATTGCGACCTCTGAACCCTTCATCACCGACTGGGTGTCCGAGGTGGAGCGCCAGGCCAAACGCAGCGTGCGCCTGGTGGTGGCCAACCCGACCGAGATTGCCCGCTACACGGCAGAGTTTTTTGCGCTGGCCAAGTCGGTCAAGGCGGCGATGAAGGCCGGCGGCAGCAGCGGCGCCGCAAGTTTTGAACAGCTGGTGGAGCTCAACAAGAGCAACAAGCAGCTCGACGCCAACGACCAGGGCGTGGTGCAGGTGGTGGACTGGCTCTGGCAATACGCCTTTGACCAGCGTGCCAGCGACATCCATCTCGAGCCGCGGCGCGACCAGGGCGTGATCCGCTTCCGTATCGATGGCGTGTTGCACCCGGTCTACCAGATGCCCATGGGTGTGCACAACGCCATGACGGCGCGCATCAAGCTGCTGGGCCGCATGGATGTGGTTGAAAAGCGGCGCCCGCAGGACGGCCGCATCAAGACCCGCAACCCGCGCGGCGACGAAGTCGAGATGCGCCTGTCCACGCTGCCGACAGCCTTCGGCGAAAAAATGGTGATGCGGATTTTCGACCCCGACACCACCGTCAAGGACCTGGACGCGCTGGGTTTTTCGCAGCACGATGCGACGCGCTGGGAGCAACTGGTCAAACGGCCTTACGGCATCGTGCTGGTCACTGGCCCCACCGGGTCCGGCAAAACCACCACGCTGTATTCGACCCTCAAACGTATTGCCACGGAAGAAGTCAACGTCAGCACCATCGAAGATCCGATCGAGATGATCGAGCCGGCCTTCAACCAGACCCAGGTGCAGGCGCACCTCGATTTCGACTTCCCCGAAGGCTTGCGCGCGCTGATGCGGCAGGACCCGGACATCATCATGGTCGGCGAGATCCGCGACCTGCAGACGGCCGAGATGGCGGTCCAGGCCGCGCTGACCGGGCATCTGGTGTTCAGCACGCTGCACACCAACGACGCGCCCTCGGCGGTGTCGCGCCTGATGGAGCTCGGTGTACCGTCTTACCTGATCAACGCCACCTTGCTGGGCGTCCTGGCGCAGCGCCTGGTGCGCACCTTATGTGCGCAATGCCGCGAAAAGGACGAGGGCAGTTCGCGCGAGGCGCTGGCCGAAATCGTCAAACCCTGGCAAATCAACGGCGCTTACCAGCCGTACAAGCCGGTCGGTTGCGTCGATTGCCGCATGACCGGTTTCATGGGCCGCATGGGCCTGTACGAGCTGCTCACGGTGACAGAGGCTTTCAAGGATAAGGTCACCAAAGAGCCCAACATTGACGCGTTGCGGCGCCAGGCGGTGACGGACGGCATGCGGCCGCTGCGGCTGGCCGGCGCGCTCAAGGTGGCAGGGGGCGTGACCACGATCGAGGAAATACTTTCCACCACACCGCCGATGTCCTGAAGAAGAACGGCTTTTGCCTGTCCCGGCCGCGACATGCGCCGATTTTTCCGCTTTTTTGCATAAGTGAAAGCCACATGTCGCGCAGGGGCGATCCCATGCACAATCCAGCGATCCATTTATTTCTATTACAGGAGACAAACCGTGCATATCAAGAGTCAAAAAGACTTCTTTTGCGGGCTGATGTTCATGGGCTTGGGCCTGGCGTTTGCGTGGGGTGCCAGCACCTACAACGTCGGCACCGGCGCGCGCATGGGGCCGGGCTACTTTCCGCTGATGCTGGGGATCATGCTGGCCGTCATTGGCGCCATCGTCACCTTCACCTCGCTGGTGGTGGAGACTGAGGGCGGCGGCAAGATCGGCAAGATCGCCTGGAGACCGCTGGTGTTCGTGATCGGTGCCAACGTGATTTTCGGCATTTTGCTGGCCGGCCTGCCCAAGATCGGTCTACCTGCCTTCGGCCTGATCATCGGTATCTACGCCCTGGTGTTTGTCGCCAGCATGGCCGAAGCCGGCTGGAAATTCAAGACCACCCTGATTCTCGCCACGGTTCTGGCCGTGGGCAGCTACGTGGCTTTTGTCATCGCGCTCAAGCTGCAGTTCCCGGTGTGGCCTGCTTTCATCACCGGCTAAGGAAAAGAAAATGGATCTGATTGCAAACTTGTCCCTGGGTTTTGGTGTCGCGTTCACGCCCATCAACCTGCTGTACGCCTTTTTCGGTGTTGTGCTGGGTACGCTGATCGGGGTGTTGCCCGGCATCGGCCCGGTGGCGACCATCGCCATGCTGCTGCCCGCTACCTATGCCTTGCCGCCGGTGTCGGCGCTGATCATGCTGGCCGGTATTTATTACGGCTCGCAGTACGGTGGGTCGACCACTGCCATTCTGGTCAACCTGCCGGGCGAATCGTCCTCGGTCGTGACCTGTATCGACGGCTACCAGATGGCCCGAAAAGGGCGAGCGGGGCCGGCGCTGGCTGCGGCCGGCCTGGGTTCGTTTTTTGCCGGTAGCGTCGGTACGCTGATCATTGCGGCCTTTGCGCCGCCGCTGACAGAACTGGCTTTCAAGTTCGGCCCGGCCGAGTATTTCGCGTTGATGGTGCTCGGCCTGATCGGCGCCGTGGTGCTGGCTTCCGGCTCGCTGCTCAAGGCGGTCGGCATGATTGTGCTGGGCCTGCTGCTCGGCCTGATCGGTACCGATGTGAATTCCGGCGTCGCGCGTTTCAGCTTCGACGTTCCTGAATTGACGGACGGCATCGGCTTTGTGGTGATTGCCATGGGTGTGTTCGGTTACGGCGAAATCATCAGCAACCTGGCCCAACCCGAGCATGAACGCGAAGTCTTCACCGCCAAGGTGTCGGGCCTGATGCCCACCAAGCAGGACTTCAAGGACATGGCGCCGGCTGTACTGCGCGGAACTGCCCTGGGTTCGGCCCTCGGTATTCTTCCCGGCGGTGGCGCCTTGCTGTCGGCCTTTGCGGCCTACACCCTGGAAAAGAAAATCAAGGGTCGTCCCGGCGAAGTGCCCTTCGGCCAGGGCAATATCCGCGGTGTCGCGGCGCCTGAATCGGCCAACAACGCCGGCTCGCAAACCTCTTTCATTCCGCTGCTGACGCTGGGCATTCCCCCCAACGCGGTGATGGCGCTGATGGTCGGTGCTATGACCATCCACAACATCCAGCCTGGTCCCCAGGTGATGACCAGCAACCCGGAACTCTTCTGGGGCCTGATCGCCTCAATGTGGATCGGCAACGCCATGCTGGTGATCCTGAACCTGCCGCTGATCGGCATCTGGATCAAGCTGCTGACCATTCCCTACCGCTTGCTGTTTCCGGCGATTGTGTTGTTTTGCGCGATTGGTGTTTATTCCACCAATAACAACACCTGGGACATCTGGATGGTGGCGATTTTTGGTGTCATTGGCTACATCTTCATCAAGCTCGGCGCGGAGCCGGCCCCTTTGCTGCTGGGCTTCATCCTGGGCCCGATGATGGAAGAAAACCTGCGCCGCGCGCTGCTGCTCTCGCGGGGTGACTGGAGTGTGTTTGTGACGCGTCCGATCTCGGCCGGATTGCTGGCAGTCGGTGCGCTGCTGCTGGTGATCGTGTTGCTGCCAGCCGTGAAGAACAAGCGGGAAGAGGCTTTCGTCGAGGAGTGATGCCCTGCCTTCCAAAAAAGGCGCCTTCGGGCGCCTTTTTTCATGTCCCTGGGCGGGATGTTGTGATGCACCCGCGTCCCCTTGAAATGTCAAAATCGTTCACAATCTCCCGGATGAAACGTACACATACTATTTTTGCGGCGCTGGTTTTCGCCACAGCCGTCTCCGTATCGGCGCAAACGGCGGGGGGCAGCGGCGCTTATCCCAACAAGCCGATTCGCATGATTGTTCCGTTTCCGGCCGGAGGCGCGACCGACATCCTGGCGCGCGCGTTGTCGCAAAAGCTCGGAGAAAAAATCGGTCAAACCGTGGTGGTGGACAACCGGCCCGGCGCCGGTGGCACCATTGGCGCCGACGCTGCGGCCAAGTCGGCGCCGGATGGCTACACCCTGTTGTTGGCGACATCGAGCACCCACAGCATCGGCCCGGCCATCAACCCGAAAATTCCCTACAACGCCGAAGCCGATTTCACCCCGATTGCCTATGTCGCCAGTTCGCCCAACATCGTGCTGGTGCCGAACTCGTCGCCGGCCCGTTCCATGCGCGAGTTCACCGATCACGCCCGCAAAAATCCCGGGCGCCTGAATTACGCGTCCAGCGGTAACGGCACCATCGTGCACCTGACCACCGAGTACTACAAGGCGCAGTCGGGCACCTTCATCCTGCATATTCCCTACCGCGGCACGGCGCTGGCCATGCCGGACCTGATCAGTGGCAAGCTCGATGTGCTGTTTGACTCCTTTGTCACAGGCATGCCGCATGTCAAGGACGGCAAGCTGCGCGCGCTGGCGGTGACCAGCCTCAAACGAACGGCGCTGGCGCCGGATCTGCCGACGGTGTCCGAGGTCCTGCCGGGCTTCGAGTCGGTGACCTGGTTTGGCGTTTATGGCCCCAAGGGCCTCAATGCCGAACTCACTGCCCGCGTGAACCAGGCGGTGAATGCGGCGCTGGCTGATGCCGACGTAAAGGAACGTTTTGCCAGGCTGGGTGCCGAGCCCACCGGCGGTACGCCGCAGGTTTTTGCAAGCATGGTCCGCGCCGACAACGCCAAGTGGAAAAAAATCATCGCCGAACGCAAGATCACCACTGACTAAACATTCTGACCTCCTGCTGCATCCCTTTCAAAGTGACTCCATGAACTTCAAGTACGACAACCCCTATTCCACCACCCGACTGCCGCTGTTTGCACGCAATGTGGTGTCCACGTCCCACCCCTTGGGCGCCCAGGCTGGCCTGCGCATGCTGCTCAAGGGCGGTAACGCGGTGGACGCGGCGATTGCGGCGGCGGCGGCGATGACGATTGTCGAGCCGGTCAGCAACGGCCTGGGCAGCGATGCCTTTGCGCTGATCTGGGACGGCAAAGAACTGCACGGGCTCAATGCTTCCGGCAGCGCGCCGCAGAGCTGGACGCCGGACTACTTCAGCAAAAAATACGGCGCCGACGCGCAAACCCCGCCCAAACGCGGCATGGACTCGGTCAGCATTCCTGGTGCGGTGGCGAGTTGGGTGGCAATGAGTGAGCGATTTGGCAAGCTGCCTTTTGCCGACCTGATGGAGCCCGCCATCGAGATCGCCGAGCGCGGTTACCTGCTGCCGCCGGTGGTGCAGCAAAAATGGGCGGCAGCCACCGAGGAGCTGAAAGGCCAGCCGGGTTTTGCGCAGTCCTTTCTGCCCTGGGGACGCGCGCCGAATGTCGGCGAGCTGTTTCAGTTCAAGGCGGCGGGCAAGGCCTTGCGCGCGATTGCGCAG
Source organism: Polaromonas sp. (assembly GCF_043778355.1). Taxonomy (GTDB): domain Bacteria; phylum Pseudomonadota; class Gammaproteobacteria; order Burkholderiales; family Burkholderiaceae_C; genus Polaromonas. The sequence goes on from NZ_JAYWHI010000096.1 coordinate 12,929, forward strand.
AGCAAGGGCACGGCCTATTACGGTGGTGAGATCGCCCATGCCATCGAAAAATTCTCCGCGCAAAACGGCGGCAGCATCACGGCCAGGGATTTTGAGAACTACAAGCCGGAGTGGGTCCAACCGATTGCCAAGGACTACCGCGGCTACACCCTGCACGAGATCCCGCCCAACGGCCAAGGCATCGCCGCCCTGATTGCGCTGGGCATCCTGGACAAGTTCGACGTGGCGGGCTTGCCGGTCGATGGTGTTGATTCCCAGCATCTGCAGATCGAGGCCATGAAGCTGGCCTTTGCCGACGTCTACAAATACGTGGCCGAGCCATCGGCAATGGCGGTGAGTGTCGATCAAATGTTGGACGACGCCTACCTCGCCTCGCGTGCCAAACTCATCGACATGAAAAAAGCCCAGGACTTCGGCGCCGGCAACCCGGTCAAGGGCGGCACGATCTACCTGACCGCTGCCGACGAAGACGGCATGATGGTCAGCTTCATCCAGAGCAACTACATGGGTTTCGGTTCGGGCTGCGTCGAGCCCGAGTTCGGCATCAGCCTGCAAAACCGCGGCCATGGCTTTAGCCTGCAAGCCGGCGCCAACCAGGTCGCACCCGGCAAGCGGCCTTTCCACACCATCATCCCGGCCTTCCTGAGCCAAGATGGGCAACCGGTCATGAGCTTCGGCGTGATGGGCGGCAACATGCAGCCACAAGGCCACATGCAGACGCTGGTGCGCATGCTCGATTACAGGCAGAGCCCGCAGGTTGCCTGCGATGCGCCGCGCTGGCGCTATAACGCCGGTTTTGAGATCAATGTCGAAGCGGCGATGGACACATCCACTGTCCAGGGCCTGGCCGAGCGCGGCCACCGCATGGAAGTCATCAACGACTCTTACCAGGATTTCGGTGCCGGCCAGTTCATCTGGCGCGCGGGAAATCCGAAGGTCGAAGGTTATGTGGCCGCCAGCGATGCGCGGCGTGACGGACAGGCCGTTGGTTTCTAAATAGCCGCCTTGTCTGCTATTCCAGAACAAAAAACACCTCCAGCCCATGATCCACGGGCGCAAGCAGCTAGCAAAAACATAGCAGTGGGTTTGCTGCTGGCTGTTCTGGGCGCGATTGCCTTCAGCGGCAAGGCGATCATCGTCAAGCTCGCCTACCGCTACGGCGTCGATGCCGTGACCCTGATCATGTACCGCATGCTGTTTGCGCTGCCGATCTTCGCGCTGATGGCCTGGTGGGCCAGCCGGGGCAAGTCGGCCTTGAGCCGAAGGGACTGGCTGGGCGTGCTGGGGCTGGGTTTCACCGGGTATTACCTGGCGAGTTTCCTGGACTTTGCCGGTCTGGCGTATATCACCGCATCTCTGGAGCGGCTCATTCTCTACCTCAACCCGACGCTGGTGCTGCTGCTCGGGCTGCTTCTTTACCGCAGGCAGATCACCCGGCCACAAATCATCGGCATGGCCATCAGCTACAGCGGCGTGGTGCTGGTGTTCGGCCATGAGATCACGCTGATGGGCCCCGACGCGGCCTGGGGCGCGTTGCTGGTTTTTCTGAGCGCCGTCAGTTATGCCATTTACCTGGTCTACAGCGGCGAGATGGTCAAACGCCTGGGCGCCCTGCGGCTGGTGGGGCTGGCGACCACCGTAGCCTGCCTGTGCTGCATCGCGCAGTTCCTGGTGCTGCGGCCCCTGAGCGCGGCCGAAGTCGCGCCCGAGGTGATCTGGCTGTCGCTGCTGAACGCCACGCTGTGCACCGCCGCACCCGTGCTGATGGTGATGATGGCGATCGAACGCATAGGCGCCAGCATGGCGGCGCAGGCCGGAATGATCGGCCCGATGTCCACCATCCTGATGGGTGTGCTGATCCTCGGTGAGCCGTTCACGGCCTGGGTGGCGGCGGGGACGGTGCTTGTTATTGCGGGGATTTTTGTTTTCAGCCGATCGGGCAAGTAATCTACGTGCGGTTTTTGCATCACGCTGCGTCTGCAGCTTGCTTCGGACCGTAGATGGATCCCGGATCGGGCCTGCCCCGGACTTGATCCGGGGTCCGGGATGACAATCCAGGGCGCTGGCAGCCGTTGCTCCGGGCCGCTATTCGCAGAGCGCGCGAATTTCCACTGGGATCGGCAGGGCGCGAATCGCTTCGGGGTTGTCAGCGCGGCGGCCGGCGAAGATGCGGACTTCGTCGCATTCCATGATGAGTTCGTCACCGCGCATGATGCGGTAACGCTGCACAAAACTTTTCTCGCGCCATTCCGGAATCGTGACCTGAATGTCGAGCATGTCGCCGTAGGTGGCGGTGCGCAGAAAACGCGAGTGTGTGTCCACCAGCGGTGTGCCGATCACACCGATGGTTTTTTCGGTTTCCTGCCAGGAAGGGACGCCGCACTGCACAAAGAAGTGGCGTGAAGCGGCGTCGATCCAGCGGAAAAAATTGGGAAACCACACAATACGCGCCGGGTCGCAGTCGCCGAATTCAACGCGGATGGTGTGGGTGATCTGTTTGCTCATGGCTGGATTATGTCGGTGGAACAGCAGGATGGCCGCAGCGTGGCGGGATGTCCCCGCCTGTCATCCCGGACCTGATCCGGGATTCATGCCTCATCGCTACTGTGCGGGTGCGTGTTGCATGGATGGCGGGTCGAGCCCGCAATGACAGTGCCCAAAATTGCTGGTGACGTGGTGGCTTAGTCCCCTTTGATATTTCTGGCCTTGATCAACGCGCCAAAACGCGCGCCGTCGATGGATGCGCGCATGTTGAAGTCCGAGGGCGACATCGGTGCCGGAATGCCGCCGATAGCCAGGATGCGGTCCTTCACGGCTTGCGAGCCGAGGATCTTGTTGATTTCACTGTTCAGGCGATTGACGATCGCCGGTGGTGTGCCGGCGGGGGCGTAAAAACCGAACCAGGTGTCGGCGTCAAAACCTTTCAGCCCGGCTTCGTCCAGCGTCGGCACGTCAGGGAACAGCGGCGAGCGTTTGGCGCTACCCACAGCCAGCAGCTTGAGCTTGCCGGCTTTGACATGCTGCAGGCCGATGCCGGGATCGAACATGAAGTCGAGCTGGCCCCCCAGCAGGTCCTGCATGGCTGGGGCCGCGCCGCGGTAAGGCACATGCACGGCAAAGGTATTGGTCTGGATCTTCATCATTTCGGTGGCCAGGTGGGGCGAACTGCCGTTGCCGGGCGAGCCGAAGGACAGCTTGCCAGGATTGGCTTTGATGTAGGCCAGGAATTCCTTGATGTTGTTGACCGGCAGCGAGGGCTTGACTTCGAGGAACACCAGCACGCGCGCAGCCGCTGCCACCGGCATCAGATCCTTGGCCGGATCAAAAGCCATCTTGGGATAGAGGTGGGGGTTGACGGACACCATGCCGCCCGAGCTCATCAGCAGCGTGTAGCCGTCGGCCGGGGCTTTGGCCACTGCCTCGCCGCCTATGTTGCCGTTGGCACCGCCACGGTTTTCCACCACCACCGGCTGGCCCAGCGCTTCGGCCAGCGGCACGCCGATGGCGCGCGCGAGCTGGTCGGCCGCGCCGCCGGGCGGGAAGTTGACGATCACCCGCACCGGCTTGCTGGGCCAAGAGGCGGTCTGGGCATGGGCCGCGGTCAGCATGGCCCCGGCGGCAAGCGCGATGGCAAGCAAGGCGCGTCGTTGGGGATGGAAGCTGGTTTTCATGGTTTGTCTCCTTTTTTTAAAGTTGAAGTCTGCGGTGGTAACTCGGGTTTGTCAGGAAGCCTTGACCGCGCGCGGCTTGCGGTGCGGGTTCTGCATCCAGCGTATTGGCTGGGCCTTGACGGGCCGCGCTGGCGCGCCGTGCTGCACCAGGGTCTGGTCCAGCGCCTTGCCGGCTTCGTCGGCGAGCGCGGCCTCGCGTGCCTGGGCAATCGCTGCGGCGCGCAAGTCGTTTGTGGCGAAGGTCGCGCCGGTCGCCAGGTGCTCCAGCACATGCATCAGGTTGTCCTTGCCGCGCTCGTTGGTGCTGCCGTAGCCCTTGATCAGGCGGCCGCACAGCGCAATCTCGTGGCCCACTTGCCAATGTTGTTCGGTGCCGCGCACCACGCCTGCCAGCCATTGTTCGATCAGCGTCTGTTCGGCGGCAAAACGGCTGCCGCGCACGCGCAGCCATTTCAGGCTGGCCAGCAGACGCAGCGAGAGCATGCCGAAGACCGAATGGGTGCCGACCTTCAGCGGCATGGCCCAGGGTGCCTTGCCGTTGGCGACGCGGTTGCGGTCCCAGCGCGTGACGCGCGCAGCCAGGCCTGCCGGCAACAGCGCGGCAAATTCCGGCGCACCCGGCTTGAAGTGGTCATAGACCTGCAGCAGGTCACCCTCGCTGGCCTTGACTTCGCCGTAAACGCGTTGCCAGCGGCTCGCACTGCTTTTGAGGTCAGCCACGCGCACGATGTCATCAAAGGCCATCCACAGCGCCAGCCAGCGTGCCATTTCGCGCGTGGTGGCGTGGCCCTGTGCGGCGGCGGGGTCGGCCAACTGCTCGGCGCGCAACACCTGTTGCAGGCGCTGCACATACAGATCGGCGTAGTCGCGGTCCTGGTACTCGAGCATGCGCGCATGGCCCAGGGCCAGCATTTCATGCACGGCAGGGGGGAATTTATTGGTCAAATCGGCATCCAGCCCACGGCTGACAATAGCAGGCAGCTCCTCATTTGATAGCAAGCTGGACACCATTGCAGTCTGCGCCTGTTGGGTAGAGACCTGCAAAAACGCGCGCTCAAAGCCGCGCAGGCTGGCTTCGGCACCTTTGCCGCCGTGGCGGATGGCGTCCTCGTACGCCTGGCGCGCAAAAGGCAGCAGGCCGCTGCCGGCAATCGCGCCCAGCATCACGGCGCTGACCACGGTGCCGCAGTCTTTTGCCATCTGCCCCATGTCGAAGACCTGGGTGGCGCGGCTTTGCACGCCTATGGCCTGCAGCAGCGGCGCATTGCCGGTGCGGCCGTCGCCGGGCACCATGCGTTCGGCCGTGGTCAGGGTGCGGCTGCTGGAGCTGATGACCAGCGTGCGCTGCGGTGAGGCCATGCCGTTGCCGACCTGGCGTGCAGTTTCCAGCAGTTCGGAGGAGATCAAGCCGTCGAGCGCACCGGGGACGGGATTCAGGCTGAACACCGGTCGCTTGCCTTTGAGCTCTGCAAGCGGCACCGGAAACACTTCGAGGTAATACGTGGTGGCGCCGGTGCGCTGCGCGACACCGGGAATCGAGGTGCTTTGCGCTGCGTAGCCGCTGGCTCGCGCAATATCGACCAGCCACTCGGTTAACACACCGCCGCCTTCGCCGCCGAGCGCGCAGATCAGGAGGGTGATGGGTTTTTGCTGATGCATGTTCATTGTTGACCCTGACTTGTCATTGCGGACCTGCTCCGCAATTCATGTGGGCGCACCCACACCGGCTGTTCGTTGGGGATGGATCCCGGATTCCCGGATCAGGTCCGGGACAGGCTCTGTCCGGGATGACAGGTTGTGAGGAGTTCATGTTGTCTGAAATGCCCGCACCAGCGCGCCGCGCACACTGCCGAGCAGCCTCTCATGCCATTTGGGGTTCTGGATCACTTCGGCCCGGTAAAACGATGGGCAGAGTGTTGCCGCATGCGCATTGGCGCCGCACAGGCCGCAGCCGACGCAGCCGTCGATCACCGTGGCCACCGGGTCGACCTTGAGCGGATCGGGGTTGTCCTTCAATGTCAGGGTCGGGCAGCCCGACAGGCGGATGCAGGCGTGGTCACCGTTGCACACGTCTTCGTCGACGCCGTATTTCACGCGCACCACACGTTTGCCCTTTTTAAGCAGGCCGGCCAGCCAGGGCTTGATGCGGCGCTGGCGCTCGAGCTGGCACTCGCCTTCGGCGATGATGACTTTCAGGCCGTTGAAATCGGTGGTGAAAGCCTCGTTGAGCGTCTGGCGCATCTGCTCCACCTCGTAGGTATGCACTGTGCGTAACCACTGGATGCCCAGGCCCTGCAGGGTTTTCTCAATCGTGGTGTTGGTCGCGGTCAGGCTTTGCATTTTGTCGCTGGCGTTGAACTTCGCGTCATCGCTCGGCGTGGAGATGATGTCCTGCGTGCCGGTGGCCGAGGTGTAGCCGTTCTTGAAGATCAGCAGCACCGCGTCATCGCCATTGAACAGCGCCGACTGCACACCGGTCAGCAGGCCGTTGTGCCAGAAGCCGCCGTCGCCCATGATGGACAGCGTGCGCCGCGCCATCATCGGCGAGACGCCGGCGCGGCTGGCCAGGCTCATGCCGTAACCGAGGATGGAGTGGCCGAAGGAGAAGGGCGCAAAGGTGCCGAAGGCGTGGCAGCCGATGTCGGCCGCGATATGCACCGGCCCGACATCCTGCTGCGCCAGCTTCAGCGCCGAGAACACCGGCCGCTCGGGGCAGCCGATACAAAAACCCGGTGGCCTTACCGGCAGCGCCTGGTTCAGCTGCGCCGCGATTTGTGTGGCCACCGCGCTGCGTCGCTCGGCGTTGCCCGTGAGCCAGGTGGTGGCCGAGCGGGTATCGACGTCGGTGGCATAACGCGCCACAAAAGCGGCGATGCCGGCCGCCACCACTTCGACCGAATACTCACCGCCCGAGGGCAACATGTCCTTGCCGTGCAGCGGCGTGTTGATGTCGCGCCGCCGCAAAAAGGTGGCGATCTCCTGCTCGATGTATTCGGGCTGGCCTTCCTCGACCACCAGCACCGCGCGTTTACCGAGGGCAAATTCCGCCACCTGCTCGGGCACCAGCGGGTAGGTGACGTTGAGTACCAGCATCGGTATCTCACTTTGGCCAAACGCATCACACAGGCCGAACTGCTGTAGCGCCCGTATCAGTGCGTTGTAAATACCGCCCTGCACGATGATGCCGAGGTCGTTGCGCGGTCCGTCCATCAGTTCATTGAGTTGGTGCAGGGCGATGTAGCGGCGCGCGGCCGGTATGCGCTCTTCAAACTTGAGTTTTTCGTGGCGGAAGGTGACCGGCGGATGGGCGAGTTTGGCGTAGTCGAAGGCAGCCGGT
>NZ_JAYWHI010000097.1:0-48052 GCF_043778355.1 Polaromonas sp.
GCATTCGAGAGTTATCGGCGATTACGACAGGCGTTGAGAAGGTGATTCACCTAACCGACCGTTTTGAGCGGAATGCGCCGGACTTGACCTGGATTGGGGACCTATCAACTGATGGGCCGTGGTACATCGTCTCAATCGACCGTTTCAAAAAACAGCATGGAGCTGAGCGAGAAGCCATCAAGCGGGCAGGCCACACAATCTTTATTCTTGACCCTCAATGGTCCAAACACGGCTTTTGGATGCAGTCAGAACGATTGGTACGGTGGTGGCCGCAGGTCGTTAATTACTCTTCACTTGTGAGCGGTGGTGCGTATCGCATTCCCTGGCAACATTCGCCATCGACAAAACTGCAGGCTGTAACTTTCTAGTGTCGCTCACTCATGATGGTGTTGAGTTCATGACTCAATGGCTAAAAATGAACTTATCAGCAATACAACCTACACTTTGTGGGTTTATTGTGCGATGAGCTAGTCCAGCCGCCAGCCGACGTTCTTCGCGTACGCCTGGCCGCGGTTGCTCCACCAGGTGTAGGCCGCGTCGGTGGCGGTGGGCTGCAGCTTGCGGTAGACATCGACCATGCCGCCGCCGCGCACTGCTTTCACCGCAGGCTGGCAGGTACCGTCGGTCAGATCTTCGAGTGCTTCCTCAGCCGCTTCAGCATCACGCAACAGGTCCGTCATCCAGGCGCGCTCTTCGGGCAGGAAGCCGCTGTTCTTTTTGTTGCCCTTGAAATTCTTAAGATCGATTTCCTGGTGTGCAATGTTGATGTCGCCACACAGCACGAAGTCGCGGGTTTCCTTCAGTTTGGCCAGGTAGGGGTAAAACTCGGCCAAAAAACGAAACTTGGCAGCCTGGCGTTCCTCGCCCGAAGATCCACTCGGGAAATAACAACTGATGATGGACAGTTTGGGCGCCTGCTTGCGGCCGGGCCTGTCAAAACGCAACTCGACGTAACGGCCTTCTGCGTCAAATTCTGTTGAGCCGTAACCGGTGATCACGTCGCTGGGTTCGTGGCGGCTGTACACCGCGACACCAGAGTAGCCCTTTTTCTCGGCAAAGTGAAAGTGCCCCTTGAGGCCGGCGATCTCCTCGAAGCGGCCGGCCACGTCGGCTGCCTGGGCCTTGAGTTCCTGCATGCAAATACAATCCGGCTGGGTCTGGGCCACCCATTCGGGCATGCCTTTGGTGGCGGCGGAACGGATGCCGTTGAGGTTCAGGCTGGTCAACTTAAACATGGGACTCCAATGAGCATAACAACGGGAACGGCAGGGCAGGCCGGCAGCAAGCACCCACAGGGCGCCCTTCCAAACGAGGAAGGCCGGGCGCTGGCGCAGGAGTTCGTGCAGTTTGCCATCGCGTCCGGCGTGCTCCGCTTTGGCGAGTTCAAAACCAAGGCCGGGCGCATGAGCCCCTATTTTTTCAATGCAGGCCTGTTTGACGATGGCGCCAAGCTGGGACGGCTGGCGCAATTTTATGCGCGCGGCCTGCTGCTGGAAGAGCAAACCAGCGGCCTGCAGTTCGACATGATTTTTGGCCCGGCCTACAAGGGTATCCCGCTGGTCGCGGCGGTGGCAGTGGAACTGGCGCGTCTCGGCCGCAACCTGCCGTTTGCCTACAACCGCAAGGAGGCCAAAGACCACGGCGAAGGTGGCACCCTGGTTGGCGCGCCGGTCAAGGGCCGGGTGTTGATCATTGACGACGTGATTTCAGCCGGCACCGCCACGCGCGAGTCGATCGCCATCATCCGCGCCGCAGGCGCCACGCCACATGCGGTGGCCATCGCGCTGGACCGGCAGGAAAAGGCCATTGAAAACGGCCAGGACGTGGCTTACAGCGCCGTACAGTTTGTCACCCGCGAGCTGGGTCTTCACGTTTTTGCGATTGCCCGCCTGACCGACTTGCTGCAGTATCTGGCTGAAGCGGGTAGCGCGCCGGCTGTTGATTCGGAACCAAATAGCGGCGACTCGCTTCAGACCCATTACCAGCGCGTGCTGGACTACCGGCAGCGTTACGGCGTTGATTGAGGAAACATGTACATGCCCTTGCAGTTGCACACCGTGACCCAGGCGGGTTTGGCCCTGCTGGCCGTCTGCCTGGGCGACATCGCCGTTGCGCAGACCAGCGCGCCGGGCCTGCAAGGCATTTACACCTGCGTTGACAGCTCGGGCCGCAAGATCACCTCGGACCGCCCCATTGCAGAATGCCTGGACCGGGTTCAGCGTGAAATCAATCCCTCAGGCACGGTCCGCCGGGTGCTGCCCCCCCAGTTGACCCCCCCCGAGCGAGCTGCGCTGGAAGAAAAGGAAAAGGTCGCGGCCGAAGTACGGGCCCGCGAGGCAGAAGACAAGCGCCGCGACCGCGCCCTGTTGCTGCGTTATCCCACGCGTGATCTGCATGACAAGGAGCGCGCCGAAGCGCTGAGCCAGGTGGTTGAGGTCATCAACGCATCGAACAAACGCTCGCAGGAGCTTGCCGAGCAGCGCAAGGCCATCAACGCCGATTTGGAGTTTTACAAAGACACCCCAGGTCGGGCGCCGGCCTCGTTGATACGTCGGCTGGAAGAAAACGACAGCAGCCTTGCCATGCAGAAACGCTTCATCGTCGAGCAAGACGCCGAAAAAAAGCGGGTGAACCAGCGTTTCGACGCCGAGTTGGCCAAACTCAAACAGCTGTGGGCAACGTCCGGTGCTGTTGTGCCGGGCAAGCCCGCGCCTGCGCCGGTAGCCGCCCAAAAATAGAATCAGTGATCAAAAATGGCTCCGGTCCATGTTGGACAGGCGCGAGCAGCTATTATTTTTGTAGCGTTTTGAATCTGCGTTAAGCCAGTTTCTTCTTCAACAGTTCATTGACCTGCGCCGGGTTGGCCTTGCCCTTGGTGGCTTTCATGGCCTGACCGACCAGCGCGTTCATGGCCTTGGCATTGCCGGCGCGAACTTCCTCGACGTTTTTGGTATTGGCCGCGAGCACCTCGTCGATGATCTTTTCAAGCTCGCCGGTGTCGCTCATTTGTTTGAGGCCTTTGGCCTCGATGAGGGCATCGATATCCTGGCCCTCGCCGGTCCACAAAGCATCAAACACCTGTTTGGCGGCGTTGTTCGACACGGTGCCGTCACTGATGCGGCCGATCAGGCTTGCCAGTTGCGTGCTGCTCACGGCCGACGCCTCGATGGCTTTTTCTTCCGTGTTCAGGCGACGTGACAACTCGCCCATCACCCAGTTGCTGGCGAGTTTGGCCTGCCGGCTGGCAGCCGCGACGGCCTCGAAGTAGGCGGCCACGGCCTTGCTCTGCGTGAGCTGGCCGGCGTCGTACTCGGGCAGGCCGTAGTCTTTTACAAATCGCGCCGCCATCACGCGCGGCAACTCGGTCATTTCGGCGCGGGTTTTTTCCACCCAGTCGCGAGAGATCACCAGCGGCGGCAAATCCGGATCGGGAAAATAGCGGTAATCCGCTGCGTCTTCCTTGGTGCGCATGGCACGTGTCTCGCCGGTGTCCGGGTCGAACAGCACGGTCGCTTGCTGGATGGTTTTGCCGTCCTCGATCTGTTCGATCTGCCAGCGCACCTCGTAGTCGATGGCCTGCTGCATGAAGCGGAAACTGTTGAGGTTCTTGATCTCGCGGCGCGTGCCCAGCGGCTCGCCAGGCTTGCGCACCGACACGTTGGCGTCACAGCGGAAACTGCCCTCCTGCATGTTGCCGTCGCAGATGCCGATCCAGGTCACGATCTTGTGCAACTCTTTCGCATAGGCCACCGCCTCGGCCGAGGAACGCATGTCGGGCTCGGTGACAATCTCCAGCAGCGGCGTGCCGGCGCGGTTCAGGTCGATGCCCGACTGACCGATGAAGTCTTCGTGCAGCGACTTGCCGGCATCTTCTTCAAGATGGGCGCGCACAAGACGCACTGATTTTTTCTCGCCCTCCAAGAAAAACCCGACCTGGCCGCCCTGCACGACCGGAATTTCAAACTGGCTGATCTGGTAACCCTTGGGCAGGTCGGGGTAGAAATAATTCTTGCGCGCAAACACGCTGGACTCGGCAATGTGCGCGTCTACCGCGAGGCCGAACTCGATCGCGCGTTGCACCGCGCCCTTGTTCATCACCGGCAAGGCGCCGGGCAGGGCGAAGTCGACGGCCGACGCGGCGGTGTTGGGCTCGGCGCCAAAACTTGTCGGGGCGCGGCTGAAAATCTTCGATTGCGTGGTCAGTTGCGTGTGGGTTTCGAAGCCGATGATGACTTCGTAGCCCTGCACCAGCGGCCCGGTGGGCCGGCCGGCCTGCATTTCGGCAAAGGGGTTCACGGTGGGTTGGGTGGCGCTCATGTCAAATCACTCAAAGGCCTGGGGGTTGGCGCAGGTGCCAGTCGGTCGCGAGCTGGAACTGGTGCGCCGCCCCCAGCAACTGCGCTTCCTTGAAATAGTTGCCGATCAGTTGCAGGCCGACCGGCATGTGGTGTGCGCCGAAACCGGCCGGCACACTCATGCCGGGCAGACCCGCAAGGCTGCTCGACAGCGTGTAAATGTCGGCCAGGTAGCTGGCCACCGGGTCGCTGGCGTTCTCGCCGATCTTCCAGGCGACGGTGGGCGAGACCGGGCCGGCAATGATGTCGCACTGCACGAAAGCCTTCTGGAAATCCTCGGCGATCAGGCGGCGGATTTTCTGCGCCTTCAGGTAGTAGGCGTCGTAATAACCGTGCGACAGCACGTAGGTGCCGATCATGATGCGGCGTGTGACCTCGTCGCCGAAACCTTCGCTGCGCGACTTCTTGTACATGTCGGTCAGGTCGCCGTAACTGGCGGCGCGGTGACCGTAACGCACACCGTCGAAGCGGCTCAAATTGCTGCTGGCCTCGGCCGGTGCGATCACGTAATACACCGGGATCGACAGCTCGGTCAGCGGCAAATCGACATCGACCAGGGTGGCACCCAGCTTTTCAAACTCGGCCAGCGCGACGCGCACGGCCTGCAGCACATCGGCCGAGCAGCCGGCACCGAAAAACTGGCGGGGCAGGCCTACCCTTAGGTTTTTCAAGCTTTTTAGGCCTGTAGTCCCTGTCCCACCTGCGCTGGCAGCTATCAAACCAGTAGCGTAATCAGTCACTGGCAGGTCCAGCGAGGTCGAGTCGCGGTCCAGGTCGGGGCCGGACATGTTTGACAGCAGCAGGGCGCAGTCGAGCGCAGAGCGCGCCATCGGGCCGGCTTGGTCCAGGCTGGAGGCAAAAGCCACCATGCCGTAACGCGAGCAGCGACCATAGGTCGGCTTGATGCCGGTAATGCCCGTCAGCGACGCCGGTTGGCGGATCGAACCGCCGGTGTCGGTACCGGTCGCGGCGGGCACCAGGCGCGCCGCCACGGCGGCTGCACTGCCGCCCGAGGAGCCGCCAGGAATCCGTGCGTGGTCCCAGGGGTTGCGCGCCGGTTGGTAGGCGCTGTTTTCATTGCCCGAACCCATGGCGAATTCGTCGCAATTGAGCTTGCCCAGCGTGACCATGCCGGCCGCTGCGAGTTTGCCGACAACCGTGGCGTCGAACGGGCTGCGGTAGTTCTCCAGCATTTTTGAGCCGGCGGTGGTCGGAAAGTCGCGGGTGACAAAGATGTCCTTGTGCGCCAGCGGCACGCCCAGCAGCGACGTGCGTTCGCCGGCGGCCAGGCGCACATCGGCGGCCCTGGCCTGCGCCAGTGAGACGGCGCTGTCGGTGGCGAGAAAAGCGCCCAGGCTGGCGTTTTGTTCAATGCGGGCCAGAAAGTGCTGCGTCAGCTCGACGCTGGACACTTCACGGGCGGCGAGTTTGGCCGCGAGTTCGGCCACGCCGAGGTTGTGCAAATCGGTACTCATCGCTTAGTCAATCACGCGGGGGACCAGAAACAAACCGCGCTCAACGGCGGGTGCGCTGACCTGACTGGCCTCGCGCTGGTTCGGCTCGCTCACGATGTCCTCGCGCAGTCGCAGTGCAACCTGGCCGAGCACGGCAGCAGGGTGCGCCAGCGGCTCCACGCCGTCGGTGTTGACGGCGTCCATCTGGGCCACCAGCGAAAAAAAGCCGTTGAGCTGGCCGAGCACGCGGTCGGTCTCGTCAGGTCGCAATTCAAGCCTCGCCAGGTTGGCGACGCGTTCTATGTCTTGGGATGTCAATGCCATGAGGGGTACCACTGCAGCTGAAACCGGGTGTAAAGGTGAAATAATCGGCCGTGTGCAGGCCAGTGACTCACAGGGGATGCGTTATTATCCCGCCTTTGGTGTGCAATCACGGTTGGATGCACGCTTTAGGCGTTATTTGTCAAGGTGTTAGACCGTTTCGTCCTTCCATTTGTCACACGCGCATTGATTAATCATAGAAGGCGACAGGGCAACGAAGTTTGCACCATGCCCACAACCAGAACCGGACCCCAACATGTTTGAAACTTTCCGTCGGTACTTTTCCACCGACCTGGCGATTGACCTGGGTACCGCCAACACCCTGATTTTTGTGCGGGACCGCGGCATTGTGCTGGACGAGCCTTCGGTCGTTGCCATCCGCCACGAAGGCGGCCCGCAGGGCAAAAAAACCATCCAGGCCGTCGGCCATGAAGCCAAGGCCATGCTGGGCAAGGTTCTCGGCAACATCGAGGCCATCCGCCCGATGAAAGACGGTGTGATTGCCGACTTCACCGTCACCGAGCAGATGCTCAAGCAGTTCATCAAGATGGTGCATCCGCGCAGCTTCTTCAAGCCCAGCCCGCGCATCATCATCTGTGTGCCCTGCGGCTCGACCCAGGTCGAGCGCCGCGCGATCCGCGAAAGCGCGCTCGGCGCCGGCGCCAGCGACGTTTACCTGATTGAAGAGCCGATGGCCGCAGCGATCGGTGCAGGTCTTCCTGTATCGGAAGCGTCCGGCTCGATGGTGGTTGATATTGGCGGCGGCACCACCGAGGTCGGTGTCATCTCGCTGGGCGGCATGGTTTACAAGGGCAGTGTGCGGGTTGGCGGCGACCGTTTCGACGAGGCCATCATCAGTTACATTCGCCGCAACTACGGCATGCTGATCGGTGAGCCAACGGCCGAAGCCATCAAGAAAAACATCGGTTCGGCCTTCCCCGGCTCCGAAGTCAAGGAGATGGAAGTCAAGGGCCGCAACCTGTCCGAAGGCGTGCCGCGCAGCTTCACGATTTCCAGCAACGAGATCCTCGAAGCCCTGACCGATCCGCTCAACAACATCGTCAGCGCCGTCAAAACTGCGCTGGAACACACGCCGCCTGAACTCGGCGCCGACATTGCCGACCGCGGCATGATGCTGACCGGCGGCGGTGCGCTGCTTCGCGACCTGGACCGCCTGCTGGCCGAAGAAACCGGTCTGCCGGTGCTGGTGGCCGAAGACCCCCTCACCTGTGTGGTGCGCGGCTGCGGCATTGCGCTGGAGCGCATGGATCGCCTGGGGTCCATCTTTACCTCGGAATAAAGCTGGAAGCATCCCCGATGCTGCCGCGTAGGCGCATGATTGACCGCAGACCATGCCCTTAGGAACCCTCGACAGAACCCCGCCGCCCTTTTTCAAACAGGGGCCGTCGGCCCTGTCCAAACTGATGTTTTTCAGTGCGCTGGCGCTGTTTCTGATGGTCGCCGACATGCGCTTTCGGGTCACCCAGCCGATTCGCGCAGCGCTGGCCACCGTGCTTTACCCGGTGCAATGGCTGGCATTGCAGCCTGTGCGCGCCGTACAAAACGGTGGCGGTTATTTCACCGCTTTGAGCCAGGCCAAAACCAGCGAGGAAGAAGCGCGCAGAAAACTCGCGTTGCAGTCGCTGCGGGCGGGGCAGGTTGAGCAACTGGCGCTTGAGAACACCCGCCTGCGCAAGTTGCTGGACCTGCGTGAGCAAAAAGCCATCTCCGGCCTGGCCGCTGAGGTGTTGTACGACGCGCCCGACCCCTACACCCGCAAGATCATCATCGACAAGGGGCTGGCCCATGGCGTTGCACTCGGCTCGCCGGTGGTGGACGAGTCCGGCGTGCTCGGCCAGATCACCCGCGTGCATCCGCTGGTCAGCGAAGTGACCCTGGTGATCGACCGCGAACTGGCCATTCCGGTGCTCAACACCCGCACCGGCGCGCGCAGCGTGGCTTACGGCGAGCCCTCGGCTTCGGGCGGCGGGCTGGAGTTGCGTTTCATGGGCAGCAACTCGGATGTGCAGCAGGGTGACTTGTTGACGACCAGCGGTGTGGACGGGGTGTATCCGCCGGGGCTGCCGGTGGCCAGGATCGATAAAATTGAACGCCGCGCCGAATCGGCTTTTGCCCGCATTTACTGCACGCCCCAAGCCCAGGTCGGCGCGGCCGTGCATGTCATGGTGATCGAACCGGTGTCGGGCCAGATTCCACAGCGGCCGGTGGACGCGGCCACGCCCGGCCCGGTCAAGAAAGGAGCCGGAAAATGATCATGCCCTCGGGCCAGCAACTGCTGTTGCCGGCCAACCCGGTTTTCATCTGGACCAGCCTGATCATTGCCCTGCTGCTGGACATGCTGCCGCTCGGACGTGTGCCCTGGATGCCCGATTTTCTGGCCTTGGTGCTGGTGTTCTGGAACGTGCACCAGCCGCAGCGCGTAGGCATCGGTCTGGCTTTCATGTTCGGGCTGGGCATGGACGTGCATCAGTCGGCCCTGCTGGGCCAACATGCGCTGGCCTACACCGCGCTGAGTTTTTTCGCCACCATGATTCACCGGCGCCTGCTCTGGTTCACGGTACCTTCGCAAGCCCTGCAGGTGTTGCCGATGTTTGCCGTGGCGCACGGCGTCGAGATCATTATCCGCATGAGCAGTGGCGGTATTTTTCCGGGCTGGACATTGCTGCTGGCCCCGCTGGCCGAGTCGCTGCTGTGGCCGGTGGTCAGCGTGATGTTGCTGGCACCACAGCGCCGCGCGCCCGATCCTGATCAGAACAGGCCACTGTAGATATGGCCGCCACGCTTGTCACTTCGTGTACTGCGCTGCACCTTGCAGGCCGCTGCGCCTGCGGGCCGGAAGAGCCGGACCCGCGGCCCCTGCTTGAACGGGATGGGAGTTCAACGCCGGTTCGGGCACTTATTGATCGGTGCGAGGTCCGACTGACATGACTGAACTCCGTGATGTTGAAGCCGACCTGTCGCGCTTTCGCGCGCGGGTGCTGGTGGTGGGGCTGGTCATCCTGCTGGCTTTCTCGCTGGTCGCCGCCCGCCTCGTTTACTTGCAGGTGGTGCGGCATGACGACCTCAATGCGCAGGCCGAGAGCAACCGCACGGCCGTGGTTCCCATCGTGCCCAACCGTGGCCTGATCCTGGACCGCAACGGTGTGGTGCTGGCGACCAATTATTCCGCCTACACGCTGGAGATCACGCCTTCCAAGGTCAGCAACCTCGACGACACCATCGAGGCGCTGGGACGTTTGGTGGAAATCACACCGCGTGACAAGCGGCGCTTTAAAAAACTGCGTGATGAATCCAAAAATTTCGAGTCCCTGCCGATTCGAACCCGATTGAGTGACGAGGAGGTGGCGCGTTTCGCGGCCCAGCGTTTCCGGTTTCCCGGCGTGGACATCAAGGCGCGTCTGTTTCGCAACTATCCCTATGGCGAGCTGGCCAGCCATGTGGTGGGCTACATCGGCCGCATCAACCAGGCGGAAAAAGACCGCATTGAGGAAAGCGACGAGGAAGGCAATTACCGCGGTACCGACTACATCGGAAAACTCGGTGTGGAGCAGAGCTTTGAGCAGCAACTGCATGGCAATACCGGCGTCGAGCAAGTGGAGACCTCGGCCGGGGGACGGGCCGTGCGCAAGCTGGCCAGCAGCCCGGCCACACCGGGCGACACCGTCATGCTGTCGATCGACATCAAACTGCAGAAGCTGGTGGAAGATCTGTTTGGCGAGCGGCGCGGCGCGCTGGTGGCGCTGGACCCCAACACCGGCGAAGTGCTGGCCTTTGTCAGCAAACCAACCTTTGATCCCAACCTGTTTGTCGACGGTATCGACAGCGAAAGCTGGCAGGCCCTCAACGAGTCCATCGACAAACCCCTGTTGAACCGGGCCTTGCGCGGCACTTACCCGCCGGGCTCAACCTACAAGCCGTTCATGGCCATGGCGGCACTGGAGTCCGGCAAGCGCCAGGCCGGCAGCATCACCAATGACACCGGTTCGTGGATGTTCGGCGGCCATCAGTTCCGCAGCCATGGCGCCGGGCTCGGTCCGGTGGACATGCACCAGAGCATCGTCAAGTCCAGCAATGTCTATTACTACGCGCTGGCCAACGATCTGGGTGTGGACGCGATGCATGATTTCATGAAACCCATGGGGTTCGGGCAGATCACGGGCATAGACATTCTTGGTGAAGTGAGTGGTGTATTGCCCAGTCAGGCCTGGAAGCGCGACTATTACAAAAAACCGGAGCAGAAAAAATGGTACGCCGGTGAAACCATTTCTCTGGGCATCGGGCAGGGTTACAACAGCTTCACCATGCTGCAACTGGCCCAGGCGACGGCCATCCTGGCCAACAATGGCGTCAAGCACAAGCCGCGGCTGGTGATCGCCACCCAGGATTCGGTCACACGCACCAACCAGCCAGTGGCGCCGAGCGTCGGTGAAAACCTCGGCTACAAGCTTGACAACATCGCTGTTGTTCGCAAGGCGCTGGTCAGTGTCACGCAGGACGGGACGTCCGCGCGGGTGTTTGCGGGCGCGGCTTATCTCAGCGGCGGAAAAACCGGCACGGCCCAGGCCAAGACGGTAGGCCAGAAGGACAAATACGACGCCCGCAAGCTGGAGGAACATCAACGCGACCACGCCCTGTACATGGCATTTGCGCCAGCGGACAAACCTAAAATTGCGCTGGCCGTGGTGGTGGAAAACGCCGGCTTTGGCGCGGCTCACGCGGCGCCCATTGCACGGCGCGTCTTCGACTACGTGTTGCTGGGCCAATACCCCAGCGAGGTTGATCTGGCCGCCGTCCAAAAAGGACTGGCCGGGGCCCCGATTGGCAAACCACGCACCCTCGCTGAAGTGGCGGACCTGCTCACTGCCAGCGCCGCCGGCGGCGGACGTGGCGCGGCACCGGCCACCGTCAACGCAGCCAAGGCGGCCGCAATAGCCGAGGCCCTGAACAAACTGGCGCCCACCGTGCCTGCACTTGACGTCTATCCTGACTAGGGCTGCGCCTGTGGGCAGGCCCTTGGGTTTTGGCGCTACTTCAGAAAAGCGTCATACCCGGTTTTCAGAATCAAGGTCGTGACCACCCCGATAAACACAACGCGAACAAAACCGGCACCGTGTTTGAGCGCCGTGCGGGTGCCCAGCACGCTGCCGACGACATTGGCCACCGCCATGGTCAGCGCGAAATGCCACCAGACATGGCCTTTCCATGCGAATAGCAGCAGGGCCGCCAGGTTGGTGGACGTGTTGAGCAGCTTGGCCGATGCCGAAGCATTCAAAAAGTCATAGCCCAGCCAGCGCACAAACAGGAAGACAAAAAAGCTGCCGGTGCCGGGACCGAAAAAACCGTCGTAAAACCCCAGCACCAGCCCGATGCAGCAGGCTGCGGCCGTTTCGGCATGGCCACTGAAACGCGGGGCATGGTTGCGGCCCAGCTCCTTTTTGACCAGGGTGTACAGCAGCACTGCCAGCAGCACAAAGGGCAGCACCTTGCGCAAGAACCCCGGCGAGATGACGGTCACCAGCCAGGCGCCGGCCAGCGAGCCGGCAAAACCTGCGGCTGCCGCCGGCAGCAGGGCCGACCAGCGCATGTCCACACGACGCGCGTATTGCGCTGTAGCCACCGCCGTGCCCCAGACCGAGGCGCCCTTGTTCACGCCAAACAGCGTGGCCGGGTGGGTGGTGGGGAAAACCGCGAACAGGGCGGGCACCAGAATCAGGCCGCCACCGCCGACGATGGCGTCCACAAAACCTGCCAGCAGCGAGGCCATCGTCACGATCAGCAATTCCATAACTGAATTGTCCCATCGAGCCTGCATCACATGCGCAGGCGTTCAGGGCATAGGCACTGATTCGGTACGCAGAGGCCAAAAAAAAGCGCCGGGAAAGCCCGACGCCTCGTAAAAAACATCCCGAAGGATGTCAATATTTTCTAGTCAATCTGTTTGTCTCCTCGGCCCCTTCGCGAGCACCGAGGCCCGTCTGCAGGTCAACCACTGTAGGTCGCGCACCCGCTTAGTGCATCGGGAGTTTCCCTCCCCCCTTTGGACAACGCTCGACCTGTGCGAGTGTGCCAGCCTGACTTGCCGCGTTATGTCAAAGGTTTGCGCTGATTTCTTGCCGGCTTGTCATCGGCCTTGCTTGCCGAGGGTAAAGTAAAAACAGGCACCTTCCTGCGGCGCGGATTTCGCCCAGATCTCTCCGCCGTGGCGTGTGACGATCCTGCGCGCTGTCGCCAGGCCGATGCCTGCACCCGGAAAATCTTCGGGCGCGTGCAGGCGCTGAAAGGCGCCAAACAGTTTGTCGGCATAGGCCATGTCAAAACCTGCACCCTTGTCTTTGACAAAATAAACCGTATAGCCACCGGCGCTGGATTCAGCGCCGACCGAGATGTCGGCATGGGCCTGCCGCGAGGTAAATTTCCAGGCGTTGCCCAGCAAAATTTTCAGCAGGTGGCGCACCAGTGTGGCGTCGGCCGATGCAGACAGGGGTGACTGCACCTGGGTGTGCACCTGGCGCTCGGGGGCCTGTTGCCGCAGTGTTTCAATCTCCTTTTCTGCCATGGCGGCCAGGTCCAGGGGCGCGCGCCGGATATGCGTGCGTGACAGTTGCGCCAACGCGAGCAGGCTGTCCGTTCGCTCGTTCATCTGGTTGACCCCGGCGCGAATGCGCTGGAGATAGTGTTTGCCACGCTCGCTGGCCCCCGCGCCCATCTCTCTTTCCAGCAGACTGGCCAGCCCGTTCACAGCGATGTAGGGTTGGCGCAAGTCATGCGCAAGCGACTGCGAGAAGGCTTGCAACTCCTGATTGGCGACAGTCAGCTCGAGGGTGCGCTGCTCCACCCGGCTTTCCAGTTCGGTATTGAGCTGCATGATTTGCTGCTCGGCGAGCTTGCGCTCGGTGATGTCGCGCAAGATCACACTGGTCTGGACGTCGCCATTGCTGCCGGCATGTTGCGAAGAGGAAACCTCGACCGGAAAACGTGTGCCGTTGCCCCGTATGCAATTGAGTTCACCGCGAAATTCACCGGTATGGCTTTGCTGCTGGAGCATCGCTTTCACCCGCGGATCAGCGGCATCCATCAGACCGGCGATGCCAGTAGCCTTGATCCGGGCGTCATCCATCCCGAACATGGCGCAGGCAGCGGGGTTGGCGGCAATCACCGTGCCGTCCGCCAGCGCCTGGATGAAGCCGTCCAGGCTGGTCTCGAACACCAGCCGAAAACGCTCTTCGCTGATGCGCAAGTTGTCTTCCGCCGCCAGCAAACTGCGGTAACGGCGCGCGCGGCTTTGCGCTGCCGAGACCAGCGCGGCCGGCTCCACCGGCTTGACGATGAAGTCGTCCCCGCCTTGCCGCAGCGCTTGCGCCTGTTTGTCCAGGCTGGTCTCTGCCGACAGGAAAACAATCGGAATACGCACAAAGGCCTGCTGCTGCCGAATCAGCGCGGCCAGCTCGATTCCGCTGCATTGCGGCATGTGGATATCGCAGGTGATCAGGTCGGGCTGGAAATCGATCAAGGGCGCCATCACCTGGCTGGGATCGGTGACGACGCAGGTTTCCATCCCGGACGCCTTCAGCACGCCGGCATAAAAAGCGGCGAGCAGATCGTCGTCGTCCACGATCAGTACACGGTAGGGCCGCACAGGTTCCCCGGAGGTCACTTGGTCCAGCAGGCCAACCAGTACGGGTACATCCAGAGGGTGCGGAAAATAGCCGGCGGCGTCGGCGCGCACCGCGTCGAGGCGGGCCTCGAAATCGTTGCCGCCCGCTATAAAAATCACGGGGACCGGGTCGGCGCCTTCGGGGACGGTCTGGGTGTACTGCTTCAGTTGGGGGTCGGCGTTAAAAACCGCGTTGGCCAAAATCGCAACAGGCCGCGTCTGCACCGGGAGCTGATCCGGCTGTTCAACGATGCGGCTGGGGTATCCGGCGTGCTGGAGCTGGGCACTCAGCCGGCTGGCCGCTTGCATGTCTGCTTCAACAATAAAGATCAGGCCCCCTGTCTGTGTGCGAAGTTGTGGCGCTGCCCAGCTGCGAACTCGGGGTACTGGCAAAGAAAGAGCTGCAGAAGTGCCGCTGACCTGTGTCATGGCGTCGTACAAGGCCTGTGCGCTGACCTGCAGCAACTGGCGTTCAGCCGCGCCCACGGGCCGGCCCAGGGCCGTGGCTGCAGACAGAAGCGTCTCGATGCTGGTGGCCGCCTCACTGATGGCCGGAAACCCGAAGGTGCCCCCCGAACCCGCCAGCTTGTGCGCTCCGGCCAGGGCTGAAAGTCCTGCTGCGTGATCGCCCGCATGCAGGTATTGCTGCAAGGCGGTGCCCACCTCGGCGACCTTTGCCGGCAGGCTTGCCAGATAAAGCTCGCGCTGCGTTTGCATGAAGAGGGCGAGGCGGGTTTGCGACATCGAATTCCTAGGCTTGAACAATTATGTGCCCCGCCGAAGACCCCGCCGTCATTTCGCCAGGCGTGGGCCCGTATCATGTTTGCTGGCCCGCGGCAGCGGAAACGGCGTCTACGCCCACCTGGATATTGGCATGAGCAACAACAGTGCGAAAGAAGTGGGTCGGGTCGGCGCCGGTCTGGCTTGGGGCCCGCTGGCCATCGTGCTGTTCTGGCTGGTGGTCATGGCGGTTTTGTATGCCTTGATGACGCAGGTACTGAAGCCGCCGCCTCTGGTGGTTTCAGCGACTGGAGAGCTGTTGATCCCCAGGGCACGCGATGGCCATTTTTATGCGCAGGGGCATATTCAGGGCAAGCCGGTGACTTTTCTTGTCGACACAGGCGCCTCGCTGGTGGTGGTCAGCGAGGCATTTGCCCGTGACGCCGGCCTGGCGGCTGGCGAGCCGACGACATTTCGGACGGCCAATGGCGAGCTGCGGGGCCGGATTGTTTCCGGCCTGACCGTCTCGGTCGGGCCCGCCAGTGTTTCCGGCACACGGGTCGGCGTGGGGCTGGTCGGCCCGGACGCCGGCGTGGCCTTGCTGGGACAGAGTTTTTTGTCCAAATTTGAACTGGTTTTTTCCGGGGAAACCATGATTTTGCGTCCCAAATAGTCTCAGGTGAGGGAGAAATGGCCGCAACGGACGACAGGCGGGCATCCACAGGGTAATAAGTTACAGCTACCCCGGTAATTCGTGACTGACAAACACGTCCAAGGCTCGTAACATTCGTTGACATTCAGGTTTTCTCTGCAAGCAGGAGGTCATCCATGTCACGAGCCGCTTTTGTTCTTTTTGCGTGGCTATTTTTCAATGGGCTTGCTCCTGCCCTGGCCGCCGATATCTCCGCCCACCAGCAGGGCGTGCTGATCAAGGGGCCGATCCAGAAAGGCGATTACGCCAAGATCGTCCAGTTTGTCCGGCACCCCGACAACTACGAGCGTTTTGCGCGATCTGTTTTTCTGGACTCTCCCGGCGGGGATTTCGATGAGACCGTCAAGATTGCCCGGCTGCTTGAGAAAAGCCACGCAGCAACCCATGTAGTTCCTGGTGCCCGTTGTTACAGCGCCTGTTTTATTTTGTGGATGAGCGGCGTCAGTCGCCATGTCCCCAGCAGTGCCAGCCTGGGGGTGCACCGGATCAATGTGAAAGTGAATGGTCAACCCATGGACCCGGCGTCTGAACGCTTTGCCAGCATCGCCCGCATCGTCGAAAATTACATGGCCGCGCTTGGCACGCCGCGTACTATTCTGGACAAGATGAACGCCACCGCGTCGGCCAATATGTTTGTGATCAACCAGCGCTGGCTGGCCGATCAGCAATTGCTGGTCGCACTGTCTTATCGCATGGGGTTCATGGACGCGGCCCAGATGCATTGCGGACCAGAACCTTATGCGGCCGCGGTCAAGGACAAAACCCCCATGACCGAGGAAGAGGCGAAAGGCTGGGGCGCGCAGATCAAGCGCTGGATGGGGTGCGCCGACGAGCTCAGGGCCCGCAATCAGAAGGCGGACGTTCTGACCATCGCGGCCCTGCTCGACGATTCAGACGCCAATCCCTGACAGGCCAGCACACGCAGTGAACGAACTTGGGGGGCTGAGTTTTTCCGCCGGGCCGCCCCAAGGAAAAATGCGCCCCCTCGGGGGGCAGAGAGTTACACGCAGTGAACGAACGTGGGGGCTATATCCCGTCCTGAATCCATTGGGCAGCCTTCTCCGCAATCATCAGCGTGGGTGAGTTGGTGTTACCACTGGTGATGAGTGGCATCACGCCGGCATCGACCACACGCAAGCCCGTGATGCCGCGCACCCGCAAGTGCGCGTCCACCACCGCCAGCGGGTCATCGGCCCTGCCCATTTTGGTGGTGCCCACCGGGTGGAAGATGGTCGTGGCAATGTCACCGGCCAGCCGCGCCAGGTCTTCATCACTTTGAAACTGCACGCCCGGACGAAACTCTTCAGGTTGGTAGCCGGCCAGTGCGCTCTGGCTCACGATGCGGCGCGTGACGCGCAGGGAGTCGGCCGCGACCTGCCGGTCTTCGGGCGTACTCAGGTAGTTGGGCGCAATCGCCGGCGCGTCTTCAAACCGGGCGCTTTTGACCTGTACCGTGCCCCGGCTGGTCGGATTCAGGTTGCAGACGCTGGCCGTGAAGGCGTTGAAGCTGTGCAGCGGCTCGCCAAAGGCATCCAGCGACAGCGGCTGCACGTGGTATTCGATGTTGGGGTAGGGCTGGTCGGGTGAGCTACGCGTGAAAGCGCCGAGTTGTGATGGCGCCATGCTCATCGGGCCGGTCTGCCGCAGTGCATATTCGAGTCCGATTTTGGCCTTGCCCCAGAGCGAGCTGCCCAGGGTGTTGAGCGTGAAGTTGTTGACCCTGCTGCCTGACGGCTTGTTGACCTTGTAGACCGAGCGGATCTGCAGATGGTCTTGCAGGTTGGCGCCCACGCCGGGCAGGTCGGCCACGACCGGGATGCCATGTTGCTGCAGCAGCGCCGCCGGGCCGATGCCAGACAATTGCAGGATGTGCGGCGAACCGATGGCGCCCGCGCTCAGGATCACTTCGCCCAGCTTGCCCTGCGCCTTGCCGGAGTCGCGCGTGGCATAAGCCAGGACGTTTTCCTGGCCGGTCCAGACCTGGACGCCGGTGCAGCGCTGGCTGCCGTCGTCCTGGCGTTCAATCACGAGTTTACTGACCTGTGCGCTGGTCCACATTTCAAAATTCGGGCGGCCAAAGCAGGCGGGCCGCAGAAAAGCCTTGGCGGTGTTCCAGCGCCAGCCATTTTTCTGGTTGACCTCAAAGTAACCCACGCCTTCGTTGTCGCCGGAGTTGAAGTCATCGGTCGCAGGAATGCCCGCTTGCTGTGCGGCTGCAGAAAAAGCGTCCAGCACGTCCCAGCGAAGCCGCTGTTTGTCGACCCGCCACTCCCCGCCCGAGCTGCGGTGGCGCAGTGTTTTCTGATAAGGCACGCCCGGATCCTGCATCAGCGCGGGTGCCGTGCCGCGTGCACCATGCATGGCGCTGGCGCCTTTGTAGTGGTCCTCGTGCAGCATGAAATGGGGCAGCGCATTGTCCCAGCGCCAGGCGTCGTCGCCCGTCAATTGCGCCCACTGGTCGTAGTCACGCGCCTGGCCACGCATGTAAATCATGCCGTTGATGCTGGAGCAGCCGCCCAGCGTCTTGCCACGCGGGTAACGCAGGCTGCGGCCATTGAGGCCGGCGTCGGGCTCGGTGTTGTAAAGCCAGTCGGTGCGCGGGTTGCCGATGCAGTACAGGTAACCGACCGGGATGTGGATCCAGTGGTAGTCGTCCTTGCGGCCAGCTTCGATCAGCAGCACACGTTTGGACGCATCGGCACTCAGGCGGTTGGCCAGCAGGCAACCGGCGGTTCCCCCTCCGACAATGATGTAGTCAAAGATGTTTTCGTTCATGCGTCTTGTCTCGTAGTTCTTCTTGTGATGCTTGCTGCTACCGCCGTTCAACTCACCGGTATTTGCCAGTGCCATCGCGGGTCCGGCTCCGCCGGCCCGCAGCGGGCGCCCCCTGAGGGGGAGGCGGCCCAAGGCCGCTTCGGGGGGGAACCTACTTCGCGGTGGGCATCACAAACTCCGCGCCCTTGCCAATACTCTCCGGCCAGCGCTGCATGATGGACTTTTGTTTGGTGTAGAAACGCACACCCTCTTCCCCATAGGCATGCATGTCGCCAAACAGGCTTTTCTTCCAGCCGCCAAAGCCGTGCCAGGCCATGGGAACCGGGATCGGCACGTTGATGCCCACCATCCCCACCTGGATGCGCCGGCTGAACTCACGCGCCACATGGCCGTCGCGCGTGAAGCAGCTCACCCCATTGCCGAACTCATGGGCGTTGATCAGATCCACTGCTTCCTTGAGGTCCTTGACCCGCACACAGCCCAGCACCGGCCCGAAGATCTCTTCCTTGTAGATCTTCATCTCCGGCGTCACATGGTCAAACAGCGTGCCGCCCATCCAGAAACCGCTCTCGCAACCGGCACCGGCATCCTTGCCGCTAAAGCTTCGGCCATCGACCAGCAACTCGGCGCCTTCCTTCACACCCGCATCGATGTAGCCGGTGATGCGGCTGTGCGCCGCCGCCGTCACGATAGGGCCCATCTCCGCATCAAGATGGACCCCGTCCTTGACGACCAGGGTTTTGGCTCTGGCCTGGAGCATGGGAACCAGCTTGTCAGCGACATCGCCGACCAGCACCGCCACCGAGATCGCCATGCAGCGCTCGCCGGCCGAGCCGTAACCGGCACCGATCAGCGCATCAACGGCCTGCTCCAGATCGGCGTCGGGCATCACCACCATGTGGTTCTTGGCCCCACCGAGCGCCTGCACCCGCTTACCGTGGTGCGCACCGGTTTCATAGATGTAGTTGGCAATCGGGGTGGAGCCCACAAACGACACCGCTTTGACGTCCGGGTGCACCAGCAGCGCATCCACCGCTTCCTTGTCACCCTGGACCACGTTGAAGACGCCGTCGGGCAGGCCGGCCTGTTTCAGGAGCTCGGCCATCAGCAAGCTGGGGCTGGGGTCGATCGGGCTGGGTTTCAAGATGAAGCAGTTACCGGCCGCAATGGCCACCGGGAACATCCACATCGGCACCATCACCGGGAAGTTAAACGGCGTGATGCCGGCCACCACACCCAGCGGCTGGCGCAGGGTCCAGTTGTCAATGCCGGTAGAGACCTGGTCGGTGAAGTCGCCTTTGAGCAGTTGCGGGATGCCGCAGGCAAATTCCACAATATCAATGCCGCGTGAGACTTCGCCCTGGGCGTCGGTGAAGACCTTGCCGTGTTCTGCGGTGATCAGGTGGGCCAGCTTGTCTTTGTTCTGGTTGAGCAGCTCAAGGAACTTGAACATCACGCGGGCGCGGCGTATCGGCGGGGTGTCGGCCCAGGCGGGGAAGGCAGCCTGGGCGGCAGCCACAGCCGCATCAACCTCGGCGGCGTTGGCCAGGGCCACCCGGCCAGTGATGGCGCCTGTGGCGGGGTTGAAGACGTCCTGGCTGCGGCCGGAGCTGCCAGCGGCTTCGTGTCCGTTGATGGCGTGGCCAATGGCCTGCGCAGTGGTGTTCACAGGGGGGCGACTCATATCGTTCATTTTCAGGCTCCAAGGGTGGGTGCCAAGATTATCGGTTGGCGACGCTGCGCACCAGAATAGTTTCCCGCAGTGGCGTCGAAACGCCTGGCAGGGTGTGGCACGACGAAGGCCACCAGTCGATTAAATGCCGGTTAGCTGCCGTGGGCCTGACAGGCCACAGGTGACTTTGCACCCGGATGCCGCCTGGACCCTGCCTGCAGGGGTCTGTAGGACAGCAAGAGGGCGTTTTGAAGCCAAATGCCGGTAGCCACGACACCTGTCGCTGCATTACGATGTTCCTGAGCAGCCCGAGGCTGCGCACCCGTGCGCCGGCTGCTGTCTGTTCTGTCCAATCACCTTCTGACGCTCCCACCATCAAAAACATGCCACTCCCGGAGGAAACCGCTGTCAGCGAATCTACTCCGCATATCGAGTCTCAGGACACCCCGGAAGGCGCCTGTTATTCGGTGCTGGGTGCGTGGACGGCGAGCGAGCTGACCGCGCGCCCAGTGTGGGATGCGCTGAGCAACCGCCTGCAATCCCTGGGTGCTGAGGCTTCGGGCAAGGACGTGCTGTGGGACTTGCGCCATATCGGGCAGCTCGATCATCTGGGCGCCCAGGTGCTCTGGAACCACTGGGACCGCCAGTGGCCAGAAAAAGTGGAGCTGGGTCCAGCGCAGCGCGCGGTGCTGGAGCGAGTCGCTGAGTTCAGCGTGGAGCGGCCCGCGATACCGCGCCAAGGCTTCAAGCAGACCTTTCTGAAGCTCGGCGAGGGACTGCTGGAAGTAGTCGATCACTTCACGGACCTGGTTGCGCTGGTGGGCCGCCTGGTGCTCAACCTCGGCAAGCTGGCCAGAAATCCGCGCGAAGGCCCATGGCGCGACCTGTCCGGCCATCTGTACCACATAGGCGCCACCGCCTTGCCGATCACTGCGCTGGTCGGTTTCCTGATCGGTGTGGTGCTGGCCTATCTGATCTCACAGCAGCTCAAGCAGTTTGGTGCGGACGCCTTCATCGTCAACATTCTGGGCATCTCGCTGATCCGCGAGCTCGGGCCGGTGCTGGCAGCCATCCTGATCGCCGGGCGCTCGGGCTCGGCCATCACCGCGCAGATTGGCGTGATGCGGGTGACGGAAGAACTCGACGCCATGCGCGTCATGGGCATTGCCCACAGCTACCGCCTGGTGATGCCGCGCGCGCTCGCGCTGGCGGTGGTGATGCCGCTGATCAGCGTCTGGACCACAGTGTCTGCATTGCTGGGCGGTATGCTGGCGGCCGATCTGGCGATGGGCATCACGCCTTCCTTTTTCATCAACGCCCTGCCGGCCGCCGTGGATGTCGCCAACCTGGCGCTGGCCACCGCCAAATCGGTGGTCTTCGGTGTGCTGATCGCGCTGATTGGCTGCCACTTCGGCTTGCGTGTCAAACCCAATACCGAGAGCCTGGGCCAGGGCACCACCGCGTCCGTCGTGACCTCCATCACTGTGGTGATTCTGGTCGACGCGCTTTTTGCCGTGCTGTTCAAGAGCATCGGGACCTGACATGGCGACGGACAACAGCAACAGTGCAGTCCCCCGCAGTGACCCGGATAAGGACGTGATCGTCGACATCGCCGGTCTGTCCACCGTCTTCACCAACGGCGACAAGCAGTCGGTGGTGCACAAGGACCTGGACCTGACGATTCAGCGGGGAGAATTCTTGTCGCTGGTTGGCGGCTCGGGCACCGGCAAGACGGTGCTGCTGCGCCAGATGTTGGGGCTGGAGCATCCCACCGCCGGTGAGATCACGGTGCTCGGCAAACCGGCGGCCGAACTCGGCAAACGCGGCGCGGCGCAACGTGTCGGCATGTTGTTCCAGCAAGGCGCGCTGTTTTCGGCCTTCACCGTGCTGGAGAACATCGCCTTCCCGCTGCGCGAGCTCAAGACTTTGCCGAGCGCGCTGATCCACGAGGCGGCCATGGTGAAACTGCAGATGGTTGGGCTGGCGCCGGAGCATGCAGACAAGATGCCCAGCGACCTGTCGGGCGGCATGGTCAAGCGGGTGTCGCTGGCGCGTGCCCTGATCATGGACCCGCCGCTGCTGCTGCTTGACGAGCCGACGGCCGGGCTGGACCCGGACAGCTCGGACAGTTTTTGCGCGCTGCTGCGCTCGCTGCACAAGGGCATGGGGCTGACGGTGGTGATGGTCACACACGACCTC
Organism: Polaromonas sp.; assembly: GCF_043778355.1. Classification (GTDB taxonomy): domain Bacteria; phylum Pseudomonadota; class Gammaproteobacteria; order Burkholderiales; family Burkholderiaceae_C; genus Polaromonas. The sequence continues at coordinate 21,884 of NZ_JAYWHI010000097.1, forward strand.
GACACCTTGTTCGAACTCAGCACCCGCATTGCCGTGCTGGCCGACCAGAAAGTCATCGTCAGCGGGCCGCCGCGCGATGTGATTGCCTTCCCGCATCCTTTTATCCGCAACTTTTTTCTGGGGGAACGCGGGCAGCGCGCCATGGAGTTGCTGCGCGAATACCCCTTCACCGTCTGATGCATGGCTGCAAATTCATTTTTTGGGCGAACTGCGGCGTTGCGCGGTGCTCGCAATCCTCACGTACCTGGGTACCTTCCGGTTGCGGCGCTCCGGGCGCCTTGCATTTCATCCCAAAAATCTGAATTTTCAGCCATGCATCGCTACAGCTATTAAGAGAAGAGAGAGGTTTTCAACATGGAAAACAAAGCCCACGCCCTGGCTGCCGGCGCATTTGTGCTGGTGGTTGCCGCCTTGCTGGCCGTGCTGGCGGTCTGGCTGACCCGCGACAACGGCGAGCGCAACCTGTATGAGTTGTCCACGCGCGAGACCATTTCCGGCCTGCAGCCGCAGGCGCAGGTGCGGTTTCGCGGCGTGCCAGTTGGCAAGGTCGAGTTCATTGGTTTCGACCACAAGACGGCGGGCAATGTGCTGATTCGCATCTCGGTCGAGATCGGCACACCCCTGACGCAGTCCACTTTTGCCACCATCAGCTCACAGGGGGTGACGGGCCTGGGTTTCATCCAGCTTGAGGACGATGGCCCCTCCGCCGTGGCGCTGGTGCCTAACGATGACGATCCGCCGCGTATTCCGCTCAAACCGGGCCTCCTGGAGAAACTGATCAGCAAAGGCGAGGTCATCATGGACCAGGTCGAGGCCGCCAGCACCAAACTCAACAAGCTGCTCGGCGACGGCAACCAGCAAGCGCTGATGGGCGCAGTGAATAATTTCAGCCAGGCTGCCGACAGCATCAACAAGGTCGTGCTCAAGCTCGACCCGGTGGTGGCCAGCTTGCCCAAACTGAGCCAGGAAACCAGCGCAACCCTGAAGTCCCTGAAAACCGCCGCCGACGACGTTTCCAAGACCGCCACCAGCGTCACCGCCACCGCCGAACGGCTGAACGCCAAGGGCGGCCCCATCGACAAGGTGGCCGAAGGCGGCGCCGCGCTGGCGGCTACGGTAGAGACCTTCAGCGCCGCGACCTTGCCACGACTGGGCGAGGTGGCTGAGGAAACCGCCCGCGCCATGCGCCAGCTGCGGCGCACCGTCAATGCCGTGGACGACAACCCGCAGTCGCTGATTTTTGGCAATGGCCCGCCCACACCCGGACCGGGTGAAAAAGGCTTCACCGCTCCTGGAGGACAACCATGAACCCTTTATCTGCTATCAATACCGTAGCTGCTCGCAGCCGTCCAGCATGGGCTGCAGGCCGGTTTGGCTTGATATTTTCGTTGACCCTGCTGCTGGGCGCGTGTTCGGCCCTGCCCGACAAGCCGGTGCGCGCTGCCCTTTACGACTTTGGCCCCGGCGCGTTGACGCCGCAGCCAAGCACACGGCAAGCGCCTTTGGCACCGATTGCGCTGGCTGACATCTCCACTGCGGGCGGTGCCCTGGACAACCAGGCCGTGTTGTACCGGCTGGCTTATGACGACGCCCAGCAATTGAGGCCTTACTCGCAGGCGCGCTGGAGCATGCCGCCGGCGCAACTGCTGCGCCAGCGCCTGCGCGACGTGCTCGGCCGCAACCGCGCTGTGCTCAATGCCGGCGAAGGCCCGGCGCTCAACCGCGGCGTCAACCAGGGCGTGTTGCCACGCGTGTTGCAGCTTGACCTCGAAGAGTTCAGCCACTTCTTTGCGTCGCCTGGCAGCAGCGTCGGTCTGGTTCGTCTGCGCGCCACGCTGGTGGAAACCACGCCCAGCGGCGAAAAGCTGCTGGCCCAGCGCAACGTCACGGTGCAACGCCCAGCGCCCAGTTCCGACGCGCCCGGTGGTGTGCGCGCACTCACAGCGGCCTCTGACGCCGCGATTGACGAGATTGCGACATGGCTGCAACAGGTCCCTTGAACCCGCGCGAGGAGCGCGACGAGCGCAGCGCAGGGCCTCTCCAGGCAAGCCTGACCCCCCAGGGGGGCGTCCTTCGACAAGCTCAGGACGAACGGAGCGCGGGCGTCACCTCCCTTGAACGCAAGCTTCAGCAGGCCGGTCTGGAACTGCTCGGCAACTGCCAGAAGATGTCCGGGCGCGGACCGGGCCTGCTCGCGCATTCCGCGATGCTCGAAGATTTCACGCCGCAGGAGCTCGACACCCTGGGCGAGGCCATGTTGCTGGTCCGCGCGCAACCGGGCCAGGTGCTGATCAGCGAAGGTGACGAGGGCGACTGGATGCTGCTGCTGCTCAGCGGCACGGTCGACGTGACCAAGGCCGCGCCGCCCAGCGAGGAGGAGCCCGCATCGCAGGAAAGTTTCTCGCGCCTGGGTGTGGCCACCGAAGGCGCAGCGCTGGGCGAGATGTCCATGTTCGACCGCGACGTGCGTTACGCGACCTGCACCGCCATCGACACCGTGGAAGCCGCCGTGCTCAGCCGCGCAGCGATTGGGCAGCTGATTCGCCAGCACCCTGGCGTGGGCGCCAAGCTGGTCGTCAAAATCACCCAGCTGCTGGCGCAGCGCCTGCGCAATACCAGCCGGCGGCTGGTCAAGATGTTGCAGAAGCCTTCGAACTCAGAGGCGGGGCAGCAGAACTAAAGCCCGGCTGCAAAGCGGTCGCATCGTTCAATGCCTGCCGGAAAAATCAGGATCCAAAGACCGCTTCCAGGTCCACCTCTTCGGTGGAGCTGTCGAGCTTGAGACTGCTTTCGATATGGTCCAGGTGCTCGCGCATCAGTCGCTCGGCGCGCGCGGTGTCGCGTTTGGCAATCGCATCGATGATTTCAGAGTGCTCGTCGGCGCGACAACTGGAGGCGGTGGGTGCGTCGTACAGGATGATGATCAGGCAGGTCAGTGTGGACAATTCGCGCATGCTGCGCGCCAGTGCCGCGTTGCCGGCCAGAACCCCCACCAGTTGGTGAAACTCGCCGGACAGACGCACGACCGCGCGCTTGTCGTCGCGGCGCCGCGCGTCGAGTTCGAGCTCCTGGTGCTGGCGCAGGCGGGCTATCTTTTCAGAGGTCAAGGTGTGGATCAGACGGCGCAGCAGCGCAGGCTCAATCAGCCGGCGCGCCTCGAAAACGTCAATGGCCTGCTCTGGCGAGGGTTTGGCGACAAATGCCCCGCGCTGCGGGTAGAGGTCGACGATCTGCTCATGCGCCAGGCGGGCCAGCACCTCGCGCACGCGCGCCCGACTCACACCGAAGATGTTGGCCAGGCGGTCTTCACCGAGCTTGGTGCCGGGGTGTAGCCTGTGTTCGACGATCGCGCCGTAGATTCTTTCGTAGATATCGTCGTTGGCCGTTTCGCGTTCCAGGCGGACCTCAGGGGGCATTTTTCGCGCGTTGGGGGGCATGTCTGACGATGTGAGGTGGGGCAATGGGGCAGTAGAGGCCGGCATGACTGTCAGGGCGTCAAGCAGTCTTGCGGGCGGCCTGTCACAGCCGCAAACCATTCTATCAAGCGGTTCCGGGTCAAGACGCATGCCTTAACGCCAGTCATAGAGTTGGCCCCAGCCGCGCACGGCACTGGGGTCGACGCCAGCCACACGCAGCATGCCCCAGACCGTGGTGCTCACGGTATCGAGCAAGGGGATGCCCAGGCTGGCTTCAATCTCTCGGGCCAGGCGCGCAGCGTGCAAATTTGTACAAAAGGTGGTGATGGCCTGCGGCTGGTCCGTGGCAACGTCGGTCATCAATTTGCGCAGCGCCTCCGGCTCGACCAGCGCGAAGTCGTGGTTCACGCTGATGCCCAGGTGACGCTCGGCAACGATCTCGATGCCCAGCGCCAAATAGTTGTCGATGATGCGTCGCTGCACGTCCGCCGTGTACGGCGTCACCAGGGCCAGCCGAGAGATGCCGCGCAGCGCCATCAGTTCGTTGAGCGCCAGCACGGCCGTGGTGGCCCGGATGCCGGTGCGCGCACGGATTCGCTCGCACAGGCGGTGATCTGCATCGAAGCCCAGCCAGCCGGAGGAGGTTCCGCTCCAGCCAATCACGTCGACCTTCGCATCGGCCAGCAGTTCGGCCGCCGCCAGGATCTTGCTGTCGTCAAATTGCCCGAGCGCCTGGCCTTGCAGGGAAATCTCGGTCACCTTGAAGCGCGAGAAGTGCGCACTCACGCCGGGAATGCTGGCGGCGATGGCGCTGGTCAGCGGCTCCAGTGCGGTATTGGAAGAGGGTGTCAACACACCCAAGCGGACGGGCTGGATCATGGCGGGTTCCTGGAGAAGGGTGACACCAAGAATAAGGCATTTGAAGGAGTCGAAGGCTTTTCAATTCAGTGCCTAGAACATATTGTCGACATTAGTGTAAACGATAATGTCGCCAATTTGTTTTTGATCCATATTACGCCACATACCCCGACAGTTGAGCTAATTCGTCGGGCCCGGAATTTGCTCAGCATTTGCTTGTCCAAGTCATGAAAACTTCCACGCACCAAAACAAACCCATGCACATATTGTCGACAACAATGTATGCACTAAAGCCAACATTTATTCACCAGCGCGGTGCGCGGGAGGCTGTTTGATGGCCCGCGCGTCGTTTGATCTCGTCATCAGAAATGCGCGGGTGGCAACCGCCAGCGACATTTTCGACGCAGACATTGGCGTGATGGGTGGGCGGATCGCCCAACTCGGGACCCAATTGGGGTGCGGTGAGCGGGAAATCGATGCGGCTGGCCGCGTGGTGACACCCGGAGGTGTGGATGCGCATTGCCATCTTGATCAGCCGATGCCGCCGCCGGTGCGCATGGCGGATGACTTCGATACAGGCACGCGTGCGGCGGCTTGCGGCGGCACCACCACCGTGATTCCATTTGCGGCTCAGGAGAAGGGCCAGTCGCTGCGCGCCGCTGTGGCCGACTATCACCAACGGGCCGATGGTCGCGCGCACATTGACTACGCCTTCCATCTGATCGTCAGCGACCCGACACCGCAGGTGCTCAATGTCGAGTTGCCGGCGTTGATTGCCGAGGGCTACACCTCGTTCAAGATCTACATGACGTATGACGATCTGAAGCTCGATGACGGCCAGATCCTCGACGTCCTTGACGTGGCGCGTCAGCACGGGGCCATGGCTATGGTGCATGCGGAAAATGCCGATTGCATCGAATGGCTGACCAAGCGGCTGGAAGCCGTCGGCCGAACCGCGCCGCGTTTTCACGCCCATGCCCGGCCGATGCTGGTCGAGCGGGAGGCAACGCATCGCGCCATCGCCCTGTCGCAATTGGTGGACGTGCCCATCCTGATCGTGCATGTCTCCGGGCGCGAGGCGATCGAGCAGATCCGCTGGGCGCGCAGCCAGGGCTTGCAGGTATTTGCTGAAACCTGCCCGCAGTATCTGTTCCTGACCGCTGAGGATCTCGGCATCGACGACAGCTACCGGGGTGCGCGTTGCGTTTGCAGCCCGCCGCCGCGCGACAAGGCCAACCAGGAGGTGATCTGGAATGGCCTCAATGATGGGCTGTTCACGCTGTTCTCGTCGGATCACGCGCCGTTTAACTACGACGGCACCGAGGGCAAGAAGCCCGGTGGTGAAGAAGCTGAATTTCGTCACATTCCGAACGGTATCGCCGGCATCGAGACACGCATGGCGCTGCTGTATTCCGAAGGGGTGCTGGCTGGACGCATCACGCTGGAGAAGTTTGTCGAACTGACCTCGACCAACCCGGCCAAGGCGTATGGTCTGCATCCGCGCAAGGGCACCATCGCCATCGGCTCCGACGCCGACCTGGTGATCTGGGATGAGCGCGAGTTTGTGCTGCACAACACGCAGTTGCACCATGCTGTTGATCACACGCCTTACGAAGGAATGAGCTTGAAGGCCTGGCCTGGTCTCACGCTGTCTCGGGGTGAGGTGGTCTGGGATGGGCGCGAGTTCCATGGCCGCGCGGGCCGTGGCCACTTTCTGGCGTGTGGTGCGCCCTCGCTGCTGCCACGCCGTTCCGCGAGGCCCGCATGAAGCTGCTGCTCATCAACCCCAATATCTCGGACAGCGTGTCTGAGCTGATCCGTAGCGAAGCGCAACGCAGTGCGTCGCAGGGCACCGAGATCGAGGTGTTGACGGCGCCGTTTGGCGTGGCCTACATTGAAACGCGCTTTGAGGCGCTGATCGGCGCCTACGCGGCGGCCCAACTCGCGGCCGAACACCACGCGCGTTTCGATGCGGTGGTGGTGGCGGCTTTTGGCGATCCGGGGCTCACCGGTTTGCGAGAGGCTTTGCCGGTACCGGTGACGGGGCTCACAGAAGCGGCGTTGGCCAGTGCCTGTTTGCTGGGTCATCGCATCTCCGTCATCGCCATCTCGCAGCGCATCCAGGCCTGGTACCGCGAGGTTGTCGAATCGTATGGTCTGGGTACGCGACTGGCCAGCATCCGAGCGCTGGACCATCCTCTGGCCAGCATCGGTGATGTGCAGGAGGATCACGCGCAGGCACTGAAGGCGCTGGCTGAACGCGCGGTCGATGAAGACGGCGCCGACGTCATCGTGCTGGCCGGTGCGCCGCTGGCCGGGTTGGCGCGGTCGCTCAGGGGCCAGCTACCGGTGCCGGTGGTTGACGGTGTCTCCAGTGCGGTGCGTCATGCCGAAACCCTGGTCGCCTTGCAACCGGGCACCGCGCAACGCGGAAGTTTCTCACCGCCCCCGGTGAAGCTGAACCGCGGTTTGCCGCCTGCCATCGCGCGACTGCTTGACCGTTCAGCCTGAGCCGTGACCCGATCTGCCACGTCCACGAATAAATTTCCGCCGCCCATCCCATCCACCCTCAGCTTTCAACCGACTGGAGTTCGTCATGTCCTACCGTCCCCGCTTCAAGAGTTTCGCCGTCGTGGCAGCACTCACCGTGACACTTGCTTTGCCCGCTCACGCGCAAGACAGACTTAAATTCAAGATCATTGGTCAGCCCCTGGCCACCGGTCTGATTCAGAAGAACAAGGAGCAACCGTTTTTTGAAAACTTTGCTGCAAGAACCGGTCTGCCGATCGATGCCGACTACAAACCAATTGACACGCTGGGCATCAAGGACACCGAGCAACTGCGCGTGATGAAGGCCGGCCTGTTCGACATCGTGTCGCTGCGGGTTTCGCAGAACTCGCGTGACGAGCCCACCATCCTTGGTCTGGACCTGGTTGGCGCCAGCCCGGACTACGCGACCGGCCGCAAAGTGGCCGCCGCCTACTTTCAGACGGCCGACGAACGGCTGCAAAAGCAGTTCAATGTCAAATTGCTGGGGGTGTGGCCCTTCGGACCGCAAATCCTGTTTTGCAAGAAACCCATCAGCAAGCTGGCCGACATCAAGGGCATGAAGGTCCGTGTCTACGACCAGAATCTGGCCAAGTTCATCGAGCTGGTCGGCGCCACACCGGTCCCCGTTTCGTTTGCCGACACCCACCAGTCGCTGTCGCTGGGCGTGGTTGACTGCGCGATCACCGGCCCAAGCTCAGCCAATTCCGCCGGCTGGCCTGAGGTGACCACGCATCAGCTGCCGCTGGGCTTTCAGTTGGCACTCAACGGGTATGCGATCTCCCTGAAAGCCTGGAACCAGCTCAGCCCCGATCAGCAGGTCAAACTCAAAAGCGCCTTTGATGGCCTGACCAATGAAATCTGGCAATATTCCGAAGAGTTGTTTCAGGATGCGCTCAATTGCAATGCGGGAAAGGATCCCTGCACCACTGGCAAGAAGTTCAAGCTCGTCAACGTGCCAGTGTCGCCGGCCGATGGTGAACTGGTGCGCAGCGCGGTCACCAAGGTTTCCCTGCCGACCTGGGCCGAAATCTGTGACAAATCCAATCCGGGCTGCTCGCAAAAGTGGCGTGCCCAGGTCGCACCGGTGCTGGGGCTGAAATGAGCCAAAGTACCCTCATCAACCGGGGCGGGCCTGCCGCGGCCCCGAGTCGCAAGGGCGCCGACATGAAAGACCATATCGAGAGTGTGTTGGCCACGGTGTTCGGCGGTATCTTCCTGCTGCTGGCCGGTGTGGTTGCGGTTGAGACCATCTCGCGCAAGGTGTTCAATGTGTCACTGCAGGGCGCTGACGAGCTTGGTGGCTACGCGCTGGCCGTCGGCTCGACCATCGCTTTCAGTCTGGCGCTGATGGGGCGCAATCACATCCGTGTCGATGTGTTTCACGAAAAGTTTCCGCGTGCCATGCAGGCTTTCCTGAACTGGTTTTCCATCGTCACGCTGGCTTCTTTCGGGGCCTTTGTCGCGTGGATAGCAACCAAAGTCATCACCGACACCCTGGCCTACGGCAGCACCGCGCAGACGCCCTGGGCCACGCCGTTGATCTGGCCGCAGGCGGTCTGGTACGCGGGGCTGGCGATTTTTGCGCTGGTGGCGACAGGTTTCGCTCTGCGCGCCAGCTGGTTGCTGCTGACCGGGCGTGTCGACCTGCTCAATCATGACTTCCATCCCAAAAGCGCCAAGGAAGAGCTCAAGGAAGAACTCGACGATCTGGCCCAGCGTCAGGCGAGTGAACAGGGAGCACAGCCATGAGCCTCGGACTGTTTGGACTGGCCTTCGTCGCCATGCTGGGCATGATGCTGGCCGGTATCCCGATCGCTGTGTCGATGGCCGCGGTGGGCATCATAGGCGGCATCGCCGCTTATGGCACGCCCTTCATGGATTCGATCGCGCCGGTGGTCTGGGGCGTGCACAACGAGAACCTGCTGACCTCGATCCCGCTGTTCATCCTGCTCGGCGAGCTGTTGCTGCGCTCAGGCATTGCCGACCGCATGTACATCGCCCTGTCGGCATGGCTCGGACGCCTGCCGGGCGGGCTGTTGCACACCAACATCGGTAGTTGCGCGCTATTCGCAGCGACATCGGGCTCGTCCGTGGCCACAGCGGCCACAGTGGGCACGGTGGCGCTGCCCTCGCTGCAAAAGCGAGGTTATCCGATGCGCGCCTCACTCGGCTCGCTGGCCGCCGGCGGCACCCTGGGCATCCTGATCCCGCCCAGCGTGAACATGATCGTCTACGGCTCGCTGACCAACAACTCGATTGGCAAGCTGTTCATTGCAGGCATCATTCCGGGGCTGATGCTGACCGGCTGCTTCATGCTCTACATCGCCGTGTCGTCGCTGATGAGCGGCAACGCCATGCGCGAACCCAAGGTGCCGATGGCCGACAAGCTGCGATCGCTCGTGCACCTGGTGCCGCCGCTGGTCGTGTTCGGCATCGTGATGGGCAGCCTGTACTTCGGCATCGCCACCACCACGGAAAGCGCCGCCCTGGGCGTGATCGCGGCGCTGGGCTTCGTGCTGCACTCGGGCAAGATGAGTCGCGAACTGATGCGCACCTGCTTCATTTCCACCGCCCGCGTCAGCGGCATGATCCTGCTGATCATCACGGCGGCCTTCATCCTCAACCTGACCATCAGCCTGACCGGCGTGGCCGAGGCCATGACCAAGTGGGTGGCCGGGCTCGGGCTGTCGGCCACCGGGCTGATCCTGGCACTGATCGTGTTCTACCTGATTCTCGGCATGTTCATGGATGTGTTGTCGATGCAGGTGGCGACGATTCCGATCACCTACCCGATTGCGGTGGCGCTGGGTGTGGACCCGATCTGGTTCGGCATCTTTATCGTGCTGATGTGTGAGCTGGGTTTGATCACGCCGCCGGTGGGCATGAACCTGTTTGTGGTGCATGGCATCCGGCCCGACAAGGGCGGCATCGAGGACGCGATCTGGGGGGCGTTGCCTTACGCGATCATCATGATCCTCTTCACCTTGCTGATCCTGGCGATACCGCAAATTGTGACCTGGCTTCCGGCCCGCATGTGAGGCAGTCACCATGACCGACGCTTCCGGGCTCTGGCGCCTTTCTGCTGTTGAGTTGCAGCGCCGCTTTCGCGGGCGCTCGTTGACGCCGCTGGAGGTGGCCCAGGCCTGCCTGGCTCGACTGGAGGCTGTCAATCCGCAGCTCAATGCGGTCATTGCGCGGCGCGATACGCTCTTCCTGGAGGAGGCCAGGGCCTCCACGGTGCGCCACGCGCGGGGCCAGCCCTTGTCCGCGCTCGACGGCATACCGTTGACGGTCAAGGACAGCCTGTTCACCGCCGACCTGCCCACGACCTGGGGAACGGCGGCCTTGCGGCACGCCCAGAGCCCGCATGACGAACTGGCGGTGGCGCGCGCCCGCGCGGCCGGCGCACTCATCATCGGCAAGACCAATGTGCCCGAGTTCGCCCTGGAGGGTTACACGGCCAACCCGCTGTTTGGTGTCACCCGCAATCCCTGGGACTTGCGGCTCACGCCGGGCGGCTCCAGCGGTGGTGCCGTGGCAGCAGTGGCCAGCGGCATTGCGCCGCTGGCGATCGGCCAGGACGGCGGAGGGTCGATCCGGCGGCCGGCCGCGCATGCCGGCGTGGTGGGTCTCAAGCCCACACTCAGTGCGGTGCCGCGCGAATATGTGTTGCCCAGTCTGTTGCTGGACTTTGAAGTGATCGGCCCGCTGGCCCGCAGCGTGGCTGATGCCCGTCTGCTGTTTGAGGCCATGCGTGGCCCGTCGTCTGTTGACCGGTCTTCCCTGGCGGCGGCCTACGCTGCGGCGCAGCCGCTGCCGAAGGGCCCGCTGCGTATTCTCTATGTGGAGCGGCTGGGCAACGCACCGCTGGACCCGCAAGTGGCTGCCAGCGTGGGGCGCGCTGTGGGGCAGTTTGCAGCGCTCGGGCACCGGGTTGACGCTGGCCCATTGCCGCTGGATCTGGATTTTTTCAGTGAGGCCTGGCCACAGGTCGGCCAGATCGGGCTGGCCCGGATGTTTGAAGCGAACCCCACGTGGGAAGCGCAGGCATCGCAGAAATACCGCGACATGGCCGAGAGCGGACGGCGCCTGCCAGCGGCCAGACTCTGGCAGATCCTGGCGCACGTCGCGCAATTGCGGCGTGAGGTTGCGGCCGTGTTCACCGAGTTGGATGTCATTGTGATGCCTGCCGTTGCCGCCTTGCCGTGGGCGGCGGAACAGGCCTACCCCACCCACATCGATGGCCAGGAGGTCGGCCCGCGTGGCCACGCCATCTACACCGGCTGGGTCAACGCCGCCGGTTTGCCCGGCCTGGCGCTGCCTTGCCAGCCTTCGGTGGAAGGATTGCCGATTGGCATGCAACTCATTGGCGCCTACGGGGCGGACGAGCTGCTGCTGGACCTCGGCGCCGCTTACGAAGCGCTTGCCCCCTGGGGCGGGCGTTGGCCCGCGTTAACCCACTAATTCAACACCTTTCAATTCTGGAGACTCATCATGCAAAGACGTCATTTCATCCAGGCTGCGAGCCTGACCCCCGCCGTCCTCGGCGTACCCAGCCTGTTCGCGCAAAGCTGGCCCAGCGGCCCGATCCGCATTGTGGTCGGCTTCCCGCCAGGCGGTGGAGCCGACGCGCTCGCCCGTGTGGTGGCGCAAAAACTCGGGGTGGTGTGGAACCAGCCCGTGGTCGTCGAGAACAAGGCTGGGGCCTCGGGCACCCTGGCTGCCGAGTATGTGGCGCAGCAGCCCAGCGACGGCAGCACGTTGCTGCTGACCACCATCAACAGCCATGCCTTGGCCCCGGCCGTGTTTCCCAAGTTGCGGTACCACGCGGAGCGCGACTTTGTGCCGGTGGCGCTGCTGGGCCTGACGCCCAACCTGCTGATCGCCTCGCCATCGCAGGGTGCCAAGACGGTGAAGGACATCGTGGCCCTGTGCAAGGCGCAGCCGGGCAGGGTTACTTTCGGCTCCGCCGGTCCGGGCACGGCCCAGCATTTCGCGCTGGAGCTGTTCAAGCTGCGCGCCAGGATCGACGCCCTGCATGTGCCTTACAAAGGCAGTGGGCCTTTGCTGACCGACCTGATTGGCGGCCAGATCCAGTACAGCTTTGAAACCATGGCCGCAGCCACGCCGCATGTGAACAGCGGCCGCGTCATCGCCATCGCGCAAACACGCGGCAAACGTGTCAAGGCTTACCCGAATGTGCCGACCATGCAGGAGCAGGGTTTCGACAAGTTTGAGACCATGAACTGGTACGGCATCTCCGGGCCGGGCAAGTTGCCAGCGACTATCGCCCGCAAGATGAACCAGGACATCAATGCCGTGCTGGCGATGGCCGACGTGCAGGAGAAGTTCGATACCTTCGGCGTCGAAGACGGTGGCGGCTCCACCGAGAAATTTGCCCAGCTGGTGCAGACCGAGCTGACCAAGTGGGCCAAGGTGGCCAAGGAAGCCAAGGTCACCGTTAACGGCTGACCGGGACTCTGGCGCGGCGTGTGGGTCAGGCCGTGAAGGCCACGCGCGCTTCGCCAATACCGTCGAAGCTGGCAATCACCGTGTCGCCCGACTGCGCGTGCAGGATGCCGCACCAGGTGCCGGTCGTCACCACGCTGCCGGCGCGCAGCACCTGGCCGCCACGCGTGGCATGGCGCAGCCAGGCGGGCAACACATACGCCGGGTCACCCATCGAGTGGGCGCCGCGAAAGACCTGGGTCGGCGCGTCGCCAATCTGCACCCGACACACCTGGGCCGACCAGTCATGTGCTGCATCAAACGCCACCCAGTCGCCCAGCACCAGGGCACCATGCGATTGCAGGTCGGCGAGTTTGAGCGGTGCCGGCGCTTCCAGGCCCTGCACCCAGCGCGAGTCAACGATCTCAATGGACACGGCCATCGCATCAACCAGACGGCCGGCGCTGTCACGGTCCAGCGAGGCTGCGCCTTGCGCATCCACATCCACACCCAGACGCAGCGCAATCTCGGCCTCGATGCCGCGCATTGCAAACGGCCAGGTGCTGACCGCAGGGCTGCGCCAGATGCCGTCTGGCGGCAGCGGGGCATGTGTCTGGAGGGCGTCGCGCGAGGGTCCTCCAGTCTTCCAGTGGCGAGGCGTTTCCTGCTTGAACCACTGCAGACGTTCAGCCACGCCTTGCTGCACTTCATAGGCCAGCCCGAAGCTGGTTACACCCTGCGCGGCTTGTGCGCTATCGGCGGGGCGCTGATGGACGCGCGCCTGGACAAGCGCCTCGACGGCAGACTGGAGGGGGGTGGGGTTCATGCAGAGAGGTCTTTCCTGAAAGCGATGGCTATGGCGCGATTTTCCAGGCCGGGCTGCGCGTGGACAAGCCCTCTTTGCGTCGCGACTTTTGTGACCTCAGCAAGCACAATCGTTTCGCTGTCCGGTGCCAGCGCGGTGCCAGCAACCGGCTCATCTACATGCTACAAAATTAATAGCTGTTTGCGCTTGCTGGCTATGGGTTGAGCGCCAATTTGACTACTAACCCCGGCCGAGGATCGGAAACAGCTTGAGCAGCCCGCCGGTCATCACCTCGATCGCCAGCGCCGCCAGAATCAGGCCCATCAGGCGCGTCATCACATTGATGCCGGTTTTGCCGAGTACGCGCGCAATCGGGTCGGCCAGCGCAAAACACACCGCCGTCGCCAGGCCGATCACCACGCCGTAGCCGACCAGCGTGGCCAGTTGCAGAAAGTTCTGCGCCTTTTCGGCGTAAATCACCACGGTGGACATGGTGGCCGGGCCGGTCAGCAGCGGAATGGTCAGCGGTACCACGGCGATGCTGGCGCCCATCGCGGCTTTTTCGGCGCCGTCTTCCATCTCGTGGGTGTGCGGTTTGGCTTCGGCGGGTTGTGCGTTGAGCATGTTCATCGAGCTGATCAGCAGCAACATGCCGCCGCCGACCTGGAAGCTGGCCAGCGAGATGCTGAAAAATTCAAGAATCTGCAGACCCAGCAGCGCGCTGGTGGCGATCACCAGGAAGGCACTGAACGCGGCGGTGACGATGGTGCGGCGCCGCTGCTCGGGCGAAAAGTCGCGCGTGTAATGGATGAAAAAGGGCACGATGGCCAGCGGGTTGACGATGGCCAGCAAAGTCACCAGAGGTTTGAAGTCCATTATTGTTTGCCTTCCCTTTGTCTGTCATTGCGGACTTGATCCGCAATCCATGCCACCAACGACCAGCGGTGGTTGACGAAGCATGGATCCCGGATCGGGTCCGGGATGACAAACCGGGCCATGGCATCCATCAGCGGCCTCCTGCGATGTCGAGCAGGGCACCTGTCGTGTAGCCCGACTCGGCTCCCATCAACCAGACAATGCTTTGCGCCACCTCTTCGGCCGTGCCGGCGCGCAACATCGGTACCTGCGGTGCCAGGTCGCGCGCGCGGTCCGGCAGGCCGCCCGAGGCGTGAATGTCGGTGTCGATGATGCCGGGCCTTACCGCGTTGACACGTATGCCTTCGCCCGCCACTTCTTTGGCCAGACCGATGGTGAAGACATCCACTGCGCCCTTGGCCGCCGCATAGTCCACATACTGGCTGGGCGCGCCAAGACGGGCAGCCACACTGGAGACGTTGACAATCGCGCCGCCTCCGCCGCCGTAACGTGTGCTCATTCGTTTGACCGCTTCGCGCGCGCAAACCATGCTGCCGATGACATTGATGTCGAACATGCGCTTGAGCCGGGCCACACTCATGCCGTCCACGCGTTCGGTGCGGTCCACCACACCGGCGTTGTTGACCAGCGCCGTCAGCCGTCCGAGTTTGGCATCGACCTTTTCAAACATGGCCAGCACCTGGGCCTCGTCGGCCACATCGGCCTGCACCGTGATGGCGTTGCCGCCGCCCTGGCGGATCTGGCGCACCACCTCGTCGGCGGCCAGCGAATTGGCCGTGTAGTTGACGGCCACCGCGTACCCCTGGCGGGCGGCCAGCAGGGCGGTGGCGGCGCCTATGCCGCGCGAGGCGCCCGTGATCAAAACAACGTGGGACAAAGCCGGCCTCCAGCAAAAAAGGGCAAACCCGGTTACAACCGGGGACCAAATCAATGTACATCAATCGGCAGCAGCGCCAACAGGAGACATCCGTGAGCATCAGCATCGACTACTATTTCACGCCGCAAAGCCCGTGGACTTATCTGGGCCACCAGCGCTTTGTGCAGATCGCCGCTGCGGCCGGAGCGACGGTGCGGGTGCTGCCGGTAGACTTCGGCAAGATTTTCCCGCTGTCTGGTGGCCTGCCGCTGGGCCAGCGTGCGCCGCAGCGCCAGGCTTACCGGCTGGTCGAGTTGCAGCGTTTCAGCGAGCACCTGCAGGTGCCGCTGAACCGCCAACCCAAATTTTTCCCCGTGGGCGGCGACCCGGCTGCGCGGCTGATCACGGTGGTGGACCAGCAGGATGGCAGCGCTGCGGCCATGGCGCTGGCGGGCGCCATATTCCGCGCGGTCTGGACCGAAGAGCGCAACATTGCCGATGACCAGGTGCTGGCCGGGATTCTCAAGGAATGCGGCCGCGACGCGCAGCGGCTGGCGCAGTCGCAGTGGCTGGATATCCAGCAGTTGTATGAAGCCCATACCCAACAAGCCATCGGCGCCGGTGTGTTCGGCGCCCCCAGCTATGTGGTCAATGGCGAGATTTTCTGGGGCCAGGACCGCCTGGACCTGCTTGAGAAAAAACTCGCTGCAAAGTAAATTGAATCGTTCACCACCATCCATCCCGCATCAGGAGACTTTCACCATGCCCAACTTCATCGACCTCACATCCGCCGACGGTTTTGTGTTTCCGGCCTATGTGGTGGAGCCGGCCGGTAAACCCAAAGGCGCTGTTGTGGTGCTGCAGGAGATTTTTGGCGTCAACGCGCACATCCGCTCGGTGGCCGACGGCTACGCCGCCGCTGGTTATCTGGCTGTTGCGCCAGCCACCTTTCACCGCGTCAAGCCGGGCGTCGAGATGGGTTACACCGAGCCCGACATGAACGCTGGCTTCGCGCTCAAGACCGCCGTTGAGGAACTGCCGTCGCCCGGCGTGTTGCAGGATATTCAGGTCGCCATCAACCATGCGGCGAAGACCTCCGGCGGCAAGGTCGGCATCGTGGGTTTCTGCTGGGGCGGCCTGCTGACCTGGCGCGCGGCCTGCACTTTGTCCGGCCTGGCGGCGGCCGTGCCTTATTACGGTGGTGGCATGACAGCGGGCGATGAGCCGTCGCGCCAGCCGGCCTGCCCGGTGATGGCCCACTTCGGCAACCAGGACCACTGGATCCCGCTGGACACCGTCGAGGCCTTCAAAAAGGCACAGCCGGGCGTGGAGGTCCATGTCTACGAAGCCAACCACGGCTTCAACTGCGACCAGCGCGGCTCGTTCAACGAAGCTGCAGCCAAACTGGCCAGGCAGCGCACGCTGGATTTCTTCGCCAAACACCTGGGTTGAGCATGGCGCGCAGTCCAGTCCTTGAGTCTTTTTGGCATCTGGCCCATAGCTGGCGGGCGCAAGCAGCTATATTTTTAATAGCAACTGCACCGTTGGCCGCACAGGCTGCTGACTACGCCGGCCCCTTGTTTGACGCGCATCTGCACTACAACGAGGAAGCCTGGGACGGCCAGACCGGACCGCATGGCCCTGCCGACGTGTTGGCGCGTATGCAGCGAAACGGCGTCAAGGCCATCATCGCCAACTCCCGGCCCAACGACGGTACCAAAGCTCTGGCCTCACTGGCGCAGACCCGCCAGGCCGGCGTGACGGTGGTGCCTTTTATCCGCCTGTACCGCAACCGCGCCGACTACGACAACTGGTTCCGCGACGAGACGATTTACGAGATGGTGCAAACCGAGTTTGCGCGCGGCGTGACTGGCGCGCAGGCCGGGCCGTACAAAGGCATCGGCGAGTTCCATCTGTATGACAGCGCCAATGCGAACGGACCAGTGGCGAAAAAACTGATGCAATTTGCCGAGAAGAACAAGCTCGCCATCCTGGCGCATGTGGACGACGTGGCGATTGACCTGTTGATGGCGCATGCACCGGGCACGCGGCTGATCTGGGCGCACACCGGCATTGGCGGTGCGCCTGCTGCGCGGGTGGACGCGCTGTTTGCGAAATACCCCTTGCTGATGGGCGAGCTGTCTTACCGGCCCGGCCTGACCTGCGACAGTGGCAAGCTGTGTGGCGAGTGGCGCGCACTGCTCCTCAAGTACTCAACGCGTTTCATGATCGGCTCGGACACCTGGGTCAACCAGCGCTGGCAGTATTACGACGAGTTGATGAAGGGCTACCGCGTGTGGCTGGGCGACCTGCCGGCCGATGTGGCGCGCAAAGTCGGCTGGGACAACGGTGCCAGTTTGTTCGGCGTCAAGGAGCCATGATCCATCTGCACTACTACCCGAGCACCGCCGCCATGGTGCCGCACATCCTGCTCGAAGAAATCGGCGTACCTTACCAGCGCGTGCTGGTGGACCGCACACAAAACGCCCACAAGGCGCCGGACTATCTGAGGCTCAACCCGAATGGGCTGATTCCGGTGTTGGTGGACGCGGATCTGGTGCTGTATGAGACCGCCGCGATCTGCCTGCATTTGTGCGACACCCATCCCGAAGCGGGTTTGGCGCCGGCCCTGGGCACAGCCAGGCGCGCACACTTCTACAAGTGGCTGATGTGGTTGACCAATACGCTGCAGGCCACGCTGATCACTTATTTTTACCCCGAGCGTTCGGTGGCTCCGGGCAATAGCGCCGGCGCCGCCGAGGTCAAGGCGCAGGCCGAAACCAGAATCAGCGGCTTGCTGAACCAGCTCGATGCTGAACTGGCTCGCCACGGTGGGCCTTGGTTTGGAGGCGATGACTACAGCATGCTCGATGCGTATGTGTTCACGCTGTGCCGCTGGACGCGCAACTTCGCATCACCCGCCGCCCGAACCCGGCCGCAGCTCGGCCCGTATCTGCAGCGCATGCTGGCGCGGCCTGCAGTGCAGCGTGTGCTGGTGGCCGAGGGCCTGACGCCGCCCTTTGTCTAGCGCGCGGTTCTGGCGAGGTACTGCTTGCGCCAGAACACCGTCCCCACGGCGATGATCAGCACAATCATGAAGCCGAAGATCCACCAGAAGCCGTAACGCGTGTGGATCAGCGGCAAAAACTCGAAGTTCATGCCGAAAAATCCGGTGATCAGGTTCAGCGGCAGAAAAATGGCGGTCAGCGCCGTCAACGTCCGCATGATGCTGTTGGTGCGATTGCTTTGCGCGCTGAAGTGGATCTGCACCACGGTTTCAGCGGATTGTTCCAGTCGGCGTGCGTGGTGCACCACGCGCTGGATGTGTTCAATCACGTCGCGCGCGCGTGCCACCATCTGGTCACGGCGTGACTGCGCGAGCTGGGCATCGGCGGCAAACGACGACATCGGCTGCTCGCGCAGCGAGTCCAGCCATTCCTGCATCGCGTCGTGCTGTTCGTCGCACAGGTCTTCGAGCACATGCAATTGGCTGCGCGCGCCCATCAGCGAGCCCCAGTTGATGAACCGCGAGTTGGGTTTGAGCAATTCGCCCTGCCAGTGCTCGAGCTGCGTCGTGAGCTCCTTGCGCACATCGAGGTAGCTGTCGACCATCGCGTTGACCATGCGCAGCACCAGGTCGGCCGGGCTGGACGGAATGCGGCTGCGCGCCGACACCGCGTCCACGCTGAATTTGGCGTCTGTCAGCGAGCGTTCGATGAAACTTTTGGCGGTGTAACAGCCGCGCGGGTGCACGCTGATCAGGAGTCGGTCGAACACCACAAAACCCACCGCGCGCGAGCTGATGCGGTTGAAGGCGGCCAGGCCGCCGCGCGGTTTGATGCGCGGCTGCCCGCCTTGGCCGTGATAGGCCTCGACGGCGGCCTCGTGCTCGGCTTCGGCGCGAGTCTCTACCTGGGTCGCCAGCCGCCGGAAGATGATCAGGTCGTAAATCGAGGTGAAGTCGTAGTGCGAGGGATGGGCGGCATTGCCCAGGTCCTGGCAGTGCAGGTCCAGCAGCGCCGAGCCGCCTATTTTTTGCGCAGCTTGCTGCATGAGCGACTGGTGGGATTCGAACTCGTCGCGGTCAAAAAATATCCAGACGAAGCCATCGGCAGGCGGCTGCGCAGGCAAGGCGTCCGAGAAACGCAGGCTGTCGGCGGTGAATTCAACAATTTGCACGGTGTCTGTCCGGTTGATCGTCAAATAATGACCAAATTGGCCTGCAGCCCATATCTGTCCTGGGCAAAGCGCTATTTATTCTGTAGCAAACGGGCGGCAGCCACGGCAAAGTAGGTCAGCACGCCATCGGCGCCGGCGCGCTTGAAAGCCAGCAGGCTTTCCATCATCACCGCATCGTGGTCGAGCCAGCCGTTTTGCGCGGCGGCCTTGAGCATCGCGTATTCGCCGCTGACCTGGTAGGCAAAAGTCGGCACCCCAAACTCGTCCTTGACGCGGCGCACCACGTCCAGGTAAGGCATGCCGGGCTTGACCATCACCATGTCGGCGCCTTCGGTAATGTCCATGGCGACTTCCCGCAGTGCCTCGTCGCTGTTGCCCGGGTCCATCTGATAAACCTTTTTGTCGGCCTTGCCGAGGTTGCCGGCAGAGCCCACCGCATCGCGAAAGGGCCCGTAAAACGCGCTCGCGTATTTGGCGCTGTAGGCCATGATGCGGGTGTGGATCATCTTGCGCGATTCGAGCGCGTTGCGGATCGCGCCTATGCGGCCGTCCATCATGTCGCTGGGCGCGACGATGTCCACGCCGGCTTCGGCCTGGGCCAGCGCCTGTCCCACCAGCAGTTCAATCGTCTCGTCGTTGAGGATGTAGCCGGTCTCTTTGTCGGGCAGGCCATCCTGGCCATGGCTGGTGAAGGGGTCCAGCGCCACATCGGTCATCACGCCGAGTTCGGGAAAGCGTTTTTTCAGTTCACGCACCACACGCGGCACCAGGCCGTCGGGGTTCAGCGCTTCCTTGCCGTCGTACGTCTTGAGCGACGCGTCGATCACCGGGAACAGCGCGATCACCGGAATGCCGAGCCGCACACATTCCTCAGCCACCGGCAACAGCATGTCCAGGCTCAGGCGTTCGACGCCCGGCATTGAAGTTACCGCTTCGCGGCGCTTCGAGCCGTCGGTGACAAACACCGGGTAAATCAGGTCGTGCGCACTGAGCGCGTTTTCACGCACCAGGTTGCGCGTGAAGCTGTCGCGGCGCAGGCGGCGTGGCCGGCCGGAAGGGTAGGGGGCGAAGGCGGTCATTGGCAAATTCTGCCATGCCCGCTGCTTTGCAAGGGCACAGGTTGCCATGGCGGCAGGCAAAAAAATGCCCGGATGACACAAGGTCAACCGGGCGGGGAAGCCTTTTTGCTGTGACACGTAAAGGCACCCGCTCAGGGAGGAAAAGCGGGATGCTGCCACCAAAAGGTAACAACACCTACTAATTCTAGTTAGCGCAGGCCGATGTGACAAGCGGCTTCTCGGACAGCCAAGCCGGGGAGTTCGCAGGTCCATGATTTTTCTGGCGCTGACCAGCCCGGTAACGCCCTGACCGCGCATGGGCCTTCGCCGGCGTTGCGCTTGGCCTGCGGGCTACACTTCGCCCATGCTCTGGGTCAAATCACTTCACATTGTTTTTGTCGCCAGCTGGTTTGCGGGCCTGTTTTACCTGCCGCGCATTTTTGTGAACCTGGCGATGGTGCCGCCGGAGAGTGTGGCCGAACGCGAGCGTCTGATTCTGATGGCGCGCAAGCTGCTGCGTTTCACCACCCTGCTGGCCGTGCCCGCGCTGGTTTTCGGGCTGTGGCTGTGGCTTGGTTACGGCATAGGCCGTGGCCCCGGCAGTGGCTGGATGCATGCCAAGCTGGCCGTGGTCGTGCTGGCCATCGGTTACCACCACGCGTGTGGCCGCATCCTTGCGAAGTTCATCGCGCAGCGCAACACGCGCAGCCACGTGTGGTGGCGCTGGTTCAACGAGGTGCCGGTGCTGCTTCTGTTCGCCGCCGTGGTGCTGGTCGTCGTCAAGCCCTTTTAAACACCGAAGGCCGCGCAGCGTGAGCCCTCCGAATTCACCAGACGCCATACCAGCGGACGCGGGCGAACCGGCTTCGCCGGGCGCGATGCGTCGTCCCCTGGAAGGGGAAAAGGAATTACACGCAGCGAAGCGGAGTGAAGACGATAGGGGTGAGCCAACTGCAAGCTGGCCTCTTGCGCTGGCGACCGTCTGCCTGATTGTTTATGCCAGCCTCTACCCGTTTGCCGAATGGCGCAATCAGGGCATTTCACCGCTGAATTTTCTGACTGCACCCTTGCCGCGTTACTGGACTGGTTTTGATGTCGGCGTCAATATCGCGGGTTACGCGCCGCTGGGTTTCCTGCTGGCCCTGGCGGCGTTGCGAAGCGGCCGCATTCGCTGGGCCGTCACCGTGGCGGTGCTGGGCGCGGGCCTGTTGTCGCTGACCATGGAAACCCTGCAGAGCTACCTGCCTTCGCGTGTGCCTTCGAACGTGGACTTTGCGCTGAACACCGCTGGAGCTTTGCTGGGCGCGTGCAGCGCCTGGCTGCTGGAAAAAGCCGGCGCCATCGCCCGCTGGAGCCGCGTCCGCGCGCGCTGGTTTGTGCGCGACGCGCGCGGCGCGCTGGTGCTGCTGGCGTTGTGGCCGGTGGCGCTGCTGTTTCCCGCTTCGGTGCCGCTGGGGCTGGGCCAGGTGATCGAGCGGCTGGAACACTGGCTGGCCGACATGCTGGCCGACACGCCATTCCTCGAATGGCTACCGGTGCGCGACATTGAACTGCAGCCGCTGGTGCCGGGCGCCGAGGTGATTTGCGTGGCACTGGGCGCGTTGATTCCCTGCCTGCTTGCTTATGGCGTGGTGCGCACCTGGCCGCAGCGGGCGTTTTTCCTGATCGCAGCCCTGGCAACCGGCATTGTGCTGACGGCCCTGTCGGCGGCGCTCAGCTATGGCCCCGACCATGCCTGGGCCTGGCTGGACTTCCCGGTTCAGGTGGGTTTGGTCATGGGCGGCGTACTGGCCTTGTCGCTGTTGCCGGTGCCGCGCCGGGCCAGCGCCGCGCTGCTGCTGGTCGCGCTGTGTGTGCATTTGTCGATGCTGAACCAGGCGCCGGCTGGCCCTTATTTTGCCGAGACCTTGCAGATCTGGGAGCAGGGACGGTTTGTGCGCTTCAACGGCCTGGCCCAGTGGTTGGGCTGGCTCTGGCCGTTTGCGGCGCTGGTCTATGTGTTGGTGCGTTTGTCCGTGCGCAAGGCGGCAGAAGCGGCCGAAAGTAAAATCGGGGCATGACTCTACCCAGCGCGACAGGCGCGGCTCCGGCCGCATCCCCGGACTCTTATTACGAACGGCATATTTTCTTTTGCCTCAACCAGCGTGAAAACGGCGAAGACAGCTGCGCCAACCACCGGGCGCAGCAGGGCTTTGACCGCTGCAAGTCGCAGGTCAAGGCGGCTGGCCTGGCCGGACCGGGCAAGGTGCGTGTCAACAAGGCCGGCTGCCTGGACCGCTGCGCTGCCGGGCCGGTGGCGGTGGTGTACCCCGAAGCGGTGTGGTACACCTATGTCGATGTGCACGACATCGACGAGATTGTCGAGTCGCACCTCAAAAACGGGCAAGTGGTCGAGCGCCTGCTGACGCCCGCGCACCTTGGGCGTTGATTTTCCGATACGACAAAAATGAATGATTTGTGCTCTCAGCCCATGGCGGCCGGGCGCGAACAGCTATAAATTCGATAGCATTCAAAATCGCAATGAGGTTGCCTCTTGAACGCCCACACCCAAAAAAGCACATTCCCCGGTCCGGCCGGTGCCATTGAAATGGCCCTTGATGCGCCCGCCGGCGCCTCGCGCGGCGTCGCTGTGATCGCGCATCCGCACCCGCTGTTCGGCGGCACGCTGGACAACAAGGTGGTGCAGACGCTGGCGCGCGCCTTCACCCAGAGCGGCTGGACGGCGGTGCGCTTCAACTTTCGCGGCGTTGGCGGCAGCGAAGGGGTGTACGACGAAGGCCGCGGCGAGGTCGACGATATGCTGGCGGTGGTGCAGCAGGCCGCGCCTGTGGGCGCGCTGGCGCTGGCCGGTTTTTCCTTCGGCGGTTTTGTGACCTCGCAGGTGTTTGCGCGCCTGCAACCGGCGCGTGCCATTGACAAGCTGGTGCTGGTGGCGCCAGCGGCGAGCCGCTTTGCGGTCGCGCCTGTGGCCGAGGCGGCGCATGAGCAGACCTTGGTGATTCATGGCGAGCAGGACGACACCGTGCCACTGCAGGCGGTGATGGACTGGGCCCGGCCGCAGCTACTGCCTGTTACGGTTGTTCCGGGAGGCGGGCATTTCTTTCATGGACAATTGCCGCTGCTGAAAAGTCTGGTCGCGCGCCACTTGCGCTGAGCGCTTTTCGTCCTTCCTTCTTCTATTTCCAGGTTTTATTCCCCCATGCGTTTTGCTACAGTTTTTCGCGGCATGGCCGCTTCCCTGGCGTTCGTTGGCTCCGCAGGTTTTATGCCGACAGTGCAAGCCCAGATGCCGCAGCCGCCGGAAGTGGCTGCCCGCTCTTATCTGTTGCTCGACGTCACGGCGAACCAGATCCTCGCCGCGAAGGACATAGACTCACCCGTGGAGCCGGCGTCGCTGACCAAGCTCATGACCGAGTACTTGGTGTTTGATGCGCTGAAATCCAAAAAAATCGATCTCAAACAGACCTTTGGCGTCAGCGAGCGCGCCTGGAAAATGCCCGGCTCCCGCATGTTCATTGACCCCAAGATGCAGGTGCCGGTGGAAGACCTGATCAAGGGCATGATTGTTCAGTCTGGCAATGACGCCACCATGGCGCTGGCTGAAGGCGTGGGCGGCAGCGCCGAGAACTTCGTCAAACTCATGAATCAGCAGGCCAAGGCGCTGGGCATGAACTCGACCAGCTACAAAAACCCGGAGGGCCTGACCGAGTCGGGCCACACCACGACGGCGCGTGACCTGAGCATTTTGTCGACCCGGTTGATGCAGGACTTTCCCGACTACATGGGTTTTTCGGCCATCAAGAAATACCGCTACCCCGGCACACCCGCCGCCAACGACACCAACCGCAACACCTTGCTGTTCCGTGACCCTTCGGTGGACGGCCTGAAAACCGGCCACACCAACGCGGCGGGCTACTGCATGATCGCCACCGCCAAACGCGACTTCCCGAACCTCGGCACTGCCGGCGCCCCCGGTGGCCGGCGCTTGCTGGCCATCGTTCTCGGCGCCGCCAGTGACAGCGACCGGGCCAACGAATCGCAAAAGCTGCTCAACTGGGGCTACACCGCGTTTGAAGCCGTCAAACTGTTCGACGCCGGCCAGCCGGTCGCCTCGCCCAGTGTCTGGAAGGGCAAGTCGAACACCGTCAAACTGGGCCGCCCGCAGGCCATCGTGCTGGCCATTCCTGCCGGCAGCTCTGCCAAGGTTCAGACCCAGGTCGCCCGGCCCGACCCGCTGGTCGCGCCGTTTGTCAAAGGCCAGGCGCTTGGTACGCTGAAAGTCAGCACTGGCACTGGCCAGCCAGTGGCGGACATCCCGCTGGTGGCGCTGGAGGCGGTCGAGGAAGCCGGTATTCTGGGCCGCGCCTGGGATTCGATCCGTTTGTGGATCAAGTAGCCGTTTGAGGCGCGCACGACAATCCACGGATTGGCGTTAAAAAACTGCTGGCCAGACCCATCGGATCGACGAGCGCTCAGTGCCCCAAGACGCGTCAGGGACCAGTCTAGGCGTCTTTCCTGAGACGAATCCACGCCGCAGTGCCTATGATGGATGGCTTCATCACCATCAGAAAACAACCCATGAACAGCCGCAAACTCCCCGGTCAATCCTTGCAACGCCGTCAGCTCATTGCGGCGGGTGGCTTGGCCGCTGGCGCGCTGATGCTGCCAGCGGTCATGCGCCACGCCGTGGCGCAGCCAGCGCGCTGGCCGACCAAGCCGATTCGGATCATCGTGGCCTTCGCAGCCGGTGGGCTGACGGATTCCTACGCGCGGCTCTATGCGGAGCAACTGACGGCAAAGTTCGGTGTCCCTGCGATTGTGGAAAACAAGCCGGGCGCGGGTGCCATCATTGCGATTGATGCGGTGGCCAAGTCACCAGCGGACGGCTACACCTTGCTGATGACCACCTCGGGCACCGTCTGGCAAAACCGCGTGCTGTACAGCAAGCTGCCCTATAACCTGGACACCGACATTGTGCCGGTGGCTTTTTTCCCGTCCGGCCCGCTGGTGGTCGGTGTGCCGGAAAAAATTGGTGTCAACACCATGCGCGAGCTGATTGCGTACGCCAAGAAAAACCCGGTCAACATGGGCAGTTATGCCGCCGGCTCCTACCCGCAGATGGTGGCTGACCAGACGAACCGCAACGAAGGCACCAAAATCGTCACCATCAATTACCGTGGTGAGTCGCCGATGTGGGTGGACGTGGCGGGCGGGCAGTTGCAGGTGGCGATTGGCAGTTACCAGTCGTTTGCCACAGTGCAACCGCGCGGCGTCAAAGCCATCGGGGTGACGGGCTCCTACCGCTCGCCCAAGCTGCCAGGCGTGCCAACGCTGACCGAGCAAGGCATTGAGGGCCGCCTGGTGACGCTTGAAGGCGGCTTGCCGTTGATGGCGCCTGCTGGCACGCCTGAAGCGGTGCTGAAGGCCCTCTCGCAAGTCGCCGTAGAAGGCGCCAACACGCCGAAGGCTGCGCAGCTGCGCGAAACCTTCGCGATTCCGAACAAGCCAAAAAATCTGAAAGAAACCCGTGAGGACTGGCTGCGGGATGTGCCGGTGTGGATCAAACTGGCAGTGGATCTGGGGATCAAACTGGACTGATTTGCCGACAAAAGCCCGAACTGCTACACTCATGGGCTTTTCCGCAAATTTTGGAAGAGCTGACCGTTTTTACGACAAAAGCCGGTCAGTCACGTGGTGAGCCACGATCTCACAGTGTTTGCCGCGTGTTTTTCAGTCAGTTATCAGACGTTTAGGGACGTTTTTCAATGCCAACCATCAATCAATTAGTTCGCCAAGGACGCGAGGTCGAAAAGATCAAGTCCAAAAGCCCCGCGATGGAGAATTCTCCACAGCGCCGTGGTGTCTGCACCCGTGTGTACACCACCACCCCGAAGAAGCCAAACTCGGCTCTGCGTAAAGTCGCCAAAGTGCGCCTGACCAACGGGTTTGAAATCATTTCCTACATCGGCGGCGAAGGCCACAACCTGCAGGAACACAGCGTCGTGCTGGTTCGCGGCGGTCGTGTCAAGGACTTGCCCGGTGTGCGTTACCACATCGTTCGTGGCTCGCTCGACCTGCAAGGCGTGAAAGACCGCAAGCAGTCGCGCTCCAAGTACGGTGCGA
>NZ_JAYWHI010000098.1:0-6920 GCF_043778355.1 Polaromonas sp.
AAGGCGGGAGGAGGCGACATAGCCGTAGCTATGGCAACGACAACCAACGCCATATGGCGGCTGAATGGGCGATTTCAGATCGCCTTTATTTGTGGGACAGGACACCAAGAGTTTGCCCGAAAAGGAACAGGCAAAAACAAAAGGCGGCCGGAGCCGCCTTTGTTGAAGGGGAGAACCTCCCGCCTTACTTCTTGTCGCGCAGTTCGCGGCGCAGGATTTTGCCGACCGGT
Source organism: Polaromonas sp. (assembly GCF_043778355.1). Lineage (GTDB taxonomy): Bacteria > Pseudomonadota > Gammaproteobacteria > Burkholderiales > Burkholderiaceae_C > Polaromonas. The sequence goes on from NZ_JAYWHI010000098.1 coordinate 231, forward strand.
GTCTTCGGCAGCTCGGTGCGGAACTCGACCACCTTGGGCTGCTTGTAGCCGGTCAGGTTGGTCTTGCAGAACTCGCGCACCTGGGCTTCTGTCAGGTCCGGGTTTTTCTTGACGATGACCAGCTTGACGGCCTCGCCAGACTTGTCATCGACCACGCCGACACAGGCGCATTCCATCACACCGTCCATGCCGCCGACCACGTCCTCGACCTCGTTCGGGTAGACATTAAAACCGCTGACCAGAATCATGTCTTTCTTGCGGTCGACGATCTTGAAGAAGCCGCGCTCGTCGATGATGCCGATGTCCCCCGATTTGAAGTAGCCGTCGGGCGTCATGACCTTGGCGGTTTCGTCGGGGCGCTGCCAGTAACCAGCCATCACCTGCGGACCCTTGATGGCGATCTCACCGGGCTGGCCCGCCGGCGTGTCATTGCCATCGTCATCAAGCAGCTTGAACCAGGTGCCGGGAATCGGTACACCGATGGTGCCGGTGAAGGCCTTGCTGTTGGTCGGGTTGCAGCTCGCCGACGGCGAGGTCTCCGACAGGCCGTAACCTTCGCAGATCGGGCAACCGGTTTTTTCGAGCCAGAGCTTGGCCACTGCACTTGTGACCGCCATGCCGCCGCCGAGTGAGACCTTCAGGTGCGACCAGTCCACGGTGTTGAAGTCGGGATGGTTGGCCAGGCCATTGAACAAGGTGTTGACCGCCGGAAAGCTGTGAATCTTGTGTTTGGCCAGCTCCTTGAGTACCGCCGGCAGGTCGCGCGGATTCGGGATCAGGATGTTTTTGCCGCCGGTGCGCATGCCCAGCATCATGTTCACGGTGAAGGCGAAGATGTGATACAGCGGCAACGCGCAGACATAGGTCGGCTGCACACCAGCCTCCATCGTCGCCATGGCCGGGCCGTTCCAGGCTTCGGACTGCAGCACGTTGGCAATCACATTGCGGTGCAGCAGCACCGCGCCCTTGGACACCCCGGTGGTGCCGCCGGTGTACTGCAGCACGGCCACGTCATCGGGCTTGAGGTCAGGGCGCTTGAGCGTGCCGCGGGTGCCGCGCGCCACGGCGTCATTGAAACGCACGGCATTGGGCAGGTTGAAGGCCGGCACCATCTTCTTGACATTGCGCACCACGTAATTGACCAGTGCGCCCTTGAGCATGCCCAGCTGGTCACCCATGGCGCTCAGCACCACATGTTTGACCGGCGTGTTGGCAATGCACTGCTCCAGCGTGTTGGCGAAGTTCTCGATGATGACAATCGCCTTGGCGCCCGAATCCTTGAGCTGGTGCTCCAGCTCGCGCGGGGTGTACAGCGGGTTGACATTGACCACCACATAACCGGCGCGCAGGATGGCGGCCACCGTGATCGGGTACTGCGGCACGTTGGGCATCATGATGGCAACGCGGTCGCCCTTGGCCAGGCCCAGGCCCTGCAAATAGGCCGCGAAAGCCTGCGACAGGCTGTCGGTTTGCCCGAAAGTCACGTCCTTGCCCATGAAGCTGTAGGCCACCGCCGAAGCGTTTTTGGCGAAACTTTCTTCCATCAATGCAACGAGGGAGCTGTATTGGGAGATGTCAACGTCGGCGGGCACGCCAGGCGGGTAGGCGCTCAGCCAGGGACGGTCGAGGGTGGATGCATTCATGCTTGTGTCTCCAGATGACGATTGAACAACTGCCACGAATTTTCACGGCGCAACCCTCTGCGGGGTTATTGCGTTTTCCCTAGGAAACAGGAGAAATCAGGAGAGCGAACCCTCTAATTTCCTGTTTTTGATACGACAGCAAGCAGCCCGCGTCGGCCGCTCACTCAATGGCCTTGCCCATGTCCTCAATGACTTTTTTGGCATCACCGAACACCATCATGGTTTTGTCCATGTAGAACAACTCATTGTCCAGGCCGGCATAACCGGCGGCCATCGAGCGTTTGTTGACGATGACGGTCTTGGCCTTGTAGGCCTCGAGAATCGGCATGCCGTAGATCGCGCTGCCCTTGACGTGTGCGGCAGGATTCACCACATCGTTGGCACCCAGAATGATGGCGACGTCGGCCTGGCCGAACTCGGCGTTGATGTCTTCCATTTCATGCACCTGGTCGTAAGGCACTTCGGCCTCGGCCAGCAGCACATTCATGTGGCCGGGCATGCGGCCGGCCACCGGATGGATCGCGTACTTGACGTTGACACCGCGGTCGATCAGCTTTTGCGCCAGTTCCTTGACCGAATGCTGCGCACGCGCGACCGCCAGGCCATAACCCGGCACGATGATCACGGTTTCGGCATTGCCCAGAATGAAGGCCGCGTCATCAGCCGACCCAGACTTGACCGGGCGCTGCTCCTTGGCGCCGCCGGCGGCTGCACCAGCCTCGCCGCCAAAGCCGCCCAGGATCACGTTGAAGAAGGACCGGTTCATCGCCTTGCACATGATGTAGGACAGGATGGCGCCGGACGATCCGACCAGTGAACCGGCAACGATCAGCATGGCATTGTTCAGCGAGAAGCCAATGCCGGCTGCCGCCCAGCCCGAGTAGCTGTTGAGCATGGACACCACCACCGGCATGTCGGCGCCGCCGATCGGGATGATGATCAGCACGCCCAGCACGAAGGACAGCGCCAGCATCGCAAAAAACGCGGTCCAGTTGCCGGTGAACATGAACACCAGGCCGAGGACCAAGGTAGCAATACCCAGCACCAGGTTGAGCATGTGCTGGCCCGAGAAAGTGACCGGCGCGCCCTGGAACAGGCGGAACTTGTACTTGCCGCTGAGCTTGCCGAAGGCGATCACCGAGCCGCTGAAGGTGATCGCGCCGATGGCTGCGCCGAGGAAGAGCTCAAGCCGGTTGCCGGCCGGGATCGCCGCCGTGCCCAGGCCCTGGGCCACGATGCCAAAGGCGTCCGGCTCGGCCATGGCCGCCACGGCGATAAACACCGCCGCCAGACCGATCATGCTGTGCATGAAAGCCACCAGCTCGGGCATCTTGGTCATCTCGACCCGTTTGGCCATGATCGTGCCGGCGGTGCCGCCAACCAGCAGTGCGACCAGCACGTAGACCATGCCGAAAGCCTTGCCACCCGAAATTTCAACAATCAGCGCACCGGTGGTCAGGATGGCAATCGCCATGCCGACCATGCCGAACAGGTTGCCGCGAATCGACGTGGTCGGGTGCGACAGGCCCTTGAGCGCCTGGATGAAACAAACGGAAGCCACCAGGTACAGCAGCGTGACGACATTCATGCTCATTTGGCTGCTCCTGAACCTGCTGCGTCAGCCGCAACGGCCTTCTTCTCTTTTTTCCGGAACATCTCCAGCATGCGGCGTGTGACCAGGAAACCGCCGAACACATTGACCGCTGCCAGCGCCACGGCCAGCACGCCCATGGTTTTGCCCAGCGGCGTGACGGTCAGCGCGGCAGCCAGCATGGCGCCCACAATGACAATCGCCGAAATCGCGTTGGTCACCGCCATCAGCGGTGTGTGCAGCGCAGGTGTGACGGTCCAGACCACGTGGTAACCCACGTAAATGGCCAGCACAAAGATGATGAGGTTGATGATGGTGGGGGATACTGCGTCCATAGGGGTCTCCAGTTCCGTTCGCCCTGAGCTTGTCGAAGGGTCTTCTGTGAAGCGCCAATGGCTTCGACAGGCTCAACTCGAACGGGGTTTCTTTTCCTTTTCTTGCTACTTCCGTTTGACTTCGCCGGCCTGCGCCATCAGGCAGGCCGCCACGATGTCGTCTTCGAGGTCGATGTTCAGCGCGCCTTCCTTGCCAACAATCAGTTTGAGGAAGTCCAGCAGGTTACGCGCGTAGAGCGCGCTGGCGTCGGCAGCCACCAGCGCCGGCACATTGGTCTCGCCGATCAGCGTGACGCCGTGTTTGACGACCGTTTTACCAGGCTCGGTCAGCGGGCAGTTGCCGCCCTGCGGCGCAGCCAGGTCAACGATCACACTGCCGGGCTTCATGGCCTTGACCATGTCCTCGGTCACCAGCACCGGTGCGGCGCGGCCGGGGATCAATGCCGTAGTGATGACGATGTCGGCCTGGGCCACCCGTTTGGCAACTTCGGCTTTTTGCCGCTCCAGCCAGCTTGGCGGCATCGGCTTGGCGTAACCACCCACACCGACGGCAGCCTCGCGTTCTTCGTCGGTTTCATAAGGCACGTCAATGAACTTGCCCCCCAGCGACTCGACCTGTTCCTTGACGCTGGGCCGCACATCGCTGGCCTCGATCACCGCACCCAGGCGCTTGGCGGTGGCAATCGCCTGCAGGCCCGCCACGCCAACGCCCAGGATCACCACACGGGCGGCCTTGACGGTGCCGGCGGCGGTCATCAGCATCGGGAAAAAGCGCTGGTAGGCGTTGGCCGCCATCATCACGGCCTTGTAGCCGGCGATGTTGGCCTGCGAGGACAACACGTCCATGCTTTGCGCGCGGCTGGTGCGCGGCGCGGCTTCCAGCGCAAACGCCGTCAGTTGCGCGGCGGCCAGGCGCTGCAGGCCGGCGGCGTCAAACGGATTCAACATGCCGACCAGCACCGTGCCGGCCTTGGCCAGGGCTATCTCGCTGTCCAGCGGGCAACGCACCTTGAGCACGATGTCGGACGCATAGGCACCGGCGGCATCGGTGATTTCAGCGCCGACGGCCACATAGGCCTCATCGGGAACGCTGGCCGCCACGCCAGCACCCGACTGGATGACGACCGTGTGGCCCTGGGCCTTGAGTTTTTTGGCCGTCTCGGGCGTGACGGCGACGCGTGTTTCCCCTGCCGTGATTTCGGCTGGTACCCCAATTCGCATGGGTGTCTCCTCGTTGCGTGTAAGTAGTTCTACGTGATTTCTGAAGCTGTCGGCTAGCTTACATGAGTTTCGCGCGGTTTTGGCCGGACAGTAATCACGGCGGTACGGCCCACGCGGCACCCGGATAATGCTGGCATGAACTCACGTTGGAAACCCAGTGTCACCGTTGCCGCCATCATCGAACGGGGCGGCAAGTTCCTGCTGGTCGAGGAGCACACGCAGGACGGCCTGCGCCTGAACAATCCGGCCGGCCACCTCGACCCCGGCGAAAGCCCTGTGCAGGCTTGCGCCCGCGAGACGCTGGAAGAAACCGCTTTTCATTTCACGCCTGACGCACTGGTCGGCGTCTACATGTCGCGCTTTGAGAAAACCGTTCCCGGCCAGGACATGCCCCTGGACATCACCTACCTGCGTTTCGCGTTTTGCGGCACGCTGGGCGACGAAGTGCCGGGGATGGCGCTCGACGAAGGCATTGTGCGCACCCTGTGGCTCAGCCCCGACGAAATCCGTGCCTGCGTGCCGCGGCACCGCAGCCCGCTGCTGCTGACCTGCATGGAAGACTATCTGGCCGGCAAGCGTTACCCGCTGGCGCTGGTCACGACCGACCCCAGCGTTTATGCCGCAAATCCCCAAGGTGAACGGGCCCTGGCCTCGCCGCTTTAACGCCACCCACCTAAAATCGGGTGATGCAAAAACAACGCATCGTGGTCGGTTTGAGCGGAGGCGTGGACTCTGCGGTGACCGCGCACCTGCTCAAGCAGCAAGGCCACGAGGTCGTCGGCATCTTCATGAAGAACTGGGAAGATGACGACGACAGCGAATTCTGTTCGTCCAACATCGACTTTGTGGACGCAGCCGCCGTGGCCGATGTTATCGGCATAGCCATCGAACACGTCAACTTCGCCGCCGACTACAAGGACCGGGTGTTTGCCGAATTTCTGCGCGAGTACCAGGCCGGCCGCACGCCCAACCCTGACATCCTGTGCAACGCAGAAATCAAGTTCAAGGCTTTTCTGGACCATGCAATGCGCCTGGGCGCCGAGAAGATCGCTACCGGTCACTACGCACGCGTGCGCAAAAACGAAATCACCGGCCTGCACGAACTGCTCAAGGGCCTGGACCCGGCCAAAGACCAGAGTTATTTCCTCCACCGCCTCAACCAGACGCAACTGGCCAGCACGCTGTTTCCGGTTGGCGAACTCAAAAAGACGGAAGTGCGACGCATCGCCGACGAGATCGGTCTGCCGAACGCAAAGAAAAAGGACTCGACTGGCATTTGTTTTATCGGCGAGCGGCCGTTTCGCGACTTCCTGAACCGCTACATTGCCAAAGCGCCGGGACCGATCAAGAACGACAAGGGCAGGGTGCTCGGCGAGCATGTGGGCCTGAGTTTTTACACGCTGGGCCAGCGCCAGGGGCTGGGCATTGGCGGCGTCAAAGCCAAGGGCGCCGAACTGAAAGCGCTGCAAGCGCAAGGCCAGCGCGGCGCAGGTGAACACACGCCGTGGTTTGTTGCCCGCAAAGACATGGCCACCAACACGTTGTGGGTGGTGCAAGGCCACGACCACCCGTGGCTGCAGTCAACTGAGCTCACCGCGCTGGATTGCAGCTGGGTATCTGGCAGCGCGCCCGTACCCGGTGCAATGGCCGCCAAGGCGCGGTATCGCCAGGCTGATGCACCTTGCGATCTGGTGGCCAGCGACGGGCAGCATTGCGAGCTGCATTTTGCTCAAGCGCAATGGGCCGTCACGCCAGGGCAGTCGGCCGTGCTGTACGACGGTGAGGTGTGCCTGGGCGGCGGCGTGATTGTCAGCAGCAATGTGCAGAATGTACCGGCGTAACACGCAAAATAGTGCTGCAGGTCAACAAATACGGGCGCAAGCAGCTATCAACTAAATAG
>NZ_JAYWHI010000099.1:0-19261 GCF_043778355.1 Polaromonas sp.
TTCGACCAACGACCCGTCATCGCGTAGCTCCTTGGCTCTGGCAATCAGGATGGCCTTCATTGCATTGCATTTTAGCAATATATATTGTCAATAGGCAACACAGCAAAGCGGTTTTGCCTGCATGCGCCTGACCCGTCCCGGCGTTTCAGAGCGCTACTGTTTTGATAGCTAGCTACGCACGCTGGACAGGGGCTACAGGCCGATTTGACCAATGAAGCCGGGGCGAGCCCTTACAACACCTCATTGAAGATGTAAAACCAGTTGTCCTTGAACTTGTGCCACAGGCCGCGCTGTTGCCAGGCTTTGAGCTCGATCTCCTGGCAGCGTGCCACGTATTTCTCGAACACCGCATCAAGCTGCGTCGCCAGCGCCGCGTCCTGGATGCCCAGGGTGAGCTCGTCGTTGGTGTCAAAGGAGCGATCGTCAAAGTTGCTCGAACCAATGGCGCTCCAGACGCCGTCGATGGTCATCACCTTTTGGTGCAGCAGGGTGTGCGGGTATTCAAACAGGCGCACGCCGCACTTGAGCAGTTTCTCAAAATTGCGGTGGCCGGCGTGCTGCACCATGGGGTTGTCGGAGCCACTGGTGGACGGCATCATCACGCGCACATCGACGCCGCGTTTGACGGCCTCACCGAAGGCGTCAATCGCCTCCGGCTCGGGGATGAAATAGGGGTTCTGGATCCAGATGCGTTTTTGGGCCAGGCAGATCACGGTGTGGTGAAGAATCTTGACGGCCGATGCCGAGCCTTCGGGCTTGGTGTAGGCGGCGTGGATGCGCACTTCGCCGGCGGGCGCGAGTTCGGGAAACACATCGTCGCCCACAAACAGCTCGCCGGTCTGGCCGCCCCAGTTCTCGCTGAAGGCCGCCTGCACGCTGTGAACGATGGGCCCGTGCAGCCGCACGCTGAGGTCAGCGTAGTGTTTGCCGTCTTCCGCATTGCCCAGCCACTCGTCCACCACGCAATGGCCGCCGACAAACGCTTCCTTTCCGTCGATCACCGCGAGCTTGCGGTGGTCGCGCTCGTTCATCACACCGATGTTGTAGATCGAGCGTTCATGGAACATCTTGACCTTGCAACCGGCGTCTTCCATTTGCCGGCGCTCGCCCTTGCCGATTTCCTTGGAGCCGGTGGCGTCGAGCAACACGCGCACCTTGACGCCGGCGCGCGCGCGCTCAGACAAGGCATCGGCCAGGCGCTGCCCAAGTTTTCCTTCCTTCCACAGGAAAGTCTCGAAGTGCACGGTCTGCTTTGCGGCGGCGATGCGTTCGATCAGCACGTCGAAATAGGCGCCGTTTTCCAGCAGCTCGACCGAGTTGCCGGCGCTGACGCTGCCCAGGCTCAAGCCCGCCAGTGAGGGCATCAACGTGTCGATGGAGTCGCCGCATTCAATCTTGAGCTTGGGGTTGCGGTGGCGCTTGATCGACCAGATGACCAGGCCCATCAGGATGATGATGATCCCGAGCACCAGCGCCAGCGCGCCATGCAGGGTGCTGCCGAGGAAAGCGTCGCTCACGATCCGCCAAATTCGCGCATGCGGTCGGCGACATCAATGCGGTTGGGTTCTACGCCGGGGTGGGCCATGGCAGTCTCCTGAGAGGGATGAATCGTGGTGCTTGGAGCGTACAGCCGCCGGTGTTTGCGGGCTGTAGGCCATTGCCGCCGGGTGGTGCCGGCGGCTGGGGGGTTGGGTCCGATACCTGCCTGCGGCAGCCGATGCCCTCAGTGCCTGGCGTCCTACAGCAAGCGCGTCAGGCCTGCCCTAGGCTCTTCGCACATGACCACACCGCCAGACATCGACCTTTCTGAACCTGCCCCGTCCCGCCTGCGGCAGGTCGTCACTTCCATCGCGCATGGCCTTCGGCATCCGACGCTGCGCGGCATGGCCTGGGGGCTGGCGGCGGTGCCGGTGGTGTTGCTGATCTACGTGCTGGCCTTGATTCCTTTCACGCCCAGCATCAATGACCTGCGCAAGGCCAAGGCGGCCAAACCCTCGGTGGTGTTGTCGGCCGATGGGCAGCAACTGACGGTGTTCAGCCGCGCCAACCGCGACTGGGTGCCGCTGGCCGACATCTCGCCACATGTGGTGAACGCGCTGATCAGCACCGAGGACGCACGTTTCTACCAGCACCGCGGCATGGACCTGCGGCGTACCGTGTCCGCGGCCATGAACACCGTGCAGGGCAAGGTGCAGGGCGGCTCGACCATCACGCAGCAACTGGCGCGCAACCTCTACCCTGAAGAAATCGGCCGTGCGCGCACCATGACGCGCAAGATCAAGGAGGCCATCACCTCACTGAAGATCGAGGCGGTGTATTCCAAGGACGAAATCCTGGAGACCTACCTCAACACCGTGCCCTTTTTGTACAACGCTTACGGCATCGAGATGGCCGCTCGCACCTATTTCGACAAGACCGCCGACACGCTGGATCTGCTGGAAAGCGCGACCCTGATCGGCATGCTCAAGGGGACGAGTTATTACAACCCGGTGCTCAACCCCGAGCGCGCGCTGCAACGGCGCAACACCGTGTTGGGCCGCATGGTGCGGCACCAGAAGCTGCCGGTGGAACAACTGGCAGCGCTCAGGCAGATGCCGCTCAAGGTGGACTTCGAGCGCCAGGAGCCGGAACTTGGCCCGGCCCCGCACTTCACCCAGCAGTTGCGTCGCTGGCTGATCGAGTGGGCCGACCGCAACAGCTACAACATGTATGCCGATGGTCTTGTGGTCCACACCACGATTGACTCGCGGCTGCAAGCCATGGCCAACGAAGCCTTGACCCGGCAGGCGGACAAGCTGCAGGCGCTCTCGGACGCGGACTGGGCGCAAAAGTCCGGCTGGACCGCCCAAGGCGCCAAGCGCGAATTGATGTTGACCTTTGTGCGCGATTCGGCCGAGTACCAGGCTGCGATCAAGGCCGGTCAGAGTGACGAGCAGGCTTTCAAGGCGCTGGCCGGTGACGCGGCCTTCATGCAAAAGCTGCGTGAGGACAAGACGCGGCTGCAGGCCGGCTTCCTTGCATTGAACCCGTCCAACGGCCATGTGCTGGCCTGGGTCGGCAGCCGCGACTTTGCAGTGGACCAGTTTGACCATGTGGCGCAGGCGCGCCGCCAGCCAGGCTCGACTTTCAAGCCTTTTGTCTACGGCGCAGCGTTTGAAAACGGCTCGCGGCCTTACGACGGCTTCGTGGACCAGGCCGTGGACATTCCCCTGGGCGACGGCACGTTCTGGCGGCCCAGCGACGGTGGCGGTCCCAGCGGCGCGCCCATGACCCTGCGTGAAGGCCTGGTGTATTCCAAAAACACCATCACCGCGCAGGTGATGCAGATCGTCGGCCCGGCGCGCGTGGCGGGTCTCGCGCGCAGCATGGGTGTGCGCCAGAGCAAACTCGACGAAGTGTTGTCGCTGGCGCTGGGCACCAGCCCGGTCACGCTCCGGGAAATGGTGGCCAGTTACGGCACGCTGGTCAACGACGGCCGGTATGTGCAGCCGATGGGGGTCACGCGGGTAGAAGACCGCAACGGCCAGGTGGTGGAAGCGTTCCAAAGCGCAGTGGCTGAAACCGCGATGTCCACTGCGGCCGCCAACATGCTGGTGGACGTGATGCGCGGTGTGGTGGACCAGGGCACTGGTGCCGGTATCCGCAGCCGCTACGGCATACGCGCCGACGTGGCCGGCAAAACCGGTACCACCCAGGACAACACCGACGGCTGGTTCATCCTGATGCACCCGCAACTGGTGGCTGGCGCCTGGGTCGGCTTCAACGACAACCGCGTGACCATGGGAAACCGCTGGGGCCAGGGCGCGCAAAGTGCGCTGCCCATGGTGGGCGAGTTTTTTCAGCAGGCGATCAAGGCCAAGGCGGTCGATGCGCGCGCGAAGTTCTCGGCGCCCGAGGGCCTGAGCAAGCAGGCGCCGCCGCCCGGCCTGGACCCGCTGCTGCTGCCGGGCGCGCCCCTGGCCGAGACCACCCCGGTCGAGCCGCCGCTGGTCAATGCGGTTGCCGGTGCAGTGGCCGCCGCGCCTGTAACGCCGGGCCAGTTGTCGCCGCCACCGATCAAATACGTGAACATTCAGATTCTTCCGGCTGCCCAGGCGCCGGGGGCTGAACCCACGGTGATGGACATGCCCGCGCCGCGCGTTGTCTCCGAGCCTTGATGGTTTTACCGGGCTGATGCTGTGGCCGGCCGCCAAGCCAGCCAGGCGATCAGCGCCAGCAGCGCCACCTGCAAGGGCAGCCGCAGCACCAGCGCCCAGTAGGGCACCGACGGAAACAGCGCTGGCTCTTGCAGCATGTAAATATGCGCCGGCGTCACAGCGATGGTCAGGGCAAACAGTCCCCACAAAGCGGCCCACCTTGCAGGGCGCCACAAAAGACCCGCAGCCCCGAGCAACTCGGCCACGCCGCTGAGCAGCACCACCTCGCGCGGCCAGGGCATCCAGGGCGGCACGATGCGCATCTCGGCTTCGGTGAAAACAAAGTGCGCGATCCCGCCCAGCATGAACCACAGGAAAACAAAGGCCAGGCCGGCCCGTTTGGTGTTGCGCATGACAGCGGTTGAAGCGGGATTCATGGTTTGCAGTGTCGGGCAAAACGCCGTACCGGCCCTTGCGGTGCCGGCAGAACCGAATGTCGCTTTCCCGGTTGCTCCTAAAACCATAGCTTTTGCCGCCCGGCTGGTAAGGGCTGGAGGCCAATTTGATGCTTGATTGACGAGCCTGTCACCGCTGGCGCAGCAGACAGCCCGCCTTGCGGGGAAAATAGCCATTTCAGCCCGACGACACAGCCATGCCATTGCCCGCCCCCCAAGCCCGTTCCCACCTGCACACCCGCGCTGTTGTTTACCGTGGCTACCGCCGCGAGGACGGCCTGTGGGACATCGAGGCGGAAATGACCGACACCAAAACCTATGCACTGGAGCGCTCCGAGCGCCGCGAAATGCCACCCGGCGCACCGATCCACGGCATGGCAATACGCGCCACGGTGGACGACCAGATGACCATCCGCGAAATCGCCACCGCCAGCGACCACACGCCGTTTGCCGAATGCCAGCAGGGGGTTGATCCGATGCAGCAGATGGTGGGCGTGACCATGGGGCCGGGCTGGCGCCAGGCGATTGAAAAGGCGCTGGGCGGCACACGCGGCTGCACACATTTGCGCGAGCTGCTGTTCAACATGGCGACCGCTGCCTACCAGACTGTGCCGGTCTACCGCGATCGCCTGCGCCGGCAATCGGGTGTGCCCGAGGCAGAAAACGCCGGGCCACCGTACCATCTGGGCAAATGCCTGGCCTGGGACTTCAATGGCGCGGTGGTGCAGCGCCATTACCCGAAGTTTGTCGGCTGGCAGCCGCTGAAAAAAGTGTGAATGCCTCCCCACCAACGTCACCGCGCCCCTGACACCGCCCGTAACTGCCGGTAACGCCGGGCTGGTCCAAGCGCCTACACTGGCAGCCGATGAACACGTTTTACGCTCTTTACGAACGCCTCCGACCGCGTGTCATGACATTCGTCACGACTTTTGGGCCCCAGGTGATTTACCACCTGCGGCATCCGACGCGGCGGGGCGTACTGCTGGGTCTGGCGGCGCTGCCGGGTCTGGTTCTCCTGTATTTTTTGCTGCTGATTCCCTTCACGCCCAGCATCCGCGACATCCAGAAGTCCAGGACCCAGCAGCCGACCATCGTGATGTCGGCCGACGGCAAGGAGCTGGCCGCTTTCAAGGGGGCCAACCGCGACCGGATCAAGCTGGCCGACATTTCGCCCAATGTGGTGGCAGCGCTGATCGCCACGGAAGACCACCGGTTCTACGATCACCATGGGCTCGATTTCCGGCGCATCGTGGGGGCGACCTTTCGCACCTTCGGCGGCGACCTGCAGGGCGGATCGACCCTGACGCAGCAGCTCGCCCGCAACCTCTACCCGGAAGAAGTCGGCCGCTCGCGCAGCCTGACGCGCAAGTTCAAGGAGATCATCACCGCCCTGAAGATCGAGGCGATCTACAGCAAGGACGAAATTCTTGAAACCTACCTGAACACCGTGCCTTTTTTGTACAACGCCTTCGGTATCGAGATGGCGGCGCGCACCTATTTCGACAAGTCGGCCGACAAGCTCGATGTGCTGGAAAGCGCCACGCTGGTTGGCATGCTCAAAGGCACCAGTTATTACAACCCGGTGATGAATCCCCAGCGCGCCAAAGAACGGCGCAACATCGTGCTCGGCCAGATGGTCAAACACAACAAGCTCGACGCCAAACGGTTGGAGGCGCTGAAAAAACGTCCGCTCAAGGTCGACTTTGAGCGCCAGACCGAGCCCTTGGGTGCGGCGCCGCACCTGACGCAGTTCCTGCGCCGCTGGCTGATCGACTGGGCGGACCGCAACGACTACAACATCTATGCCGACGGGCTGGTGGTGCGCACCACGATTGACGCGCGGCTGCAAAAGCTGGCCAACGAGGCGGTCAAGCGCCAGGCCGACCGGCTTCAGGGCGTGGCCAACAATGAGTGGGGCCCGCGTGCCTGGGCTGGCAAAAAGGACCTGGTGCGCGCGCTGGTGCGCGAGACGCCCGAGTACAAGGCCGCGAAGGAGAGCGGCGAAACCGACGAGGCCCTTTTCAAGCGCCTGCTGGCCGACAGCACGTTCATGCAGGCGCTGCGTCAGGACAAGACACGCCTGCAGGCCGGCTTTCTGGCGCTGGACCCCAGCAACGGTCATGTGAAGGCCTGGGTTGGCAGCCGCGACTTTGCCAAAGATCCGTTCGACCATGTGCAGCAGGCGCGGCGGCAGGCGGGTTCGACCTTCAAGCCTTTTGTGTATGGCGCAGCCTTTGAAAACGGTGCGCGGCCGACCGACACCTACATGGACGACGCGGTCGAAATTTCGCTGGGCGGCAACCAGGTCTGGCGTCCGACCGACAGCGGCGGGCCGAGCTACGCGCCCATGACGCTGCGCCAGGGTCTGATGTATTCGAAAAACACCATCACCGCGCAGGTCATGCAAAGTGTCGGACCAGCCCGGGTCGCCGCGCTGGCGCAGGCCGCCGGCGTGCGTCAAAGCAAGCTTGAGCAGGTGTTGTCGCTGGCGCTGGGCACCAGCCCGGTCACGCTCAAGGAAATGGTTGCCGGCTACGCCACCATCGCCAACAAGGGCAGCTACATCGAGCCCTTCATGGTCACCAGTGTGGAAGACCGCAACGGCAAGGTGCTGGAGGCCTGGCAGGCCAAGGCGCCCGAGCAGGCGATGCAGGTGGCTACCGCGCAGACGCTGGTCGATGTGATGCGCGGTGTGGTCGACCAGGGTACCGGTGCCGGCATCCGCGGCCGCCACGGCATCCAGGCCGACGTGGCCGGCAAGACCGGCACCACCCAGGACAACACCGACGGCTGGTTCATCTTGATGCATCCGCAACTGGTGGCCGGTGCCTGGGTCGGCTTCAATGACAACCGCATCACGCTCAGCGACTACTGGGGCCAGGGCGCGCACAGCGCGCTGCCCATCGTCGGTGACTTTTTTGCGGCCTCGCTGCGCAGCAAGGTCGTCGATGCAGAGGCCCGCTTCGACGTGCTGAAAAATTCCAGCGCGCCGGCCGCCGGGCCGTCCAGCCCGGTCAGTGACTGGTTCAACAGCCTGTTCCCGCCGGGCGGGCAGGTGACCCCGCCTTCGCAGCCCACGACCACGCCCGACGGCGGCGTCATCCCCGGCTACCAGCCGCCCCCGCCCCCTGTGCCTTCGCAGCAGCAACCAGGCGTGGGCATGGTGATTTCGCCGGGATCTGGCGCGGCGCAGCCGGGTTTTGTGGTGGTGCCGGGGCGGCCGGTCGTGCCGCAGGATCGCGGCAGCGGTGGCGGTGGCAGTGGCGGAATTCCCATTCTTCGTGAATACGGCGTGCCTGATTCCGGTAACCGTTAACCGCTAACCGCTATCCGACAACTGCTGACCGTTGACCGGTTGCCTGCGGCCGCCGCTAGCCTTGCCTACAATCAACAGCAGCCGGCCGGTTGCGCCGGCGTCGCACCCTCACTGATCCTCCCCATGACCTCCGGCTCCGCCACGCTTCCAGCGGCCACACGCCGATCCATCTTTCTGCTGTCTCTGGCCACGTTTTCGAGCATGGCGGTGCAGCGCATCTGTGACGCCATGTTGCCCGAGCTGTCACGCGCTTTTGCCGTAAGTCTGGCCCAGGCTGCGCAGGTGGTGTCGGTGTTTGCCGTGACCTACGGCTTGGCGCAGCTGGTGTACGGCCCGCTCGGCGACCGCTTCAGCAAGTTTGGCATTGTGACTTTCGCCACGCTGGCATGTTGCGTCGGCAGCCTGCTGGCGGTGTTTGCGGCCAGCCTGGATGTGCTGGTGCTGGCCCGCGTGCTGGTGGCGCTGGGGGCGGCGGCCATCATTCCGATCTCCATGGCCTGGGTGGGCGACACCATCGTGTATGAGCTGCGTCAGGAAACGCTGGCCCGTGTGGGCCTGGGCACCACACTCGGTCTGGTCAGCGGGCAACTGGTGGGCGGACTGGTGACTGACGCGCTCGGATGGCGCTGGGCCTTTGGCATCACCACCGTGCTGTTTGGCGCGGTGGGCATGCTGCTGTATGCCGACTGGCGCCGCCAGCAGGCCACATCCATCGCTGCACAAGCGCCGGCGGAGCCGGTGCTGCGGCCGGGTTTCATCGCACAAGCGCTGCTTATCATCACCGGCCCGTGGTCGCGGGTGGTGCTGGCGGTGTCTTTTGCCGAAGGCGCGGCGGGTTTTGGCGTGCTGGCGATCTGGGCCTCGCATTTGCACGGCACGCTGGGCCTGTCGCTCACGGCGTCGGGCGCCATCGTGGCGCTGTTCGGGCTGGGCGGCATGCTCTACATGGTGGTGGCACGGCCTCTGATACGCCGCCTTGGCGAGCGCGGCCTGGCCATGGTGGGCGGCAGCCTGGCCGGCCTGGCTGCCGTGGTGCTGGGCCTGACGCCGTGGTGGGCGCTGGCCCTGCCGGCCAGCCTGCTGGCGGGTTTCGGTTTTTTCATGCTGCACAACACCTTGCAGACCAACGCCACCCAAATGGCCCCGAGCGCGCGCGGCACCGGCGTGTCGCTGTTTGCCGCAGCGCTGTTTCTCGGACAGTCGGTGGGTGTGCTGCTGGCCGCCAGCCTGGTCGCGCGGCTGGGTGCCGGCACCGTGATCGCACTGAGCGGCGGTGTCTTGGTGGTGCTTGGCCTGCTTTTCGCGCGGGCCCTGCGCGGGCGCGACGCGATGCTCCAGGCCGCCTGAGGGTCTGGCTGTTGCTGCAAGCAGACCCTTTTACCTTCCAACGCCTTTCTCACACCGCGCAAAAAGTACCCCACCATGGCATCTGCCCAGGCAATCACCACCGACGACTACAAGCTGTTTCCGTCGCCGCGCAACCGGCACCGGGTGATCTTCCCGCACCAGGTGTTTGTGCCTTACCCCTACATGCTGATTGACCTGGAGAGCTACTACCTGCAGGGCAAGTTCAGCCTGTTCGCGGCCTGCCGGCTCAGCGACGGCAAGATGGGGCAACTGGTGACGCTGGAGCTGCCAGCCGACGAAATCAAGTTCAAGGCCAAGTTTGTGCCGGACTGAATTTGGCTTCGGTTGGCGTTGAAATCGGCATCCAGCCCATATCCAGCGGGCGTAATCAGCTATTAAATTGGTAGCTGGTAGCTGGTAGCTGGGAGCAGGGCCGCCGGCTCACGCATACTGGCCCCATCATGGTCTCCGCATCCCGCAAACCAGCAAAAAAGGCCGCGCCGCTGCCGGAAAAGCCGCGCACTGCGCGCAGCCACCACTACCATGTCTATGTGATCGAGCTGTCCGACGAGGTCTGGAACGCAGCTCGATTTCGCCGCGCCAACCCGGACTGGCAACTCGGCAAGCCCTTTGTTTACGTCGGCATGACCGGGCTGGATCCGGATGTGCGTTTCGACAAACACAAGGCGGGCATCCAGGCCAATGTCTATGTGCAGAAGTGGGGCTTGCGCCTGCTGCCGCAGCTCTACCTCATGTACAACCCCATGCCCTACGAAGGCGCGCGCGACATGGAAGTCGAGCTGGGCATTGCGCTGCGCGAACAGGGCTACGGGGTCTTGCAAGCTTAAGCGACTGCGTCTTCCCCCAGCCCCCAGGCCGCCAGTTGGTAGCTGGCGCCATGCACCACGCCTTGCCCGGTGGCGATGGTGTTTTTGCGGCTCAGCACGTCGGCCTGGTACTGCGGCCGCGCGCTGGCGGCCACGCATGCGGCCAGCTTCTGACGCCGCAACGCTTCGGGGGTGGCTGCGGGCAGGGCTTCCACCAGCGTGAACGCGTCCTGCTTGAAGCCGCCGTTCTGGACGTGTACATCAAACGCCAGCGCAATGCCCAGCTCGCTGGCCAGGCCGAGTGTGGCGGCCGAACTGGTGCAGGGCACAAAGTAACGGTCGTAGGCGCGCTGCATCTGGATGCGTTTGACCACCTCTTCGTCGCCGAGCTTGGCAAAGGCCTGCAGCCAGGCGGTGGGCAGCCCTTCTTTGTACGGCCCTGACGACATGGCATCGGCCCAGGCCACCTGTTGTGTCAGCGTCAGCACGGTGATGGCGCGCCATTCGGCGGCCAGCGGTCCCATGCAGCGCAGCAGGATGCCGGGTGACTGCACCTCCGCCATGGCCAGCAGCACCTGGATTTCGCGGTTGGACAGTGTGAAACCGATCACGCCCCAGGTGATGCCGGCGCCGTCAAAATTGCCTTTGGCCAGCCCGAAACCGTGACCTTCAAAAGCGGCGGTGAGCTGCAGGCAGCGCTCGAACAGGCCGGGCAGGGGCTCTGGCGTGAGTTGTCGCCAGGTTGAGGCGTCCACCGCGCCGGTGGCGGGCAGGCCGCGCGCCGCTTGCAGCGCCTGCACGGCGGCATGGGTCTTGCCGCCAAAGTCGCCATCGGCAAACTTCAAGGGGTCGCCAAGGGCAAAACCCTGGCGCAACAAGTCGGCCTGGATGCGTGTGGCAATCATGCCCTTGCAGCCTCTGGAAAAACAGGATGTGGACATGCAGGCTCCGATCTGGTTGGCGGTCCGGTTGAATCGGGGCCAGTGTTGGCGCGGTGCGATGCTTTGTCATCCCCCGTTTGTAGGAGGCGCTGGACACCGGGCCCGGAGCCGGACACGGAGAGCCCGCGTCCCACACGCGCTCCGTTTCCACACCTACATCCCAGCCATCGATCGGCCTTAAGGTAAACACTGGGTCTGTTCCTTCAACTTTTGCAAAGTGACCATCATGAGCATTTCCAGGCAGGGCGAAAAAAAGGCTCATTTGCGTGATCAGCGGACGGCGCAGCGTTTTGGCCTGGCCCTGCACCTGACCGTGGAGGGGGACGAGGGCGCCACCCATGACATCAGCGCCACCGGCCTGTACTTCGCCTCTGAAGTCGCTTATGTGCCGGGCCAGACCATCACGATGGTGCTGGAGTTTCCTGGCGTCTCCGGCACCCGCCAACTTGGCTGCGAGGCCGAGGTGGTGCGGGTCACGCCGGTCGGGCGGGGCTTCAATGTTGCCGTGCGCCTGCTGACGCCACTGTTTTCCGAGTCTTAGCCTGGGGGCCCAAATGGGCTGTCACGGTGGTTGCAGGAACTCCTGGAGGGACGGCATAAACTGCGTGCCACCCACCCAGGAGACTTCTTCCCATGCTTACCCTTTGCGGCTCCCCGATTTCCAACTACTACAACAAGGTCAAGCTCGCGCTGCTTGAAAAAGGCCTGCCCTTCAGCGAAGAATTTGCGGCCACGCACAGCAGCGACGAGGCGGTATTGAGTGCTTCACCGCTGGGCAAAATTCCGTTTGTGCGCACTGCGCAGGGCGGCTTGTGCGAAAGCCAGGCCATCCTCGACTACATCGAGGCCACCAAGCCGCAGCCTGCGCTGCTTCCGGCCGATCCTTTCGAAGCGGCCAAGGTGCGCGAGCTCACGACCTTCATTGACTGGCATCTGGAGATCGTGGCGCGCCAGTTGTACGCCTCGACCTTTTTTGGTGCGGCGCCGCTCAGCGAGGGCAACCTGGCGCGCACCCGCCAGCAACTGGAGACCAACATTGCCGCTTTCAAAAAGCTGGCGAAGTTTGCGCCTTATGTGGCCGGCGAGACCTTCAGTCAGGCCGATTGCGCCGCCTTTTCCAACCTGCCGCTAATTGGCATGGCGAGCAAGGCCGCGTTTGGCGAAGACCTGCTGATCGCGGGCGGCGTGGACTACAAGCCCTATGTGAAGTTCATCGGTGAGCGCCCCTCGGCGCAAAAGGTGGTGGCTGACCGCAAGGCGGCGCAGACCAAGGTCTGAGCCCGACCGCCGGCACGTAACGCCCGCCGGGTGCTAACGCGCGGACGACACCAACACCGGCGTGGCCCGGTAGAGCTCGGGCATCACGGTTTTCAGGTTGGCGATTTTGGGTGCGTCGAAGCGGCGGATATAAGGCGCGTTCGGGTTGCGCGTGGCGTAGTCCTGGTGGTAAGCCTCGGCCGGGTAAAAAGCGTTCAACGGTGCGAGCTGGGTCACGATCTTGCCGGCATAAACCCTGGCACTGTCGAGTTGTGCGATGTAGCGCTCGGCCACCTGCTTTTGCTGGGCATCCGTGTAAAAAATCGCGGAACGGTACTGGGGGCCGGTGTCGGGCCCCTGACGGTTGAGCTGGGTGGGGTCGTGCGCGACAGAGAAGTAGATCTGCAGCAGCTTGCCGTAAGAGATTTGCCGGGGGTCATAGCTGATCTGCACCGCCTCGGCGTGCCCGGTGCGGCCTGAGCCGATGCTGGCATAGGTGGCAGTTTCGCGCGTGCCGCCCGAGTAGCCCGACACGGCGTTGAGCACGCCCTGCGTGTGCTGAAAAACCGCCTGCACCCCCCAAAAGCAGCCGCCCGCGAACACGGCGGTCTCCAGCGCAGAAGAGCTGGCGGTGGCGGTATCGAAAACGGGTGCCGGCAAGACGACGGCTTTTTCTGTGGCCGCGCTGTTGCCCAGCAGACCCCAGGCCAGCAGGCCTGCCGCAGCGGCCAGGCCGGCGACATTGAGGGCGCCGCGCATCAGGCAGCCGTAAAGTTCAGTGACACGCCATTCATGCAATAACGCAGACCGGTGGGGCGCGGGCCGTCGTTAAACACATGGCCCAAGTGGCCGCCGCAGCGACGGCACAACACCTCGGTGCGTTTCATGAACAGGCTGGTGTCGCTTTCTTCAACCACGGCTTTGTCCAGCGGCTGCCAGAAGCTGGGCCAACCGGTACCGCTTTCAAACTTGGTGCTTGACGCAAACAGCGGCAGGGCGCAGCCGGCGCAACGGTAGGTGCCGGCGCGTTTTTCCTTGTTCAAGGGGCTGGTGTGCGGGCGTTCTGTGCCGGCCTTGCGCAGCACCGCGTACTGGTCGGGCTTGAGTAGCGCTTTCCATTCGGCGTCGGTTTTGATGACTTCGTACGTGTGTGCAGGTGCTGCCGCCTGCGCCGGGCTGCCGCCAAGCAGGCTGCGCGCGCTGACCAGCAGGGCGGACACAGCGCCCAGGCCCAGAACGGTGTTTCTACGGCTCATCATGATGCTTCCTGAGGGTGAAAAAAGAAGAGACTTGTTGTTGGAGTAGTCGGTTTGCCAAAGGGTTCCTTACATTTGACTGCGTGGCAGATCTGCAAGAATGGCAGGGTGATTCATTACCAGCGCTACAAGCCATCCGCCTCGCCATGAAAAACCAGGCGTCCTCGGGACTCGTTTATTCAACCGATGCCGGCCGGATGTGCCCGGCCTGCCGTCAGCCGCAGGCTCGCTGTGTCTGCCGTCAGGCGAAGGCCGCACCGCCTTCGGACGGCATCGTGCGGGTCTCGCGCGAGACCAAGGGGCGCGGCGGTAAAAGCGTGACTGTGGTCAAGGGCGTTCCGCTGGCTGAACCGGCGCTGGTCCAGCTTGGCAAACAGCTCAAGGCCGCCTGCGGCTCAGGTGGCACTGTCAAGGACGGTGTGATCGAGGTGCAGGGAGACCATCTGGCCGGCCTGATCGACCTACTCAGGAAACAGGGCTTTACTGTCAAGCAAGCCGGCGGGTAGGGCGCATGAAGCCTGAAGACTTGCAGTTGCTCGTCACCCGCGAGATGCCTTTTGGCAAATACAAGGGCCGCCTGATCGCCGACTTGCCCGGCAATTACCTGGCCTGGATGGCGCGTGAAGGTTTCCCCAAAGGCGAGCTTGGCCGATTGCTGGCATTGGCACTGGAGATTGACCACAACGGCCTGTCAGGTCTGCTGGAGCCCCTGCGCAAACGACGCTAGCGGCGCGCACACAGTCTGTTGCGCACCGGGTGGCCGGCCCTCTTGTTTCAGGCGGACCCGAGGACTACCATGGGCAAACCACCGCGCGACAGGCGCCGGCGGGTGAATGGGGAAGTTTTATGCCGCAACTCATCACATCGGTCGAGGGCGTCGAGATCAAGCATGTGTACCTGCGCAAGGACCGCACCACGCTGGGCCGACGGCCTTACAACGACATTGTGCTCAACAACCCGCTGGTCAGTGGCGAGCACTGCGTGTTCGAACTGCACGGCCTGGCCGACGTTTATGTCGAAGACCTGGGCAGCACCAATGGCACTTACCTCAACGGGCACATGATCAAGTCCCGCGAATTGCTGCATGACAACGATGCGATTGCAATTGGCAATTTCAGGATTCAGTACCTCGCGGCGTCGGAAGAGTCGGGGTACCACGCAACTGCAGCGATGAAGCTCGACCCGCACGCGGCCCCGGGCGCTTCTGCTGCCTTGCACGCCAGCTTCAAGTTGCTGACCGGGTCGTCGGCCGGACTGGAGATGCCGGTGGTCAAGGCCGTGACCACCTTCGGCCAGCCCGATGTCAGCCTGGTGGTCGTCTCGCACCGGCGTTATGGCTTCTACGTGGCCCACATGGCGGGCGCTGTCCAGCCCCGGCTCAACGGGCTTGTGGTCGGTGCCGAAGCGGTACCGCTGGCGCACAACGATGTGCTGGAGCTGGCCGGAACCAGCATGCAGTTTTTACTCAAAGACGTATAAATGGTTTTATCTGGCCAGCCAGGTGCGATGTTCCTGTGTTGCGGCGCCGCGTCTTTGTTAACGCACGCACACACCATTTTCCGCCGCCATGCGGCTTTGTGATTTAAGCTGCTTCAGGGGCCTACTGAGCCGAGGAGGAGAACCGTGAACGTATTGACATGGCTGATGATTGGTCTGGGCGGTGTGGTGGGGGTGGCGCTGGGTGGGTTGGCCCATTGGGCCTGGACGCAGCGCCAACGCGTCGAAAAACTCCGCTTGCCCGCGCGCTGGCTGCTCAACGCCCGAGGACTCGTCACCAGCGAGGAGCTGGATGTCTGGACATGGCTGCGTGCGGCTTTTCCCGATCATGTTGTGATGGTCAAGGTGCCGGTGATGCGCTTTACCATTCCCAGCACCAGGGGCCAGCCCGAAAACAAGGACCAGCACTGGCACCAACTGCTCGATGGCGTCTATTGCACTTTGGTGGTCAGCACGCTCGAAGGCAAGGTGGTGGGCTGCGTGGATGTGCCAGGCAAACGCGGCCTGACCAAGGCCCAGCGCGACATGAAGGAAGGCCTGCTGCTGGAGTGCGGCATCGGCTACACCACGGTGCGCAGCAACAGCTTGCCCTCAGCCGGCGCGATGCGCACCGCTTTCCTTGGCGAGGCCGAGATCATTGAGCGCGATCATGAAGAAACGCGCGGCGGTGACAGCAGCTTTCATGCGGCGCTGGACGAGTTCACCACTGAAAAAGTCCGTGTCGCCAAGGCAGCGGCCATGAAGGAACTCAAGGACAAACAAGCCGCTGCGACCGAGACGCGTGGGGCGAACCAGAGCGCCGGCTTCAACCCGGACGGCACCGGTTCCTTCATGACGCAGGAAAAGCCGGACCGGTTTGCTGCCAAGTGGGAAGACTCTTTCACCATGCCGGGCGAAAGCCGTCCGGGCAAGCTGTCCTGACCCTCCTTGGCACGGCGCGACCTGGCGCAGATCTGCTGCTGAAAGACCTGTCCTACAGGGGATCGGGTGACCCGACCCCGGCTGCGGCGATGAATTCCCTCAATGCCCAGCCGCTGGGCCTTCCTAGACTCAAGCATCTTTATTGGCCAAGGAGCTTGAGCATGAACACACTTTCAAAATTCCCCCGCGTACTTGCAGGCATGAGCCTGTCCCTGCTGATGGTGTCCGGCGTCGCCCTGGCACAGGTGCCCATCACCGCCACAGGAACCACCGGTATTGACGCTTCCGGCAATAGCCAGAAGGAGCGCGAGGCCTGCATGACAGGTCGGACCCAGCAGGATCAGGCCACCTGCCTGCGCGAGACCAACAACGCCGCTGCCGAAAAACGCAGTGGCAAGCTCGACAACAGTGGCGCCCAGTTTGACGCCAACGCTCGTCAACGCTGTGAAGTCCTGACCGGCGAAGACCGCACCGCCTGTGAGGCGCGTGTCATGGGGTACGGCAACACCCAGGGTAGCGTGGCCGGCGGCGGTGTGATCCGAGAGGTCGAGACCGTCGTGGTGCCAGCCGGTGCCACGTCGGTGCGCATCGAGCCCAAGACGGATGCCCCGGTACTCATCATTCCAGCGCCTGCGAGATAATTACCGAACCTGAATTCCCCGCTGAGCGGCCGGCAGCCTTAACCAAACCCATCACCTGTGACAAAGCAGCCCAAACATTTTTCCATGCTGCGGGGTTTTCACCTGGCGGACTTCCTCACGCTATGCAACGCCGCCTGCGGCGTTGCTGGCGTTTTTCTTGCCATGCTGTACGCCGTCGAAGGGGTGAAATTTTTCTTCTACGCGGCGGCCATCATGGCGCCTGCGGCCTTTATCTTTGATGTGCTTGACGGGCGCGTGGCGCGCTGGCGCAACCAGCATTCAGCGCTCGGGCGTGAGCTTGATTCGCTGGCCGACATCATTTCCTTTGGCGTGGCGCCGGCAACCTTGGCCTTTGCGGCCGGCATGCGCGGCGGCTGGGACTGGATAGCGCTGATTTATTTTGTCTGTTGCGGCGTCAGCCGGCTGGCCCGGTACAACGTCACTGCGGAGACGCTGTCCCAGGGCAGCGCCAAGGTCGCCTACTTTGAAGGCACGCCCATCCCCACCAGCGTCTTGCTGACGGCGGTATTGACCTTTGCCGCCTGGCAGGGTCGACTCGGGGAGCAGCTGTATGGTGGCGTGTGGCAACTGGGGCCGTGGACGCTGCATCCCCTGGCCCTTTTGTTTGTGCTGTCAGGCACGCTGATGCTGAGCAAGACCCTGCGCATTCCCAAGTTCTGACGCCTGGGTGGCCCCGACTGGTGCGTCAGGGGCGCGGGATTGGTTTGAGCATCAAAATCGGCCCTCAGCCCATAGCCAATAAGCATGGACTGCTCCTGAAAACAGAGCGCTTGTCGGTTGTCGCCGACATCATGCACTGGCTTCGGCCTATGCCCGTTTGACGCCCGGTCATGCACCATGAAGGCATCTTCCGAGGCCTTGTCCATGACTGCATCCCATCCCGATAGTTTTACGCCAGCTTGCGACACCGCGTTGCCCGCACCTTCACGGAGCATGGGTCAGCGGCCTCTTCGCCAATGGGTGCCGGCGCTGCTTGCTTATGCGTCTGCAGTGCTTGTCAGCGTGGCTGCTGCGGCTACGCTGTTGACGGCAGACCTGCCAACCCAGGCATTGATCGCGGTGTTCTGAGTCATGCGCGCTGCGACCCCCACCGACTTCGCCGAACCCGGCGAAGGTCCCTCTGCCCCGTTTGCCCCGCCTGGCGGCAAGCCGGGCTACAACCCCGCCGAACTGCCGGTGGAGCCTGATCTGGGTCCGGTGCCGCCCTTGGCCCATCCTGAAGACCCAGGCATGGTTCAACCGCCGATCTAGCGCCATGCCCGCGAACCAGCCCGATGCGCAACAAGCGCTGGCCGACTACGACGAGGCACGCGCCGACTACATGAAGTTTCTAAGCATGAGCCCGCCCGACGACAAGGCGGTCAACGCGGCCATGGTGGCCATGGACCAGGCCCATGCGCGTTTCAAGCAGGCGATGGGGGACCACGATGCGCCCACCCATTTTCGGCCCGTGTGATGCGCCCTTGATCGGCCCGCTGCCTGGCTTTTTCAGAGGCCTGGAGGCGATCTCCCACACGCAGAGCTTGAGTTGGCCTATGTCACCGGCAAACCTGCCGCCCCAAAATCAAGCCATGTCGGGCGGCGTCATGCCCGTCCTTCAAGAACCGGGAGACACACACATGCAGGCACACGTCATCACATCCACCCTGCGGCCCACGGTCGCGCTGGCTGACTACGACTTCCTGCGTGCCACCTATGACATGCTGCTGCGCGCTCCGGTACGTAACCAGGCAGCGATTGACGCGGCGTTCGAGGCACTCGATGCCGCCCATGCAAGATTAAAAGCCGCGCACCTTCGGGATGGCGCGGCGCTCCTCAATTAAATACCGATAACAAAGAATGGACACCTCATGGCACTTATCACCTACCTTGTCGAAGACAACCAGACGATTCTTGAGAATCTGATCGAGACGCTCACGGAAATCGCCATGGTCGAGGTGGTTGGCCACGCTGCGACCGAGGCCGAAGCCACGCGCTGGCTGTCGGTCCACGACGGGCACTGGCAACTGGCGGTGGTGGACATGTTTCTGCAGGAGGGCAGCGGCCTAGGCGTGCTGGCCGGTTGCCGGCAGCGTGAGCCGTATCAGAAAGTTGTAGTGCTGACCAACTACGCCACAGCCGCTATCCGGGAACGCAGCCTGGCGCTGGGCGCCGACGCGGTGTTTGACAAGTCCAATGAACTCGACGAGTTTTTTGCTTACTGCATCGCAGAAACGACCAAAAATCAAGCTGCGCCTGATGCCTGCGTCACTGACACCGTTGACTCTGAAATCCATCGGAACAATGGCTCTGGCCCGTCCCTGCTGGATGTTGAACGCTCCTGAAAACACAGCATGCTGATCGGGTCTTTTTAACGGGCCAGCAATGTGGGCAGCATTCCAGGCACCGGCCTCGGCCTGGCGATTGTCAAGAACGCGGTGGACATGCACGGCGGCAGCATCACCGTCAGCAGCACCCCTGATTCAGGGGCATGGTTTACGGTCTGCCTGCCGCGGGCTGGAAAATCCTGAAAACGATTTAGCTGCTGATCGCGTTGGTGAAGGTCAGGCGGTTGCCGAAAGGGTCCTTGATCGACATGTCGATGCTGCCCCAGGCCGTCTGCTCCAGTTCCGGCCGCGCATAGCTGTAGGCCTTTACGAGCAGTTC
>NZ_JAYWHI010000100.1:0-119041 GCF_043778355.1 Polaromonas sp.
GAAGCGGAAGGACCCAGACCATCGGGTCGCTTTTTTCTTTGCTTACTTTCTTTTTGGCGACGCAAAAAGAAAGTGAGTTGCCGCCGGGCAACCCCCGGCCAGCAGGCGTAGGCACACCCAGGCGGCACGAGGAAGCAAAAGATGATCCCGGATCAAGTCCGGGATGACTCACCAAGAAGGGGAGTCAGCTCAGCACAACACTGCTCAAGCGCCGGCGATAAGTCGCCACCACCGGATCATCCGGCGGAATCTGCCCGTCGGCGACCTTGACTTTGGGTGGCTCGATGATCTCGAGGATGGAGACATAGGTTTTGCGTGCCAGCTCCTCGTTCCACGACTTGTCGCGCATCAGGATTTCAAGCAACTCATCCATGGCCTTCACCCAGTGCTGCTGGTTCATGTGGAGTTGCGCGAGTGCGTAACGCGCTTCGAAATCCCGCTTGCTGGCCGCGATTTTGGCATCAAATCCGGCCTGAGCTTTTACCAGATCTGGGTGAGCAGCTCCTGATTCGATAGCGCTGAACCAGTGCTGCAGGGCCTCGAACTTGCGCACCAGCGCCACTCTGGGAAGGGCTGGCGCAAACGCGTTTTTGGCATGCGCGAGCTGGCCGTGCTGCAACAGCATCCGCACATAGTCGAACAGCGCGTTGTCATTGGACGGGTCGATGGCGACGGCGGCCTTGAGTTTTTCGAGCACGGCGGCGGGGCTGGTGTCTTCGGGTGCCGGTGCTTCTTCTTCAGCCGGCGGCAATTCGTCGGCCGGCGGCAGGTGTTTGTCGAGGAACTCCTTGACCTTGCCTTCGGGCAGCGCGCCCTGGAAACCATCGACCGGCTGGCCGTTGACCATCAAGATGCAGGTCGGGATGCTTTTGATGCCGAAAGCCGCGCCCAATTGCTGCTCCTGGTCGGAGTCGATCTTGACCAGCCTGAAGCGCCCGCCGTAGGCAGCCTCGACCTTTTCCAGAATCGGGCCGAGTGATTTGCAGGGCCCGCACCAGGGCGCCCAGAAATCAATCAGCACGGGCGTGGTCATGGAAGCCGCAATGACTTCCTGTTCGAAATTGGCAATGGTGACGTCGATCATGGTGCTCAGGAAATAAGGGTGAGACGGGAGATTTTCAAGCGGCGGGCGTGCCGGAATGGGACGATAGCACGGCACCCTTAAAATCAGTCAGCAAGCACCCGCCGACCAACCCCGACCTTGAAGGTCCGTATGACAACAAGCAATTCTTCCGTCAGCCCCGTGGTGGGCGTGTTGATGGGCTCCAGCAGCGACTGGGACACCATGCAGCACGCGGTGCAGATCCTGACGCAATTCGGCGTGGCGCACGAGGCGCGCGTGGTCTCCGCGCACCGCATGCCCGACGAGTTGTTCGCCTATGCCGAGCAGGCCGCCGGACGCGGCTTGCAGGCCATCATCGCCGGTGCCGGCGGCGCGGCGCACCTGCCGGGCATGCTGGCGGCCAAAACTGCGGTACCGGTGCTGGGGGTACCGGTGGCCAGCAAACACCTGCAGGGCGTCGATTCGCTGCACAGCATCGTGCAGATGCCCAAGGGCATCCCGGTCGCGACCTTTGCCATCGGTAACGCCGGCGCGGCCAATGCGGCGCTGTTTGCCGTCGCCATGCTGGCCACCCACGACAAGGCCCTGGCCGGCAAGCTGCAGGCCTTCCGCGCCGAGCAGACGGCCGCTGCGCAGGCCATGACCTTGCCACCCGCATGAAGACCATTTTCCCCGGCACGGTTTCAGCTTCTGGTCAACCCGCCACTCTGGGCGTGATGGGCGGCGGCCAGCTCGGCCGCATGTTTGTGCACGCGGCGCAGCGCCTCGGTTATTTCACCGCCGTGCTCGACCCCGATCCGCAAAGCCCGGCTGGCCGCGTCAGCCACCACCACATCGCCACCGGCTACAGCGATCCCCACGGCCTGACCCAACTGGCCGCGCTGTGTGACGCCGTCACCACCGAATTCGAGAACGTGCCGGCGGATGCGCTGCGGGCGCTGGCTGCCAGCCGGCCGGTGGCGCCGGGCGCAGCGGCCGTCGCGATTGCGCAAAACCGCATCGAGGAAAAGGCGCACTTCACAGCCAGCGCGGGTGTGGCCGGCGTGACCTGCGCGCCTTATGCGGTGATCGCCAGCGCGGAACAGCTCAAAGCC
Organism: Polaromonas sp.; assembly: GCF_043778355.1. Lineage (GTDB taxonomy): Bacteria > Pseudomonadota > Gammaproteobacteria > Burkholderiales > Burkholderiaceae_C > Polaromonas. The sequence goes on from NZ_JAYWHI010000100.1 coordinate 2,158, forward strand.
GTGGATGCGGACCTGCTGCCGGGCATCCTGAAAACCGCCCGCATGGGTTACGACGGCAAAGGTCAGGTGCGCGTTGCCAACATGGCCGAGCTGGCCGTGGCGTGGGCCGGCCTGAAGGGCGTGCCCTGCGTGCTGGAAAAACTGCTGCCGCTGAAGGCCGAGTGTTCGGTTATCGTCGCGCGCGGCTGGGACGGCGCCATCACCGGCTTCGCGCCGCAGTACAACGTTCATGTGGACGGCATCCTCGCGGTGACTGCGGCTTATGAAGAAAACATGCCTCCAGCCCTTGTGCTACGGGCGCGGACAGCTACTGAATCCATAGCACAACACATGGGCTATGTCGGTGTGTTGTGCGTCGAGTTTTTTGTCATTGATGACGGCAGCAGCGACGGCGCGCTGGTCGTCAACGAAATGGCGCCGCGCCCGCACAACAGCGGCCACTACACCCTGGACGCCTGCGATGTCTCGCAGTTTGACCTGCAGGTGCACGCCATGGCCGGGTTGCCGCTGCCGCAGCCGCGCCAGCATTCGCCGGCCATCATGCTGAACCTGCTGGGTGATGTCTGGTTCGATGCGGCGGGGCAGCCGCGCACGCCCGACTGGCAGGCGGTGCTGGCGCTGACGGGTACGCACCTGCACCTCTACGGCAAGCACGAAGCGCGCGCCGGTCGCAAGATGGGCCACCTCACCATCACCGGCGCGGACATCACCGGCGTGAAGGCCATTGCGCGCCAGGCTGCGCAGCGCCTGGGCCTGCCCGGACTGGACGCGCTGGGATGATTCGCGACGGCAAGGACGCGGCGGCGATCGCCGAAGCGGCACGTCTGATACGCGCTGGCGGACTGGTCGGTTTTGCCACCGAGACGGTGTATGGCCTGGGTGCAGACGCCTCCAGCGATGCGGCAGTGGCCGGCATCTTCGCCGCCAAGGGCCGGCCCAGCGACCACCCTCTGATCGTACATGTGGCCGAGCCAGCGCAAGTGGCCGATTACGCGGCCGATATCCCGCTGTTTGCCGAACGACTGATGACCGCCCTGTGGCCCGGTCCGCTCACCGTGATTCTGAAGCGCCAGCCAGGTGTGGCCGCAGCCGCCGCCGGCGGCCAGGACTCCATCGGCCTGCGCTGCCCGGCCCATCCGGTGGCGCAGGCGCTGCTCAAGGCCTGCGGTACCGGCGTGGCCGCGCCTAGCGCCAACCGTTTCGGCCGTGTCAGCCCGACCACCGCGCGCCATGTGGCCGACGAATTTGGCGACGACCTGCTGGTGCTCGACGGCGGGTCGTGCGAGGTCGGCATCGAGTCCAGCATCGTCGACTGCACACGTGGCCGGCCGGTGCTGCTGCGACCCGGCGTGTTCACGCGTGCGCAGCTCGACGCCGCCTGCGGCGAGCCGGTGCTGAGCAACGAGGAATTTCTGGGCGACGCCGCCCCGCGCGCCTCGGGCACGCTGGACTCGCACTACGCACCCGCCGCCAGGGTGCGCCTGATGGACGCCGCCGCCATTCAGGCGGCGCTGGACCTGCTGGGCGCTGACGCGGCCCACATCGCGGTGTATGCCCGGTCCATCATGCGCATCAAGTCTGACAAGGTGATCTACCGCCGCATGCCGGACGATGCGCTCGCCGCGGCGCAGCAACTGTTCGCGGTGCTGCGCGCCTTTGATGCACAGGGCGTCAAGCTGATCTGGATTGAGCATCCACCTCCTGGTCCCGCGTGGGACGGCGTTCGGGACCGGTTGGGGCGGGCGGCTGCGGATTGACGCATGGCGCTGCCGCGGTGCATAGTGGATGCGCTGCCTTGCGCGCCGCACCATGAGCACCCATTCTTTGAAAGCGCACCCATGACCTCTCGCATCGACGCCGGCGCCACCTCAACCATCACTGCCTTGGTGCAGCAATTGCGTGAGGGCCGGGCCCCCGACGCAGCAGCGCTGGAGATTGTGCGCGTCACTGCCGCGCTGGAAGCGCAGTTGCGTCAGCGCGAGGCAGATGTGGCGGCGGCCATCAAGGAACTCGAATCGTTTTCCTACTCGGTATCCCACGACCTGCGCGCGCCGCTGAGCACCATCGACGGCTTCAGCCGGTTGCTTGAGGGCGCCTCGGCCAAGGGCGATGTGGAGCGCAGCAAACATTATCTGCAGCGGCTCCGGCTGGGGGTGGCCAATATCAACGAGCTGATTGGTGCCTTGCTGGTGGTGTCGCGCCTGCTGCGCGCACCCATGAACTTGCATGCGGTAGATCTGGGCGCGCTGGCGCAGGGCGCGTTTGCGGCGCTGCAGGCGGCCGAGCCCGCGCGCCTGGCGCAGGTCGATGTGCAGCCAGGCCTGATCGCCCAGGGCGACCCGGCACTGCTCAAGCAATTGGTGGATCACCTGGTCGGTAACGCCTGGAAGTTCAGCGCCAAAAAGGACAAGACCGTTGTCACCGTCGGCAGCCAGCCCGGCGCCGAAGGCGAGACGGTCTACTTTGTCCGCGACCAGGGAGCGGGTTTTGACATGGCCCATGCTGAAAAACTGTTCGGCATCTTTCAGCGCATGCATGTCTCGTCGGACTTTCCCGGCATCGGCGCGGGCCTGGCGACGGTGCAGCGGATCGTCACGCGGCACGGTGGAAAGATCTGGGCCGAGGCGGCGGTTGAAGAAGGTGCGACCGTCTACTTCACCTTGTCTGGGGTTTGATCGCCTGCATCACGCTGCGACCCTGATTTGTTTCCGGCAGTAGTTTCAACTCCCCACTCCCAACCCCCCACCCTTCTGTATGCGCCGAGGAGCGAAGGTCCGGACGGATCAGGGCGAGCGATTGTCTGAGCCAAAGGCGAGTTCGAGCTCGACCCCGGCTGGACCGAGCACCGCAGGTTGCCCCGCAGCGAAGCGGAGGGGACGCAGACAACAGGGTCGCCTTTTTCTTTGCTTACTTTCTTTTTGGCGACGCATAAAGAAAGTGAGTTGCTGCCGGGCAACCCCCGGCTTGCTCGAAGCACTTCAACAGCATGCGCTGGCCGAGGCGCGGCGTTCCCCGACTGGGCCGCGCTAGCGGCCCGCCCTACTTCAACCAGCCCCGCTTCCGGAAGTACCACATCGGCACCACCGCACTGGCCGCCATCAGCAGCAGGGCATAGGGATAACCGAGTGCCCAGTCCAGTTCGGGCATCAGCTTGAAGTTCATGCCGTAGACACTGGCGATCAGTGTCGGCGGCAACAGGGCGACGCTGGCCACCGAGAAGATCTTGATGATCTTGTTCTGGTTGATGTTGATGAAACCCACCGTGGCGTCCATCAAAAAGTTGATCTTGTCGAACAGAAAGGCGGTGTGCGAGTCCAGCGAGTCGATGTCGCGCAGGATCTGGCGCGCTTCCTCGAATTGCTCGGCGTTGAGCATCTTGCTGCGCATCATGAAGCTGACGGCGCGGCGGGTGTCCATCACGTTGCGGCGGATACGGCCGTTCAAGTCCTCGTGGCGCGCGATGGCGCCCAGCACCTCGCCGGCCAAAGCATCGGTCACGTCGCCCGACAGCACCTTGGTGCTGACTTTTTCCAGTTCAACGTAGATGTTTTCCAGCGTGTCAGCGGAGTATTCGGCATCGGCGTCAAACAGCTTGAGCAGGACTTCCTTGGCGTCCTCAATCAGCCCCGGCGCGCGGCGGGCACGCATGCGCAGCAGGCGGAACACCGGGACATCCTCGTCGTGGATGGAAAACAGCACGCCTTTGCTTTTGAGGTTGTCGTTGACCAGGTTCAGGATAAAGGCGACCCGTACCGTGCGCGGTTCTGCGTCGTCGGCAATCAGGAAGTCGGAGCGGATGTGAAGCTCGCCGTTGTCTTCTTCGTAAAAACGCGCGGACTCCTCGATGTCCTCGTCCATCGCGTCTTCCGGGATCGACAGGCCGTAGTACTGCTTGATCCAGCGCTTTTCTTCAAGCGTGGGTGATTCCAGATCCACCCAGATCGGCTGGAATTTGGACAACTCTTCCAGGGATTCGATTTCTTCCTGGAACAGCCGCCCGTTGGCAAGCGTGAAAATATTGAGCATGACTGGCTCCCAATCAGTTTGGGGCGCCGGCACCGGGCGTCAGCCGGGTGCGTCGGCGGGGTTGCGGATGTGGCATCGCTTTCAACCCCGTCAGCAACAGTCTGCGGTGTTGAAAGCTAGCGACTGGGGCTGCTTTCCAAGGATTTCTCCGTCATCAAGATCGCGTGATTATGGCATCCATCGGCTGTTTGCAGCTTCAGGGCGGGCCAAAAAATGCCAGCAATTCATCCTTGCGCGCATAAGCGTCCCGTTCCCCCAGAGCCATCAGTGCCTTGACGAAACCAGGCTCAAACAGCAGGTAACTTGCCAGTGCCGCGCCGCTGGGACTGCCCCGTGCGCCGAGCGCGCCCAGCCCCGCCAGCGCGTTGTAGGTCGCGGCGGGCAACTCCCCGGCATGCGCTTGGGCCAGTGCGTCAAGCGATTGAGACGGCGAAATGGCCAGAACCTCGATAGGCCGGTAAGGCATGACGGCGGCGATTTCACGCGGCATCTGCCGCAGTGTTTTGCTCACGCGCTGGGCCTGCTCGACATCGGCCTGCAAGGTGTCCTGAAAAACGCTGGCCAGCGCGTGCCCGGCAATCGCACCCAGCGACGGCCTGGCCGCGATGCCCGGGTTGCTGTTGCCGGCGAAGCCGGCGCGTTCCGGCTGACCGACACCGATGACCAGGATCTTGCTGGCGCCCAGGTGCAGCGCCGACGACAGCGGTGAACTCTGGCGCATCGAGCCGTCGCCAAAAAACTCGCGGCGCCCATCGACCCACAAAGGCGTGGCAGGAAACAGGAAAGGAATGGCACTGGAGGCCATCAGGTGTTCAATCGTGATGGGCTGGAACTCGGCACGCCGGCCGGGGCGCTGCCACAAGCCGGATCCGGCGCTGGCCGTCTGGCAAAAAGTCCAGTGCACGCCGCTGGTGTAGCTCGACGCGGTTACCGCCAGTGCCAGCAGGGTCTTGTTCTGCAAGGCCTCGTCGATGCGGGTCAGCGAAATCGCGCGGTGCAGCGTGTCCACCAGCGGCGTATTGTTCAGGAAAGCCTGCTGCTTGCGCACCTGTTGGGACAGAAACAGAGCCGCAGCAATACGGCTGGAACGTATCCAGCCGGGTACCTTGAGCTGGTAGACCTGCGCCGAACGCAGCGTGGCCCAGAAGCTGGCGAGTTGCTCAAACGCTGCCGGCCCCTCGCTGGCCCGGCTCGCCAGGTAGCAGGCATTGAGCGCGCCGGCCGAGGTTCCGACCAGAATTTTGAATGGGAAATGCGGCTCTTTCCCGGTCTCGTTGGGTGGGGCCACGATGCGGGCCACCGCCTGCAGCACGCCGGCCTGGTAAGCGGTGCGGGCGCCTCCGCCCATCAACACCAGCGCGGTGAGATTTTCGTCAGGCCGTGTCAGGCCGTAGGAAATAATCGTTTCAAGCGACATGGCGCCCGGTAGTCTGGGGGTCACCATGGATGCGGGCAAAGGCGGGGTTCATGCGCGGGACTCCGGAACAGGGGAGGAGACAGTGACGCAGATATTAGGGCCACAGCCAGGACGTCTGCCATTCGGGGCTGGCCCAATCCTGAGCAAATCGCGGGGCCTTGCGCAGTGGGACTGGCGACCTTGACCGCCCCCGCTTGCATCTGGCCGATTGCCAAAAGGACAAAAAACCATTAAAAAATTCATAAAAATCAACAACACTGACCGGGCCTGCGAGGTGCCCTGCGGCGCCTGCGTGATGCCCGTGAGACTTGTTTCATTTTTTCTTGCGCCGCAGGATTGCGTTTGCCCGGCTTCAGGCGCATAGTGAAACCAAGAGCGTTGTCCGTCCGCCGCCTTGCCGCTTGGGCCAGTCGGTGTTTTTAAACCCCCTCCAGCCATGGAAAAGGAGTCTCTTTATGAACTTGACGATCAGCGGCCACCATCTTGAAGTTACCCCCGCCCTGCGCGGCTATGTGACCAGCAAGCTGGATCGAATTACCCGGCATTTTGATCAGGTGGTCGATGTCAAAGTCTTGTTGACGATTGACAACATGAAGGAGAAGGAGCGGCGCCAACGGGCTGAGTGCAATGTGCATGTCAAGGGGCGTGATCTGTTTGCCGAGAGTTCGCATGCTGATTTGTATGCGGCGGTTGATGAGCTGACCGACAAGCTGGACCGCCAGGTCGGGCGTTACAAGACCAAAACCCAGGACCACCACCACGTTGCCGCGAAGCGCCAGGCCTGATGGGCGCACAGCCGCTGCGGTGGCTGGCTCAAAAGGGATACGTGATACGGAAAAGCCGTCTGTGCTCTCAGGCGGCTTTTTTATGCGCCGGATGGTATCGATGCTTATGAAAGTGCATAATTCGGCGACTAAAAGATCGTTATGAACCGTCTTTCGCAAATTCTGCCTTCCGCCCAGGTCCTGGTGAGTGTTGAGGCCACCAGCAAAAAGCGCGCTTTTGAAGAGGCAGGCTTGCTGTTTGAAAACCAGCACGGTTTGAACCGCGCCCTGATCACCGACAGCCTGTTTGCGCGTGAACGCCTCGGCTCAACTGGCCTGGGCCACGGCGTGGCGATTCCGCACGGCCGCATCAAGGGCCTGAAAGCGCCGATGGCGGCGGTGTTTCAGTTGCACGCGCCGATTGGTTTCGATGCGCCCGATGAGCAGGCGGTTGGCCTGCTGATTTTTTTGCTGGTGCCCGAGGCGGCGACCCAGAAACATCTGGAAATTCTGTCTGAAATCGCCGAACTGCTCAGTGACAGCGCCCTGCGCGAGCAGCTCAAGGCCTGCACCGACGCTGTCGCCCTGCACGCGCTGATCGCCGCGTGGCAGTCCAGTCACGCTGTCAGCCCCTGACCATGCGCTGTGACCTGACACAGGTGTCCCTGAAAACCCAGGCATGAAGCCCACCGTTGTCAGCGCCGACGTCCTGTTCGAGGACCACCGCGCCGCGCTGAAGTGGGAGTGGGTGGCCGGCCTGGGCGCCTCCGAACGACGCTTTGATGAGGTGGCAGTGCGGGCCGCCCGCTCCGGCGCCGACCTGGTCGGTTACCTCAACTACATCCACCCCTACCGGGTGCAACTGCTCGGTGAGCGCGAAATTGCTTACCTCAGCAACGGCAGCCCTGAAGACTGTGCCCGCCGGATCTCGCGCATCGTCACGCTGGAACCACCGGTGCTGATCATTGCTGACGGTCAAGTTGCGCCCGACACCCTGCTGTCAATGTGCGAGCGTGCGCAGATTCCGATGTTTGCGACCCAGGAGTCTGCGGCGTTTGTGATCGACGTGTTGCGCGCCTACCTGTCCAAACATTTTGCCGATCGCACCTCCATGCACGGCGTGTTCATGGACATCCTCGGCGTGGGTCTGATGATCACCGGCGAGTCTGGGCTCGGTAAAAGTGAGCTCGGCCTGGAGCTGATCTCGCGCGGCCATGGCCTGGTGGCCGATGACGCGGTGGATTTGTACCGTATCAACCAGACCACGATTGAGGGCCGCTGCCCCGAGCTGCTGCAGAACCTGCTGGAAGTACGGGGCATCGGCCTGCTCGACATCAAGGCCATTTTTGGCGAAACGGCGGTGCGCCGGAAGATGCGGCTCAAGCTGATCGTGCACCTGGTGCGGCGCGAAACGCTGGAGCGCGAATACGAGCGCATTCCTTATGAACCGCTGACGCAGGACGTACTCGGTATTCCGGTGCGCAAGGTGGTGATTCAGGTGGTGGCCGGACGCAACATTGCCGTGCTTGTCGAGGCCGCAGTGCGCAACGTCATTCTGCAACTGCGCGGCATCGACACCTATCAGGAGTTTGTCGAGCGACACCGCCAGGCCATGGAACGGGGCGGCTGATCCTGACCCCCAAGGTCGTCCCCTGCTTGTTGTTTGCTATTGATTTAATAGCTGCTCACGCCCAATAATTGTGGGTCCGAGCCTGTTCCCTTTAAATTTTGACGGACAGCCGCCTGGGCAGCTCAGCCATGGGCATGGTGGCGCGGGGTGAGCGGACGCGTCGGGCACTTGTCCTTGGTGCAGTTGGCGTACATGGACAGTGAGTGGTCGGCAATCGTGAAGCCCTTGGCCTTGGCGACAGCATGCTGTCGCTTTTCAATTTCGGCGTCGTAAAACTCCTCGACCTTGCCGCAATCGAGGCACACCAGATGGTCGTGGTGCTGGCCTTCGTTGATTTCATAAACGGCCTTGCCAGACTCGAAATTGCTGCGGTTGAGCAGGCCCGCCTGCTCGAACTGCGTGAGCACCCGGTACACCGTCGCCAGCCCGATGTCCGAGCGGTCTTCCAGCAGCACCCTGAAAACATCTTCCGCTGTCATGTGCCGCTGCTTGCCGGCCTGAAAAATCTCCAGGATCTTCAGACGCGGCAAGGTGGCTTTGAGGCCGGTGTTTTTGAGTTCGTCGATATTGCTCATGGCGGAATCCCGGAGAAAAGTGGGCAAAAACGGGCAAAAGCGGGGAAGCCAGATGGGCATGACGCGGGCCCGGCGGGCCGACGGGCACCCATGAGGGCGCGAACACCCTGCCGCTACAATGATCAATCATATCGCTACACCCAACCCCATGTCTGCAAAAAATCGTCACGGCATCCAAACCGCTCTTACCGTTCTGGCGTGTAGTGTGCTGGCCGCTTGCGGCAGCATCAAGGGCATGACCAGCGGGCTCAGCGACAGCAAGATCAACCCCGTCAACTGGATCACGCCCTACAAGATAGAGATCGTGCAGGGCAATTTTGTGTCCAGGGAGCAGGTCGAACTGCTCAAGCCGGGCATGCCTCGGGTGCAGGTGCGCGAGGTGCTGGGCACGCCCTTGCTGACCAGCGTGTTCCATGCGGATCGCTGGGACTATGTATTCACCTTGAAGCGTCAGGGCGTCGAGCCACAGGCGCTCAAGTTCACGGTGTTTTTCAAGAACGATCTGCTGGAGCGTTTCGAGGGCGATGCCATGCCGAGCGAGTCCGAATTTATCTCCAGACTCGACTCCCGTCGCAAGCTCGGCAAGGTGCCGGTGCTGGAGCTGACCGACGAGCAGCTCAAGGCCGCCGAGAAGAAATCGGCCACTTCCAGTGCCGCGCCCGCAACGCCGCCGGCCCCGATGGCGCCACCAACCGCTAGCTACCCGCCGCTGGAAGGCCCGGCGCGGTGAGTCCGGCCAGCAGCGTCCCCCGCCACCACATTGCGATTGCCGGCGCCGGTGGTCGCATGGGCCAGATGCTGGTCGAAGCCGTGCGTGCCAGCGACGATTGCCAGTTGACCGGCGCCCTGGATGTGGCGGGCAGCCCTGGGCTGGGCAAAGACGCAGCGGCTTTTCTGGGCCACATCAGTGGTGTGGCCATCACCGCTGACCTGGCCACCGGTCTGGCTGGCTCTCATGTGTTGATCGACTTCACCCGCCCCGAAGGAACACTGGCCCACCTGGCCGTGTGCCGCGAACTCGGCGTCAAGCTGGTCATCGGCACCACCGGCTTTTCCGATGCGCAGAAGGCCGGGATCGCCGCTGCCGCCAAAGACATCGCCATCGTCATGGCGCCCAACATGAGTGTCGGCGTCAACGTCACGCTCAAGCTGCTTGAGATGGCGGCCAGGGCCCTGAGCACCGGCTACGATATCGAGATCATTGAAGCCCACCACCGGCACAAGGTCGACGCACCATCGGGCACCGCGCTCAAGATGGGCGAGGTGATGGCCGACGCCCTGGGCCGCGACCTCAAGGATTGCGCGGTTTACGCACGTGAAGGCGTGACCGGAGAGCGCGACCCGTCGTCCATCGGTTTTGCCACCATTCGCGGCGGCGACATCGTCGGCGACCACACCGTGCTGTTTGCTGGCACCGGTGAGCGCATTGAAATCACCCATAAATCGTCCAGCCGGGCGACTTACGCCCAGGGCAGCCTGCGGGCCGCGCGTTTCCTCGCGGGCCAGCAGGCAGGTTTGTTCGACATGTTCGATGTACTGAACCTTAAATGAACGCTGCGACGAGCCTGGTGTCCCCGTCTTCCCCAGCCAGGGCCGCGGATCTGGCTCTGCCAGTCCGCAGGCGCAGCGCCCCCTCGGGGGGCAGCGAAGTACGCGGAGCGACAAGCGTGGGGGCGCTATGAATTTGCTTGCGCTCATCACCCAGGGCGACGCCGTGACCGGACTCGTCGCCGCGCTGCTGCTGCTCATGTCGGTGGCCAGCTGGGTGGTGATCGTGTGGAAGGCCTGGCTGCTGCGGCGTGCCAGCGGCGATGTGGCCCGCAGCACCGCGGTGTTCTGGCAGTCGCCCGCGATCCCCGATGCGCAGCAGAAGGTGGCCGCCTTCGACCGGGAGTCGCTGGTCCTGCCCCTGATCGCTGCCACCGGGCTGCAGGCCCCGGGTACGCTGGCCTCGGCCGGCGACCGGTCCCAGCAACTGACCCGGATGCTTCGCGATGCCCTGCACGTGGTACTTCGCAAGTTGCAGTATGGCCAGGTCCTGCTGGCCACCGTCGGCTCCACCGCACCCTTTGTCGGCCTGCTGGGCACGGTCTGGGGCATTTACCATGCGCTGGTGGGTATTGCCGCCGCTGGCCAGATCACCATCGACAAGGTATCCGGACCGGTTGGCGAGGCGCTGATCATGACGGCCGCCGGGCTGGCGGTGGCCATTCCGGCCGTGCTGGCGTACAACATTTTCGGGCGCAACATCAGCCGCATCGAGGCCGACCTCGAAGGGTTTGCCTACGATTTGCGTGAATTGCTCGCGGCACCCCATGCCGTCACCACGGCACCGCACCGTAACGGGCAGCAGGACACGGGGCGGGGGGCCTGATGAGTTTTGGCCGCCTCGAACGCACGCCGGGCGCCCAGCCCTTCAGCGAAATCAACGTGACCCCGCTGGTCGATGTCATGCTGGTGCTGGTGGTGATCTTCATCATCACCGCCCCGCTGCTGGCCAGTACGATCCGGCTCGACCTGCCCCGAAGCGATGCGGCGCAACCCAGTGAGGTGCCGCAGTTTGTGACCCTGGTCGTTGACAAAAGCGGCCAGGCTTTTCTCAACGATCAGCCGGTGTCAGCCGTGCAGATGGCGCGAAGCCTGCGGCAAAGCGCCGCGCTGAATCCGGACACCGAAGTGCAATTGCGTGCCGATGAGGCCGTGCCGTATGGCCGCATCGTTGAGGTCATGGGCATCGCCCAGAAAGCCGGGCTGAACCGCATCGGCTTTGTGGCTGATGCGCCCGCCGAACCCGCCCTCAGCGCCCGGCCCTGAAGACCTGCCGAGGCCCGGATCGGCCAGCGCCTAAAATCCCTGCAGGCGGCAGCCATGGGCTGCCCCCCCTCTTTTTTCTCTTTTCCTCTCTTTCTTTTTCGCGCGCCATGCAAGACAAATACGATCACCTCCATGTTGAGCGCAGTGCGCAGAGCCAATGGACGGCGTCCGACGCCTACCGCGTCACCGAAGACAGCAGCAAGAAGAAGTACTACGCCTGCTCGATGTTGCCCTACCCCAGCGGCAAGCTGCATATGGGCCATGTGCGGAACTACACCATCAACGACATGCTCTCGCGTTACCTGCGCATGAAGGGCTACAACGTGCTGATGCCCATGGGCTGGGACGCCTTCGGCCTGCCGGCTGAAAACGCTGCGATGAAAAACGGTGTGCCGCCGGCGAAGTGGACCTACGACAACATCGCCTACATGAAAAAGCAGATGCAGGCGATGGGCCTGGCCATCGACTGGTCGCGCGAAGTTGCCACCTGCGACCCAAGTTATTACAAGTGGAACCAATGGCTGTTTTTGAAGATGCTGGACTCGGGGCTTGCCTACCGCAAGACCCAGGTCGTCAACTGGGACCCGGTGGACCAAACTGTGCTGGCCAACGAGCAGGTGATCGACGGCAAGGGCTGGCGCACTGGCGCCGTCGTTGAAAAACGCGAAATCCCTGGCTATTACCTGAAGATCACCGCGTATGCCGATGAACTGCTCGACAGTGTCAGTCACAAGCTGCCGGGCTGGCCCGAACGCGTCAAGCTGATGCAGGAAAACTGGATAGGCAAAAGCGAGGGTGTGCGTTTTGCGTTTCCGCATGAGATCAGGGATGCGTCCGGAGCCCTGATCGACGACGGCAAGATGTATGTCTTCACCACCCGTGCCGACACCATCATGGGGGTGACCTTCTGTGCCGTGGCCCCCGAGCACCCGCTGGCCATTCACGCGGCGATGTCGAATCCGGAACTCGCAGCCTTCATCGAGGATTGCAAGTCCGGCGGTACCACCGAGGCCGAATTGGCCACGCAGGAAAAAAAAGGCCAGGCGACCGGCTTGTTCGTCACTCACCCTTTGACCGGCGAGCAGGTCGAGGTCTGGGTTGGCAACTACGTGCTCATGAGTTACGGCGACGGCGCAGTCATGGGTGTGCCGGCGCATGACGAGCGCGATTTTGAGTTCGCCCAGAAGTACGGATTGCCCATCAAGCAGGTGACCGATGTCGCCGGCAAGACCTACAGCACTGCAGCCTGGGCCGACTGGTACGGCGACAAGCAGCAGGGCGTGGCGATCAATTCCGGCAAGTACAACGGCCTGGCCTTCAAGGCTGCCGTTGATGCTGTCGCAGCCGATCTGGCAGCCAAGGGCCTGGGCGAAAAGAAAACCACCTGGCGCCTGCGAGACTGGGGTGTGAGCCGCCAGCGCTACTGGGGCACGCCGATACCCATCATCCATTGCGATGAACACGGCGCGGTGCCCGTGCCGGAAAAGGATTTGCCGGTGGTGCTGCCGCAGGACTGCGTGCCCGACGGCTCCGGCAACCCGCTGCACAAACACGAAGGTTTTCACGCCGGTGTGGTCTGCCCGGTCTGCGGCAAGGCCGCGCGGCGCGAGACCGACACCATGGACACCTTTGTCGACAGCTCCTGGTACTTCATGCGTTATTGCGACCCGAAGAATGACGACAAGATGGTGGCCGAGGGCGCCAGCTACTGGATGCCGATGGACCAGTACATCGGCGGTATCGAACACGCCATCCTGCACTTGCTGTACGCGCGTTTCTGGACCAAGGTCATGCGTGACCTGGATCTGGTCCAGGTCGATGAGCCCTTCACCAAGCTGTTGACCCAGGGCATGGTGCTCAACCACATCTACTCGCGCAAGGGCACCAAAGGTGGCGTCGAGTACTTCTGGCCGGCCGACGTCGACGACATACATGACGAACACGGCAAGGTCACGGGCGCCAAATTGCGCAAGGACGGCTCCATGGTCACCTACGAAGGTGTGGGCACCATGAGCAAGAGCAAAAACAACGGCGTGGACCCGCAGGACCTGATCGAGAAGTACGGCGCTGACACCGCACGCCTCTACACCATGTTCACCTCACCGCCAGAAGCCACACTCGAGTGGAACGACGCGGGGGTTGAAGGCTCCTACCGTTTCCTGCGCCGGGTCTGGAATTTCGGTGCCAAGCTTGATGCTATGAATTCAGGAGCTGCTGGCGCTCGTCCAGAAAGGGCTGGGGCTCAATTTGACAAGGAAACGCAGGCACTGCGCCGTGAGATCCACACGGTGCTCAAACAGATCGACTACGACTACCAGCGCATGCAGTACAACACCGTGGTGTCGGGTTGCATGAAGCTGCTCAATGCCCTGGAGGATTTCAAAGGCCAGACCTCGGCCGGCGCGGCTTTTGCGCTGCGCGAAGGCATGGGCATCCTGCTGCGCTGCCTCTACCCCGCCACGCCCCATGTAGCGCATGCCCTGTGGAGCGACCTGGGTTTTGCGAAGGACCATGGCGATCTGCTCGACGCCACCTGGCCCGAGGTGGACCCTTCGGCGCTGGTGCAGGACGAGATTGAACTGGTGCTGCAGATCAACGGCAAGCTGCGCGGTTCGGTCACCGTGCCTGCCGGCGCGGACAAGGCTGCGATTGAGGCGGCGGCGCTGGCGTCCGAAGCATTTGTCAAACAGGCTGCGGGCGCGCCCGCAAAAAAGGTTATCGTGGTGCCGGGTCGTCTGGTCAATATCGTCATCTGAAGGGGCCCCCATGCAACGTCGCGTCTTTCTGCTGGCCGCAACGGCCGTCGCAGGTCTCAGTGCCTGCGGCTTTGCGCTGCGCCAGGCGCCCAACTACGCCTTCAAGACCTTGTTCAATACCGTGGCCGAAGGTTCCACGCTGGGCACCGAGCTCAACCGCAACCTGGAGGCGGGTGGCACGGTAAAAGTGATTCGTGATCCGCGCCTGATCGATCAGGCCGAGGTGATCTTCGATGTGCTGTTCGACAGGCGTGAGAAAGTCGTAGTGGGTGTCAACGCGGCCGGCCAGGTGCGCGAGTTTCAGTTGCGCACGCGTTTCACCTTTCGGCTGCGCACGCTGGCGGGCAAGGTGCTGATCCCGCCCAGCGAGATTCTGCTGACCCGCGACATCACCTTCAACGAATCTGCGGTGCTGGCCAAGGAAACCGAGGAAGCCCTGCTTTACCGCGACATGCAAAGCGACATCGTGCAGCAGGTGCTCCGGCGGCTGGCGGCGGTGAAAGAGCTGTAGGGCGCGCCCTGGCATGCAGCTCGCGCCCAACCAGCTCCAGCAGCACTTGCAGCGCGGCCTGAAGCCGCTGTACACGCTGCATGGCGACGAGCCCTTGCTGGTGCAGGAGTTTGCCGATGCCTTGCGGGCTGCAGCACGGGAGCAGGGTTACACCGAACGCACGGTCCACACTGTTGCCGGCGCGCACTTCGACTGGAGCGAGGTGCTGGCCAGCGGCGGTTCGCTGAGCCTGTTCGCGGACAAACAAATCATCGAGATCCGCATCCCCAGCGGCAAGCCGGGCAAGGACGGCTCGGTCGCGCTGCAGCAGATCGCCGAACGCGCTGGCAAGGAGGGAGGCGACGACAGCACGCTGACGCTGGTGCTGCTGCCGCGTCTGGACAGCATGACGACCAAGGGCGCCTGGTTTGGCGCGCTCGAGAGTTTCGGCACCACCGTCAAATTCGACCCGATTGAACGGCGCAGCCTGCCGGCCTGGATTGCCCAGCGTCTGCAGCAACAGGGCCAGCGGGTCGCCGCCGGCGAGGAGGGCCAGCGTACCCTGCAGTTTTTTGCCGACCGTGTGGAGGGTAATCTGCTGGCGGCGCACCAGGAAATCCAGAAACTCGGTCTGCTCTACCCGACGGGCGCCGACGATGCCTCGGCAGTGCTGAGCTTGGCCCAGGTTGAAAACGCGGTGCTCAATGTCGCCCGTTACGACGTCTTCAAGTTGTCCGAAGCGGTGCTGGGCGGCCAGGCGCTGCGGGTGCAGCGCATGCTCGACGGCCTGCAGTCGGAGGGCGAGTCCGAGGTGCTGGTGCACTGGGCGCTGGCCGAGGACATCCGCAGCATGAAGCGTGTCAAGGATGCGATCCAGGCCGGCCGGCCCATGCCGATGGCGCTGCGCGAGAACCGGGTCTGGGGCGTCAAGGAAAAACTGTTCGAGCGCGTGTTGCCGCAAATCGGCGACACCAGCCTGTCCAACCTGCTACACGCCGCGCACAAGGTGGACGGCATCGTCAAGGGCCTCAAGCAACCCGACTGGCCGCAGGACGGCTGGCAGGCGCTGCACCGGCTGGCCAATATGGTGTGTGAACAGTGCGCCGCAAAGGGCCGCCCCTAACAAGCGCACGAAGAGGGTTTTAGAGGAAAATGGGATCATGAATGCGCCCGACTCCCCCCACACCCTGGCTGCCCGCAGCGATCTGCCGGACCTGATGCAGACCTTGGGGGTGCAGGCAAAAACAGCCTCGGCCCTTATGGCGCGTGCGTCATCAGCTACAAAAAACAGAGCGCTTTCAGCCTTGGCTGGCTTGCTGCGCAGCCAGATCACGTCCCTGCAGGCCGCCAATGCGCTGGACCTGCAACGTGCTGCAGCGGCTGGCCTTGCCGGCCCCCTGCTCGACCGGCTCAGGCTCGACGCAAAAACCCTGGAAACCGTCGCCCTCGGCTGCGAACAACTCGCGGCCATGCCCGACGTGATCGGCGAGATCATTGGCATGAAGCAGCAGCCCAGCGGCATCCGCGTCGGCCAGATGCGGGTGCCCATTGGCGTGTTTGGCATGATTTACGAAAGCCGGCCAAATGTGACGATTGAAGCTGCGTCGCTGGCGATCAAAAGCGGCAATGCCTGTATTCTGCGCGGTGGCTCTGAGGCCATTGAGTCGAACAAGGCGCTGGCCGCGCTGGTGCAGCAGGCGCTGCTGCAGGCCGGCCTGCCGGCCGATGCGGTGCAACTGGTGCCGACCACCGACCGCGAAGCCGTCGGCCTCCTGATCACCATGCCGCAGTATGTGGACGTGGTCATTCCGCGCGGCGGCAAGGGCCTGATCGAACGCATCAGCCGCGACGCCAAAGTGCCGGTCATCAAGCACCTGGACGGCAACTGCCACGTGTATGTCGATGATCCCTGTGACATGGCCATGGCCGTGACCGTGGCTGACAACGCCAAGACCCACAAGTACAGCCCCTGCAATGCCAGCGAAGGCCTGCTGGTCGCTCGCGGCGTGGCGGCGGAGTTCCTGCCGAAAATCGGTGCGATTTATGCCGCCAAAGGTGTGGAGATGCGTTGCGACGCCGAAGCCCAGGCCATCCTGGCGAAGTTGCCCGCAGCCAACGTCCAGGCCGCCACCGAGCAGGACTGGTACGAGGAATACCTGGCGCCGGTGATCAGCATCAAGGTGCTGGCCGATGTGGACGAAGCAATTGCCCACATCAACAAATATTCGAGCCACCATACCGATGCCATCCTCACGCGCGACCACACACATGCACAGCGTTTTCTGCGTGAAGTTGATTCGGCAAGCGTCATGGTGAATGCGAGCACACGCTTCGCTGACGGTTTCGAATATGGCCTGGGCGCTGAAATTGGCATCTCTACCGACAAATTCCACGCCCGCGGACCTGTCGGTATCGAAGGCCTGACCTCGCTCAAATACGTGGTGCTCGGTCAAGGCGAAGTGCGCCGCTGAGCCTTGCCCGTGGGGCTGGCTCTACTCTTACAACCACTACCTGCGCCTCTGTGCTGGACGGCTTACCGGACTTCTTCATGAACATTTCACGTCCCCTGCCTTTTGTTCTGGCGTCATCCAACCACGGAACGCTGATCGTCAACCGCAACGACTACCGCATGGTTGATGAAACGCGCGGCTACGGCGTGGGGCACCAGATTTTCGAAACCTCGGCGTTTGACCCGCAGGAGGTGGCCACGGTGGTGCAATTGCTGACATTGCGACGCGAGTTTTTTGGCGACGGGGTGGTGGCTATCGACGGCGGTGCCAACATCGGTGTGCATACCCTGGAGTGGGCCAAACTCATGCACGGCTGGGGCCGTGTGATTGGTGTCGAGGCCCAGGAGCGCGTGTTTTATGCGCTGGCCGGCAACGTGGCCATCAACAACTGCTTCAACGCCACGGTGCTGCATGCGGCCCTGGGTGCGGCAGAAGGCCGCATCACCATTCCCCGACCGAACTACCTGAAACCTGCCAGTTTCGGCTCGCTGGAACTGCGCCAGCGCGCAGGCACAGAATTCATCGGCCAGGCCATCGACTACGCGCCCGATCGGGGCGACGCTGTCCGGATGATCACGGTGGACGGGCTTGGGCTGTCCCGGCTCGACTTTCTCAAGCTCGACATCGAGGGCATGGAGCTTGAAGCGCTGGAGGGCGCGCTTCAGTCCGTCGAGAAGCACAAGCCACAAATGCTGGTGGAAACCATCAAAACCGACGCAGCCGCCCTGCGCAGTCTGCTCGACCAGCACGGCTATCATCACTTCCAGGTCGGCATCAACCTGCTTGCCATTCACTCGACCGACCCTTCGCTGGCGCGCATCAAGGTGGCCTGAGCGTTCTTGGGCGTGCCGACGCCAGGCTTGCTGCGGAACCGCTTGAAGCCTTGTATTTCGGCCCCAGCTTCCAGACGTCACCCGTCTTTTCTCCAGAGGATTCCATGGTTCCGCACCTCATCACCGCCCTGAACGGGCCCACCAACGAGCTCGAACAGCGCATCCTCGACATGACCCCGGCGATCGAACGCTGGTTCCGGCTGGAGTGGATGGAGCACACACCGCCGTTTTACAGTTCGGTCGATGTGCGTAATGCCGGCTTCAAGCTGGCGCCGGTGGACACCAACCTCTACCCCGGCGGCTGGAACAACCTGACGCCCGAGATGCTGCCGCTGGCGGTGCAGGCGGCCATGGCGGCGATCGAGAAGATTTGCCCCGAAGCGCGCAACCTGCTGGTGATCCCCGAGAACCACACCCGCAACACCTTCTACCTGTCCAATGTGCTCCAGCTCAAGCGCATCTTCCACCAGGCCGGCCTGAACGTGCGTTTCGGTTCGCTGAGCCCCGACATCACCGAGCCCACCACGCTGACACTGCCGACCGGCGAGCAGATCACGCTGGAGCCCTTGATCCGCACGGACCGGCGCCTGGGCCTGAAAAATTTTGACCCCTGCACGATTTTGCTCAACAACGACCTGTCGGCCGGCACCCCTGGCATGCTGGAAGACCTCAATGAGCAGTATTTGCTGCCGCCGCTGCACGCAGGCTGGTCGGTGCGGCGCAAGTCGCGCCACTTCCAGGCCTATGAGGAGGTTTCCAAGCGTTTCGGCAAGCTGCTGGGCGTCGACCCGTGGCTGATCAACCCGATGTTTGCCAAATGCGGTGAGGTCAACCTGGCCGAAGGCGCCGGCATGGACTGCCTGACCAGCAACGTCGATGCCTTGCTGACCAAGATCCGGCGCAAGTACAAGGAATACGGCATCAACGAGAAGCCGTTTGTGATCGTCAAGGCCGACAACGGCTCCTGCGGCATGGGCATCATGACGGTGCGCGACGTGAAAGACCTGGACGAGCTCAACCGCAAGACCCAAAACAAGATGAGCACCGGCCAGCCGCTGTCCGAGGTCATCATCCAGGAGGGTGTGCAGACCCACGAACGCATCAACGACGCGGTCGCTGAGCCGGTGGTCTACATGATGGATCGCTATGTGGTGGGCGGCTTTTACCGCGTACATGCCGATCGCGGCATCGACGAAAACCTCAACGCGCCCGGCTCCAGCTTTGTGCCGTTGGCTTTTGCCGACAGCGGCCGCCTGCCGCAGCCGGGCGTGGCGCCGGGCGCCAGCGGTCCGAACCGCTTCTATATGTATGGCGTGATCGGCCGCCTGGCCATGCTGGCCGCCAGCTACGAGCTGGAAGCCACTGACCCGGATGCCGAGGTGTATGACTAGGCAGGCGGGCCTCTGAAACCACCAAGAACATGCATTTTTCGCCCCCAGCCCTTGTCCGGCATGGGTAGGCAGCTATCAAAAACATAGTGAATCGGCAGCATTTTTCCCGCGGTGATGTCGGCCCTCCCCCTCGAGGCCGCGGTTACAAGTTGTTGCAGTGCAACAAACACCGGATTTCTCGCATTTAGGGGTCTGCGCTGACTTGCCAAGTGCGGGCTCGGGCGCAAAATAGCCTTCCTCTAAGCAACCTTCCCGCGGCTGGCGTCCCCACCTGACCCGCCCAGCGGGATTTTTTTGTGTCCAGAAAAAAATCTTCACTTGCGGCGCTGACCCTGGGCGCCATCGGCATTGTTTACGGCGACATCGGCACCAGCGTGCTGTATGCCCTCAAGGTCGTCTTCGAGTCGGGCCATGTGCCGCTGACCCCCGACAACGTCTACGGTATTTTGTCCATGGTCTTTTGGACCATCTCCGTGATTGTTTCGCTCAAGTACGTCACGCTGATCCTGCGCGCTGACAACAACGGTGAAGGCGGCCTGATCGCGATGCTGGCGCTGGCCACCAACGCCGTCAATGACAAGCCCGGGCTGCGGCGCTGGTTGCTGGCGGTGGGCATCTTTGGCACCGCGATTTTTTATGGCGACGGCGTCATCACCCCGGCGATTTCGGTGCTGTCGGCGGTCGAGGGTCTGGAGTTGCTGTCGCCAGCCTTTCATGACTACATCATGCCGATTGCGCTGGTGGTGATCTTCGGCCTGTTTTACGTGCAGAAAAACGGTACCGCGGGCATCGGCCGGTTTTTTGGTCCGATCTGCGCCCTGTGGTTCGTCACCATCGCGGTGCTGGGCATTCCGCACATCTGGGCCCATCCGGAAGTGCTGGGCGCGGTCAGCCCCCACCATGCGCTGCGCTTCATCTTCCAGCACCCCGGCACCACCTTTGTATTGCTCGGTGCGCTGGTGCTGTGTGTCACGGGTGCGGAGGCGCTGTATGCCGACCTGGGCCACTTCGGCAAAAAACCGATCCGCATGGCCTGGTTTGCACTGGTCATGCCGGCCTTGCTGATCAACTATTTCGGTCAGGGCGCGCTGCTGATCTACACCCCCGAAGCCGTGACCAACCCCTTTTACCTGATGGCGCCCAAGTGGGCGCTGGTTCCGCTGGTGCTGCTGGCAACAGCGGCCACGGTGATTGCCTCGCAGGCCTTGCTGTCAGCCGCTTTCTCAGTGACCAAACAGGCGATTCAGATGGGTTATCTGCCGCGCATGCAGATACGCCATACCTCGGTGCACGAAACCGGCCAGATCTACATCCCGGCCGTGAACTGGTCGCTGTTCGCCGCAATTGTGATCGCCGTGGTCCTGTTCAAGAACTCGACCAACCTGGCCTCGGCCTACGGCATTGCGGTCACCACCGACATGCTGATCACCACTGTGCTGACCTTTTTTGTGATTCGCTACACCTGGAAACTGCCGCTGGTGCTGTGTATTGCCGCCACCGGTATTTTCTTTGTGGTGGACCTGATGTTTTTTGCCTCCAACGCGCTGAAATTTGTCGAGGGCGGCTGGTTCCCGGTGCTGATCGGCGTGATCATGTTCACCATCATGATGACCTGGAAGCAGGGCCGCGCGCTGCTTAACCAGAAGTTGCGCGCCGACGCGATTGACCTGCCGAGTTTTCTGGAGGCGGTGTTTGTCAGCCCGCCTGCACGCGTTGAAGGTACGGCTGTGTTCCTGACGGCCGAGGTTGGCGTGGTGCCCAATGCGCTGCTGCACAACCTCAAGCACAACAAGGTGCTGCATGACCAGAACCTGTTTGTCACGGTCCACAACCACGAGGTGCCCTGGATTGGCCTGGACAAACGCCTGGTGATCGAGTCGCTGGGGCACAACTGCTGGCAGGTGGTCATTCACTACGGTTTCAAGAACGATCCGGACGTGCCCAAGGCGCTGCAGCAGATGCGCACGCGGGGCTGCGAGCTCGAGACCATGACCACCAGCTACTTCCTGTCACGCGACGTGGTGGTGCCGACCATAGGCGGGGGCATGATGCCCTGGCGCGAAAAGCT
Source organism: Polaromonas sp. (assembly GCF_043778355.1). Taxonomy (GTDB): domain Bacteria; phylum Pseudomonadota; class Gammaproteobacteria; order Burkholderiales; family Burkholderiaceae_C; genus Polaromonas. The sequence goes on from NZ_JAYWHI010000100.1 coordinate 23,432, forward strand.
GTTTGCGCAGATGCACCACAACGCGGGCGGTGCGGCGGACTTCCTGAACCTGCCCAACAACTCGGTGGTGGAGCTGGGCAGCAAGATCGAAATCTGAGTTTGAAGGCCGGGCAGGCCTCCAGCCCCTGTCTGGTGGTCGTAGAAAGCTATTGAATGAGTAGCAACTTTGCCTCATCCTGCAGGGTTTGATCAGGCCATGGTCCGCTTCTTGGCCAGCGCGACAGCGGAAAGAAAATCCTCCAGTACCGCTGCATCGTCAATCGTGTCCGACCCTGGCTGGTGAAATTCCGGGTGCCATTGCAAGGCCGCGATATAACTTTTGTCAGGATCCTTGCGGCGTATCGCCTCGACGATGCCGTCATCGACACTGAAGGCCTCGGCCTCGAACTCGGGTGCCAGGTCCTTGATGCCCTGGTGGTGAATGCTGTTGACACGCACCCGCTCCACGCCCGGATACAGGCGCGACAGGCGCGAGCCCTGCACGATTTCCACGCTGTGGAAGTTCTGGTCGTAACTGACCGCGTCACGGTGCACAAAGGATTCGGGCACCTGGGTCGTGATGTCCTGGTACAAGGTGCCGCCGAAAGCGACGTTGAGCAACTGCAGGCCGCGGCAAATGCCAAACACCGGCTTGCCGGCCTTTTCGAACGAGGCGACCAGCGCCTTGTCGTAGTCGTCGCGCACGCGGTCGCCGGCCCAGCGCTCCTCCAGCGGCTCCTCCCCGTAGCTGCCCGGCCAGACATCGGCGCCGCCGTGCAGCACCAAACCGTCCAGCCATTGCGCGTAGTCGTCGAAGTTCACGTCGCCGCGCTGTGTCTCCCCGGTCGGGCAGGGCACCATGACAACCATGGCGCCGGAGGACATGATCCAGTGGGCCACGGTTTGCTCGACATACTGCAGCGTCTTGCCAGTGAACAGGGAACGGGTGGGATCAGCGTGCGAAAAACAGGCCGAGAGACCGATCTTCAGGCGGGTGCGCATATGGCGCCGGCTTTCCCTGGCGCTGGCTTCGGCGGCAGGCAGGGTGTGGGACTTGGGGCTCATGGGCAGGTCGTCTCTCCGAAAAAGCAATGCCCCAGTGTAGGCAGGCGGGCCTGTCCTTGCTTACAGACAAGCGCTTTTTGCCACGCCGGACAAGACCTTATTCCAGCGGCAGTTCGGCAAACCCCATGAAACGGATGGTGACGCGTGTGCCGGCCGGACTTTGCCCGGGCACAGCGTCTTCAATGGTCACGGTGGCGGCGTGTTGTTTGGCGATTTCTTCGACGATGGCCAGACCCAGGCCGGAGCCGTCGACGTTGGTGCCCAGTGCCCGGTAAAAAGGCTGCAGCACCAGTTCGCGTTCGGCCGCCGGAATACCCGGACCCGAGTCCTCGACCTGCAGCACCACCACGCCGCTGAAGCGGTCGGTCAGCAGCCGCACGGTGACCTGACCGCCGTCGGGCGTGTAGTTCAGCGCGTTGTCCAGCAGGTTGCGCACCAGCTCCTTGAGCAGCGTCGGGTTCGCCTCCAGCAGGCTGGCCTGTTCGCCGGCGGGCGGGCCGTCGTAGCCCAGGTCGATGTGTTTTTCCAGCGCGCGCGGCACCGAGTCCTGGATCGCGTCGGACAACACCTGCACCACGTCCAGCTTCTGCTTGGCCAGGCTGCGACCGGTGGTCTCGGCGCGCGCCAGCGCCAGCAACTGGTTGACGGTGTGGGTGGCACGCACGCTCGCACGGCCAATCTGCTTGAGCGACTTCTTGAGCTCGTCGGCATCGGTCTCGCGCTGGGCCAGGTCGGCCTGCATGCGCAGTCCGGCCAGCGGCGTTTTGAGCTGGTGGGCGGCATCGGCCAGAAAGCGTTTTTGCGTCGTCAGCAGCACCTTGAGCCGGCTCAGCAGGTCGTTGATCGACGAGACCAACGGCGCCACTTCTTCAGGCACCACACTTTCGTCGAGCGGACTCATGTCGTCCGACTTGCGCGCGCGAATGCGTTTTTCCAGCTGGTCCAGCGGCTTGATGCCGCGCACCAGTGCCAGCCAGACCAGCAGCACCGCCAGCGGCAGCGTGACGAACTGCGGCACCATCACGCCCTTGACGATTTCTGTGGCCAGGGTCTTGCGTTTTTCCAGCGTCTCGGCCACCTGCACAAGAATGGGATATGCGCCCGGCGCATCGACCTTGATCCAGGTGTAGGCCACACGCACTTCCTGACCCTGGATGGTGTCCTCGCGCAAGCGGACCTCGCCATTGGCGGACAGATCTTCGTCCGGCGGCAGCGGCAGGTCATACTCGCCGCTGATGAACTCACCGCGTGTGCCCAGCACCTGGTAGTACACTAGGTCAGTGTCGTCGGCACGCAGGATTTCCCGCGCCGGCGCGGTCAGGTTGAACTGCACCTGCTTGTTCTTGACCACGATCAGTTTGCTCAGGGCCTGCACGTTGTATTCAAGCGCGCGGTCAAAAGGTTTGCCGGCGATGTTCTGCGCCACCAGCCAGGTCAGCGCCAGGCTGATGGGCCACAGCAGCAACAGCGGCGTCAGCATCCAGTCCAGGATCTCCCCGAACAGGCTGCGGCGCTCGCGCTGGAAAAGCCTCAGTGCCATGGCACCAAGGACAGGGGGGCATGGTCTTCAAGCCAGCCGGGGCCGCGGGACTGGGTTTGCCAGACCCCAGGCGCAGCGGACCCCTCGGGGGGCAGAGAGCTACGCGCAGCGAGCGAACGTGGGGGCCACATTCATTAGCCAGGGATTTTTTCGAGGCAATACCCGAGACCGCGCACCGTCGCGATTCGAACCGGGCCCTTTTCAATCTTCTTGCGCAGCCGGTGGATATACACCTCGATCGCGTTGTTGCTGACTTCTTCGCCCCATTCGCACAGGCGCTCGACCAGCTGGTCCTTGCTGACCAGGCGGCCGGCGCGCTGCAGCAGCACTTCCAGCAAACCGAGCTCGCGCGCCGACAACTCGACCATCTGGCCGTCGATGGTGGCCACACGCCCGGCCTGGTCGTACACCAGCGGGCCGTGTTTGATGGTGCTGCTGGCGCCGCCCATGCCGCGGCGGATCAGCGCGCGCACACGCGCTTCAAGCTCCTGCAGCGAAAACGGTTTGGCCATGTAGTCGTCGGCGCCGTAGTCCAGGCCCTTGACGCGCTCCTCGACACTGTCGGCAGCCGTCAGGATCAGCACCGGCATCGCCGAGCCACGCGCGCGCAGGCGCTTGAGCACCTCCAGCCCGTGCATGCGCGGCAGGCCCAGGTCGAGGATCAGCAGGTCGAATTCGGTATTCGTCAGCAGCGCGGCATCGGCTTCGGTGCCGCTGGCCACGTGGTCGGCCGCTGCGCCCGAGGCGCGCAGCGTTCGCAGCAGGCCGTCGGCCAGGACCTGGTCATCTTCGGCAATCAAAATACGCATGGCTGTCTCCTGATGAGAGTCCTGGCGCGGTTCCGGCGGAAGGCGCAGGTGAAACGGCTCTCCGGCCGGTCCGGCAAATTTTAGGCGCTTATCCCCCTGATTTGCTGACACACCTCAAGCGCCGGCATAGGCTTCCAGTCCCAGCGCCACCACGGTGTCCACATCGCTGCCGACGGCCTGGCGAAACTCGGCTTCGGCCTGGCTCACCGCCGTGCGAAAGGCCTGCAGCCAATGCAGGCCGGACGCGGTGAATATCACGACGCGGGCGCGTTTGTCGTGCGGATCGGGTTCGCGCGTGACCAGACCCCAGGCTTCGCACTGGTCGACCAGGTCGCCCATGGCCTGTTTGCTCATGCCGGCGCTGTGGGCCAGGTCGGTCAGGCGTGAACCGCCGACGGCGAGGTGGCGCGTGATGTGAATGTGTGCTGCCCCCACCTGCGCGCGGGCGGCCAGATTCGACAGCGCCAGCGGCACGTCGACATTGCGCGCCATCAGCACCAGCACGCGTTCGTCAAAACGCCGCAGGGCGTGGCCCAGCAAGCGGCCCAGGTGGGTCAGGCGCCAGTTTTCCTCGTCGGCAGGTGCGGCGCCGGGACGGGTGATCGGGCTGGAATCCATGCCCATGATCATAAGGGCGATTGATCAGGCAAACTTACTAAAAATGGGGTTTACTTATTTATATGACGGCCATAAAGTACTGGTCATGCACCCAGTACTGTGATTAAAAGCAGAGGCTGGACCAGCAAAAGTTTTCAAGCCCACTGACCTTCAAGGAGTTTTCCATGGACATGCCCAACAAGACCAATCCCGCCCTGAACAGCGAAAAAGCCAAGGCCCTGCAAGCCGCCCTGGCCCAGATCGAAAAGCAGTTCGGCAAAGGCACCATCATGAAGCTGGGCGCTGGCGAAGTGATCGAGGACATCCAGGTGGTGTCCACCGGTTCGTTGGGCCTGGACATCGCGCTCGGCGTCGGCGGCCTGCCGCGTGGCCGGGTGGTCGAGATCTACGGCCCGGAGTCGTCCGGCAAAACCACGCTGACCCTGCAGGTGATTGCCGAGATGCAAAAGCTGGGCGGCACCTGCGCTTTTGTCGATGCCGAACATGCGCTGGACATCCAGTACGCCCAAAAACTCGGCGTGAACCTGCAAGACCTGTTGATCAGCCAGCCCGATACCGGCGAGCAGGCGCTGGAGATTGTTGATTCGCTGACCCGCTCCGGCGCGGTCGACCTGATCGTGGTTGACTCGGTCGCGGCGCTGACACCCAAGGCCGAACTCGAAGGCGAGATGGGCGACTCGTTGCCCGGTCTGCAGGCCCGGCTGATGAGCCAGGCGCTGCGCAAACTCACGGCCCACATCAAGAAGGCCAACTGCATGGTCATCTTCATCAACCAGATCCGCATGAAGATCGGCGTGATGTTCGGCAGCCCCGAAACCACCACCGGCGGCAATGCGCTGAAGTTCTACGCCTCGGTGCGGCTGGACATCCGTCGCATTGGCTCGATCAAGAAGGGCGAAGAAGTCGTCGGCAACGAAACCCGTGTCAAGGTGGTCAAGAACAAGGTTGCCTCACCCTTCAAGATGGCGGAGTTCGACATTCTCTATGGCGAGGGCATCAGCCGTCTCGGCGAGGTGCTGGACCTCGGTGTGGCCGGCCACATTGTCGAAAAAGCCGGCGCCTGGTATGCCTTCAACGGCGAAAAAATTGGCCAGGGCCGCGACAACTCGCGGGAGTTCCTGAAAGAAAACCCGGAGCTCGCGATCGAGATCGAAAACAAGGTGCGCGAGTCGCTGGGCATCCCGCTGATCCAGGACGCCGTCGGCAACAAGCCGGAAAAAGCCGACAAGGCAGAAAAAGCCGAGAAGGCCGACAAGGCACCGAAAGTGCTGGCGGCCTGAGCCAAGCAGCGACTTTGGTATCAAACCAGCGCTCTGCCCATGTCCAGTCAGCATGAGCAGCTATCAAAAAAGTAGCGCCCCGGAGCCGGGGCGGGCGACGGGCTTGGGCTTGTCGCTCAAGGGTCGGGCCCTGCGTTACCTGGCGGCGCGTGAACATTCACGCGCCGAACTGGAGCGCAAGCTGGCCGCACATGCCGAGTCGCCTGAGCAACTGGCGCAGGTACTCGATGAATTGCAAGCCAAGGACTTCATCAGCGAGGCACGGGTCGTCGAGTCGGTGATCAACCGGCGGGCCGGGCGCTTTGGTGCGGCGCGCATCCGCCACGAACTGCAGGGCAAGGGCCTGGCGCCGGAGGCGGTGGCCGACGCTGTCACCAGCCTCAAGGCCAGCGAGGTGGCGCGGGCGCGTGAGGTCTGGCGAAAGAAATTTGGCGAAGCGGCCTCAGACGCGGCGGAGCGCGGAAAACAGATGCGCTTTCTGGCGGCGCGGGGTTTCGGGTCCGAGGCGATACGCCGGGTGGTCTCGCAGACCGAAGACGACTAACAAGCGAAAGTTGGCTGTCATTGCGGCCTTGAGCCGCAATCCATGACCCGACTCCCGCTGTGGGGCCACCCGAAGGCATGGATCCCGGATCGGGTCCGGGATGACAGCCGGGGGAAGGGCTTTACAAGCCCAGCATCAGCTCGAGGTTTTGTACCGCCGCGCCCGAAGCGCCTTTGCCAAGATTGTCCAGCCGGGCGATCAGCACCGCATGGCGGAATTCCTCGTTGCCGAACACGCGCAACTCCATCTTGTTGGTGTCGTTCAAGGCCAGCGCGTCGATGGAGGTGCTGTCCCCCACCGGCTCGACCGTGACCCAGGGGCTGCCGGCGTAATGGCGGGCCAGCACGTCCTGCAACTGGGCGGCCGTGGGCTTGCCGGGCAACAGGTCCAGGTGCAAAGGCAGTTGCACCAGCATGCCCTGCTTGAAGTTGCCGACCGAAGGCGTGAACACCGGGCGGCGGCTCAAGCCGGTGAATTTCATGATTTCCGGCAGGTGCTTGTGCTTGAGGTTCAGGCCGTAGATCTGATAGAGCGGCGCCTTGCCGGCTTCATAGTCCTCAATCATGGTCCGGCCGCCGCCGGAGTAGCCGCTGACCGCCGGGATCGCCAGCGGATAGTCTTTGGGCAGCAGGCCAGCATCGACCAGCGGGCGGATCAGCGCAATCGCGCCCGTCGAATAACAGCCGGGATTGGCGACCCGGTCGGCCGAGGCCACCGCTTCGCGCTGGCCAGCGGCGAGTTCAGGAAAACCGAACACCCAGCCGGGCGCGGTGCGGTGCGCGGTGGAAGCGTCGATGATCTTCGGGCCCTTTTTGCCGCTGACACGGGCCAGGTCGTCGATCATGGCGACCGATTCACGTGCCGCGTCATCGTGCAGGCACAGCACCACCATGTCGACCGTGCCCATCAACGCGCGCTTGGCGGCCGCATCCTTGCGCAGCTCGGGCGCGATGCTGACAAGATCGATGGCGGGCATGGCTTGCAGGCGTTCCCGGATCTGCAGACCCGTGGTTCCCGCTTCGCCGTCGATAAAGACCTTGGCCATGTCGCTTGCTTTCTATGGAATGCCTGGAAATTGCCCGACGGGCGCGCACAATAATTGTGCATCGCAACATGATACAGTTCTGCGCTGCTGCCTGCAGTGATCGAAGGCGTTACATGTTGGTGATTTTTGCGAAATGTGGCGGATCCACATCACCCCCGCTGACGCCCCTTTTTACCGACTCCTGGAAGTAATTTTCATGAAAATTCACGAATACCAAGGCAAGGAAATCTTGCGCAACTTTGGTGTGCCCACACCACGCGGCATTCCGGCCTTCACCGTGCAGGAGGCGGTCGAAGCCGCACAAAAACTGGGTGGGCCGGTCTGGGTCGTCAAGGCCCAGATTCATGCGGGTGGTCGTGGCAAGGGTGGCGGCGTCAAGCTGGCGCGCAGCATCGACGAGGTCAAAAAACTTGCCGGTGAAATCCTCGGCATGCAGCTGATCACGCACCAGACCGACGCAGCCGGGCAAAAAGTCCGCCGCCTGCTGATTGAGGACGGCGCTGACATCAAGAAAGAGTATTACGTGTCGGCCGTGACCGACCGCGCCACGCAGAAAGTGGCTTTCATGGCGTCTTCCGAAGGCGGCATGGACATCGAGGAAGTGGCCCACGCCACGCCCGAAAAAATCATCAAGGTGTTTGTCGATCCGGCCCTGGGCCTGACCGACGCACAGGCCAAGGAACTGGCCGACGGCATGACCGTCCCGCCCGGTTCCACCGCCCAGGCCGTGGACGTGCTGCAAAAGCTCTACAAGTGCTACATGGAGACCGACTGCAGTCTGGCCGAGATCAACCCGCTGATTCTCGAAGGCAACGGCAACATCAAGGCACTGGACGCGAAGTTCAACTTCGACCCGAACGCGCTGTTCCGCCATCCTGAAATCGTCGCCTTCCGCGACCTGGATGAGGAAGACCCGGCTGAAGTCGAGGCCAGCAAGTTCGACCTGGCCTACATCAGCCTGGACGGCAACATCGGCTGTCTGGTCAATGGCGCCGGTCTGGCCATGGCCACCATGGACACCATCAAGTTGTTCGGCGGCGAGCCGGCCAACTTCCTGGACGTGGGCGGTGGCGCGACGGCTGAAAAAGTCACCGAAGCCTTCAAGATCATGCTGAAGAACCCCGATGTCAAAGGCATCCTGGTCAACATCTTCGGCGGCATCATGAAGTGCGACACGATTGCCGACGGCGTCATCACCGCCTGCAAGGCCGTGAACCTGTCGGTTCCGCTGGTGGTGCGCATGAAGGGCACCAACGAGGACCTGGGCAAGAAGATGCTGGCCGACTCGGGCCTGCCCATCATCGCCGCAGACACCATGGCCGAAGCCGCGACCAAAATCGTCGCCGCCGTCAAATAAGCCCGGAGCCAAGATCATGTCCATCTACATCAACAAAAACACCAAAGTCATCACGCAGGGCATCACCGGCAAGACCGGCCAGTTCCATACCCGCATGTGCCGCGACTACGCCAACGGCAAGGAATGTTTTGTCGCCGGGGTGAACCCGAAAAAAGCCGGTGAAGACTTCGAAGGCATCCCGATTTACGCCAATGTGACCGAAGCGGCCCAGGCCACCGGCGCGACGGTGTCGGTGATCTACGTTCCGCCGGCCGGCGCCGCCGCGGCGATCTGGGAAGCGGTCGAAGCCAATCTGGATTTGGCCATTTGTATTACCGAAGGCATCCCGGTCCGTGACATGCTGGAAGTGCGCAACCGCATGAAAGCCAAGGAAGCCGCCGGCGGCAAGAAAACCCTGCTGCTGGGCCCCAACTGCCCCGGCCTGATCACGCCCGAAGAAATCAAGATCGGCATCATGCCTGGCCACATCCACCGCAAGGGCCGCATCGGCGTGGTAAGCCGCTCTGGCACGCTGACTTATGAAGCCGTGGCGCAGCTGACCGAAATCGGTCTCGGCCAGTCCAGCGCCGTCGGCATTGGCGGCGACCCGATCAATGGCCTCAAACACATCGACGTGATGCGTGCCTTCAATGACGACCCGGACACCGATGCCGTCATCATGATCGGCGAAATCGGCGGCCCGGACGAGGCTGAAGCTGCCCAGTGGTGCAAGGCCAACATGAAAAAGCCGATCGTTGGCTTCATCGCCGGCGTGACCGCTCCTGCCGGCAAACGCATGGGCCACGCTGGTGCGTTGATCTCGGGCGGTGCCGATACGGCCGACGCCAAGCTTGAAATCATGGAGGCCTGCGGCTTTACCGTGACCCGCAACCCGTCAGAAATGGCGAAATTGCTGAAGGCCTTGCTGTAAATTCCGGAAAATTGAGTCCGGTCAACTGTCTGGCCGATTGTCTTCGCTGACAATCGGCCTTTTCGATTTCCTTTGAGAGGTTTCCATGGAAGAGTTCATGACGGCCAGTTTCTGGCTCGCGGTTGGCCAGATCATCATGATCGACATCCTGCTGGGTGGCGACAATGCGGTGGTGATCGCCCTGGCATGCCGGAACCTGCCGCCCAAGCAGCGCACCCAGGGCATTATTTACGGCACCATGGGTGCCATCGTTCTGCGGGTGATCCTGATTGCCTTTGCCCTGGCCCTTCTGGCTGTGCCCTATCTCAAAATCGTCGGCGCGATTCTCTTGCTCTGGATTGGCGTCAAGCTGTTACAGCCTGAAGACGAAGACGCCCATAACATCAGCTCGAGCGACAAGCTCTGGGGCGCCGTCAAGACCGTCATCATCGCCGACCTGGTGATGAGTGTTGATAACGTGTTGGCGATTGCTGGCGCAGCGCAGGGCGCAGCCCAGCAGCATCAGTTGCCATTGGTGATTTTCGGGTTGCTCGTCAGCATTCCGATCATTGTCTGGGGCAGCCAGATCGTGCTCAAGCTGATGGGGCGTTTTCCGATCATTATCACGCTGGGCGCCATGCTCCTGGGCTGGATCGCTGGTCAGATGGCCTATACCGACCCCGCCATCAAGGACTATTTGCCAGCTTCCGCTGTCTGGAGCTACGCGGCGGCTGCGGTAGGTGCTTTGTTCGTCCTCGCGGCGGGCAAGATTGTTCAGGCCCGCCGCAAGCCGGCAACGCCGGGCTGAGCCAGTGTCACCGGGGCTGCCGCTCCGGGGCTCGCGGCACCAATTTGCAACACAAGCCTTGGGCCATGTGCAAAAGTCCCTTGTCCGTGCTTAAACCGTCTGTTAATGTCCACAAACAGAAAGTTTGTAACCACCATGTAACGTGGCCGGTTGTCCGGTGGCGCAAATCGGTGAGGGTGGACATGAACAGCGAAGCAGGACAAAGGGCGGGACGTGGCCACATCATCAAGTAAGCGCAGGCAATTCTGGCGAGCCGACTGGTTTGTTGGGGTGCTGGTGGTGCTGGCCGTATTGGTTCTGCACAGTGCCACTGATTTTTTTGGCACGCTGGAGCGTCGTTACTATGACTTTGCCAGCACCAGTACGTCGCGCCAGCCCTCGGATCGCATCGCGATCATTGCCATCGACGACCAGAGTATTGCCAACATCGGCCGCTGGCCCTGGTCGCGCGATGTCCATGCACAACTGATTGACCAGTTGGCTGCAGCTAAAGCCAAAACGATTGCCCACACAGCATTCTTTTTTGAACCCCAAACCGACCGTGGTCTGGTGTTCATTCGCAAGATCAAGGAAGCACTGGGGTCGGTGACTGACGCGGCTGCTGCCCAGGGCGGGCTCGGTGAGCAGTTGAACAAGGTTATTGCGGAGGCCGAAATCACGCTGGACACGGACGCCAAGCTTGCCGCCAGCATGGTCAAGGCGGGCAATGTGCTGGTTCCTTCGGTGTTTGTGCTGGGTGAGCCCCAGGGCAAGCCCGATCATCCCCTGCCCGCTTATGCGCTCAAAAGTGCCGTGGAAGAGACCGGGGGTTTCTCGCTGCCCGCCGTTCGCGGACAACAGCCGATAGAAATCATCGGCAGCAGCGCGGCAGGCGTTGCGCATTTGAACCAATTGCCCGATGTGGATGGTGCGGTGCGACAAGAGCCCTTGCTGATCAACTATTACGGCAAGGCAGTGCCCTCAATGGGTTTACTGGCGGCCGTCAAAAGTCTGAATCTTGACACATCAGATATCAAATTGAATGGGGTGGAGTCGGTGCAAATCGGCAAATTGCGCATCGGTACCGACGAGGCTGCATTGATGCTGCCCCAGTTTTATAAAGGCAGGGATGGCAAACCGGCTTTTACGGTGGACTCTTTTTACGATGTGCTGTCGGGCAAGATTCCGGCCAGCAAATACACCGACAAGATTGTGGTCATCGGCGCCACCGCCGCCGGCGTGGGCACTCAGTTCCCTACCCCGGCCGGTCCGGGGCTGTCGCCGGCGGAGACTATTGCCCACATCACCTCCAGCATCCTCAGCGAGCATTTCATCGTTCAGCCGGGCTGGGGCATCTGGGCCACGCTGGGGGTGTTGCTGGTGGTCGCCGCTTACCTGATCGCCGGTTTGCCGCGTCTGTCGGCGGGCAAGGCCGCGATGGTGACGCTACTGATGTTTGTGGTGCTGCTGGTGATCGAGTTTGTTTTGCTCTCGGCCGCAGCGACCTGGCTCAAGTTTGTCTTTCCCGCTGCCTTGCTGGTCATCGGGCATCTGGCCCTGACCACCAAGCGTTTCTTGATGACCGAGGCCGGAAAACTCAAATCTGACGAGGAGTCGGCAGAAACCAATCGCATGATGGGCCTGGCCCTTCAAGGGCAGGGCCAGCTCGACATGGCCTTTGATCGTTTCCGGCGCGTACCAATTACCGATGCGCTGATGGACAACATGAACAACCTGGCGCTTGATTTCGAGCGCAAGCGACAGTTCAACAAGGCACAAGCCGTGTACGAGTACATGGCGGGCTACAACAAGAACCACAAAGATCTGCAGGCTAAACTCAAACGGGCAAAAAACCTGTCTGAAACCGTCATCCTTGGAGGGGGGGGCGCGCATCCGGGCGGGACCATGCTGCTCGACGGTGGCGGTGTGGAAAAACCCATGTTGGGCCGTTACCAGGTCGAAAAAGAACTCGGCAAAGGGGCCATGGGGGTGGTTTATCTGGGCAAAGACCCGAAAATCGGTCGTGTGGTGGCCATCAAGACCATGGCCTTGAGCCAGGAGTTTGAGGGCGACGAGCTGACCGATGCCCGAGAGCGCTTCTTCCGGGAGGCGGAGACCGCAGGTCGGCTGCAACACCAGAATATCGTGACCATTTTTGATGCCGGCGAGGAGCATGACCTGGCGTACATCGCCATGGAGTTCCTCAGGGGCAAGGATCTGGCGGATGTGACCAAGGACGGTCAGCTGCTGCCCATCTCCAAGGTGCTTTCCATTGTGGCCAGTGTGGCGCAGGCGCTGGCCTACGCGCACAAGCAAAACGTGGTGCATCGGGATATCAAGCCTGCCAACATCATGTATGACCCCGAGAGCGACACCGTCAAGGTGACGGATTTCGGTATTGCCCGCATCACGGATGCCAGCAAGACCAAAACCGGCATGGTGCTTGGAACGCCGAGTTTCATGTCGCCCGAGCAGATCGCCGGAAAAAAGGTCGATGGCCGCTCGGATCTGTATTCTCTGGGCGTGATGCTTTTTCAGATGCTTGCTGGTGTGCTGCCTTTTAGGGGTGACTCGATGGCAGAGTTGATGTACAAGATTGCCAACGAGCCGGCACCGGATATTCGCATCATCCGACCAGAGTTGTCCGTGCGCCTGGCGAATATCGTGGCCTTGTCGCTCAGCAAGAAACCTGAAAGCCGGTATCAGGAAGGCGAGCAGTTTGCCGCTGACGTGCGTCTGGTGATCGCGGAACTCTCTGGCGCGCCTGCTTCGCAGCCTTCTTCGATGTCGTCGCCTGCTGTGGGGGCGCTGGACGCAGAGAAAAAGTCCGCCGCTTTAGCAGATGGAGCGACACCTTCTTTCGAAAAGACGCTTGTTACGCGATCACCTTTAGACGCCGCGGCAGGCCATGCCGAAGAAATTTTGAAGCCATAACAAAAAACAATGATTTACGAGATTTGTACCCAGACGGACCCGGGATTGACTCGGGACAACAACGAAGATGCGGTCACTTTTGACGCTGCTACCAACCTCTGCATTCTGGCTGATGGCATGGGTGGCTATAACGCTGGAGAAATAGCCAGCGGAATGGCTACCGCTTTCATCAAGTCGGAGTTGGGACGGTGGTTGTCCCAGGCCGGCAAAAACGCCAACGCCAAGGAGGTGCGACGCGCCATGGAAATCTGCGTTGAAAACGCCAACCATTCCATTTTCAACGCGGCCAACTCCAATCCCCAATATTCCGGCATGGGAACCACGCTGGTTGTCGGTGTGTTCCAGGGCACGCGCCTGATGCTGGGCCATATCGGTGATTCGCGCTGTTACCGCTTGCGGGGAAGTCAGCTTCAGCAGATATCCAAGGACCACTCGCTGCTGCAGGAGCAGCTCGATGCCGGGCTGATCACGCCGGAACAAGCCCTTACCTCCGTGAACAAAAACCTGGTCACCCGGGCTTTGGGGGTTGAGGATGCGGTGTTGCTGGAAGTCAACGAACACCGCGTGGAGTTGGGTGATATCTACCTGATGTGCTCAGATGGCCTGTCTGACATGATCAGCGATGAAGCGATTGCGGCTATTCTATTGGGATCAAGATCCCTCGATCAGACCGCCAGGCAGCTTGTCATTGCGGCCAATAACGGCGGCGGGCGGGATAATATTTCAGTCTTGCTGTCACAAGCCAAGGAAGCCTCCGTTAAACGCGGTCTACTATCAAGAATGTTGGGAAAATAGCCATTGAGAGCCAAATTAAAAAATGACAGGAGTCGGCCATGCCGAAAATGATCGTCTCTATTGACGGTGTCGTCATCAAGGAGGTGCAACTGACCAAGGACCGTACGTCCCTTGGCCGGCGGCCTTACAACGACATCGTCATTGACAACCTGGCCGTCAGTGGCGAGCACGCGGTTCTGCAAATGTCGGGCAACGAAGTATTCGTCGAAGATTTGAACAGTACCAATGGCACGTACCTCAACGGCAAGTCCGTCAAAAAACAGCAGTTGAGCAACGGTGACACCGTCGAGATCGGCAAATACAAGATCAAATACGTGAATGAAGCCGCAAGCGCCGGCTTCGAGAAAACGATGATCATCAAGGCTGGCTCGGCGGGCCCGACTCCCCCGGCGGCAAGTGTGGTTGCGCCCTCTCCTGCGGATGGAGGCACAGGCAGTGCGGCCATCAAGGTGATGTCTGGCGCTGCTGCTGGCCGGGAGGTCGCGCTGGTCAAGGTGGTGACCACGATTGGCAAACCCGGTGTGGCGGTAGCTGCCATCACCAAAAGGCCGCACGGATTTGTTGTCGCCCATGTGGAAGGTGACAACCGACCGACCCTCAACGGGACGGCCATTGGCGCGGAGCCGGTCCCGCTTAAAAACGGCGATCTCCTGGAGTTGGCGGGCACACAAATGCAGTTTGTTCAGCATTGATCCAGGCACTTGTTTGGCGTTGACCGGATAACCGATTTCAAGCGCCGCACACTGAGAGGCCCTATGCGACTTCTTATCCGGCACTGGCGTCGCATTGCCGTCACGCTGATTCCGCTGATTTTTGCATTGCTGCATGCAGGTGGCGTGCTTCGGCTGGACGTTCTGCAGCGGCTTGACGACATCCTTTACGATGCCCGCCTTCGCGCCACCATGCCCAGGACGGTCGACGAGCGCATCGTCATTGTGGACATCGATGAAAAAAGCCTGGCAGAGGTGGGCCGCTGGCCCTGGGGGCGCAACAGGCTGGCTGAACTGGTGGAAGAATTGCTGGACCGTCAGCAAGCGGCCATGCTGGGTTTCGACGTGGTTTTTGCGGAGGCTGATGACAGTTCCGGTCTGAAGCGGCTCAGGCAGCTGGCGCAGAACGAAATGAAGGATCAGCCGGCCTTTGCCGACAAGTTGGGCCAGATACAAGGCAGCCTGGACTACGACGCTGCCTTTGCGAAATCAATCACCAAGCGTCCGGTGGTCCTCGGCTATTACTTCACAAGTGACCGGGACGGCCGGGTCAACGGCCTGTTGCCTGCTCCGGTGATGGGGCGCGAGGCGATGAAAGGCCGGCTGATCAAGGTCACCAGCTGGAATGGTTATGGCGCCAATATCGACGCGCTTGCCAAAGCGGCGCCGATGGCGGGCTTTTTCAATTCCATCACCGAGGGGGACGGCGTGGTTCGCTCCATCCCTTTGCTGGCCGAATACAAAGGCCAATATTACGAGTCCCTGTCCCTGGCAATGTTTCGCATGCTGGTGGGTCTTCCCAGCGTCGAGCCAGGATTTCCGCAGGAAAGATTTTTGACCCGCAACTACCAGGCCCTGGAGAGCATTCTGCTCCGACAGGGCACCAAGACACTAGCCATTCCTGTCGACGACCGGGTGGCCACCCTGGTGCCGTTCAGGGGGCCAGGGGGTGCCAGCGGCGGCTCTTTCCGGTATATCTCGGCGTCCGATGTCCTGGCCAAAAAGGTGGCGCCGGGCCAGTTGAAGGACAAAATTATTCTGCTTGGCACCACTGCGCCGGGCTTGCTCGACTTGAGGGTGACGCCTGTCGGGGAAACCTACCCTGGCGTGGAGACCCATGCCAACGTGATTTCGGGCTTTCTTGACGGCAAGGTGTTCGTCAAACCGGATTACGCGGTGGGGTATGACGTACTGATCCTGATTTTGTCCGGCCTGACGCTGGCGTTTGCCCTGCCTGTATTGACCGCACCTAAGGCTGTAGCCGCCAGCGTGGGCATGGTTGCTCTGCTGGTTGGACTCAATTTCTGGCTGTACTCGGCGTATGGACTGGTGTTGCCATTGGCCACCGCGCTGGTCATGGCGCTGACTGCTTTTGCGTTGAACATGAGTTATGGCTATTTTGTTGAAAGCCGATCCAAGCGCGAATTGGCCCATTTATTTGGAACCTACGTGCCGCCTGAGCTTGTCGATGAAATGGTCAAAGACCCCGACAGCTACAGCATGAAAGCGTCGGCCAAGGAGTTGACCGTGATGTTTTGTGACATGCGCGGGTTCACCAAAATGTCTGAGACCATGGAGCCTACGCAGCTCCAGGCATTGCTCAACAGTGTTTTCAGCAGGCTGACGGATTTGATCCGCAACAACCGCGGCACCATCGACAAATACATGGGTGACTGCGTGATGGCCTTCTGGGGCGCGCCCGTGGACACGCCGGAGCATGCCAGTCTGGCGGTCAAAACCGCCATCGAAATGGCGCATGCTATTCGTCAGCTCAACGAGGAGCACCGTGCCCAGGGATTGCCGGAAATAGGCATAGGCATCGGCTTGAACACCGGGAGCATGTGTGTTGGCGACATGGGCTCCCACATACGCCGCAGTTATACGGTGATCGGAGATTCCGTCAATCTGGGCTCACGCCTCGAAGGACTGTCCAAAACCTATGGGGTTGATGCCGTGGTCAGTGAATCCACCCGAAAGCTTGCGACAGATTTCGCCTGGCAAGAGTTGGATCGGGTGCGGGTCAAGGGCAAGGATCAGGCGGTGGCGATTTTCTGCCCGCTGGCGCCTCTGGGCATGCTGGATGCGCGCACAGCTGACGAGTTGAAGAAGTGGGCTTTGACCCTCAAGACCTACCGCGACCAGGATTGGGACGCATGCGACGTTCATTTGCTCAACTTACAGCGCATGAATGCGCAAAAGTACCTTTACCGCTTGTACGCGGAGCGTGTAGCCTCCATGAGGTTGCTGCCGTTTGATCCCGAATGGGACGGCGCAACCAACTTTGAAACCAAATAACAGGCTGCCCCTAGCTCAGCCCCCCAACGATGAAAGTCCGTGTTCTCGGGTGTTCAGGAGCAATTGCCAAAGACTGCCGAACCACGTCTTTCCTGCTCGACCATGACGTGCTGGTCGACGCCGGGACGGGGGTTGGCGATCTCACGCTCGATGAGATGCGCGGGATTGACCACGTCCTGCTCACACACTCCCACCTCGATCACGTCGCGGCCCTGCCGCTGATGGTCGACGCAATAGCGGCTCAGCGGACAAGCCCAATAAAGATCCATGCGCTGCAGGGCACGATAGATGCGTTGAGGGCACACATCTTCAACAACACCATCTGGCCTGATTTCTCGAAAATACCGACACCCGAGGCGCCCTTCATCAGCTTTCATCCGCTGACCATCGGCCAGACATTGTTGCTCGGCGGAAAATTTGTGGAAGTACTGCCAGCGGTTCATACGGTGCCGGCGGTTGGCTATTCGGTGGCTGCGGGTGCGGGCTGCTGGGTATTTACCGGTGACACTGAGCGCAACCCTGCGCTTTGGCAACGCATCAACCAGCTCAACGTCGCCATGCTGGTGATTGAAACTGCCTTCAGCAACAGGGAACGCGACTTGGCCAGGCGCAGCCTGCACCTGTCGCCGCATGCGCTTGCAAGCGAACTCGACTGCATCGACAAGGGTAAAAACTATCCGATCTACATCACCCATACCAAGCCGGCAGAAACCGACTTGATCATGGCCGAAATACAGCGCTTCGACCAGACGGCGCCGTTTGGTCCCAACGTCACCCACGACATACGCTGGTTGCGCGCAGGTCAGGAGTTTGAACTATGAACGCCGTTGTACAGCGAGACCACGAAGACGAATTTTTCGACTCGCAGATGCTTCCTCCGCAGGAGCGGGGGGTGACCTTTGAGGCGCTGTATTTTCGCCAGTTGCAACTGGTGACCAATCGCATACACGAAACCGAAAACATTGACCAGATCATGCTGGAGGCCAGCCAGGACATTTGCAAGCTGTTTAACGCAGACCGACTAACGCTGTATGCAGTCAATGAGGATCGAACGTCCATCATCTCGAAGGTGAAAACAGGCCTCAATACCAGCCGTGACCTGAAGCTGCCCATCAGTGCGCAAAGTATTGCGGGTTATGTGGCCCTGTCGAAGGCCATGGTCAACATCGCCGATGTTTACGACGACGAAGCACTCAAGAAAATTCACCCCAACCTGAGTTTCCTGCAGGAGGTGGACAAGCGCTCCGGCTATCGCACGAAGCAAATGCTGGTTGCCCCGGTGATGGATGGCAGCACCCTGTATGGGGTTCTTCAGGTCATCAACAATCGAAGCGATCAACCGTTTGCCAAGCTTGAGGAAGACGGTGCGCAGCAGTTGTGCAAGACACTGGGCATCGCCATACGTCAGCGCATGCAGAAGGTCGAGGATGGCCAGCGGCGCAGGGCGACGAAATACGATGGGCTGGTGGCCGATGGTGTGTTGTCGCAGGATGAGTTGCTGCAATGTGTGCAGAAAGCCCGTGATGAAGTGCAGTCGGTCGAGCACCTGTTGATGGCGGACTACCGGATCCGGCCGGCACAAATAGGCGCTTCATTGGCTAAATTCTTTGGCGTGCCTTATGAGGCGTTCAACGCTGGGCGGATTCGCTCTGAGATGCTGCATGGCGTGCTCAAGCGGCATTTTGTCGAGCAGCAGGGCTGGATGCCGCTGGAAGAGACCCTCGAGGGGCTGGTCATCATGTGTGTGGATCCCGAAGCCGTGCGCGGTGCGCGGGTGGTGCCTCAGGTGTTCCCTAAAATCAGCAAGTTTGCCTACCGCGTCACCACACAAACCGAATTTGACGAAACGCTGAGCCAGCTTTTTGGCGCAGGAAATGAAGGTGGCTCCATTGACCAGCTGCTCGCTGACATGGACTCGCCGCTGGAAAATGATGCCTCGGACGACTCGGCGCTGGAGTCGGCTGCTGCGGACAACGAGCTTGTCAAGTTTGTCAACAAAGTCATCATCGATGCGTACAAGCAGAAGGTGTCCGACATCCATATCGAGCCCATGCCAGGCAAGGCCAAGACGGGAATTCGTTTCCGCATTGACGGTACCCTGCAACCCTACATCGAAGTACCGGCGCAGTTTCGCCAGGCCATGGTGACCCGGCTCAAGATCATGTGTGATCTAGACATTTCAGAAAAACGCAAGCCGCAAGACGGCAAGATCAAGTTCAAGAAATACGGTCCACTCGATATCGAGTTGCGGGTGGCCACCATTCCATCGGCAGGCGGCGTGGAAGATGTGGTCATGCGGATACTGGCGGCGGGCGAGCCCATTCCGCTGGAAAAACTCGGCCTCACCGCGCATAACAAGGAGCGGCTTGAGAAAACTGTTTCCAAACCTTACGGACTTTTTTACGTTTGTGGACCAACCGGCTCCGGCAAGACGACGACCCTGCACTCCATCCTGAAATTCCTGAACACGCCGGACACCAAAATCTGGACCGCCGAGGACCCGGTGGAAATCACGCAAAAGGGTTTACGCCAGGTCCAGATCAATAAAAAAGCCGGCATCGACTTTGCGCTCGTCATGCGCGCTTTCCTGCGTGCCGACCCCGACATCATCATGGTTGGCGAATCGCGTGACAAGGAAACGGTTTCGATGGGCGTGGAAGCATCCCTCACCGGCCACATGGTATTTTCGACCCTGCACACCAACTCGGCGCCAGAGTCCATCACGCGTCTGCTGGACATGGGAATGGACCCCTTTAATTTTGCCGACGCCCTGCTCGGAATTTTGGCGCAGCGGCTCGCAAAAAAGCTGTGCGATTGCAAGCAAGCCTATTCGCCGGATTCGCAGGAGTTGAAGGACTTCATCAAGGAATACGCCGAAGAGCTGCGCAACACCGATGCCTGGAAAGACGACCCCGGCGGTGCAGCGCAGGAGCTGCTGGACGACTGGATGACGCGTTATGGCCAAGACGGCCGGCTCACCCTTTACCGCGCCGCAGGATGCGACAAATGCAACAAGACCGGCTACAAGGGGCGCATCGGCCTGCATGAGTTGATGATTGCCGATGATGCAGCGAAAAAGCTGATCCAGGAACGGGCGCGCGTCGCCGAGCTTTTTTCAGCGGCTGTGAACAGCGGAATGCGCACCCTCAAGATGGACGGCATGGAGAAGGTGTTGATGGGGCTGACGGACATGAAGATGGTTCGGTCTGTGTGTATTAAATAAGCAAGTGCGCCGGTGCTGGATGGCCCACTTTCAGGCAGGCGGCCTTGTTGCATCGATATGATGCTGTTTTCCTTTCGTCAGGATCTGGTTCATGCTCAAGCAGTTGGTACGCACACTTTTTTCATCAGGCAAACGCTTCTGGACAGTAGAAGAGATTCGCGGACTGATTATTGAGGGTGATCTGGTTCGCGCGCAGGAAGCTGCGAATCAGCTTAATGCGGCGACGGTACGACGCGATTTGACACGGGACTGCATCCTGGCAGAAATAGCTTTTCGCCAAGGAAGAGATGCCGATGCTGAAGATGGCTTTCGCGGGGTGCTCAAAGAAGCGCCCGGTTTTGCGGACGCGCATTTCGGCTTATCACTTTTGCTGCTTGAGCAGGGAGACACGGAAGCCGCCATTGAGCACGCTCAATTCGCAAAAAACGTGACTCCCAACGACGCGCGCTACCTCGCTCAACTGGCGTTCTGTCAGGTCACGGCTGGGAACTTTCCAAGCGCTGAACTCCCGTTGACCCAGGCCTTGCGTTTGAACGACAAAGACAAGGCTGCGTGGAACAACCTGGGGCTCGTCTATCTTGCCAAGCAAGAGCCGGGTGATGCTCATGCGTGCTTTGCAAAAGCGTTGAAGATCGACCCGGGATTTACCTTGGCCTTGCAGAATTTGGCTTACCTGGAGGGCGAAATGAGCGACGTCGGCGCAGTGTTTACACCGATCGCGTCGTCGATTGAGCTTGCTGGCAATACCTTTCCGGATGAGGAGCGAGCGCCGTGGCGTGAGCTTTGGGACGAAGTCGATGCGCTCAGAAAGGCTGGTCAGACGGACGCGGCGCTAGCCCGAGCCGAGGCCATTTGTACCGAATGGCCGGACATTTCAGATCCTGTGTGCGAACTCAATGCGCTGTATGGCAAGCTGGGTGACTTTCGCGGTGGGGTGGATGTGTTGCGGGCTTATCTGACAAGGCATCCTGAAGACGGACAGGCGCTGGCTGCGCTCGGGGCTGCGCTTCTTGGTGCCAATGAAAACGCTGATGCCCTGCAGAGTTTGAACAGCGCAATAGAAGCAGGTTTCGAGAATGTGAAGGTGCTTGGTGACCTCGCGCAATGCTTGAGTAACCTGGAAAAGCACGCTGAGGCTCTTGAGATAAGGCGGAAGGTGTTTGAGCTGGAGCCCAACTTTCTGCATCAGGCCCTGCTGGCGGCGACCTTGTCGACGGCCTGCTTTTATGACGAAGCCATTGCGTTGTTCGACGACCTGATTGAGCGTGAGCCCGCTCGAAGGAGTGTGTTTTTAGTTTCCTATTCAGTGGCGCATGCTTACAGCGGGAACTTTGAAAAAGCACTGGCCATGTTGAACGAAGCGCTGGCTATTCAGCCACGCGACGCCAATTTGAATCTGCAGCGAGCCCAAATTAACCTGTTACTGGGCAATTTCGCAGAAGGTTGGGCTGGATATGCCTACCGTGGATTGGCCTATTCCCGGCAGCACCGGGTCTTGCCCTTTAAAAAATGGCGCGGCCAGGATATCGCTGGCAAATGTATTGTGGTGTTGGCAGAGCAGGGTCTCGGAGATCAGGTGATGCTGGCCTCCTGCCTGCCGGATTTGCTGGCATTGGGTCCGGCTCGGGTTGTGGTCGAGGTGATCGCGCGTGTTGCTCCAACGCTGGCCCGGTCTTTTCCCCAGTGTGAAATCGTGCATACCAAACAGGACAGGGGAATGGAGTGGGCAACAACGATTGGTGAGGTCGATTATTTCGTGCCACTCGGAGACTTGCCCCAGTACTTCCGGAACAGTGTTGAGGCATTTCCCGGTCAGGCCTATCTGAAAGTGGATCCGGAGCGGGTTGCCTACTGGCGCAAGCGATTGGAGGCCACCGGACCACGACCCTGGATTGGGGTCTCCTGGCGGGGCGGTCTGCAGGCTACCCGGCGTGTCCTGCGATCGATGTCACCCAGCGAGCTCGCTCCGATGACGGCTGCGGTGAATGCGACCTGGATCAGTCTGCAGTATGGTTCAGTGGATGAGGATCTGAAAATTGCGGCATCTTCCAACGTCATGTTGACACACTGGAACGAGGCGATTGCGGACTTGGACGAGTTTGCGGCCCTGATTGAAGCGCTCGATTGTGTCGTGACTGTTTGCAACACCACTGTCCACTATGCGGGCGCCTTGGGCAAGACGGTTCTTGTGCTTGCCCCGCACATCCCTGAATGGCGCTACGGCTTGAACACCACACACATGCCTTGGTACCCCGATGCCAGAGTCCTTAGACAGCCGCAGCACAACGATTGGCCAGGGGTGATCAGCGAAGCGACACAGCGCCTGAAAAGCATTCTTGTTGCATGACAAATTTGTCGCACACCATGACTAAAAAGTAGCTTTTCCCGCTGAAAAGCGGCAAATCCACGCTCATTTTACTTGGCACAAGAGTTGCTGCCATTGCTCGGCACGACAAAGCTTTTCGTCGCGCACTGGGTTGAGTTTAATTTTCAAGGAGTTCTTATGAAATCTATGCAAAAGGGTTTTACCCTTATCGAGCTGATGATCGTTGTGGCGATTATCGGCATTCTGGCGGCAGTGGCACTGCCTGCTTATCAGGACTACACCGTTCGCGCCCGCGCCTCTGAAGTGATTCTGGCCGGATCTTCCGCCCGCACAGCTGTGACCGAGGCCGCACAATTGGCCAACACGATGTCCATCGGTGCAACCGCTGCCAGCGCCATTGCCCTCGGTATTTCTTCTACGAAATTTGTCTCTACCGGCTCGGTGGACGTATCGGGAACGATCGCCGTGACCTCAAAAGACGCGATCGGTACGACTTCGTTCATCGTCACCCTGACACCAAGCTGGACTGGCCAGACCGTGGTGTGGACTTGCAACTCATCCATTGCCAAGTACGCACCGGCTTCATGCCGCGGTGCTTGATCGCTTAACTTAAGGTTGTGGAAGGGCACATTCGTGTGCCTTTTCACAAGTCAGGACTTTCGATGTTGAGCTTTCTTCGCCTGGGGCGAAAATCCGAAATCAAAGATTTTGCAGTTGATCTGGCTGACCAGATCGCCAAACGATATCCTCCTGCCCTCGACAGTCAACCGGGCAAGCGTCCTTCCGTGAACCGCCTTACTCGCATTACCGAGGAGGCCTGTGTCAAGGCGGTCGAGTTCCACGATCATCACAAGCTCGGCTGGTTGTCCAGGGCCCGACTTGGAAACGATTTTCGCTGGGCATTGAAGGAGCTGGGCTACACCAAAGAGTTTGTCGACTTTGCAACCGAAGCTGTGATTGTTCACATCAGCCGCAAGCGCTAATTCAGACGACGTTAGAGTTTTTCGACGAGACGGATCCTATAAAAGAGAGCGTTTTCTCCGAAAGAACGCGAGATCCTGAAAAACGGGAACTTGTCTATGCCCCTCCGCGCCAATGGCCAGTACAAAGGGAGCGGCTTTGGGACGCTTTTCAAAAACGACCATGGAGTCGTAGAACGACACGCTGTACAAATGCTCCGCCAGCCACTCTGCCCTGCTGTTCGGGTCCGCAAAGAAGGGCGCATTGACCTGATCCAGCACATGTTTTCCGTATTCGATGAACGTATCTGGTTTGCGGATGCCGCCTTCAAAATCGGGAAGGTAACTTGTGTGGGTGTCCTCCACAATATAGACTGCAGTTGGGGACATACGCGGAAAAAGAGTGTCGAAGCTGGCAATCTGATGTTCGAAAACATGGCTGCCATCATCGATAACGATGTCGAACGGCCCGTGCATGTCGTCGACATCCGACAAAAAATCGCGATCAGCCTGTGAGCCAATCTCGATGAAGATGTTGTCTGACTACACTCTTTTACATTTCGGGTCGATGTCGACGCCGACTATTTTCTCGGCGAGCGGAAAATACTTCTGATAAAGCTGGAGACTTCCGCCGTTCTGCACGCCGATCTCCAGGATCTTGCAGGGTTTGTTTCTGTAAGGGGCAAAAAAACGCTCGTAGACCTCGAGATACTGAACCCACTTGGAACTCACGTTCCCCGTGTGGGCCATAAAAAGCTCTGCAAAGGTGGGTGTGCTCATTCTTCACCCCCGACAAAGGGCTTTTCCCCGACCAGTCTCATGTCTCTGGGCTCCCGTAGCTTGTAAACGGCTGCTTCCTGACGCACATTGACCATTCCGACGCTTTGCATCAGTTGGGCCAGACTGTGAGGTGTGTAACCCCAACGATGAATCATCAATGGGTCTTTCCACCCAGGGTCGCCATAGAACACCCACATGCTCGTTTGACCGGCCTTGTCTTGTCGCGACCGCAGCTCGGGCTCTGCCAGAAGTGCCTGGCAAGCGCTCAGCAGATTCGGGCATTCCAGAACCATGCTTCCGCCCGGTTTCAGCACCCGCAGCCATTCCCGCAGGATGGCTTCAATCTCCCAGCGCCAGAAATGTTCGACCACATGAATCGCCATGATTTCATCGGCATGATCGTTCTCAAAACAGCTCAACTCGTGCAGATCGCAAATGACATCGGGTGATTTGCCTGCGCGTGCCTCTACAACGTCCACATTCACGTACCCAGGAAGAATTTTGTCGCCGCAGCCCAGATTCAGGCGGACCATTGCCTTGGGGGCAGCCGGCATCAGAGAGGCCAGGGCTTGGGGATGTTGGGGTACGGTGGACTTGCCGCTTTTCAAGCGAAAGGCCCGAAGCCATTCGGTCGCGATTTGAGCGGCGTCATGCCGCGTACGAACGGCGATCTGGCCTGCGGAAAGTTTCTCCATTGCCTGCGCAGGTTGTGCGAGATAGTCTCGAACCGCCTGTACAGGATCATCGGTAAGCGACACGTAAGCACGGAAAGCCTCGTAAGCCGGTAGGGGCGATGCCACCACATAACGTCCGGCATGGAGTGCGTCAGTGAGCCGATTGGCAGATTTCGCAGCTTTGGCCTTGGCAGAAAGGTCGGACGGTACCAGAACTATATCGGCGTCCTGCACGACGGACCATTGAGTGGCTTCCTCCCAGGGAACCAACTCCATCAATGCGCCCGGACGGTGCTTCTGGTTGAAGCTCTCAATGTAATTTTCAATGACGGCGTTCGGCCGGGTCACGATCCAGACAAGCATCGGTTGGCTTGAGGAATATTCGCCCAAGGCATCAGCCCACTGCTGCATCGCGGGCCAGTTGCCATTGTTTCCGTACCACACGAGTTTAAGGCGTTGTCTGGTTTTGCTGCCCCCCAGCAGCTTCTGCGTCCAGGCAGATACTCCTTTGGCGGCCTGAAAAACGCGGGGCGTGGCAGGTGGCGACGCCAGGGGATCGCCTACCGTCGTCACGGGCCCCTGGCTGTGGCTCTGCACCGCTTGTGCCATCACGTCAGATCCTGCAGTACAGACACTGGCGTGTGCTGCCAGTGCCCGCCAATAGGCGCCCACCTGGGGATTGTCGAAATGATCGTCACTGAAGTCCGCAACGGTGGTGATGCCTTGCGCCGCAGACGCGGTGATGCCGTCCAGCACCTGCAGGGCGAGTCGCTCAAACCTGCTGGGGTCGTTGTTGGGAAGAAGCTTGCCAATCACGCACACATCCGGCGGAGATGACTTTGTCCTGCTGGTGGCCCATTCGCTCATGGGGATAAACACAACGGTATGCCCCTCCCGGCGGAGTTGGGCTGCAGGAATAATGACCCGATAACGGTTCGAGGCCAGTGAGCTGGAGAAGCCTGCCGCGGCATCTCCCTTGATACCGTCGACGATCCAGTGAATCAGCATTGCGGGTGTTTGTTGTTGAAGGGATGGTTCAAGAGCGCTGATCGGCGCGCAGCATGTGTTGCTTTTCCTCAAACCAGGGATCTGCATAGTCACACGCCACGAATTCGTTGAAATACGGACCGCCACTGGTGTAATGCACATTGGCGACATCTGCGCAGGGCTTGTCGTAGCCGACCAGATGATTCCAGCCAGCCGGCAACTCGCCGATCAAGCCATCATCGCCCAGCCATTTGAACTGATGCAGTTCAAGGCCACTGGCGGCATTGACAAACTCAGGCGACAGCGAACGGCACTTTGCGTTGTTGAAAAGCATCACGCTTGACCAGTTTTTCTTTCCGTAAGTCGTCTGCTTTTCGTTATGGAATTTGGAAGATTCGCGGGGAACATGGTTGTGTTTGACGCACATCACCGCGTACTGTTCGTCCCGCATAGCCCATAACTTCGCGATATCGTCCAGCACCAGCATGTCGCAATCCATGAACAGGGACCACCCTTCGTAGTTGCTCAGATGGGGCGTGAGGAAGCGGGAGAAGGAAAAGTCCGTTGATTGAAGCGGATCCCGCGTGCGCCACATCAACGCTTTCAGGTTGTTCAATGCCAGCGGGACAAAGCTCACGGGCTCGGTCGAGCGCGCCAGGATGCTATGGGTCAGTACATGCCAAGCCACGGTCTCGCGAGGGTCAAAGCCGATGAAAATCCGGATCATGAAGGTGTTCCTCCGGGCCCGGCAGGTGCAGGAAATTCCATGAAGACCTGTTTGATATAGGCTGACGAGTAGATGCCGTAAACAATCGCGAGATCAAGCAGGCCGCAGCTTGCCAAAAACAGCTCTGGTCGGCGCCATACGTCGGCGTGCCATAAAAACCAGGCCAGCAGCCCGAGATTGATGACCGCCGTCGCGGCAAGAATGGCGCGCCCGTTGTGCCAGATACCTCTCAAGACCTTGCCGGCTGTGGGGTACCGCGCAAAACCGGCGTAGGCGAGGATCAACACGGGCAACTCGAGAAGCAGCACAGCGGCCGACAAACTACTGCTGGCCAGCTGGATGGCGTCAGGCGATCTGCGGGAGGCCAGGGTGATGATGAGGAGTATCCAGTGCCGGCCCAAAAACGCCATGGCCAGCCACAGGGGGCCCGGAACACGCAAGACATCGAAGCGATTGACATTCAGGTAGCGTTCGTCCAATTCGGCCATGGTCAAATATAGCGCAAGAGATGTTGTACTCATGCCACCGCCCAACCCCGATCAAGTGCCCTTTATCGACTCGTTGCCGGGTTTGATCCAGTCGCCTCGCAACGTCCATGTCTGGCGACGGGTGCACGTGTTTGTGCTGCTTGTCCTGATCGTGCCGTGGGTGATGCCGTTTGCCGGCAATCCGTCCCCATCGGTATGGCCGTGGCTCACGTCAGCTTTCTCCGTGGGCCTGCTGCTGTTGTTGATGGCGTGTGTCGGTCCGGCTGCGCTGACGGCGGAGATGGTTCGGCGCGGATGGGTCGTCGCCGCCACCCTTAGCGCTGTCGTGGGCGCTGTCCAATATGCTGGCCTCAGCGAACACTTCACGCCCTGGATGAATCTGACGCGTCCCGGCGAGGCCTTTGGCAACCTGCGCCAGCGCAACCACTTTGCCAGCTTGATGGGTATCGGTCTGGTGGCTTTGATCTGGCATCCGCGACAAAGTGCGGGCAGCTACCTGCCAGCTCTGCTAACGCTTCTGGCACTGGGCAACGCCGCATCAAGTTCGCGGACCGGTGCGCTGCAATGGCTGGCCATCCTGCTTGTTGCGATGGTCTATTCCAGCCGCGGGCGTCGCGGCGTCGGTCAAACGGCCTTGTTGGCCTTCGGTGTGTATCTGCTTTGGGCGCTGGTTTTGCCGTGGCTGTTGGTGCTGCTGACGGGGGTCCATACCAGCGGATTGGTCGCACGTTTCGAAGAGACGCCAGGGTGCGGGAGCCGTCTCGTCCTGTGGTCCAACGTATTAACCCTGATCGGGGAAAAGCCGTGGTTCGGCTGGGGCTGGGGCGAGCTCGACCATGCACACTACATGACCCTGTACCCCGGCCAGCGCTTTTGTGACATTCTGGACAACGCGCACAACCTGCCTTTGCATCTGGCGGTGGAGTTGGGCATTCCGGTGGCGGTGCTGATTCTCGGTAGTGCCGGCTGGCTGGTTTTGCGGGCCCGGCCCTGGTGCGAAACCGCGCCGACGCGGCAAATGGCCTGGGGCGTACTCGCGCTGATCCTGCTGCACAGCCTGCTTGAATATCCCTTGTGGTACGGACCGTTTCAGATGGCCGTCGGCCTGTGTGTGTATCTGCTTTGGACAACGCGGGAGCGGGATGACCCCGCAGGGACGCCGCTGGCCGTCCTCGGTACAGGGCGGGCGAAGATCAACTATCTTCTGGCTGCAACAGCGGCGCTGATGATGGCGGTGGCGGCCTACGCAGCCTGGGACTACCACCGGGTCAGTCAGATTTATCGCGTGCCTGCGCAGCGTGATGCCGCTTATCGCGAAAACACGCTGGAAAAAATTCGCGACACCTTCTTGTTCCGGCATCAGTTTAACTTCGCGGCACTGAGCCTGACCCCGCTGACCCCGCAGAATGCGCTACAGATCCACACGCTGAGCAGCGAGTTGCTTCATTACTCGCCCGAGCCGCGGGTGATCGAAAAGGTGATCGAAAGTGCCGTGATGCTGCGACGTGACGATGAAGCTTTGCTGCACCTGGCCCGCTACCGAGCAGCCTTCCCGGAAAATCATGCGCAATGGCGCCGGGGCCTGAGCCTGCCGAATGGGCTGGCGCCTTGAGAGGGACGGTCGGCTTTTACCCCGCCGCCACAAAACTCCCGGATTTCCCACCGTGTTTTTCCAGCAATTTGACATCGGTGATCACCATGGCCCGGTCCACCGCTTTGCACATGTCGTAGATGGTCAGCAGCGCGACCTGTACCGAGGTCAATGCCTCCATCTCCACCCCGGTGGGCCCCACCGTCTCGACCGTGGCGAGGCAGCGGATGCTGGCGCTGGGTGCATCGGATGTGAACTCGATCGCCACATGGGTCAAGGCGAGCGGATGGCACAGCGGGATCAGTTCGCTGGTTTTTTTAGCGGCCATGATGCCCGCAATCCGCGCGATGCCCAGCACGTCGCCCTTTTTTGCGGTGCCTTCGAGGATGATGGCAAGCGTGGCTGCGTTCATGACAATACGGCCTTGCGCCACGGCGGTCCGGCGGGTATCGGGTTTTGCCGCAACATCTACCATGTGGGCCTGACCCTGGCCGTCGAAATGTGTCAGTGTTGAAGTCGTGGTCATACTGTTACGAAACCTTTACAAGCAACCCCCATCATAAGAGCATGTCCGCCATGACCCTGTCCATGCCGCGTCCGTTCAGAAGCAGCCGCCTTTTGGCGGCGGGTACCCACCTGATGATCAGCCTGGCGGTGGCCGCTGCTGCGGCATGGCTGGTGTTCGGGATGTGGTATCCCTACCCATACCGGGAAATCTCCGGGGGGCGGGAGTTGTTTTTCATCGTGATCGCTGTGGATGTGGTCCTGGGGCCTTTGTTGACGCTGACAGTTTTCAACCGCAGCAAGCCGGTTCGGGAGCTGCGACGCGACCTGTCAATCATTGGGCTGTTGCAACTGGCGGCGCTCGCCTACGGCCTGTGGACCGTATCGGTTGCGCGGCCGGTACATCTTGTTTTCGAAATGGACCGGTTTCGGGTGGTGCATGCGATCGAGGTTCCCGACGCAGAGCTGGATCAGGCGCCCCCTGAACTGCGGCACTTGCCGTGGACCGGTCCCACCCTGCTGTCGATGCGGGCGTTCCGTAACGACAAGGAAAAGGTCGATATGACCCTGGTGGCGCTGGGCGGGACCCCCCTGGGCGCCCGGCCCGGCCTGTGGCAGGGTTATGAAAAAGCGCGCATCCAAGTCACGGCTGCAACCAAACCGCTGGCCAACCTCAAAACACGTTTCCCCGCTCAGGCCGGCCTGATTGACGCGGCGCTGAAATCGGCACCGGGTGCAGACAGGCCCGAAGCGGCGCTCGGCTACCTGCCCATTGCCGGCCGTGACAAGTACTGGACGGCTTTGCTGGATCTCAACACTACCGAGGTGATTGCCTTTGTTCCCATTGACTCCTTCTGAATTTATCAAGAGAAAAAGGCCTGTAGCCCATGGCAGACAAGCGCTGGCAGCTATACTTTTAATAGCGTCCGCCAGTTTCTCTCAAGCCCAGGCGCCGACGCGTTCCGGTGGCTCGTTGCCGGTGCTGGGCGATACATCGGAGTTGCCGGCCAGCGCGGAGCGGCGTCTGGGTGACCGTATCGCCAGCAGCATTTACCGCGACCCGGATTATCTGGACGATCCGGTGCTGGGCGACTACCTGCAAGGCATCTGGCAGCCCTTGATGACGGCGGCGCGTGCGCGCGGCGACCTCAGTGCCGATCTGGAGGAACGCTTCGCCTGGGAAGTCATGCTGATTCGCAACCGCACCATCAATGCGTTTGCCCTGCCTGGCGGTTACCTGGGTGTGCACCTCGGTTTGATCGGTGTTGTGGAAAGCCGGGACGAGCTGGCCTCCGTGCTGGCGCACGAGTTGAGCCATGTGACGCAGCGACATATTTCGCGCCTGATGAGCAAACAGAGCCAGCAAATGCCATGGATGCTGGCCGCCATGATCCTTGGCATGATGGCTGCCAGCAAAAATCCCGACGCTGCGAATGCTGCCATCGCTGGCGGGCAGGCGATTGCGGTCCAGAACCAGCTCAACTTTTCCCGGGACATGGAACGCGAGGCCGACCGGGTGGGTTTTGGCGTGATGGCCGATGCGGGCTTTGAAAAGCAGGGTTTTGCGACCATGTTTGACAAATTGCAGCAGGCCTCGCGGCTCAACGACAACGGCTCCTACCCCTACCTGCGCAGTCACCCCCTGACCACGGAGCGTATCGGCGAGGCCAAAGGCCGGCTGCAACTGGAGGGGTCTGCGTCCTCGGCCTCGGCTGTTTCTGCCGAAGGCGTCCGCGCGCGTGTGGTTCACGCGATGATGGCCGGGCGCGCGCGCCTGCTGGGGGATGTCAGCACGGAGGCCTTGCGTCAGTTGCTGGCGCAGGCGCAACGCGTGCCCTTGTCCGCGGCTGAGGGTTTGAAGCCGCGTGAAGCAGGCGCTTTGTACGCGGGCGCCCTGGCGGCCGCCCGCTTGCGTGAGCACAGCCAGGCACGCAGCCTGGCCGACAGGCTGACAACAGCGGCGGCCGCCAGCCCATCCATGGTGAATGCGGTGGAACTGTTGTCGCTGGAACTTGATATGGCGGCGGGACGTGCGGCGCCGGCCCCCAAACTGGCCAATGGCAAGAGCCGAGCGGCGGTCTTGTTGCAGTCGCAGGCCGATCTGGCGGCCGGACGCCCGCAGGATGTGTCGGACCGCCTGCAGACCTGGGTCAGCACCCATCCCAAAGACGCGATGGCCTGGCAACTGCTGGCGACGGCGCAAGGCCAGCAGGGCCAGACGCTTCGGGCAATCCGCTCTGATGCAGAAAGCCGCGTGGCGCAACTTGACTTCGGCGCCGCGCGGGACCGCTTCAAGGCGGCGCAGGACCTGATGCGCAGCGGCCGCGACACCGGTTCCGGCGCCAGCGCGCATATCGATGGCTCGATCATCGATACCCGCGCGCGCGAAATCGACCAGTTACTTCGAGAACAGGCGCTCCAGGAGAAACTCGATCGCTAGCTGCAGCAGTGAATAAATCAGCGAACCAATCAGCGCCGCCACAAAACCAGTGACGTGCAGGCCGCTGAGCAGGCTGGCTGCGGCCCAGAACATCAAGGCGTTGATGACGAACAGAAACAGCCCCAGCGTGACCAGCGTCACCGGCAGGGTCAGCAGCACCAGGATCGGACGCACGATGGTGTTGAGTGCGCCCAGCACCGCCGCCGCAAGCAGCGCTGCGGGAAAGCTGGTGACGGTGACGCCGGAATACAGATAAGCCACCGCCAGCAGGGCGGCAGCGCTGAGCAGCCATTTGATGATGAGTTTCATGGGCGCAAGAATAGCACCCGTGCCGCGCATTTGTTGGCACGTGCCGACAGGCCGGAGATCGCCTCAGCTCAGTCCGCCGCCAGCAACATGCTGGTGCTCGCCATCACCGCGGCGTAACTCCACAGACTGCGTACCTGCGGCGTAGGCTGGCGCGTCACCGGCTGGAATTCGTTGCCCACTTTGGGACGGCGCGCGTCCAGCACGCGACCTGTGCCGTATTGGGCCATCAGTGCATCCGTCAAATCGCACAAGGGCCCGCTGGCGACCTGGGTGATCACCGAGTCGCCTGGACTCTGCAGCCTCGGAACGACCTGAGAGAAGACTTTTTCAGCCCACTTGCTGCGCCAGTTCTTGCGCGCGCTGTGGGTGACCCATTTGCTCACGTGGTGGGTGACGCGGGGGGCACAGCCAACCACGATCCAGCGGATGGGGGTGCGTGCCTGGCCGGCCGCCAGCATGGGTGTCAGCGTCGTCAATGCGTAGGCGGCCTCGTCGATGTACACAATCAGGTTGTCCATGAAGTTTTCCGGTTGGTAGCTGTTGTTGTACGGACTCTCTGGCGCCAGGCCGAGATGCAGGGCCCGGACGGGCCGCCGCATCTTCCCCGAGGACAGATTATTCTGCGGCCAACTTGTTGTCACCGGCAGTTTTGCTGCGGCGGGTCACCCACCATCCGGCGCCCAGCACGCCGGCGACGGCCACGGCGTAGGTGACCCATTGCGCGGCGGTGGTCAGGGTGGCAGAGGCTGTCGGCGCACCGGGACCGCCGTAGACAGGGTCCAGCAGGGGCTCGCTCACAATCATCTTGGCGGCCGTGAAGGCCAGCACTGCAGCGCCGATGTTGATGATCACCGGGAAGCGCTCGACCAGCTTGAGCACCATGGTGCTGCCAAACACCACGATCGGAATGCTGATCAGCAGGCCGATCACCACCAGGTCAAACGATCCCTGGGCAGCGCCCGCAACGCCCAGCACGTTGTCCACGCCCATCAGCGCATCGGCGATCACAATGGTTTTCATCGCGCCCCAGAAGGTGCTGGCCACCGGGCCGTCGTGTTCCTTGTCGCCCTGGTCGGCCAGCAGTTTGTAGGCAATCCAGAGCAGGCCCAGGCCGCCGACCAGCATCAGGCCCGGAATCTTGAGCAGCCAGACCACACCGACGGTCATGACCGAGCGCACGACAATGGCGCCGACCGTGCCCCAGGCAATGGCTTTTTTCTGAAGATGCGGCGGCAGGTTGCGCGCGGCCAGCGCGATCACGATGGCGTTGTCGCCGGCCAGGACCAGGTCAATCAGGATGATGGCCAGCAGGGCAGACCACCAGGGCGTTGAGAATAATTCCATTTCACACTTTCACGTCAGGTTGCGATGTGGAAATCCGGCGCGCGGACTTCCGGCTTCGTTAAAAACCAGACAAGGTCGGTGAGGGGCGGAGTGGTTGCCGCGACGCCTCGATCAAACCTGTTCAGGTTTCAATCGAAGGTCTGGCTCGACATGCGTTGCACTGCATGCCCAGCAAGCCGGAAGTGTGAACTTCGTAATGACGACTTGCTGAACGTCTGGCGGCGGGAGGGTCCCGATGCGGCCGGACGAGGGAGTTACTCCCCTTCGGAAGCGCATATTTGACAACAAATTGCAAGTTTTTGCAAAAGTTGGCGCGGCGCGGCCCGAAAAAAGCCCGGTGCACGGGATGGGCGCAGGCTTGGCCTATCATTCATGGCCCAGCCGGAAATGGCTTTCCCCGTCACCAGCGGCGGCCCGGTTTCTGCCCCTTTTTCTTTTCCGAATCGCAAAGCCCGCATGCCTGGCATCCACATCACCGACATTGAAGCCGCCATCAACTACTGGCGCGAGAAAAAACCGTCGCCCGATGGCGTCACGCTGGCGCCGGAGCTGCGGGCGCTGGCCGAGGTCTATGCGCTGATGGTTTTCTACCATGAGGACGAGGCCGACGAGGCGGGTTTTCCGATCAAGGCCATGGCGGCCTGGCGCGCCTGGTACGACAGCACCGCCGACACCCCCTGCATTGCGATCTGCTCGACCAGCCAGGGCGATGACCTGTGCAAGGGCTGTGGCCGCACCTTTGAAGAGGTGCAGCACTGGCCCGAGATGAGCCCGGCCGCCAAGCGCAGCACCTGGCGGCGTATCACCCAGGAAGACACGGCCTGGCGTTTTGGCCGTTACGCCGACCGCGCGCTGGAGAAAAAGGATGCGCCGCCAGATTCGGCTTGACCGTCAGACTTCCAAGCCTTTTCGGCCTTCGGCCCATATCAGGCGGGCGTATGCAGCTATCAATTCAGGAGTAAACTGGACGTATGCTCCGACTTGCCCGCGCGCCCAACATCGCGATTGCCGCACTGTGGGCTGATGCCTTGCAGCAGGCCGGCTTCTCGGCCAGCGTGCAGCGCTACTTCCTCGGCAGCGTTGCCGGCGAGTTGCCGCCCGACCAGTGTCAGCCAGAAATCTGGCTGGCCCATGACCATGAAAAACCGCGCGCGGAACTGCTACTGAGCAGCCTGCAGAACCCGCCGCAGCGGCACTGGTTATGCGCCTGCGGCGAAATGGTCGAAGGCGGTTTCGAAGAGTGCTGGGCCTGCGGCGCCGGCATGCCGGCGCCAGCCTGAAAGCGTTCGCTCATACGGCGGACCTCTTAATCAAGCCGGGGCCGCGGATCTGGCTCTGCCAGTCCGCACGCGCAGCGCCCCCTCGGGGGGCAGAGAGCGACACGCAGTGCGCGAACGTGGGGGCTAAATCCTCTTGGCCAGTTCGGCCGCCTTACCGGTGTAACTGCCCGGCGTCATCGCCAGCAGCCGGTCCTTCTCGGTCTGGGGAATCTCCAGCGAGCGGATCAGCCCGTGCAGGGCCTCGGCTGTCACGGTTTTGCCGCGCGTAACTTCCTTGAGCTTTTCATAGGCGCCCTGCACGCCATAACGCCGCATCACGGTCTGTATCGGCTCGGCCAGCACTTCCCAGGCGCTGTCGAGGTCATCGTCCAGCGCTTCGCTGTTGAGCTCCAACTTGCCCAGGCCCACGCTCAGCGAGCTGTAGGCCAGCACGGCATAACCGAAGGCCACGCCCATGTTGCGCAGCACGGTGCTGTCGGTCAGGTCGCGTTGCCAGCGGCTGATCGGCAGCTTTTCGCTGAGGTGGCGCAGCAGCGCATTGGCCAGGCCGAGGTTGCCTTCGGCGTTTTCAAAGTCAATCGGGTTGACCTTGTGCGGCATGGTGCTCGATCCAATCTCACCGGCCTTCAGGCGCTGCTTGAAGTAGCCGACGCTGACATAACCCCAGACGTCGCGCGCAAAGTCGATCAGGATGGTGTTGGTGCGGGCGACCGCGTCGAACAGCTCGGCCATGTAGTCGTGCGGCTCGATCTGGATGCTGTAGGGCTGAAAAGTCAGGCCCAGGCCCAGCGGTTCGGGCGACTCGATCACGCGCCGGCTCAGCGCTTCCCAGTCGAAGTCGGGCCAGGCCGACAGATGCGCGTTGTAGTTGCCAACGGCGCCGTTCATCTTGGCCATCAGCTGCACACCGGCGATACGTTCACGCGCCACCACCAGGCGGGCCACCACATTGGCGATTTCCTTTCCGACGGTGGTCGGGCTGGCGGTCTGGCCGTGGGTGCGGCTCAGCATGGGCTGCTCGGCATACCGGTGCGCCATCTCGCGTAACTGGCTGATGACCTTGTCGAGCGCTGGCAACAGCACCTGCTCGCGGCTGCTTTTGAGCTGTAGCGCATGGCTGGTGTTGTTGATGTCCTCGCTGGTGCAGGCGAAATGCACGAACTCGCTGGCGCCTTCGAGCTCGGGCCTGGCCTCGAACTTCGACTTGATCCAGTACTCCACGGCCTTGACGTCGTGGTTGGTGGTTTTTTCGATCTCTTTGATGGCCGCCGCGTCGGTTTCGGAAAAATGTTTGACCAGGCCCAGCAAGTAAGTGCGTGCTCCGGGCGTGAGCGGTTTGAATTCTGCAAAACCGGCGTCCGACAGCGCGATGAACCAGGCCACTTCGACCTGGACGCGGCGGTGCATGTAACCGAGCTCCGACATCAGCGGCCGCAGGGGTGCCAGTTTGGCGGCATAACGCCCGTCAAGCGGGGACAGGGCGGTGATGGTGAAGCTGGTGGACGGGTTCATGCCCCAATTGTAGGCGGCTCGCTTGTGCATCTACGCGACGGTTTGGCCAGTTTCAGCGGCTAACGCTTACCGGCTGGGGCTTACTCGATAGAATGCAAAAGACGCCAGAATTCGGCCCCACGCTTGGAAAATCACATCTATGAAACTCATCGGATCCAACGGCAGTCCCTATGTGCGCAAGGTGCGCATTGTGATGGCCGAAAAAAAACTCGACTACCAGTTCGTCATTGAAGACGTCTGGGCGGCCGGCACCGGCATGTCCGAGTCCAACCCGCTGGGCAAGGTGCCCTGCCTGGTAATGGAAGGCTCCAACGGCTCCGAGGAAGCGGTGTTCGACTCGCGCGTGATCGTCGAGTACCTCGACACCCTGTCGCCGGTCGGCAAGCTGATCCCGGTGCAGGGCCGCGAACGCGCCGAAGTGAAAACCTGGGAGGCGCTTGCCGATGGCCTGATGGACGCGGCCATTCTGGCGCGGCTGGAAGCCACCTGGTCCGGCCGCAACGACAAGCAGCGCAGCCAGGCCTGGATCGACCGCCAGATGAAAAAAATTGACGACACCGTGCAGGCCATGAGCACCGGCCTGGGCGACAAGCCGTTTTGCAGCGGCATCCACCTGAGCCTGTCCGACATCGCCGTCGGATGTGCGCTCGGCTACCTGGATTTCCGTTTTGCCCAGATCGACTGGCGCACGCCGCACCCGAACCTGGCCCGGCTGTATGACAAGCTGGCGCAACGCCCCAGCTTCGTCGACACCCTGCCATCCTGAGTTTCAGGGGTCAAAACGCGCCCTGGCCCATGCCTGATGGGCGCAGGCAGCTATCAAATCAGTAGTGACTGCGCTGAAATACCCGGCCCATCGGGGAGTGTGCAAGTTATGATCCAGCTCGTTTTTTGAGCCAGCGCATCACACTGCCCACCAGCGGCAATTTTTCGTAGAGTTCTTCCGCTGCGTCCCAGTAGTCGCGGTGGTAGTTGACCAGGCCCGCCTCGTTGAACTTCAGGTGAGAGCTGCCGCGAATGGTCTGCATCGCAGCCGGCTGCTTCTTGAAGTAAAACTCGAAGTCCCAGGTCAGGAAACATTGCCCTCCCTCAGACACCTGGCTGGTCACCACAAAACGCGGCTTGTCCAGCGCGACGTACATGTGGCTGAAAATCTGCTGCACCTGCGCCAGCGTGTACACTTCATTGAACGGGTCCTTGAAGTACACGTCGCTGGTGTACACCTCGCCCAGCCGCGCAACGTTTCCCGGATCCAGGGCTTCAAAAAAATCCACAAAACGGGTGATGGCGGGTGTCATGGCGGGTGGTGGGGCGGGCTCACAGACCGGTGAATTTGCGGACCGCCGGAAAGTACAGCGCATACGGCAGCACGCGCAAGGTTTTCATCCAGAGGGTAAAGCGTTTGGGGAAATGGATTTCAAATTCCCCGCGCGCCCAGCCGCCCAGAATTTCGGTGGCCGCCTGCGCCGGGCTGATCAGCGCCGGCATGCTGAATTCGTTTTGCGCGGTCAGCGGTGTTTCCACAAAACCCGGGTTCACGATGCTCACGCCGACGCCGCTGGGCTTCAGGTCCACATGCAGGGTTTCGGCCAGATTGATCAATGCGGCTTTGGTCGGGCCATAGGCCAGGCTTTTTGGCAAGCCGCGGTAGCCGGCGACGCTGCCGACCAGACTGATGTGACCGCTGCCGCACTGCAGCAGTGCTGGCAGCACCGCATCGATCAGGTAGAGCGCGCCGGTGTAATTGACCTGCTGGTGCTTGAGCATCTCCGTCAGGTCAAACTCGGTGGCGCGCAACTCGCGGTAATAAGCTGCGCAGTACATCAGCAGGTCAAGAGGACCGAGGGCCAGCACGGTTTGCGCGGCTGCTTTTACCGCCGCTGGATCGGACGCATCCAGCGGCACGGCCAGTGCCCCGCTGTGGTCGCGCACAAAGTCGTCAAGTGCCTGTGCATTGCGGGCCGACACCACCACCCGCGCGCCGCGCGCATGCAGCGCGTGGGCGGTGGCCTGGCCGATGCCGCTGGAAGCGCCGACCAGCCACACGGTTTTGCCGTGCCAGTCTTTCTGGGGTGGGTTGTGGGACATGGTGTATTTGTTATAAAAATGATAGCTGCTTGCGCTTGCTCGATAAGGGCTACAGACCTTTTTGCTTGGAAATCGACGGTGCAGTGTCAGCGCTTGACGAAAGACAGCGTGACCTCGCCGAGCTTGAAGCCGAACTTGCTCATGACCGCCTTGTTGAGCATGACTTTTTCGTTCATCAAATACATCCAGTCGTCGAACTGCACCTCGATCACCCGGCCATCGACGGGCAGCTTGAGTGTGTAGCCCCAGCGGAAGGTGTTGCCTTTTTCCTCGCCGAGGGCCTGTCCTGCCACGTCGGCGGCGGTGCCGGTGTATTTGCCGTCGGGCGTGCGCTTGAGCGTCCAGATCCGGCGATCGGTGGTTCCGTCCGAGTAGCTGAACACTTCATCGAGCACGCCGGTCTCTGCGCCTGCCGGGCCCTGCCAGTTGCAGGTCATGACCACGGTAAAACGCTTGACCACCTTGCCGGAGCGGTCGGTGAACACGCCGTACGCGTCGACGGTGCCGTTGAAATACTGGCGCATGTCGAGCACCGGCTTTTCGGCAGCGTAGTCGCTGATTTGCGGACCGGCGCAGCCCGCCAGCAGGCCGGTGCACAGCGCCAGGGCAGCGGCGCTCTTGAGGAGAAAATGATTCACGGCTGGACCTTTTGCGGCTGTTTGATGATCAGAAAATAAAGGCAGGCGGCGGCCGCCAGCTTGAGCAGGCAGGGCAAGACGCAATACGCCACCAGCAAGGCGTCCAGGGCCTGGGCGTCGCGCGCGCCGGGGGCGTAACCGAACAGGGCCAGCGCCGGCAGCGCCAGCCCGGCGGCCAGCGCCAGATTGAGCTTGATCGCAAAATTCCACCAGCCGAAGTAGGCGCCCTCGGCGCGCCCTGACTGACCATTGGCCTGGATCACGCCGGCCAGGAGCGCGCCCGGCAGCGCCAGGTCGGTGCCCAGCGCGATGCCCGACAGCGCGCAGACGATCACAAAGGCGGTGGTCTGGCCGGCGCCCACTTGCGTGGCCCAGCCGAAGGTGGCAATCGCCAGCCCCATGCCCAGCAGCCAGGCCGGCGCCAGGCCGACGCGTTTGACCACCGCCAGCCACAGCGGAATCGACAGCGCGGCGCACAGAAAGTAGCTGCCCAGGAACAGCGGCTCCATCTTCTGTGGCGCCTGCAGCCGGTCCTGGATAAAAAACAGCACCAGCGTGGCCGGCACGGCGCTGGCGGTGCCGTTGAGCATGAAAACGGTCAACAGGCGGCGAAAGCCCGCATGCTGAAACGGCAGCCAGATCGACGTGCCTTGGCCGGCGTGCAGAGCGGGTTGTGGCAAGGGGCGCTCAGCGCGTGTCCAGGCCAGCCAGCCCAGCGCCAGCGCGCCAAAAAACAGCGCGGTGGTAACCGGCAGGCCGAAAGCCACCGGCGTGACCGAGGCCAGCACCACGCCGATCAGGCCCAGGCCTTCGCGCCAGGCCACGATGCGGCTGCGCTGGCGCTCGTCGCCGCCCAGCATCGCGCCCCAGGACTGGTGTGACACGCTCAGCGCGCTGTAGCCGGCATAAGTCAGCATCAGCATCAGGCTGGCCCAGAGCACCAGCGCAGACGGGGTGCTCACCAGAGGGAAGAACAGCAGCGCAAAACCGACCGCCAGCAGCAGCGCTGCGATCGCGCCCATGCCAAGCACGGCGCTGGGTGAGCGTGCAAACAAGCGGTCACTGAGGCGGCCCAGCAGCGGATCGATCAGCGCATCGAACAGTCGTGCGCCCAGCAGCACCGCGCCCAATGTGGCCAGCGGCACGCCGAACTCGCGCGCATAGTGGTTGGGCAAAATCACATAGAGCGGCAGCGCCACGAAAGCCAGCGGCAGGCCCAGCAAGCCGTAAGCCAGTCCGTTGCGCGTGCCAAACGGATTGCGGGCACCAGGTTTCAAGGGGCTGCCCCGGCCAGCAGCGCGGTGCGCAGGCGGGGCTCCGACGTGGTGGGTGCCAGCCAGATGCCGAAAAACAGGCGCGCAAATTCGGTATCGCGGATCTCGCCGAGGGGCTTGCCGTTCATCCAGAACGAGGCGCCCACGCCAGGGCGGTGCACGCCCATCACGCGGTCGCCTTTTTTGACATCCGGCAGCACCCGCGCCATGGCGGCCATCCATTTGTCGGCCTGCTCGTCGCTGATGGTGGCAGACCGCCGCATTTCGGTGATTGAACGCTCGGCCACAGCCTGGCTCTCAAAACCGCGCAGGTAGGCAAGCTCCAGTGCCAGCGGCTGGGCCGTGAAGCTGCTGGCCCCAAAACCGGGGTTGGCCCAGAGGCGGGCGTCATACACCTGGAAACCCCAGACCGTCAGACGCCCCTTGCCGACGAGCTGCGCCTGCGGAAGGACTTGCTGCAATTCAGCGCGCGTGTCGTCGGCCGCAGGCTGCGCCAAGGCCGCACCAGCGATGCACAGGCAAATCGCCAGCGCCGTGGTCAGGGTTTGCGCAGCGTGTACTGCACGACGTCGGTATTGGCCTGGGTAAAAGCCGCTTCGCAGTAGGCCAGATAGAACTCCCATATGCGCATAAACCTTTTGTCAAACCCGAGTTGGAGCACCCGTGACTCTTGTGCCATGAATTCTTCGCGCCACAATTGAAGGGTGCGGGCGTAATCCTGGCCGAACGAAAACTCATCAACCACTTCCAGCCCGGCAGCAAGCGCCTGGGCCCGGAATTCTTTCGGGCACGGCAGGCAACCGCCCGGAAAGATGTACTGCTGGATGAAGTCGGTCGACGCGATGTAGCGCTCAAACAGGTTGTCGGCAATGACGATGCTCTGGATGCAGGCGCGCCCGCCCGGCTTGAGCAGGCGTGCGACGGTCTGAAAGTACTCGGGCCAATACTCGCGTCCCACGGCCTCGACCATCTCGATCGAGCAAATCGCGTCAAAGGTTTCGCCGTTGCCGGTTTTGCCGATGTCGCGGTAGTCCTGCAGACGCAAGTCTGCTTTGTCGGCTGCGCCCAGGCGGGCCAGGCGCTGCTGGGCCCAGGCCAGTTGTTCGGTGCTCAGCGTGACACCGACGATGGAAGCGTCGAATTCGGTGGCGGCCATTTCGGCCAGCGCGCCCCAGCCGCAGCCGATCTCAAGCACGCGGTCGCCGGCCTTCGCACCGGCCTGCTGCAGCGCGCGGCGCACCTTGGCATCCTGCGCGTCCTTCATCGAGGTCTCGGGCGTGGCAAAAATCGCCGACGAATAGTTCATCGTGCCGTCCAGCCACAGCGCATAAAAAGCATTGCCCAGGTCGTAATGCGCGTGGATGTTTTTCTGGCTGTTGGTTTTGGTGTTGCGGTTCAGCAGGTGCTTGATGCGGTAGGCAAAACGTCCGAGCCAGGTGCCGTAAATCACGTCCTCGACTTCCTGGCGGTTGCGGATCAGCACACTGAGCAGGTCACTGAGGTTGTGCGTGGTCCAGTCCCCGGCGATGAAACTTTCGGCAAACCCGATGTCGCCCGACTTCAAGGCCGCGCCGCAGACGTTCCAGTTGTGCAGGCGCAAGCTGGCTACCGGGGCTTCGCCCGAGCCGAAATGCCGGGTCGAGCCGTCCGGCAGCTGCACATGCAGCGTCCCGTGTTTCAGGCGCGTCAGCAACTGCAGCACGGTGCGTGCGGCGGCCGGGGCGCCGCCCGGCAGGGCCAGCGACGACAGCGTTGAGGACACACACGAAGCGGTGGAGGAAGAAGGGTTGCTGGCTGTATTCATCGGGTGACAAAGCGTTGGGGGGGCTCGGGTTTTCGGACAAAGGGGACACGCTTGCACCACAGCCTGAAGGCCTGCCAGTGAATGCGCGCGACGACGCCGAAGGTCATGGCCGGGTGGCGCCACAGGGCACGGCGCAGGCTTTCGGCGCTGACCGGAACCAGCGTGCCGCTGACGCTGGTTTCCAGCAGGGGTCCGTCAGCGTCGTCATAGTCGATGCGGGCAACGGTTTTCTGCAGGCCGTCGCTGTTGATGCGCATGAAACGAAAGCGGTAACGTCCTTCAAGTGTGCAGAAGGGCGAGACATGAAACACCTTGTCGGCGCTGAGTTCCTGGCCATAGTGCGGACGGTCCAGCAAATAACAGTGGCGCTCGCCAAAGGTGTTGTTGACCTCCACCACGATGGCGCGCAAGCTGCCGTCGATGTGGTGGCAGTACCAGAAGCTCACCGGCTTGAAGGTGTGACCGAAAATGCGCGGATAGGTGTGCAGCCAGAGCTCGCCATCGGCATCGCTGATGCCTTCCTTGTGCAGCAGCTCGTCGAGCCAGCTCACGCAGTCGGCGCGGCCATCGCCGTGGTCGCTGTCAAAAAAACTCAGTGCGCTGCGCCGATTACGCGCCAGCGTGCCATTGCCGTGGGCCTGCATGCTGCGCAGCGGCAGCATCAAAAAATAGGTGGGGTAGGCAAAGGCGTTGCGGGCTGGCTTCAAGCGCGTGTGACGCACCTGGCCGAACCCAATGAGTGGTGCCCCCACGCTTTTCACTTCGTGTAATGCGCTGCCCCTTGCACGAGAGGTGGGGGCTGTGCTTGCCAGCGTGTTCATGCGGCGATCCCTGCGCAGTCGCCCAGCACCAGGCGCGCTGCTGCGAGACCGGACTTGAGGCCATCCTCATGAAAACCGTAGCCGGCCCAGGCGCCGCAAAAATAACTGTGCTGCCGGCCTTGCAAGCCGGGCAGAGCCTGCTGGGCGCGTATGGCGGCGGCGTCAAACACCGGATGTGCGTAATCAAATTCACCCATCACCAGATTACGCGCTATCGCCTGCACCGGATTCAGTGACACCACCACCGGTTGCTCGAAGGGCAGGGGTTGCAGCATGTTGAGCAGGTAGTGCAGGCAGACCTGCGTCGATTCGCGCCGGCCATCCCGCGCACGTTCGTAGTTCCATGCCGCCCAGGCCAGCTTGTTGGCCGGAAGCACCGAGGTGTCGGTGTGCAGCACCGCGCGGTTGGGCTGGTAGCTGATCGCGCCCAGCACGGCGCGTTCGTCCGGGGCGGCATCGGCCAGCAGCGCCAGCGACTGGTCAGCGTGCGCCGCCAGCACCACCTTGTCAAAGGTTTCGGCCTGACCCTTGGCGACAATCCGCACGCCGCCGCGCAGCAGGCCGGCATCGCGCTCAATGCGTTCCACGGGCGTGTTCAGGCGTTTGTCGGCGATGTTGGCGATGATTTTCTCAACGTAATTTCGCGCGCCACCGGTCACTGTCCACCACTGCGGCCGGTTGGCCACCTGGATCAGCCCGTGGTTGTGGCAAAAGCGGATCATGGTGGCAACCGGAAACTGCAGCATCTGGTCGGTCGGGCAGGACCAGATGCAACCCAGCATGGGCAGGAAGTACCAGTCGCGAAATTCGTCTGAAAACCTGCCTTCCCTGAGAAAGTCCCCCAGCGGCTGCAACATGGCGGCCTCGGCGTGGTTTTCGGCCAGTGCACTGGCCTGGCGGTTGAAGCGCATGATGTCGCGCAACATGCGCAAGAATTTCCAGCTCAGCAGATTGCCGCGCTGTGCGAACACCGTGTTGAGGCTGGAGCCGCTCCATTCGAGTGCGCGTCCCCCGCGGGCACCCGGCACCTTGACCGAAAACGACATGTCCGATTTGGCGGTCGCCACGCCCAGCTCTGTAAACAGGCGAATCAGGTTGGGGTAGGTGCGTTCGTTGAACACCAGAAAGCCGGTGTCCACGCCATGGGTGACCAGGCCTTGTGATGTGGGCAGGGTGACATCGACCGTGTGGGTGTGGCCGCCGAAATAGTCGCCGGCTTCAAACAGGGTGATGTCAGCCTGGCCCTGAAGGGCATGGGCCACCGCCAGGCCAGAGATACCGGAACCGACGATGGCGACCCGTGGGCGGGCGGGAGAAGAGACGCCGGTCAAAGCCATCTCAGTCGCCTGAAGATAAAAATGCTGCGAAGCGCCCCGACGCGAACAAGGGAGGGAGGGAGGAGGAGGAGAACCGCCCCGGGATTGCATCCTGGCCGCAAGGGCCTGGAAGTCTTCGCAACAAAAAAACGGTGAGGTCAGAACGGCCTTGTTGGCGCAGTCCCGATGTCAGTCTGAGCTGTTTCATATGTGCACGGTTCCCCAACAATGCAAACAGCATCGCGTAAAGATTTGTTAAGGAAAGCGTTGGCACGGCGTAAAAACAGCTGGGTAAAAAGAAGTCGGAACTCCGAAATAAAGGGAAAACGATACCTGTTGGTCGAATTATTACCGATTAGTAATTATTTTGCCAGCAACTTTTTCTCGATGTCCCTCAAAAAGGCGGAATTGCCGGGATCGACGCTGGTGGCGAAGCTGCTGACTTCCTGACCATCGCGGGAGATCAGGTATTTATGGAAATTCCAGCGCGGCGCGCTGCCCGTCCACTCGGCCAGCTGTTTGAACAGGGGGTTGGCGGTTTTGCCGCTGACGCTGGACTTGGTAAACATCGGGAATTTCACGCCGAAGGTGTTTTCGCAAAAATCAGCGATTTCCTTGTTGCTGCCGGTTTCCTGGGAGAAGTCGTTGGAAGGAAAACCCAGCACCACCAGGCCTTTGTCGCGGTATTTGGCATGCAGCGCTTCCAGGCCCTTGTATTGGGCGGTGAAGCCGCAGAAGCTCGCGGTGTTGACCACCAGCAGTACTTTGCCGCTGTATTGACACAGGGTTTGGGGCTTTTCATCCTGAAGCCGCAAAAAGTTGTGCTGCAGCAGAGGCGCACAGGGGGCTGCCGCTGCGGCGCCCGGCTTGGGTGAAGCCGTCGCTGCATGCGCCGGTGTCAAAAAGGCACACCCCAGCACGGCCGTGCCCAGCATGGATTTGAATGAAGCAGTGTTCATGGCGTTGTCACCGTTGAAAAGGCGCGGCGTAGATAAAGGAAGCGAGTAAAAAATACGCGGCGTTCGCCTGATCAGATTCACCGGGCACGTGGCCTGCGTGAGCGGGAAGTTGGCTGATACCCAAGCCGCCGCAAACCGTGTAAAACAATTAAAGAGGCTAAACAGCGATCAATCCGCAGGAAGTGGCAGCAAAAACCATTTTGGGCGATTTGTCATATTCACCGCCTAAAATCGGCCTGAATCTAAGTCGGCGAGTGCCGCGTAAAGGAGTCTTATGCTTTACCCAGAACTTTTCAAACAGCTTG
Organism: Polaromonas sp.; assembly: GCF_043778355.1. Classification (GTDB taxonomy): domain Bacteria; phylum Pseudomonadota; class Gammaproteobacteria; order Burkholderiales; family Burkholderiaceae_C; genus Polaromonas. Next base: position 68,428 of record NZ_JAYWHI010000100.1, read on the forward strand.
AGTCCGTTCGTTGGGACATGGACAAGGATATTCCCTGGGCCAGTTTTGACGCGTCCAAGCTCACCGACGAACAGGCGCAGACGATCAAGATGAACGCCATCACCGAGTGGTCGGCCTTGCCCGCCACCGAGATGTTTTTGCGCGACAACAAGGACGACAGCGATTTTTCCGCCTTCATGTCGATCTGGTTTTTTGAAGAGCAAAAACATTCGCTGGTGCTGATGGAATACCTGCGGCGCTTCCGTCCCGATCTGGCGCCGACTGAAAAGGAATTGCACGAAGTGCGTTTCGAGTTTGAACCGGCCCCGGCGCTGGAAACCCTGATGCTGCATTTCTGCGGAGAGATCCGGCTCAACCACTGGTACCGGCGCGCCAGCGAGTGGCACACCGAGCCCGTCATCAAGCAGATTTACACCCAGCTCAGCCAGGACGAGGCGCGCCACGGCGGCGCCTATCTGCGCTACATGAAACGCGCCATCAACAACTTCGGCAACGATGCCCGAGCCGCTTTCACCAAGGTGGGTGTGCTGATGGCCAGCGCGCGCCGTACCGCGCAGGCCTTGCACCCGACCAATTTGCACGTCAACAAGGACCTGTTCCCGCGCGACACCATCCAGTCGCGCCTGCCCAACCCCGAGTGGCTGGAACACTGGCTGGACAAGCAGATCAACTTTGACGCCGTCTGGGAAGGCAAGGTGGTTGAACGTATCCTGCACAACATGAGCCTGCTGATGAACCAGAGTTTCAAGACGGTGCAGGAGCTCAACCGCTACCGCAAGGAGTTGAGCCGGGAAATCGCTACGACCATCGCGGCCAAGGCGGCACCCACGGTTATTTGATGCAACACACCCGCTGGCCAGGTGATCTGGCCCCGGGGGTGGCCATCTCCTTCCGTTAAAGTGGCGTGATGCCCAGCGCACCTTCCCCTCCGCCAGCCCTTTCCCATTTCACCGAAAAAATAGTCGCGCGGGCGCAAGCCGCCCAGCGACTCGCCGCCTTGCCACGTCCGCTGGTGTTTACCAACGGCGTGTTCGACGTGCTGCACCGCGGCCATGCCACCTACCTGGCGGCTGCGCGCGCGCTGGGCGCCAGCCTGGTGGTCGGCCTGAACACCGACGCCTCGGCCCGGCGCCTGGGCAAGGGGCCGAATCGGCCGCTGAACAATCAGGAAGATCGCGCCGTGATGATGGCTTCCATGGAAGCGGTGAGCCTGGTGACCTGGTTTGACGAGGACACGCCGCTGGCGCTTGTCGACGAACTGCGGCCCGACATCCTGGTCAAGGGCGGTGACTACGACATGCGCACGCTGGCCGAGACAGCGCTGGTGGAAAGTTATGGCGGCAAGGCGCTGGCGCTGGCCTTTGTTGATGGTTACTCGACGACGGCACTGGTGCAGAAGATCCGGCAGGCCCCCTGAGTCGAGGCGACCACCGCATCGTCAGACGGACGTACGCTATTAAATCAGTAGCTGCATACGCAATAACGACTTGGGCTGAGGGCGTATTTCTCCCTTAAACCGGACGAACGTCCGTCTCCATCCGCAAGTCTGGCTCCGCACTTGAAACGGGTGTCTTGTGCCGACGCAGCCTGGCCAGCGCCCGTTTGAAGCCCTGCTCCAGATCATCCACATAGGTAAACACCGCCGGAATGACCAGCAGGCTCAGGAAGGTGGATGTGATCAGGCCGCCAATCACGGCCACTGCCATCGGTGAACGAAAGCTGCTGTCGGCCGAGCCCCAGCTCAGCGCAATTGGCAACATGCCCGCACCCATCGCAATCGTGGTCATGACAATCGGGCGCGCCCGTTTGTGACAAGCGTCGAGTAGCGCCTCCAGGCGCGTCATGGGCGCTTGCGCGGGCTGGCTTTCGGTGGCTGCGCGCCCGCGCCGTGCCTCGATCGCGTACTCCACCAGCAGGATCGAATTTTTCGTGGCCACGCCCATCAACATGATCAGGCCAATCAGCGAAGGCATGGAAAACGACTTGTCCGCCAGCAACAGGCCGACAAAGGCGCCGCCCAACGACAAGGGCAGTGCGGCCAGAATCGTCACCGGGTGCAGGAAGTTCCTGAACAGCAGCACCAATACGATGTAAATGCAAAGCACACCGGTGAGCATGGCCAGGCCGAAACTGGCAAACAATTCACCCATCACTTCGGCGTCGCCAATGACGACCTGTTTCACGCCGGCAGGCAGGTTCACGATGGCAGGCAGTTTTTCCACGGCTTTGCTCACGTCACCGAGCGCCAGGCCGGAGAGTTCGACTTCAAACTGCACATTGCGCGAGCGGTTGAATCGGTCAATCACGGCCGGGCCGCCGGCCATCTCGACCTTGGCCACCTGGCCCAGCATGACGGGCCCGACACCCGGTTTGGTGCTGGGCACCATCAGGCGCTCGAGTGTGGCCAGGTCGGCTTTGGCATCGTCGGCCAGCCGGACCACGATGGGGACCTGGCGCTGCGACAGGTTGAGCTTGGGCAGCGCGGCGTTGTAGTCGCCTACCGTGGCGATGCGCAGCGTCTCGCCAATCGCCGAACTGGTCACGCCCAGATCGGCCATGCGTGCAAAGTCAGGCCGCACGGTCACTTCGGGGCGGACCAGCGAGGCACTGGAGGCGACCGAACCGAGGCCGGGAATGGTGCGCAGGTCTTTTTCCAGTGCCGCCGCTGCGCTGGCCAGCGCCACCGCGTCTTCGCCGGTCAGCGCCAGAATGTACTTTTCACCGGAACCGCCGAGACCGACTTTGCTGCGTACGCCCGGCAGGTTTTCCAGTGCCTTGCGGATGTCGTTTTCAATCCCCTGTTTGCGCGGCCGCTCGCCACGCTCGGTCAGCAAGATGGTGAGTGTGGCTTTGCGCGTTTCGGCAGCGCCGCCGGGGGCAAACGGGTCACTGCCGGCGGCGCCGCCGCCTATGGTGGTGTACACGCTTTTGACATTGGGGACGCTGGCAATCAGCGCACGTGCCCGCTCGGCGGCCACTTTGGTTTCGGCCAGCCGGGTGCCGGGCGGCAACTCCAGATAGACCTGGGTTTGCGAGTTGTCATCGGGCGGCACAAAACCGGTGGGCAGCAAGGGGATCAGCATCAGGGAGCCGATGAAGAAGGCGCCGGCAGCCAGACTGGTGATCAGCCGGTGCTGGATGCACCAGCTGCTGGCGCGCATGTACCAGCGCATCACCGCACCGTCGTTCTCCACATAGTTGACGATGGGTTTGAGGATGTAGGCCGCCATCATGGGGGTGAGCATGCGCGCCACCACCAGCGAGGCAAACACGGCCAGTGCCGCGGTCCAGCCGAACTGCTTGAAGAACTTGCCGGCGATGCCGCTCATGAAGGCGGTGGGTAAAAACACCGCAATCAGGGTGAAGGTTGTGGCGATCACGGCCAGGCCGATCTCATCGGCAGCTTCCATCGCCGCCTGATACGGCGTCTTGCCCATGCGCAGATGCCGCACGATGTTTTCCACCTCCACAATCGCGTCATCGACCAGAATGCCAATCACCAGGCTGAGCGCCAGCAGGGTCACGATGTTGATCGAAAACCCGAGGTAGTTCATGCCGATAAAGGCCGGAATCACCGACAGCGGCAGGGCGACCGCCGAGACAAAGGTGGCGCGCCAGTCACGCAAAAACAGCCAGACTACCAGCACCGCCAGCAGACCGCCTTCAATCAGCAAGGTCAGCGAGGCGCTGTACTCCTCTTCGACCGGGGTCACAAAGTCAAAGGCTTCGGTCAGCTCGATGTCGGGGTGGCTCAATTGCAGGGTTTTCAGCGCGGCGCGCACGCCGCGGCCGGCTTCGACCTCGCTGGCGCCCTTGCTGCGCGCGACTTCAAAACCCACCACGGGCACGCCGTTGAGCAGGGCGGTCGAGCGTTGCTCGGCAACAGTGTCCTGCACATCGGCGACTTGGCCCAGGCGCACCTTGCGGCCGTCGCCCACCGCCAGCTCCAGCAAGGCCAGCTCGGCCGCCGATTTGACGGTGGCCAGCGTGCGCACCGGTTGCTCGCTGGTACCCAGGTCGGTGCGGCCACCGGCGGTGTCCATTTGCACCTGGCTGAGCTGGCGCGAAATGGTGGAAGCACTGACGCCGAGCGCAGCCATCTTGGCGGTGTCCAGCGCGATACGCACCTCGCGGGAGACGCCGCCCACACGGGTGACGGCACCCACACCGGGCACGGCCAGCAGGCGGCGCGTCAGGGTGTCATCGACAAACCAGGACAGGGCCTCATCGTCCATCGCCTTGCTGCGGATGGTGTAGGCCAGCACCGGAGACGCCGCCAGATTGACTTTGCTGACGATGGGGTCGCGCACGTCGGAAGGCAGGTCGGCCCGCACCTGCTGCACCGCCGAGCGCACTTCATCAAGCGCTTCCTGGGTCGATTTTTCCAGGCGAAACTCGGCCGTGATGGTGGCCGCGCCGTCCTGCACCTTGGTGTAGATGTTCTTCAGGCCCTGCAAGGAGGCGATGGCGTTTTCGATCTTGCGGGCGACATCGGTCTCAAGTTGCGCCGGCGATGCGCCCGGCAAGCTGGCCGAGATCACGATGTTGGGCACATCGAGATCCGGAAAGTTCTGCACCTTCATGTTCTGGTAGCTGAGCACCCCAGCAAAACACAGCATCACAAAAAACATGATCGCGGGAATCGGGTTGCGGATGCACCAGGCGGAAACATTCATGCTTTTCTCCGGCAATTTGCTATTTATTTTGTAGCTGCTTGCGCAGGAGGGGTAGGGGCTGAGGCCTTGTTGGGCTCTGCCGCCGCGACCAGCGCCACGGTGTCGCCGTCTGCCAGAAAGGCCGCGCCACCGGCTACATAACGCTCACCGGTCTGGGCCCCCTGGGTGATCTCCACGGCGTCGCCGAGACGGCGGCCGGTTTGCAGCTTGACCTGCGTGACCTTGTTGCCGGGCTCAATGCGCATCGCGTAGGTGAAGCCGTCGCGCAGCACCAGGGCCTGCTGCGGCAGTGTCAGGGCATCGGTCGCGCCCAGTTCAAACTCGCCCTGTGCAAACATGCCCGCCTTGACAGCAGGGCTTCGCGCCAGATCCACGTACACCAGCGCGTTGCGGGTCAGCGGGTCGACCGTGGGCGCCACCATGCGCACCGTGCCTCGCACCTGGGCGCCGCTGGCGGCTGTCACCAGCGCGTTGGCGCCCGGCTTGATGCGGATCACCTCGTCGCTGGTAACCTCGGCGCGCCACTCCAGCCGGCCGCCGCGGATCATGCGAAACAGCTCAGTGCCTGCGCCGACCACCGCGCCCACGGTGGCGTTGCGTGCCGAGATCACGCCGTTGTCGGGCGCCAGCACCTGGGTGTTGCCGCCGCGCAGTTGCTGCGCGTCCAGCACCGCTTGCGCGGCGGCCACGCGTGCCCTGGCAGTCTGTTCACTGGTGTTGTACTGGTTGATCTGCTGCGTGCTGAGCGCGCCGGAGTTTTGCAGGCTGCGGGCGCGCTCGGCATTGCCTGCAGCATCGGCCGCCGTGGCCTGGGCCTCGACCAGGCTGGCGCGCGCCTGCGCCACATCGGCCAACACGCTGTCGCCTGAAAAACGCGCCAGCACCTGCCCGGCCCTGACCGTGTCGCCAACATTGACCAGCACCTGCGTCAGGCGCAGGTTGCTCGATTCGGAGCCGATGATGGCCTCCTGCCAGGCCACGATGTTGCCGTTCGCGCCCAGTTTGATGGGCAGCCGGGTTTGCGTGGGCTGGACCGCCGTCACCGTCAGCGCCGCTTTGGGCGCGGCTGCTGCGGGCTCGGCCTTGTCCCCGGATTTGGAGGAAAAAAGGGCAACAGCCCCTGCCACCAGGGTGAGACCAGCTATCAAAATAATAGCGGCCGGTTTGAGCTTGAATTTTTTCATGATGTTGTTGTGGATTCAAAGGTGAGGCGATTCAGGGCTGCCGTGACGGGCTGCCTGTGGCAACGGCGGGCCCTCCCGGTCCCTCCAGATCACGCGACCAGCCGCCGCCCATGGCGCGGTACAGCGCGACCCAGGCCGAGGCGCGTTCGCGCTGCAGGCTCAAGAGGGCGGTTTCAGCGGCCAGTTGGGTGCGCCGGCTGTCTTCCAGGTCGACCAGGCTGGCCAGGCCGTTTTTGTACAGCGCCTCGGTGCCGGCAAACGACGCGCGGTAACCCTCGGCCGCCACACGTGCGTCCTCGCTGCGGGCCGCGGTGCTTTGCAGATTGACCAGGGCTTCCTCGACCTCGCGCACCGCCTGCCGGACCCGGCCCCGGTAGACGGCGGCAGCTTCCTCGTAACGCGCTTGCGCGGCGTCCGCATCGGCGGCGCGCCGGCCGCCATCGAACAGCGGCAGGCTCAGCGCCAGCGGACCGATGGACCAGGTGGTGAAGTCGGTGCTCCTGCCGCCGCTGCGGAAGTTGTTGGCCGCGACCGAGCCGCTGAGCGTCAGGCGTGGGTAACGCGCGGCCTGGGCGCTGCCGACATCGGCGCTGGCGGCAGCGACTTCGCGCTCGGCAGTCAAGACGTCGGGGCGCTGCGCGAGCGCCTGCGCAGGCACACTTGCTATCGAAATAATAGCTGTTTGCGCAGGACCGACAGGGGCTAAGGCCAGTTTTTGTCTCAAATCCGGCTCCGACATGCCGCTCAGCGCCACCAGTGCCTTGATGTCCAGTTCACACAGTGCCGCCTGCTGGGTGGCGCGGCTGTTGGCGTCGGCGGCACTGGCGCGGCCCAGCGCGGCCGTGGCCGGCGCGGTGAAGCCGGCGTCGGCGCTGAGCTGCGCCAGCCGCCCGGTCTCCGCGCGGGATGCGGCGTCGGCGCGCGCCACCCGCAGCAATTGCCCGCAGGTCCGCAAACTGTAGTACTGGTTGGCTGTTTCGGCCGCCACCAGCACACGTGCGTCATGCCACTGGGCCTGCGCGCCCTCGTAGCGCAGTTGGGCCGCATCGCGGCTGTCACGCCGGCCGCCGAACAGGTCGAGCTCCCAGGCGGTTTGCAGACCGAGCTGGGAACTGGTGCCTACCGGCGCGGGCGTCGCCGTCACCGGCTGGGTGCGGCCGCGGCTGACACCGGCCGATGCATCGAGCGAAGGCAGCAGTGCGGCGCCGGCCGCCACTCGCGTGGCGCGCGACTGCTCAATGCGCGAACGCGCGCTGGCGACCGAGGGGCTGACCGCCTGGGCGGCGTTGATCAACTCGACCAGCAAGGGGTCGCCCTGCTGCTCCCACCAGCGGCTCAGGTCGGTCAGCGTGCCCTGATGGGGCAGGCCGGCCGCCGGCTGGCCGTCGGGCAGTGGCGCAAACCACCGGGTGGGCGGATGTGTGGAGACGGCTGACGGCGGCGATTGCAGCGCGCAGGCCGACAGCAGCAGCGGCGTCAGGGCCAAAGGGATCAAACGAAGGTTTTTCATGCGCTTTTCTTCTTCCTGGCAGCCGGATGCCGGCGCCGTGCAATTTCGACGGCGATCATGGCCTCGGCAAAATCCGCCAGGCGGGCGGCCCACAGGTCGATGGCTTTCGGGGTGGCGATCAGCTGGGGACGCACGTTGTCAATCACATCGCGGCTGATGAACATCTGCATCGCCAGCGCGGCGATGGAAAAAGCCAGCCGGTGTACATCGTCATCGATTTTCGTGACACCCAGATGGCGGCCCAGCACTTCAACCAGCGCGGCGTGGGCCGGCTTGATGTTGTTGTTGATCTGTTCGGCCCACAGGCCGGTCGGCTCCAGCATCTCGCGAAAATGCAGGCGGGTGATTTGCTGCGCCAGGTCGCCCTGCTTGAGCGGTTCGAGAAAGCCGGCGATAAATCCTTCCAGGGCCTCACGCAAGCTCAGGTGTGCCGGATGGTATCTTGAGATGTCGTCGCAAGGCACGCCCAGCGGCTCGGTGAACACGCTGCGGTAAAGCCCGGCCTTGTCACCAAAGTAGTAACTGATGGCCGCCACATTGGCCCCGGCCGCCTGCGCAATCTCGCGCGTGGAGGTTTTGGCAAACCCTTTTTCAGCAAACAGCCGCAAGGCCGCCAGCAGCAGGTGAACCCGCGCCTCGGCGCCGTCGGAGCGCTGCTTGCGGTTTTGGTGCAGCAACGGCGCAGTAGCCGGCCGCGGCGGGCGGGACGTGGTTTTCATTCGCCCGATTAGAGCATATCAACTCAAACGTTTGATTTAACTAGATCAAATGTTTCAACTAGACGCAACTGGTGTGCGCGGGGTACGCCGCGCTGGTGGAGTGCGTGTGATGGGACCAAGTTTTACGGTGCGTTTATACCCTGGGCGGTTTAATCGGGTAATGATCCAGACTCTGCGCTTGAAGGACGTTCTGTCATCGGAGCGTGTGTTGTTGGGCGCATCGGTGACCGCCATGCAGCAGGCATTCGAAGTCCTTGGGCAGCTGGCACGCGAGCCCGGCGGGCCCCAGTCGGCCGAGATCGCCCGGCGCTTGCTGGGGCGCGAGCGCCACAGCAGCACTGCGCTGGGTTACGGGGTGGCCATTCCTCATGCGCAGGTGACCGGGCTGCGGCGACCGGTGGCGGCGTTCTTGCGCTCCAGCGCGCCGCTGGCTTTTAATGCGCCGGATGGTCGACCCGTGTTCGACATGCTGGGCATTCTTGTCCCCAAACCGGCGGTTCCGTACCACTTCGCCCTGCTTGGCGACGCTCGGCACCTGCTGGGTGACCGGGACTTCCGCCAGGCGCTGGCGGCTTGTGGCGATGCACTCGGTGTCTGGCAACTGTTTGAACAGTGGCCGCATTACCGCAGCCCTGTGGCGACGGAGCCCACGGCGGCGTCCACCGTACCCATGCGCGTGCAACAATCGAACGTCAGTCCCTGACCACCCGATTGCCCATGTCTGTCCATCGCATTGTTGACGCGGCGCCGCGCGAGGCGGGACAGAAAGCGCCACGCCGACTGCTGCTGCACCCGCTGCTGCTCGGGGCCAGCCCGGTGCAAAGACATGGATGGGCCTATGCGCTCGCGGTGGTGTTCGCCTGCACCGGCATTTGCGCGCTGATGACGCCATATTTTGATCTGGCCAATCTGATCATGGTGTATCTGGCCGGCGTGGTTTACGCGGCCCTGCGTTTCGGTCAGTCGGCTTCGGTCGTCGCCGTGTTGTCCAGTGTGTTCCTGTTTGATCTGATCTTCGTTCCGCCGCGCTGGTCCTTGAACCCGACCAATACGCAGCATGTCTTCACCATGGCGGTGATGCTGCTGGTCGGGCTGTTGATCAGCCGTCTTGTCGCGCACGCACGCGATCAGGCGCTGGTCGCCGAAGAACGGGCCGGAAGGGAACATGCCCTCAATGAGCTCGCCCGCCAGCTCGCGATTGCGCGTTCACCGGAAGCGGTGGCCGCCGGTTTGCAGGTGGCGGTGCGCTCCACTTTCGGCGCGTCGAGTGCCCTGCTGCTTCCCGACGCCGGAGGCCAACTTTGCGACCCTGCCGGGTTTTGTCTGCAGGCGGGAACGGCATTGCCGGGCCCGGCACCAGACCTGCATTCGCCGCTGGCGCTGGCTCAAGCGGCGATGGACCAGGACCCTCATTCCAAGGGTGCCGGGTGGGAGGGAACGGCCCTGTCGGACACGTTTTACATCCCGCTGCGTGGTGTCAGCCGTTCGCTCGGCGTTTTGGCCATCCATTGCCAGCCGGGCCGCTTTCACGCCCCCCACCAGTCCGACCTCCTCAAGGCCTTTGCCAACCAGGCTGCGTTGGCCCTGGAGCGCTCGGTTTTCGAGCGCAAGAGTGCTGAGGCTGCGGTCGAGGTTGAAACCGAACGCCTTCGCAGCACCTTGCTGTCCGGCATCTCGCATGATTTCCGCACGCCGCTGACGACGATTGTGGGTGCCGCGACCAGTCTGCTGCGGCAGGACCGCCTGCTCGACAACAACAAGCGGTGTGCACTGACGCAGTCCATCCTCGATGAGGCGCGGCGCATGCATGCCCTGGTCAGTGACCTGCTTGACCTGACCCGCATGGAGGAAGGCGGTGTCCAGCCTGCCTATGAGTGGTGCCCCGCCGACGAGTTGATAGAAGAAGCCAGAAAAACTGTCGGCGACCGGCTGCTGACCCACAGGTTGCAAACGAGGGTTGGCCCGGACGCGGTGGTCTGGTGTGATCCGCGCCTGCTGGTGCAGGCCATGAGCAACCTGCTGGACAATGCGGTGCGTTACACCCCGGTCGGCAGCACCATCGTGGTCGAGGTGGAGGTGATGGCTGACCACTGGCAACTCACCGTGTCCGACAACGGGCCTGGCTTGCCGGTGGGCCACGAGCGGGATGTTTTCAAAAAGTTCTACCGCGGCCGGCCCGAGCCTGCCGGCGCCGGCACCGGTCTGGGTTTGGCCATTTGTGCGGCGGTGGCTCGCCTGCACCAGGGCAGCATTGAGGGCGTCAACCACAACGGTGCCCGGTTTGCCCTTTGCCTGCCGCAGCCGGCCCATCAGGGCCTGCCGCCGGACGAGGTCATCGGATGACCGCGGGCGCACTGGTGATGCGGGTCCTGCTGGTCGAGGACGAGGAGCCGATCCGGCGTTTCCTGGTCACCACATTGGAGGCAGAAGGGTACGAGGTGTTTGCGGCTGCGACCGCGCAGGAGGGAGAGATACTCGCGGGCAATCGGCGAATTGATGTTTTTCTGATCGATCTGGGGCTTCCCGACCGTGACGGCGTCGAGTTGATCCGGCAACTGCGCGGCTGGACACAGCGACCCATCATCGTGTTGTCGGCGCGCTCTCAGGAGCGGCACAAGGTGGACGCTCTCGACGCAGGGGCCGATGACTACCTGAGCAAACCATTTGGTGTTGATGAATTGCATGCACGCCTCAGGGTTGCGCTGCGCCATGCGGCCCAGACCACCCAGGCGGGAAAATCGACTCTGAATCTGGGAGATGTGCGGATTGATCTGGAAACCCGAACGGTTCTTCGTGCCGGCCAGGTGGTGCGCCTGACGGCCACCGAATGGCGTTTGCTGGCAGCGCTGGCAAAACGGGCCGACCGGGTTGTCACGTCGCGCCAGCTGCTTCAGGAGGTGTGGGGTCCCGGCCATGCCGAGCAGGGCCACTACTTGCGCATTTATATCCGCCAGTTGCGCCAGAAACTGGAGCCGCAGCCAGCCCGACCGGTGTTGTTGTTGACCGAAACCAGCGTGGGTTACCGACTGCTGGTGCCTTTGGCTGATGCGGTGCCCGAACCCGGCACGTTTGCCTGACCTCCCCCCAGCTGCTTTCCGGCTGTCAGCTCCCCGTCAGGGCCGGGAGGGATTTTTTATAAGCTCTTTACATGCTCGTCGCTAGAGTTCAGCAGCCCTTTCCCGACAGGCTCTGGAGGTTCCCGCATTGAAGACGCTTCTTTTCCTCGCCCATCTGATCGACTGGGTCAATGACCGTTTTGCCACGATAGCCAAGTGGGCGGTCATCCTTGCATGCGTGATCAGTGCTGGCAATGCCATCCTGCGCTACAGCTTCGACCTCAGCTCCAACGCCTGGCTCGAGATCCAGTGGTACCTGTTTGCTGCGTGTGTGATGCTGGGTGCTGCCCAGGTGCTGCGCGTGAATGAGCATGTGCGGGTCGACGTGATCTACGGGCAGTTCCCCAGCCGTGGGCAGGTCTGGATCGACCTGTTCGGCCTGGTGTTTTTTCTGCTGCCGGTGATGGCCTTGATGATCTATTACTCTGCGCCCCTGTTTGTGCGTACCTTTGTCTCGCAGGAAATGTCCAACAACGCCGGCGGACTGATGCGCTGGCCGGTCATTTTGATGATGCCGCTGGGCTTTGCACTGGTCATGTTGCAGGGCCTGTCCGAGATCGTCAAGCGCGTTGGCTGGCTCATGCATGTGCATGAGATGGACCTCCACTACGAGAGGCCTCTTCAATGACTTTCCTCGCTGAGCCACGTTTCCCGCGCCGAGCGGCGGCCTGCGTCACCCTGCAGGAAGGGAGGACGGCATGAACATGCAGGACTTTGCGCCCTTGATGTTTGGCGGGCTGATTCTCGTCATGCTGATCGGTTTCCCAGTGGCGTTTTCGCTTTCGGCCCTGGGCCTGTTGTGCGGCTTCATTGCCATTGAAATGGGATGGTTCCCTGCGGCCTTCATGGCCAACCTTCCTTTCAATGTGTTTGGCATCCTGTCCAACGAGCTGCTGCTTGCGATTCCATTTTTCACGCTGATGGGCTCCATCCTCGAGAAGTGCGGTCTGGCTGAAGACATGCTCGATTCGATGGGCCAGCTATTTGGCCCCGCGCGTGGCGGCCTGGGTTATTCAGTCATCATCGTCGGCTTTATCCTCGGGGCCATAACCGGAACCGTGGCCGGACAGGTGATTGCGATGGCGATGATCTCGCTGCCGGTGATGATGCGTTATGGCTACAACATGCGTTATGCCACGGGCGTGCTGGCCGCCTCGGGAACCATCACCCAGTTGGTGCCACCTTCGCTGGTGCTGGTGGTCATGGCCGATCAGCTGGGACAACCCGTCGGCGACATGTACAAGGGCGCTTGGGGACCTTCCATTCTGCAAGTGTTGATTTTTGCCCTGTATACCTTTTGTTTGACGCGCCTTCGACCCGCCTACCTTCCCGGCGTACCGGCTTCTGCGCGGACGCTGGACGGTTGGGCCTTGTGGAAAAAATGTCTGCGAGGAATCATCCCGTCGGCCGTTCTGATTTTTGCGGTGCTCGGCAGCATGGGCGGCTTGCCTGGCATCAACACTGCGATTGCAACGCCTACCGAAGCCGGCGCCATGGGTGCGGTGGGGGCCTTTCTCCTCGCGGCGCTTCACCGCCGCCTGTCGTGGCCCATGATCAAGGAAGGCATGACTGGCACCATGCGCATCACGGCGATGGTGGTGTTTATCCTGATCGGTTCACGGGTATTTTCGCTGGTGTTTCAGGGGGTCGATGGCGCCGTCTGGGTTGAGCACATGCTGACCGGACTGCCGGGCGGGCAGACCGGGTTCCTGATTGCTGTCAACATCTTCATTTTCTTCCTGGCCTTTTTCCTCGACTTCTTTGAGATCGCCTTCATCATCTTGCCGATGCTGGGGCCGGTCGCCGAGAAGATGGGCATCAACATGATCTGGTTCGGTGTGCTGATTTGCGTCAATATGCAAACCAGCTTCATGCACCCGCCGTTTGGCTTCGCCCTGTTTTATTTGCGAGGCATTTCGGACACCTTGTTCAAGGCCGGTGCGATTCCGGTCAAGGTGGAGTCCAAAGACATTTATCTTGGCGCCATTCCTTGGGTGTTGCTGCAATTGGTGCTGGTGGTGGTTGTGATTTTTGTGCCTCAGACCGTGACCGTGTTCCTGGACAAGAAGGAGAGCATTGACACCGACAAGGTACAAATTGAGATGCCGGTCGAGGAAGAAAACAATGCGACCGCCGAGGACGAGCAGAAAGCCGTCGATGAACTTTTCAGGAACGCCGACAGCCCCGGCGCCGCAGCCCCCGCGTCGGCGCCCGGCGGCGCTCCAAAATAACATGTGCGCAAACCAGCTGCTGCAGAGCAAGGACGTCGCGGAAGGGGCGGCTTTTCCCCTGACGGTCAAGGTGCTCGCCAGCTTGCTGATCGCGGCGTTGGCATTCTGGGGTGTGCAGGCGTTCGACCAGATGACAGGCGCCGGGTGGTCCACCGCTGCCGCCGTGTTCATGGGCGTGACCCTGTGTGTGATCGGACTTTGTTACTACTGGATCTTGCGCAGCCGAACGTCCATTGATGCAGACAGCATTCGCCAGACCTGGCTGTGGCCGAAACAAGTGGCGCTGGCCGATATCACCCAGGCCAAATTCTTTTATGTGCCCTATTTGCAGTGGTTGATTGCGCCGCGGCTGATGGTTCGTGCGCGCGGGCGTGGGCTGTTCGTGTTTCATGCGGCCGATCCGCAGGTATTGCAGTGTTTTGCTCACCTGAGTCTGGGACTTGGGAGCGTTGCGGTGGAACCGGCGCGGGCGGACAAGTAGAAAAATCTGCAGCGGCTCAGGCACCGAACACAGCGCGCCACACGGCCAGAATGGCGTCGCGCTCGGCGCGCAGCGCCGGTGGCCGGACCTGGGTCGGCTCCTCATTGAGCCTTGCCTGGTGCTGCACCCGTCGCAGTTCGCGGTAGGCATGCGCTCCCGCCTGGCCGACGCCGGGCGCCAGCAGGCCAGCCGCCTCGGCGCGCTGCAGCAGTGCGATGTTGCCGACGTTGTCAATCAGTTCCGGATGCCTGCCGGACTGCGACAGCACCAGGAACTGCACCACAAACTCCGCGTCCACCATGCCACCGGGGCTGTGCTTGACGTCAAATTTTTCTCCCGTCTTTTCGCCTTTGATCGGGTGCGCCAAGCGCACCTTCTCGCGCATCGCAACAATTTCGCGGGCCAGCGCGCGGGTTTCGCGGGCTGCGCTGATCACGGCGAGCCGAACCTCGTCGAAGCGCCGGCCCAGTGAGACATCGCCCAGTACAAAACGCGCCCGGGTCATGGCCTGGTGTTCCCAGGTCCAGGCGGTGTTGCTGCCGCGCTGCTGCTGGTACCTGGCATAGGCCGCAAAGTTGGTGACCAGCAGGCCCGAGTTGCCGTTGGGCCGCAGTGCCGTGTCGATCTCGAACAGGTCGCCCTCGGCGGTCTTGATGGTCAGCCAGTTGATCAGCTTGCGCACAAAGGCGGCATACACCTCGGAGGCCTGCTCGTCGTCGTCCTCAAAAACAAACACGATGTCCAGGTCGCTGCCGTAACCGAGCTCCTTGCCGCCGAGCTTGCCGTAGGCAATGATGGCAAATTGCGGCGTCTCGCGATGCCGGTTTTTCAGGCGCTGCCAGCACCAGTCTGTGGTGACCTTGAGCACGGTCTCAGCCAGTGCACTCAAATCGTCGGCCACCTGCTCCACCGTCAACTGGCCCTCGACATCGCGCGCCAGTGTACGGAACACTTCGGCATGGTGGGCGCGGCGAAGCAGGTTCAGGCAGCTTTCCTCGTCGTCCTCGCCCGTGCGGCGCAAGGCGGCCAGGCGTTGCTGCAGTTCCTGGGTGAAGACAGTGGCATCAAAACGCTCATGCAGCATCGCATCGCTGGCCAGTTCGTCGATCACGCCCGGATGCTGCAGCAGATAACGCGCAGGCCATTTGGCGGCGCCCAGCAGGCGCAGCAGGCGCTCATGCACGGCTGGGCGTTCCAGCAGCAGCGCCAGGTAACTTTCGCGGCGCAGCAGCGGCTCGATCCAGTCGATGATGCGCACTGCGGCTTCTTCGCCGGCCTTGCCTTCAACCAGCCACTGTGCGGTGCGTTGCACCAGGCGTGTCAGGCGCGCGCGCGCGTCCTCGCGCAGGCCAAGCACGCGCGGGTGCCCGCGCCACAGCTCCAGTCGCGCGCGAAAATTGTCGGGCCACTGGCCTGCCAGCTTTTCGAGCAGTTCATCAAGATCCTGCGGCGCGACCGGTGCCGATTTGCCGCAACCCTTGCAGTCGGTTTTCTGGCCCAGCAGGGTGTCGAATTCCTGGGCGACCAGCTCGCGGTGCGCGTCGAGCTCGCTCAAAAACGGGCAGCAACTGCTGTAGCCCATGGTCTGCGCGATCCAGGCCAGGTCATCGTCGCGCGTTGGCAGTACATGGGTTTGCTGGTCGTCCAGGTACTGGATACGGTGTTCGACCCGGCGCAGGAAGTCGTAGGCGCGTGCCAGGGCATCGGCGGTGGTTTGTGCCATCAGCCCGGCGCTGGCCACGCGTTGCAGCGCATCAAGGGTGGGGCGGGTACGCAGTTCGGGGAACTGCCCACCGCGCACGACCTGAAGCAATTGCACCGTGAATTCGATCTCGCGAATGCCGCCGCGCGACATCTTGACGTCGTTGGCGCGCTCGGGGTGGCCGGCGGCGCGTTTGGCCGCGTGTTCGCGGATCTGCCGGTGTAACACGCGCAGCGCGTCGAACACGTTGTAGTCGAGGTAACGCCGGAACACAAAGGGCAGCACCGATCCGCGCAAGGCCTGGGCCGAGCCGCTTTGTATACATTCCAGCGGCGCCACCACGCGGCTCTTGAGCCACGCAAAGCGCTCCCACTCGCGACCCTGGGCCTGGAAATATTCCTCCAGCGCATTGAGCGAGACCGCCGCCGGCCCTGAGTTGCCGTTGGGCCGCAGCGCCAGGTCCACCCGGAACACAAAGCCGTGCTCCGTGGTATCGCCGATCAGGGTGTGGATGGCCTTGACCTGCTGCGCAAAATATTCGTGGTTGGAGATGACGCCCCGGCCGTCCTCGCGGCCGGCCGTCTCGCCATCATGGTCGTAGACATAAATCAGGTCGATGTCGCTGGAGACATTGAGTTCGCGCGCACCGAGTTTGCCCATGCCGATCACCCAGAGCTGCGCGCGCTCCGCTGGCGCACCTTCCGATGCCGGGGCCTGCGGCGGGCCATACAGCGCGTCCAGCGCCGGGCGCGATTCGCAGATGGCGATATCGAGCGCGAGTTCGGCGAGCTCGGTCATGGCGCGTGTCACCACCGCCAACGGAACGCCCGCCCCCTCGGGGGGCAGCGAACCCCGCGAAGTGGGGAGCGTGGGGGTCTGATTTTCCGACGGGCCGCCCCTAGGAAAATGCGCCCCCTCGGGGGGCAGCGAACCACACGAAGTGGGGAGCGCGGGGGCGATATCACAGTCCAGCACCACCAGCCGTTCCAGCACAAGCTGACGCAGAATGCGCAGCCGAACCCCGGTATCGGCTTCAAGGGGCTGCAGGGCTTCGTAGGCGGCCTGCATGGTGGCGCGCACCGGCGCACCGGCCGGCAGCAATGCCAGCTGGCTGGCATAACGCCGGCGTATGCGCTGGACAAAACGGGAGTGGTCCGATGCGGCCATGAGGGAAGTTGAGGGGGCAGGCATCACACTAGCTAACAAAAACTTCCCTGTGGGGCGTGGAACGGATGCGGGCGCTGAAGGTCATAATTCTCATGTCAATGGATCAATCGACCCCCTCCCCGTCCGTGCTTCCCACCCGACGTCTGAAAATTGCCGCCATGGCCGCACGCCTGGCGCTGGGGCTGGCACTGGCTTTCTGGGTCCTGTTCGGTGCGGCCTGGGCCGTGCTCCACGGCTGGATTGTGCCGCGAATCGCCGACTTCCGCCCGCGCCTGGAAACGGCGGCCACCGAGGCACTGGGGGTGCCGGTGCGTATCGGCCAGATCACAGCCCGTTCGGGCGGCCTGATCCCCTCCTTCGAGCTGCGCGACGTCACCCTGCTCGATAGCCAGGGGCGGGCGGCGCTGAGCTTGCCGCGCGTACTCGCTGCCGTCTCGCCTTCGTCCCTGTGGCGGCTGGGGTTTGAGCAGATTTACATTGACCAGCCCGAGCTGGACGTCCGGCGGACTGCGGACGGAAAGATATACGTCGCCGGCCTGGATGTCCTGCACAAGCGCAGGGATGGCAAGGCCGGCGCTGACTGGTTTTTTTCCCAGACAGAATTTGTGATCCGCGGCGGCACGGTGCGCTGGAGTGACGAGTTGCGGCAGGCGCCGGTGCTGGCCCTCACCGAGGTCGACTGGACTTCGCGCAACCCAGGCAAGCGCCACCTGATGCGTCTGGATGCAACGCCGCCGCCAGCCTGGGGCGAGCGCTTCAGTTTGCGCGGGGTGTTCCGCGAACCGTTTTTGTCCGGCGGTGCCGGGCAGTGGCAGCGATGGGCCGGTCAGCTTTATGCCGAATTCAGCCGCGTTGATGCCTCCGAGGTCAAACGTTACGTCAGCATGGACCGCCTCGGCATTGATGTGAAGGCCGGTTCCGGCGCCTTGCGCGCCTGGATGGACGTGCAGGACGGTCAGTTCACCGGGGGCACCGCAGACCTGGCCTTGCTGGAAGTTGATGCGACGCTGGGTCGGGCGCTGGAGCCGCTGGCACTGCAGGCTGTGACTGGCCGTATCGGGGGCAGGCATCTGGCCAATGGTTTTGATGTGGCCACGGAAAACCTGCAGTTCCGTACCCGCGACGGGCTGCAGTGGCCGGGCGGCAACGCCGCGATCGTCTATACCGGCGCCGAAGGCAAGTTGCCAGCGCGCGGTGAAGTCAAGGCAAACAAACTGGACCTCGCGGCGCTGGCCTTGATTGCCAACCGGCTGCCACTGGGCCTCGCCACCCACAGACTGATCGCTGCGCTGGCGCCCAAAGGACTGGTGGAAACGCTCGAAGCGAACTGGCAGGGTGCGCTCGATGCACCCACTGCCTATGCGGCCAAAGGTCGCGTGGCCGGGCTGGCGCTGGCGTCGCGGGCGGCGCCCCCCGGCGCGGGAGGACCGGGCAGCCAGGCGTCTATCGGGCGGCCTGGTGTGCGCGGCGCGCTGGTTGACTTTGACCTGACCCAGCAGGGCGGGCAGGCCAAGGTCAGGATCAACAACGGCGAGCTGGACCTGCCCGGCATTTTTGAGAATCCCCGCCTGTTGTTCGAGCAGTTCTCCACCGATGCCCAGTGGAAGCTGGCCGGTTCGAAGATCGACGTTCAACTGCGCAACATGGTGTTTGCCAATGCCGATGCCCAGGGCACGGCGCAAGCAGGCTGGCAGACGGCCGATGTGGCTGCGGCTGGCGTGGCAGGCGCCGGGCGCGACCACCGCTTCCCCGGCGTGCTCGATCTGCAGGGCGCTCTCAGTCGCGGTGATGCCAGCAAGGTGCATCGTTACCTGCCGCTGGTCTTGCCGGACGAGGTTCGTCACTATGTGCGTGATGCCGTGTTGGCGGGAGCGCTCACGAATGTCCGGTTCAAAGTCAAAGGCAACTTGAACGACTTGCCATTTGCCGACCCGAAACTCGGTGAATTTCGGGTGTCCGCCAAAGTCGCCAATGCGGCCTTCGCGTATGTACCGAAGTCCATTCAGCCGCGTGAAAGCAGCGCCTGGCCGGCCTTGAGTGACCTGGCCGGCGAGCTGGTGTTTGACCGCGCGTCGCTGCAGGTCAATGGCGCCACCGGACGGGTGGCGGGTCTGCCCGGTCTGCAAATCATCAAGTCCGACGCGCGTATTGCTGATTTGATGCATTCAGCCGCCGTGCAGGTCAACGCGGAGATCAAGGGCCCGCTTGCTGACGCCCTGGGCTTCGTCAATGCTTCGCCGCTGGCCGAAATGACGGGCAAGGCCTTGAGCAAAACCGTGGCGAGCGGCGCCGCCGACTACAAAATCCAGCTGACCCTGCCGCTCGCCAAGCTGGACAACACGCGTGTGCAGGGGACGGTCAGCCTGCCAGGCAACGATGTCCAGTTCACGCCCGACACGCCGCAATTGACGCGGCTCAAGGGGCTGGTCAGCTTCAGCGAAAGCGGGTTTGCGATTTCCGGGGGCCAGGCGCGCATGCTGGGTGGGGACATTCGGCTGGAAGGCGGCACCCGTGGCGCGCCATCCGGCGCAGCGCGTGCCGTGGCCGGCATCCAGGAATTCCCGGACGCTGCCGTGGTGATTCGCGTGCAGGGCACGCTCAGCGCCGAGGGCTTGCGCCAGGCCAGGGAGCTCGGCCTGGCCGCGCGCCTGGGTGCCTATGCCAGCGGCGCGACAGCCTACTCCGCCAGTCTGGGGTTCAGGAAAGGCATGACCGAGATCAGCGTGGCCAGCAACCTGCAAGGCATGGCCCTGAGTCTGCCGGCGCCCCTGACAAAAAGCGCCGAGAGCCTGCTGCCGCTGCGCTTTGACAACACGGCCGTGCGCGAACCCAGCGGCGCCGCAGGCCCGCCGACCCAGGACCAGTTGTCGCTCAGCGTGGGAAGACTGGCATCGGTCATCTATGTGCGTGACATCAGCGGCGCCGAGGCACGGGTGCTGCGCGGCGCCATGGCCATCGGCCTGGAGGCCGGCGAAAGCGCGCCGCTGCCCGACAGCGGGGTCACAGCCAACATCAATCTGGCGCGCGTGGACATTGATGCCTGGGCGAAGGTGCTGGACGCCTCCAGCGACACGGGTCGGACAGCGGTCTCTGGCGACCTGACGCCAGCCAGCGCCGTGCTCAGCTACCTGCCGACCAGCATGGCGATACGCGCCAGGGAACTGCTGCTGCAGGGGCGCACACTGCACAACGTGGTGCTCGGCGGATCGCGCGAGGGCCTGACGTGGCGCGCCAACATCGATGCGACCGAACTCAACGGTTATGTCGATTTCCGCCAGTCTGGCGGCGCCGGCGCGGGCCGGCTGTATGGGCGTCTGGCGCGTTTGAGCCTGGGCCAGGGAACCGCCAGCGAGGTCGAGGCCATCCTGGACGAGCAACCTGCCAATATCCCGGCGCTCGACATTGTGGTTGAAGACCTGGAACTGCGCGGTAAAAAACTCGGGCGGGTAGAGATTGAGGCACTCAACCGTGGAGCCGGTACGGTCTCCCGCGAGGGCGGTGTGCGGGAGTGGCGACTCAACAAACTCAACATCATCATGCCGGAGGCCACCTTGACGGCCAGCGGGAACTGGGCGGCCGTCAATGCGCAACAGGCTGCCGTGGTGACCCGTGGCCGCGCGCCGGTCGAAAGGCGCCGCACGGTGATGAACTTCCGGCTGGATATCGATGATTCAGGCGAGTTGCTCAGGCGATTCGGCATGGCCGATGTCATCCGCCGCGGCAAGGGCCGGCTGGAAGGCCAGATCGCCTGGATCGGCTCACCCCTGAGCCTGGATTATCCGAGCCTGAACGGCCAGTTCAATGTGAACGTGGCCTCGGGCCAGTTCCTCAAGGCCGAGCCGGGCATTGCCAAGCTGCTCGGCGTGCTCAGTCTGCAAGCCCTGCCGAGACGCCTGACGCTGGATTTTCGCGATGTGTTTTCTGAGGGCTTCTCGTTTGACTTTGTGCGCGGCGATGTCAGCATCACCCAGGGCCTGGCCTTCACCAACAACCTGCAGATGAAAGGCGTCAATGCCGCCGTGTTGATGGAAGGGACCGCCGACATTGCAAAAGAAACGCAGAACCTCACGGTGGTGGTGGTGCCGGAGATCAATGCGGGAACGGCCTCGCTGATCGCGACCGTGATCAACCCGGCGATAGGCATCGGCACCTTTCTGGCGCAGTATTTCCTGCGGCGTCCGCTCACGCAGGCGGCTACCCAGGAGTTCCACATCGACGGCACCTGGACCAACCCGAAAATCACCAGGACGGAACGCAAATCCGTGGTCGGCGCGAAGACCAGCGAAGACACCGGAGAGAAATAAACATGCATGTCGCTGCGATTCAAATGGTGTCCGGCACCCATGTTCAGGCCAACCTGGATGCGGCCAGGCAACTGCTTGAACAAGCGGCAGCGCAAGGGGCCGAGCTGGCGGTGTTGCCAGAATATTTTTGCCTGATGGGCTGGAAAGACAGTGACAAACTGGCTGTCCAGGAAACGCCCGGTCAGGGCGCCATCCAGGATTTTCTGGCGCAGTCGGCGCGTGAGCTCAAGCTCTGGATTGTCGGCGGCACCGTGCCACTTCGCGCCAGCGACAGTCAGCATGTCCGCAACAGCGCACTGGTGTACGCACCGACGGGTCACTGTGTGGCGCGTTACGACAAGATCCATCTTTTCATGTTCGACAATGGGCGGGAGCATTACGACGAGTCGCGTGTCATCGAACGTGGCGCGCTGCCGGTGACGTTTGAGCTGCCGTCCACCGACGGCCATCGCTACCGGGTTGGCTTGAGCATCTGTTATGACCTGCGTTTTCCGGAACTCTACCGTGCAATGAAGGCCGATCTGCTGCTGGTGCCCAGCGCCTTTACCTACACCACCGGACAGGCGCATTGGGAAACATTGCTGCGCGCGCGGGCGATTGAAAACCTGGCGTATGTGGTGGCGGCTGCCCAGGGCGGCGTGCATGAGAACCAGCGGCGCACCTGGGGTCAGAGCCTCATCGCCGATCCTTGGGGGCAAGTACTTGCGCAGCACGACCAGGGCCCGGCAGTGATTATGGCCGAGTTGCGGGCCGAGCGACTGAGCGCCGTACGCGTGCAGCTTCCCGCGCTGAAGCACGGGGTACTGTGACCCCGCTGTCAAAGGTGTTCAACAGACGCGCAGGCCGGCGCTGGAGCCGACGCTGGGCGCTGTGGACCCTGCTGGTTGCCTTGCTTGCCGGCTTGTTGTCCACCCTGGTCTGGCTCGCGGGCCGGTATGAAGCCAGTCAGGTACAAAGCCGGCTGGAGCAGGATGCAGCGCAGATGGTCACCGACATTCGCGCGGAGCTGACGCGCAACGTGCAGAGTTTGCAGGCCCTGCAGGCCAAAAGCCCAAGCACGCAGGCCTGGCGCAGCCCTGCGGCCGAACTCCTGCACGAGAACCGCGAGATCATGCGTCTGGAATGGCGCGACCTGACGCTGGGCTCGCTGTCTTTCGTCGAGACCCCTTATCGGACCTCGGTGTTCGAGCGCCTGGGCCGGGACGGCACGCAGACCGATGTCGGCTTTGCCTGCGCCGCCGCGCGGCGTTTCAGCGGCCCGGCGTATTCGATCAGCTATTTTCTGCCGCAGGCCGACGGCCTGGGCCTGGAGGTGCTGGACATGTGTGTCCCGGTGCTGACTGCCGGCCGACTCGCGGGCTACCTGGTGGCGACCTACTCACTGCCCGATATCCTGTCGGAGATGGTCGGTCGGCAGGTGGCGCGCGGTCAGGGCCTGGCCTTCACCGAAGCCGATGGCACTCGGCTGGCGATGTATGGCAACCCAACGCGCGGCAACCAGGCGCATGTAGCGCAGCAACTGCTTGACCTGCCAGGAAACACCCTGGTTCTTCGGCTGGAGAGTCGACGCGGAACACCCGACCTGTTTCCCAACCTGCTGACCGCCCTTGTCACAGCCATGTCGGTGGCGCTGGTGGCGGTGCTGGCTTTGCTGGGTCGCGACATGCGGCGACGGCTCAGGGTGGAACACGACCTGGCCGACGCACTGGCTTTTCGAAAGGCGATGGAGGACTCGCTGGTCACCGGCATGCGCGCCCGCGACCTGCAGGGGCGGGTGACCTATGTGAATCCGGCTTTCTGCCAGATGGTGGGTCTGGAGGCCGGCGAGTTGCTCAATCGGGACATGCCCCCGCCCTACTGGCCACCCGAACAGGTTGAGGAATATGGGCAGCGTCAGGCCAGCCGCCTGGCCATAGGCGCGCATTTGCCGCGTGAAGGCTTCGAGTCGGTATTCATGCGACGCGATGGTTCGCGTTTCCCGGTGCTGATCATCGAGGCGCCGCTGATCAACGCGGTGGGCAAGCAGACCGGCTGGATGAGCGCCATCCTCGATGTCAGCGAGCAGCGACGCATTGAGGAATTGTCGCGCGCCAGCCAGGACCGTCTGCAGGCGACGGCGCGCCTGGCCACGGTCGGCGAGATGGCCTCGCTGCTCAGCCACGAGTTGAACCAGCCGCTGGCGGCGATTTCCAGCTACGCCACGGGCTCACTGAACCTGTTGCAAAGCGCTGCCGCCGATGCGCAGCAGCCCTCCAGCAGCGAGGACTTGCAACTGGCCATGCGCCGCATTGCCGAGCAGGCCGAGCGGGCCGGCAAGGTCATCAAAAGTGTGCATGACTTCGTGCGCCGCCGCGATCAGGTGCGCGAACCGATTGCACCACGCGCGCTGCTTGATGCGGTGATGCCGCTGGTCAGCCTGCAGGCGCGCAAGCTCGGCGTGCGCGTGCTCATCGAGGTGGACGTGAGTTGCGGACCGGTGCTGTGCGACCGGACCATGGTCGAACAGGTGCTGCTTAATCTGGCGCGCAATGGCATGCAGGCCATGCAGGGGCTGGACAAAAGAAGCCGTACCGAAAAAGTACTGACTTTGCGCGTCAGGCCGGCCGCGTCCAACGCCTGGAACCGCTGGGTAGAGTTCGCCGTGATTGACTATGGCGAGGGCATCTCGGAAAAGGTGGCCAAGCAACTGTTCACGCCGTTTTTCACCACCAAGGCCGAAGGCATGGGGCTGGGCCTGAGCCTGTGCCGCACGGTGATCGAGCAGCACGGCGGCTTCCTGGGTTTTGAGGCGGGTTTGCCTCAAGGTACGATTTTTACTTTCACCCTGCCGGTGGCGGTCAGCATCGCCGAATCGCCTGAACGGGCCGCCCTGACGGTCGGGGCCTCATAAAGGACTTGTCATGGAACCGATCCAGAATGCCACGGTCTACATCGTCGACGACGATGCCAGTGTGCGCGAGGCCCTGGCCTGGCTGCTGCGTTCGCGGCGCCTGCCCAGTGAGTCCTTCGACAGCGCGGAGGCCTTCGACGAGCGTCTGTCCAGTGCTTTTCAGGTCACTTCGCCCTCGTGTGTGCTGCTCGACGTGCGGATGAGCGGTATGAGTGGTCTGGCGATGTTTGAAAAATTGATTGCCTGCGGCCTGCTGCCCACGCTGCCCGTGATCTTTCTGACCGGCCATGCCGATGTGCCGACCGCCGTTGATGCGGTTAAACGCGGCGCCTTTGACTTTTGCGAGAAGCCGTTTTCTGACAATGTGCTGGTGGACCGTATCGAGCAGGCGCTGGCGCAGTCGGCGGCGGCGCTGGCCCAGCGCAGCGAGCACACCGGCCTGCGCGCGCGTCTCGACGGCCTGACCGAACGCGAGCGTGATGTGATGCGACTGGTGGTGGAGGGTTTGCCGAACAAGCTGGTCGCCGACCAGCTCGACATCAGCGTGCGCACGGTGGAAGTTCACCGTGCGCGTGTTTTTGACAAAATGAGCGTAAAGTCGGCGGTAGAGCTCGCTAACTTGCTACGTAATTTATAGCATCAGGACGGATCTCGGGGCTTGTTGCTTGTCGTCTCGGGCTCGGCGTCTTTCTTCAGTTCACCATTCTTGCGACCGGAAAACATGGTCCACCAGACAATGAACACCAGTATCAGCAAGGCCCCCAGGGCTTCAAGTAAAAGTAAGGTCATGACTGTTTTTTCCCGGGCAACACACGCCGCCGCCATTATCGCTTTCGTGGGGCTGCTCGCTTCCTGCGCCACCGCGCCGTCCCCGCGGGTACCGTCTGCGCCGCCGCCCGTTGCGGATACGCCGCGCCCCGGCGACAGCACCGCTTTGCCGCCGCCAAGAATCCAGGGAAAAAGCCGCTGGGTGGCCGTGCCCTGGTCGGAGTTACCGGGTTTTGAAAGCGATGCGCTGTTCGAGGCCTGGAATGCCTGGCTGAAAAGCTGCGAGCGTCCACGGCCTGCGTTTGCCAACCTGTGCGGCGAGGTGCGGCGACTGAGCATTGCCAGCGGCGAGGAGCAACGCGCCTGGATGATGAACCGGCTGCAGCCCTACCGCGTCGAAAGCCCGCAAGGCCAGGCGGAAGGCCTGTTGACCAGTTACTACGAGCCGGTACTCAGGGCCAGCCGCCAGAGCGGCAACGGCTATACCGTGCCGCTGTACCAGCCGCCTGCCGGGCTGGCCTCCCGCAAACCGTGGTTCACGCGGCAGGAAATCGACACCCTGCCGGAAGCGCAGGCCGCGCTGCGTGGCCGGGAGATTGCCTGGCTCGCCGACCCCATCGACGCGATGTCCCTGCATATCCAGGGGTCTGGCCGCCTGTCCATCACGGAGCCCAACGGCGCGCAGCGAACGGTGCGGGTGGCATTTGCGGGCTCCAATGAGCAGCCGTTTCGCAGCATCACCCAATGGCTGGCGGAGCAGGGCCAGGGTCGCATGACAGCACCGTGGACCGAGTCCACCAAGGTCTGGGTGTCCCAAAATCCGCAGCGCCTCCCGCAACTGCTGTGGAGCAACCCGCGCTACATTTTTTTCCGCGAGGAGGCGCTCGGTGAGCAGGATGCTTCTTACGGACCGCGCGGTGCCGAAGGTGTGGCATTGACGCCTGGGCGCTCCATCGCGGTGGACCGCGAGAGTATTCCCTATGGCACACCGGTCTGGCTCGCATCCCGCAGCGCGTCGCTGGACCTGCAAAAACTGGTGATGGCGCAGGACACCGGCAGCGCCATCGTCGGGGCGGTGCGCGCAGACTATTTTGCGGGGACGGGACCCGAGGCCGGGCTGCTGGCCAGCCGGGTCAACCAGCCCCTGCGTTTGTGGGCGCTGTGGCCCAAATGAGCCCGGCGCGCCGCCTGGCTTATTCGATCTTGGCGCCCGAGGCCTTGACCACGTCGGCCATGCGTTTGTAGTCCACCGCCAGCAGCTTGCCGAAGTCGGCATTGCTCATGGCCTTGGGTTCGATGCCCTGCTTGTCCAGCCGTTCCAGAATCACCGGGTCTTTCAGCAGCCTGGCCATGGCGGTGTTGATGCGTGCAGCTTCGGCTGGCGGTGTTGCGGCCGGGCCGAGCAGGCCAAACCAGGAGTCGAAGGCATACCCAGGCAGGCCGCTTTCGGCAATGGTCGGCAGCTCGGGCAGGTACTTGCTGCGCTGCGGCGAGGTGACGCCCAGCAGGCGGATGCGGCTGTCCTTGGCAAAAGCCAGCGCACCAATGCTGGCGGCAATCACGGCGTGGGCGCGGCCCGAGATCACCTCATTGATGGCTTCGCCGGTAGCCTTGAGTGGCACATGCACCAGGTCGATGCCGGCCAGGCCGTTGAAGTAGGCCATCGACAGGTGAGTTGCGCTGCCCATGCCGGCGGTGGCGTAGTTCATCTTGCCGGGGTTGGCCTTGGCATAACGGATGAACTCGGCCACGTTTTTGGCGGGCACGTCGGGATGGATCATCAACACATAACCGGCCGTGCCGATGTGGGCCAGCGGCGCAAAGTCTTTTTGCGGGTCGTAAGCCAGCTTGGTGTAGAGCGAACCGGCAATGTTGTGGCTGGCTGCGGCCATCACCATGGTGCTGCCGTCCGGCTCCGACTTGGCGACAAAACCGGTGCCTATGGTGCCGCCCGCACCGGCCCGGTTCTCCACAATCACGGTCTGGCCCAAGGCTGTGCCCAGCTCGCCGTTCATGGCGCGCGCCAGGATGTCCTGCACACCGCCGGCCGCGAAAGGCACAACGACACGCACGGTTTTGCCGCTGGCCTGTGCCCAGGCGGGCACGGCGCTCACGCCGCCCAGGGCAGCCAGTCCGGTGGCGATGGCTGCGCCCAGCAGGGTTCTACGTTTGATCATGGGATATTTCCTTGGTGTAGTGACGGTTTCAGTGAATGCAGATCTCGTCGGCCAGCCGGCGCATGAAACGCTCGCACCAGGCCAGTTGTTCGAGCGTGACCCATTCATTGGGCTGGTGGGCCTGCGCAATGTGGCCGGGTCCGCAGACGATGGTCGGCACGCCGACCTGGTGGAACAATGCAGCTTCCGTGCCAAACGACACCTTGCCGGCGCCGGATGACGCATCCACCCCGGCGCATTTGAAACACAGGCGCGCGATATCGCTGTCGGCATCGGTGGCAAAACCGGGCAGCACAGAATTCAGTGTGTGCGTGATGCCGGTGTCAGGCGCCACCGCTTGCATGGCCGGGATAAGGCTGTCGGCGAACTCTTTCGCCTCATTGAACAGCAGCTCCGGCGAGTTCATGTGGTGGTGGCGGATCTCCCAGGTCACCTCGCAGTCGCGCGGGATGATGTTGAGTGCCGTACCGCCGGCGATCACGCCGGTGTGGATCGTGGTGTGCGGCACGTCGTAGATCGGGTCGAACGGCCCTTCGGCGACGAGGCGGCGGTGCATGGACCGGAGTTTGGTGACAAATTCGCAAGCGATCTCGACCGCGTTGACACCCTGCGGGGTCAGCGAGGAATGCGCCTCGAAGCCACGCACCGAGGTTTTGTAGGCATGTTTGCCCTTGTGGGCGATCACCACCTGCATACCGGTCGGCTCGCCGACGATGCAGCCGGCCGGCTTGTAGCCACGTTCGACCATGTCGGCGATCAGGCGGCGCACGCCGATGCAGCCGACCTCCTCGTCGTAGCTGAAGGCCAGGTGCACCGGACGTTTGAGTTTGCGTTTGAGCAGCTCCGGCACCATCATCAGTGCGGTGGCGCCATAACTTTTCATGTCGGTGACGCCGCGGCCGTACAACCGGTCGCCGACAACCTGCGCGGCAAAGGGGTCGGTGTCCCAGGGCTGGCCATCGACCGGCACCACGTCGGTGTGGCCCGACAGCACCAGGCCGCCGGTTTTGGTTTCACCGTCGGCGGCAGGCAGGGTGGCCCAGAGATTGGCCTTTTTGCCGCTGTCGTCATATGTCAGGTGGCATTCAATGCCCTGAGCTTCGAGCAGCGTACGTGTCCATTCGATGATGGGCAGGTTGCTGTCGCGCGAGACCGAGGCAAACGAGACCCATTTTTCAATCAGTGGCAGCGCGGCCAGATCGGCGGCCTGCACGGCGCGCAGGGTGGTGGTGGGCAGGGGGGCGTTCATGAGGAACCTTTGCAAAGAGCCTTGAAATGAAGGCGTGTCAGGACGATGTCACAAAATTGTAGGGCAGAGCCTGTCTGCTATGAATAATATAGCAACTGACCTATGTCCGACATGGGTTGAAGGCCAATTTGATGCATAAATGGCCGTTCCGCCACAGTCCGGCATGCTGTTCGTCAGTTGCGCTTGCCGGCCGCGAGGTGGTCCAGCGGCAGCGCGCTGCTGGCCTTGACCTCGCCCAACGAGAAGCTGGTGTGCATGTCCTTCACGTTCGGCAGATTCAACAGGCTTTTCAGTGCAAAGCGGGAAAAGCTGTCCAGGTCCTGCGCCACCACCTGCAGCTCGAAGGTGCCGGTGCCGCTGATGTAGTGGCAGGCAATGATTTCGGGCAGCTTGCGGATGGCTTCCTCCATCGTGCTGGTGGCGTCGCCGGTGTTGCGGTCGGCGTCCAGCCGCACAAAGGCCAGCACGCCGAGGCCGATCTTGTGGCGGTCGATCTCGGCCCGGTATCCCTTGATGAAGCCACTTTCCTCCAGCGTCCGCACGCGCCGCCAGCAAGGCGCGGCGCTGAGGCCGACGCGCGCGCTGAGTTCGGCATTGCTAAGACGCCCATCACTTTGCAATTCGTTCAGGATCGCGATGTCAAACTTGTCGAGTGTTTCCATAAGCTGTCATTATGAGCAAGAATCTTTCTCTTAGCCAAAGAAACAGGGCATAAAAAGCAAAGACTTATCTGTTCATCGCGCCTACACTTTGCTCATACATAGAGGCGCCACCCTATCCGGGTGGTCAGCTTCTTCCCCGCCCACGAGGCGAATTCAGCCCCACGACTGGAGACAAGATGAACGCCCCCCTGCCTGAACATATACGCAAGGCTCTCGAAACGGTGACCTTGGACGACAAATACTCGCTTGATTTTGGGCAGGCGTTTATGAGCGGCGTTCAGGCGCTCGTCAAGCTGCCCATGCTGCAGCGGCAGCGCGACGCCCTGCAAGGCAAAAACACCGCCGGATTTATCAGCGGTTACCGCGGCTCTCCGCTGGGCGGTTACGACCAGGCACTGATGAAAGCCGCGCCTTACCTGAAGGCGCAGAACATCGTGTTCCAGCCGGGTGTCAATGAAGAACTGGCCGCCACCGCGCTGTGGGGCACGCAGCAACTCGGTTTTTCGCCGCCCGGCACCAACAAGTTCGATGGTGTGTTTGGCATCTGGTACGGCAAGGGCCCGGGGGTGGACCGCTGTTCTGACGTGTTTAAACACGCCAACATGGCCGGCACCACGCCGTTCGGTGGCGTGATCGCGGTGGCCGGCGATGACCATGTGGCGAAAAGCTCGACCGCCGCACACCAGAGCGACCACATCTTCAAGGCCTGTGGCTTGCCCGTGTTTTTTCCGGCCAATGTGCAGGAAATCCTGGATCTGGGCGTACACGCGTTTGCGATGAGCCGTTTTTCCGGCGTCTGGGCCGGTATGAAAACCATCCAGGAGATTGTTGAGTCGAGCGCTACCGCGATCATCGATCCCGAGCGTGTGCAGATCAAGCTGCCGACCGACTTCCAGATGCCGCCCGGCGGCGTGCACATCCGCTGGCCGGATGCCGCGCTGGAACAGGAGGCGCGCCTGTTCGACTACAAGTGGTATGCCGCGCTGGCCTACATCCGCGCCAACCGGCTCAACTACAACGTGATTGAAGGGCCGAATGACCGCTTCGGCATCATCGCCAGCGGCAAGGCCTACAACGACACGCGCCAGGCCCTGATCGACCTCGGGCTGGACAACGCCACCTGCCGCCAGCTCGGCATCCGCTTGCACAAGGTGGGTGTGGTCTGGCCTTTGGAAGCGCAAGGCACGCGTGAGTTTGCGACCGGCCTGCGCGAAATTCTGGTGGTCGAGGAAAAGCGCCAGGTCATCGAATACCAGCTCAAGGAAGAGCTCTACAACTGGCGCGCCGACGTGCGCCCCAACATTTACGGCAAGTTCAATGAGGTCGATGGCGATTTCAGCGGCGGCGAATGGTCGATGCCGAATCCTGCGGCCAACACCCTGCTGCGCGCCAATGCCGACCTGTCACCTTCACTGATTGCCAAGGCGATCGCCCAGCGCGTGCGAAAGCTGGGCCTGGACGGCGACATGACGGCGCGCCTCGATGCGCAGCTCGCGATCCTGCAGGCCAAGGAGCGCTCGCTGCAGGTGCTGGAGATCAAGGCTGACCGTCAGCCCTGGTTTTGTTCCGGCTGTCCGCACAACACCTCGACCAAGGTGCCCGAAGGTTCACGCGCCATGGCCGGCATCGGCTGCCACTTCATGGCCTTGTGGATGGACCGTAGTACCTCGGGCTTCACCCAGATGGGCGGCGAGGGTGTGCCCTGGGTCGGCCAGCAGCCTTTCACCACAGACCAGCATATTTTTGCCAACCTCGGTGATGGCACCTATTTCCACAGCGGCTCGCTGGCGGTGCGCCAGTCGATTGCCGCGGGTGTCAACATCACCTACAAGATCCTCTACAACGACGCGGTCGCCATGACCGGCGGCCAGCAGGTCGGCGAGCGCCCCGAAGGCCATTCGGTGGTGCAGATTGCCCAGTCCATGCGTGCCGAAGGCGCAGCGAAAATTGTGGTGGTGACCGACGAGCCGGAAAAATATGACGGCGTGGCGCTGGTGGAAGGCGTCGCAGTG
Organism: Polaromonas sp.; assembly: GCF_043778355.1. Taxonomy (GTDB): domain Bacteria; phylum Pseudomonadota; class Gammaproteobacteria; order Burkholderiales; family Burkholderiaceae_C; genus Polaromonas. Next base: position 99,276 of record NZ_JAYWHI010000100.1, read on the forward strand.
CAGCATCGTGACGAACTCGACGCCATCCAGCGCCAGTTCCGCGAAATCAAGGGCACCACTGTCATCATTTATGACCAGACCTGCGCCACCGAAAAGCGCCGCCGCCGCAAGCGCGGCAGCCTGGTTGATCCGGCAAGGCGCGTGGTGATTAACGAGCTGGTCTGCGAAGGCTGTGGCGACTGCGGCGTGCAGTCCAACTGCCTGAGCGTGGAGCCGCTGGAAACCGAATTCGGCCGCAAGCGCCAGATCAACCAGTCCACCTGCAACAAGGACATGTCTTGTCTGAAGGGATTCTGTCCAAGCTTCGTGACAGTTGAAGGCGGCCAGCTCAAGAAAAAGGCCAAAGGCAAGGCCGCCTCTCCCTTCGAGATGGGCGCGCTGCCTGAACCGCACATCCCCGCCACCAAAAGCGTGGACGGCAAGGTCTGGGGCATCGTGGTCGCCGGTGTCGGCGGCACCGGGGTCATCACCATCGGTCAGTTGCTGGGCATGGCCGGCCACATCGAAGGCAAGGGCATCGTCACGCAGGATGCCGGCGGCCTGGCGCAAAAAGGCGGCGCGACCTGGAGCCATGTGCTGATAGGCGCGACGCAGGACGACATCCGCACCACCCGCGTCGGCATGGCCGGCGCCGACCTGATCATCGGCTGCGACCCGATCGTGGCGGCCGGCAAGGAGACCGTGCTGCGCATGCGCGAGGGCCGCACCCATGTGGCCCTCAATTCCTACAGCACGCCGACGGCGGCTTTTGTGCACAACGCCAACTGGCAGAACCCGGCCGAGGCCTGCGCCGCTGAAATTGTCAAGGCGGTGGGCGTGGATGGTATTGGCGCCTTTAATGCCGACGCGGCGTCCACGAAACTGATGGGCGACAGCATCTACACCAACCCGATGATGCTGGGCTACGCCTGGCAAAAGGGCTGGATTCCGCTGGAATACGCCTCGCTGATGCGTGCCATCGAGCTCAACGCCGTGGCCGTGGACAACAACAAGACGGCGTTCGAATGGGGGCGTCGCGCCGCCCACGACCCGGCATCCGTGGAAAAGCTGTTTGTCTCTGCGCAAGTCATCAGCATGCCGGCGCCGCGCCAGGGCCTGGCCGCGCTGGTGGCGCGCCGCGTGGTTTTCCTCACGGACTACCAGAATGCCGCTTATGCCAACCGTTATGAACGCTTGGTGAACCGGGTTCAGCAGGCCGAGTCGGCGCTGGGCAAGACACAACTGACCGAGGCGGTGGCGCGCTACCTGTTCAAGCTGATGGCTTACAAGGACGAGTACGAGGTCGCGCGCCTGCACACCGACCGCAGCTTCCATGACAAAGTGGGCGCGATGTTCGAAGGCGATTTCAAGCTCAATTACCACCTGGCCCCGCCCGTGATCGCCAAAAGCAATGACAAGGGCGAATTGCAAAAGCAGAAGTTCGGTCCCTGGATGCTCGGTGTATTCAAAGTGCTGGCCCGACTCAAGGGCCTGCGCGGCACGGCGATCGACCCGTTCGGCCGGACCGACGAGCGCCGCATGGAGCGTGCGCTGATTGCCCAGTACGAGGGCAGCATTGAAGAAATCCTCAAGAGCCTGGATGCCGGTCATCATGCGGCGGCTGTGGAAGTGGCGCGCATCCCGGAGCTGATCAGGGGTTATGGCCATGTGAAGGCGCGTAATGTCGTGCTGGCACAGCAACAATGGGCACTGGCGCTGGCGGCGTTCCGGCAGCCGGCGTCCGACGGGCAGCAACTGGCCGCTTGAGCCGGCGAACCGTGGCTCGGCATTGCGCCAAAAAACGCTGATTTCTGCTGGCATGGCCGGATGCCGCGCGCAGAGTCCCCGCCAAGCCACGGGTTACAACTTTTACCCGCGGCCGGCCGCATACAATCAGACCTTCCGCGCCCCGCGGTAAGACGCGGGGTGCCCGATTATTGTTGTGGAGTCTGCCGTGTTTATTTCTTCCGCGTTTGCCCAAACCGCCCCTGCCGCTGCTGCTGAAGGCGGCATGATGTCCTCCTTGACCAGCATGCTGCCGCTGGTGCTGATGTTTGTGGTCCTTTACTTCGTGATGATCCGCCCGCAGATGAAAAAGCAGAAGGAGCATCGGGCCATGATTGATGCGCTGGCCAAGGGCGACGAGGTCGTGACGGCAGGCGGCCTGCTGGGCAAGGTCACCAAAATGGGTGAAGCCTACCTGGGCGTTGAAGTCGCCACGGGTGTTGAAATCCAGTTGCAGCGCAGCGCCATCGTCCAAGTCCTGCCCAAAGGCAGCATCAAGTAAGCAGAAGACGGTTTTTCGCAGGGCCGGCCCGCGCCGGTCCGCCCAGTCACTTCGTTTCCCAGGAACAGCACGCTCATGAATCGTTATCCGGTCTGGAAGTACGCGATCATCGTCGTCGCCTTGTTGATTGCCGCGTTGTACACGCTGCCCAATTTTTTTGGCGAGGCTCCGGCCGTTCAGGTGTCCAGCGCCAAACCCAGTGTGAAGATTGACAGCACCACCGTCACGCGCGTGGAGCAGGCCTTGAAAGATGCTGGCATCACCCCTGATGCGGTGGCTTTTGACGCTACCTCGATCAAGGCCCGGTTCGGAGACACCGACACGCAGCTCAAGGCCAAGGATGCCATTGAAAGGGCGCTGTCTCCCGATCCGGCCTCGCCTTCCTACATCGTGGCCCTCAACTTGTTGTCGCGCTCACCCGCCTGGCTGACCGCGCTGAACGCACGCCCCATGTACCTGGGACTGGATTTGCGCGGCGGCGTGCATTTCATGTTGCAGGTGGACATGCAGGCGGCGTTAACCAAGAAAGCGGAATCGCTTGCCGGCGATTTGCGACTGGTGCTGCGCGAGAAAAACATCCGGCACGGCGGCATCAACCGCAACGGCCAGACCATCGAACTCAAATTCCGGGACGCGGCCACGCTGGAAGCGGCCAAGCGGATTTTCCAGGACCAGTTTGCAGACCTGCAAACGGTTGATTCACCGGACGGTGCCGAGTACAAGGTGGTCGCGCGCATCAAGCCGGAGGCGGCCCGGCTGGTGCAGGAGCAGGCGCTCAAGCAGAACATGGTGACCTTGCACAACCGCATCAACGAACTGGGTGTCGCAGAACCCGTGATCCAGCAGCAAGGCCTGGACCGCATTGTGGTGCAACTGCCTGGCGTGCAGGACACGGCCAAGGCCAAGGACATTCTGGGCCGCACGGCCACACTGGAAATGCGTCTGGTTGACGAAAGCAGCGAAGGCCGCGCCGCCGAGCTGGGTTCCGGGACCGTGCCTTTCGGTTCCGAGCGTTTTCTGGAGCGTGATGGCCGTGCCGTGATTGTCAAAAAGCAGGTGATCATCACTGGCGAGAGCCTGACCGACGCCCAGCCCGGCTTTGACTCGCAAAGTCAGCAGCCCAAGGTGGACCTGACGGTGGATGCCAAGGGTGGGCGCATCATGCGCGACACCAGCCGCGAAAACGTGAAAAAACGCATGGCCATTGTGCTGTTTGAAAAAGGCAAGGGCGAGGTGCTGACAGCCCCTGTCATTCAGAGCGAGTTGGGCAACCGCTTCCAGATTTCCGGCTCGATGACCGTGGTTGAAGCCAACGACCTGGCGCTGTTGCTGCGGGCGGGCTCGTTGGCCGCACCCATGGAAATCATCGAGGAGCGCACCATCGGCCCCAGCCTGGGCGCGGAAAACATTGCCAAGGGTTTTAGCAGCGTGGCCTGGGGTTTCCTGGTCATCGTGGCGTTCATGGCGGGTTATTACATGCTGTTCGGGCTATTTTCGGGTTTGGCCCTGGCCGTGAATTTGCTGTTGCTGGTCGCTATTTTGTCGATGCTGCAGGCGACGCTGACCTTGCCCGGCATGGCGGCGATGGCGCTGGCGCTGGGCATGGCGATCGACTCCAACGTGCTGATCAACGAGCGGGTCCGTGAGGAGTTGCGCAACGGCGCGTCGGCGCAGGCCGCCATTCATACCGGTTATGAACGCGCCTGGGCCACCATTCTTGACTCCAACATCACGACGCTGATTGCCGGCCTGGCTTTGCTGGCTTTTGGCTCCGGGCCGGTGCGCGGTTTTGCCGTGGTGCATGTGATCGGCATCCTGACCAGCATGTTCTCAGCGGTATTTTTCTCGCGCGGGCTGGTCAATCTCTGGTACGGTCGGCAAAAGAAGCTCAAGTCCGTGTCGATTGGCACGGTCTGGCGGCCGGCCGGTAACGCGGGGGTTCCTGCCAAGTCCGGCACGTCTGCGCCTTCGGCCTAGACAAAGAACAGAAGAAGAAGGAGAGGACTTATGGAATTTTTCAAGATCCGCAAGGACATCCCGTTCATGCGGCATGCCCTGATCTTCAATGTGATTTCGTTCACCACCTTTGTGCTGGCGGTGTTTTTCCTGTTCTCGCGCGGCCTGCACCTTTCAGTGGAGTTCACGGGGGGCACGGTGATGGAGGTCAGCTATTCGCAGCCAGCCGATGTTGAGAAGGTTCGCGGCACTGTGGCGGGCCTCGGATTCACAGACGTTCAGGTGCAAAATTTCGGCACTGCGCGTGATGTGATTATTCGCCTGCCCGCGCAAAAAGGCGTGACAACCGCGCAACAAAGCGACAAGGTGATGGAGGCCCTGAAGGCCGGGGACCCCCAGATTGTGCTGCGCCGAACGGAATTTGTGGGCCCTCAGGTGGGGGAGGAACTGGCTCAGGATGGTCTGAAAGCGCTTGCCATGGTGGTGGTCGGCATCATGATTTACCTGGCTTTCCGCTTCGAGTGGAAGTATGCGGTGGCCGCCATCATTGCCAATTTGCATGATGTGATCATCATCCTGGGATTCTTTGCATTTTTCCAATGGGAGTTTTCGCTCTCGGTGCTGGCAGCAGTGCTGGCTGTCCTGGGATATTCGGTCAATGAATCCGTGGTGATTTTTGACCGTATCCGTGAAAACTTCCGTCGTTTCCGCAAGATGGACACGACCCAGATCATTGACAACGCGATCACCTCAACCATCAGCCGAACCATCATCACGCACGGTTCTACACAGATCATGGTGCTGTCGATGCTTCTGTTTGGCGGGCCGACACTGTTTTATTTTGCGTTGGCGCTGACCATCGGCATTTTGTTCGGTATCTATTCGTCGGTGTTTGTGGCCGCAGCCATTGCCATGTGGCTGGGCATCAAGCGCGAGGACCTGGTCAAGCCTGCTGCCGGCAAAAAGGACGAGAATCCGAACGATCCCAATGCCGGAGCGACGGTGTAATCAGCCTGCCTCACAACGGACCCGGCTGTGGCTGCAAATAACAAACAGGATCTCCGTCTGGCTCGCCAGGCGCGCGAGCAGTTTGTTTTCCATGCCGCCGGTGTGATGCCAGCGCTGGCTGCAGACATCAAGACCCGCTTGTCCGCCGCAATGGATACCGCCGGGAATGCCCGCGAGATGCAAGACCGCCGCGATGGCTGGATGTCGTTCCAGGAAAACGAAACCATCTGGGTCAACGCCACGATGGCGGCCTGGAAAAAAGCGCTGGTGGCACCCGTCGCAACGGCCTCCATGCCGCTGGACAGCGGGAAATTCGAGTTGATGGGCAACGAGGTGATGGAAAACAAAATCCTTGCCTCGCGTCTGGCCCTGCGTCTGCTGGACAGCGCCAGTTGGGAGCTCAATGATCTGCGACTTCGTATTCAGGGGCTGGAAGGTGTTGCCGAACTGGCCAAGGAAGATATTTTGCGGCCCGAAGTGCTGTCGCAAAACCTGGTTGAACAATGGACGCTGGCGCCCTTGTCGCGCGAGCTCTGGCTCACGGTGCAGGACCTGATCCAGCAACGCCTGACCGACCATCTGCTGGAGGCTTACCGGTCTGTCAACGAATTCCTGATCAAGGAAAATGTCATGGTGGACATTGACCGCCGGGCACTGGTCAAACGCACCCCTTCTGCGGTTCCCAACACGCCTGCCGCCAAGCTGTCCCGGCCTGCCGGATTGGCGTCAGGCGAGCGGACCGCCGCGTCCTCCGCCGCCGGCCGGCAAGCCGGTGACAAATCAGGATTTGGCAGGTTGGGAGGCTCCGGCGGTTCTGAGACCGGGTGGGGCAACGCGAGTGATTTTGACTTGGCTCCCGGCGCACCGGACACAGGGCGTGCGGGTGGCCTGGGGTCGTCTTTCGGTGCGGGCGCTTCCAGGGGCAGCTCGGCGGAGTTCAGCGCGGGCGCGGGTGGTGCAAGCGGCGGCGGCGCTTCAAGCGGTCGCGGCGGAGGCAGTGCAGGCGGCGGAGGTCGGATCGCTCAGGCAGGCCGCGAGGGCGGGCGCTCGGAGATGGCGGCGGGCAGGAACGACATCCACGATGAGACGCGTATGCAAACCGGCACCTCGCCGCTGGCGCGGGCGCGGATGCGGGCGCAGGGCGTCATGGGCCACCTCAAGCGTTTGTTGTCCGACCATGCTGTCGAGTTCGATCAGACCCAGGCCCATCAGCCTTCGCCGCAATTGGCGCAGGCGCTGGCCCGTACGCCATCCGGTGGTGGCGATGGCGGCAACAGTTACGAAGGCACCATGGTCGAGGCGCCGGACCAGATTTATGGTGTGGCGCAGGTGGAGCAGGCGGTGGGCGCCTTGCGCCAGCGCACCACGGTGCTCAAACAGGCGGCATCCACTTCCAGCGAGAAAGCCACTATCGAAATTGTGGCGTTGATGTTTCAGAGTATCTTGGCGGAGGACCGGATTCCTCCCGCGGTCCGGGTATGGTTTGCCCGGCTGCAGATGCCGGTGTTGCGTGTGGCCATTTCGGAGCCCGAATTCTTCGGCTCCCTGCAACACCCCGCACGCCGTCTGATTGACCGAATGGGCTCCTGCGTGCTCGGCTTTGACGCGACGGTGTCGGGCAGTGCGCTTGAAACTGAAGTCAAGCGGGTGGTGCAGGTGATCGAACAATACCCCGAGACCGGTCGTCGTGTGTTTCAGTTGGTCTACGACGAATTTCAGAAATTCCTGTCGAAGTTTCTCTCCGAGCAGGGCAGCGCCGCGCGTGTGGTGACGGTGGCCCAGCAACTGGAGCAAAAAGAGACCATGGCCATCCAGTACACCATTGAGATGCGCAACATGCTCAATGACATGCCGGTGCGGGAAGAAATCCGCGAATTCCTGTTCAAGATGTGGGCTGAAGTGCTGGCCATTGCGGCCATGAAAAATGGCCCCCAGCACGAGGACACGATCACGCTCAAGCAGGCCGCGGCCGATCTGGTCTGGGCCGCCAGCGCTAAGCCGAACCGCAATGACCGGGCGCGCGTGATTGCCGATTTGCCCAAGCTGCTTCAGTTGCTGCGACGGGGCATGACCATGCTGGGCCTGGCCACGCCGGTGCAGGACCAGCACCTCAAGATCATCAGCGAGACTCTGGCTGACGCCTTCATGTCCAAAACCGATGCCATCTCACTTGAGCGCATCGATGAGATGGCCAAGCGGCTTGCCAACCTGGAAGACTATCTGTCGGAGGAGGATGTGGGCGACCTGCCGCTGGACACCGAAAACCTGGTCATGATGATTGGCATCGATGCGTCCGACCTGGCGGTGATTGCCGATGGCGGCAGCCGGCCCAGTGAAGCCATGCGGGCGTGGGCGCAGGAGCTTCAAGTCGGCGCGTGGTTCAGCCTGGACCACAATGGGCAGGTCAGCCATGTGCAGTTCGCCTGGCGCAGTGACCGCAAGCAGTTGCATTTGTTTGCGTCTGCCGATGGCCGCAATTTCCTGATCCAGGCGCGCCGCCTGGCGGCCTACCTGCAGGCCGGCCTGCTGGTGCCGACAGAGGACGAGGCGCTGACCGTGCGCGCCACCCGCGATGCGCTCGCCAAGCTCGATGCGAATCCGGAGCGCTTACTGGGCTGATTGCCCGCGCGCAGGCTGCGCACCCTTGGGGCTGGAGCCGCGGGCTCCAGAAGCGAAGCCTCCGGCGAGCGGCGGCCTGCAAGGTGCAGCGAACCACACGAAGTGGGAAGCGTGGGGGCCATGTTTTTCCGCAGGGTTTCCCGAGGAAAAATGCGCCCCCTTGGGGGGCAGCGAACCACACGAAGTGGGAAGCGTGGGGGGCGTTATTTAATGCGCAACGCGGAAGTCCGCGTCGTCACAGAGCTCGTCCAGCACCAGGGCGTCCGGCTCCTCGCCGAAGCTCCAGTAGACCATCAGCACAATGATCTTGAGGTCGTCCAGCGCAAGTGGATCGCCGGGCGCAGCCATGGCGCGGTCCATGACAATTTCGCGCATGTGGGGCGGCAACACACCAGAGGATTCGAGGAAACTCACGAAGCCCAGGGCTTGCGCGCCCAGGTGCTCCTGCTCGGCCACCGAATACACGCGCAGGCTGGCAGCAGACTGCGGCTGAAAACCTGATGAGGCGGGGGTCGCCGTCACTGGCTTGCCTGCCACGTCGGCTTCGGCCGGCAGGCCAATCTGGGTGTTCTGGGCGGCAATGTTCAAGCCATTGAGCCAGACCAGCGCCGCCTGGATCTCTTCGGCTTCAAAGCCGACCGCCGTCAGTTTGCGGCTCAGTTGGTGCAACTCGGGGCAGGCGTCGCCCTGCCAATAATTTTCGTAAACATACACCAGCACTTCAAACATGCGTCCAATATAACGCAGTTCAGCGCCGCCCCCCCGGTTCGCCCAGCCCGTTCGGCTTCAGCCCAGGGAGATACGCTGAAACAGGCCGCCGGGCAGGCGCGCGATCGCATCGGTCAGCTCCAGTTCCAGCAACTGGCCCTGCAATTCGGACGTGGGCAGGCCGGTGCGTGCCTGCAGCGCGTCCAGGCTGACCGGCTCAAAACCCATGGCGGACAGCAGCGCCGTCTCCTCCGGGCCGCCATCGCTTTCCTGGTCGGCGTTTACAGTGCTTGCAGCATAGGGCAGACGGAGTTCTTCCAGAACGTCCTGCGCCGATTCGACCAGCTTGGCCCCCTGCTTGATCAGCGCGTGGCAGCCGCGCGACTGCGGGGAGTGAATGGAGCCCGGAATCGCAAACACATCCTTGCCCTGTTCGGCGGCCAGCCGCGCGGTAATCAGCGAGCCCGACTTCAGGGCCGCCTCGACCACCAGCGTTCCCTGGGACAAACCGGAAATAATGCGGTTGCGCTTGGGAAAGTTCGCAGTCAGCGGCGGCGTGCCCAGCGGGAACTCGCTGATGATCAGGCCGTCCTGTGCAATCCGGTGCGCCAGGTCCCGGTGTTGTTTCGGGTACACGCGGTCCAGACCGGTACCGACAACCGCAATCGTGGTGCCGTCGCCCAGCAAGGCGCCATCGTGGGCCGCGCCGTCCACGCCCAGCGCCAGGCCGGACACCACACACAGATCGGCCGCGCCGAACACCCTGGCAAACTGACGTGCGTTGTTCTCGCCTTGGGGTGTGGGGTTGCGGCTACCCACCATGGCCAGGCAAAGCGCTCTGTTTTTGATAGCTGCTTGCGCCCGTGTACCATGGGCTCCAAGCATATAAAGCATGGAAGGCGGGTCTTCGATATCGAGCAGTGATGCGGGGTAGCCGGGGTCCCCCAGCGTGACCACCTGCCGGTTGTCGCCCGCCTGCAGCCACGCCAGCGTAGCCTGCAACTGGTCGCCCAGGGTCTCAGGCTCGGTCTGCAGGGCATCAGCCAGTTTGTCGGAGCCCAGCTGGCGCAGGGTGCTGGCGGATTGCTCAAAAATCGCTTGTGCTGACCCAAAAACCGCCAGCAGCTTGCGTGATGCGATGTTGCCCAGACCGGGTGTCAGCGCCAGGCGCAACCAGGCGCCAAGTTCAGCGGCTTCCATGGCGAGGCGGCTCCGGGCCCAGGTACCGATCTGCGTCAGTTCGGATTGATGAAGCGGTCACCCACTTTTGCGCCGTCGCTGACCTGAAGTACCAGGGCATAGGACAGTTTCTCGAATGTACGGAATACGATCAGCAAGCCATTGCGTTCGTTCGGTAGCCGGATCTGGCTGCGTGCCGAGTCGGTTCGGTCCGTCATCTGGGCGCCGCTTTGTTGCAGCGCCATCACATGACCGCGTTCCAGACCGTCGCGGGCGCCACGATTGAGCACAACCACCTGGTTGCCGGCGGCAAACCTTACCGCACTGCCGTAGATCGAGACAATTTGCCCTTCGATCTGCGTGGTCGGCGCCCGCGGCACGTAACTCAACAATTCGCGGGGGGGCTCCGGGACCAGCCGGTCGCCGACGCGCATTTCTTCCTTGGCCACAACAATGTCAATGGTTGCAGGCACAATTTCTGTGGATACCTTGCCGTCCTTGCCGGTGATGTCGGCCGTGGTTTCCCCGCGAACCAGTTCGGCCTTGCCGACAAACTGGGCCTCGTAGCCCAGAATTTCACCGGTGCTCGGATCTTTCAAGGGCGTCGCATTGCGGAAAACCCGGTAGTCCACCGGTTCGCCTTTGGCCGTGCTCAGGGGTTTGCCGCCCTCCTTGCTGCTGTAAGCGCCACGGGCATAGGCACGGTCACCGCGGCTGAGCAACACGCGGCCTTCCTGGGTGGCCACGATGCGGGGCGCCAGGGCAAAGGCCGCTTCGTCAACAATCAGCGCTTCGGAAAGAAAGGGCTCGATGGCTTGCGGCGACAAGGTGGGAACCGCAGCGTCCGCCAGTGATTCATACCGCGTGCGAGGCGACACCCGCACCGTGCCGCCTGGGGTGCCGTCGGCACCCCGGCGGGTGCGCAGGGTGGCGCGGCCATTGGCCTTGTCCAGATACAGCTGCTGGCCGGGGTAGATGCGGTGCGGGTTGCGGATGTCCTCCAGGTTCATGCCCCAGAGTTCGGGCCAGCGCCATGGGCTTTTGAGAAACATGCCGGAGATGCCCCACAGGGTGTCGCCGCGTTTGACGGTGTACTCGTCAGGCGCATTGGGAACCAGGTCGGCCAATGGCACGCCGGTCTGGGCGACCTGATTGGCCGTGGCACGCTGGCCTGGCGTGATCGGGAAATTCTGGGCCTGCAAACCGGCCGTGCACGCCAGCAGGGCTGCCGCCATTGAAATTTGACTGAAACGACCAGACATAGTTTGCATCTTGTGGCCCTTGGGGCTGGCACGGCCTGCGGTGAAGGGGCCCGATGCCGTGTTTGTAACTTGATAAATCACTAGCGATTTTGTACTTAAGCCCTTGATTAGGCAACGAATATGCGATTTCGCAACGGCCCGAATGCCGAAAATTAGCGAAAATTAGCGAAAATAGCGACATCTGATTGTTTGCCACCATGACCCAACTGACCATTCTTCGTTACCCCGACCCGCGCCTGCATACCGTGGCCAAGCCAGTGCCTGCCGTCGATGCGCGCATCCGCGCCCTGGTGGACGATATGCTGGAAACGATGTATGCGGCCGAGGGCATCGGCCTGGCCGCCAGCCAGGTCAATGTGCATGAACGCGTCGTTGTCATTGATGTCAGTGAAGGGCGTGACCAGCCGCTGGTGTTGATCAACCCCGAGATTGTCTGGACCAGCCCCGAGACCCAGGTCAATGACGAGGGCTGCCTGTCGGTGCCCGGCATCTATGACGGCGTGGAGCGCGCCAGCGCGATCAAGGTCCAGGCGCTGGACCTGGACGGCAAGCAGCAAACCCACAGCGCCGAAGGCCTGCTGGCGGTGTGTGTACAGCACGAGATGGACCACCTGATGGGCAAGGTTTTTGTCGAGTACCTGTCGCCGCTCAAGCGCAACCGCATCAAGACCAAGATGATCAAGGCCAGGAAGGACGAAATGGCATAGCCCCACGCTTGTCACTTCGTGTACTGCGCTGCCCCCCCGAGGGGGCGCTGCGCCAGCGGCCCCGGCGAAGCCGGTTCCGCGGCCCCGGCTGGCAGGACTGAAACCGCGCAGCCGATCAATTGCATCCAGTCCTCGGCGAAAATCACCCGATGCGCATTATTTTTGCCGGTACCCCTGACTTCGCCCGCGTGGCGCTGGCGCAGCTCCATGCCGCCGGTTTCGAGATCGCCCTGGTTCTGAGCCAGCCGGACCGTCCTGCAGGGCGCGGCATGAAGCTGCAGGCCTCCAGCGTCAAGCAGTTTGCCCTCGACAACAACCTCCCCGTGGCGCAGCCGCGCAGCTTGCGGCTGGATGGCAAATATCCCGAGGACGCAGCCACGGCCCGTGAAGCCATCGAGGGCGCGCGCGCCGACGCCATGGTGGTGGCCGCCTATGGCTTGATCCTGCCGCAGTGGGTCCTCGACGTGCCTGCACGGGGATGCTTCAACATTCATGCCTCCTTGCTGCCGCGCTGGCGCGGTGCGGCGCCCATCCACCGCGCCATTGAGGCCGGCGACAGCGAGACCGGCATCAGCATCATGCAGATGGACGCGGGCCTAGACACCGGCGACATGCTGCTGGTGGAAAAACTCGCGATCCAGCCAGCCGACACCACGGCGACTTTGCATGACCGGCTGGCGGCGCTGGGCGGTCGCCTGATGGTCGAAGCGCTGGAGCTGGCCGCCTGCGGCGGGCTGACCCCTGTGAAGCAGCCGGCGCAGGGCATCAGCTACGCCCACAAGATCGAAAAACACGAGGCCGCCATCGACTGGACGCAAGGTGCGGCCGTGATTGAGCGTCGTATCCGTGCCTTCAACCCCTTTCCGGTGGCCGCCAGCCCGGTGACCGGTGACACCCTCAAGGTCTGGGCTGCGACTGTTCTGCCGGGGCGCGTGCCCGCGGGCGCTCGGCCGGGCCAGGTCCTGGCTGCGGGCGATCAGGGTGTGGATGTGGCTGCGGCAGATGGCGTGCTGCGCCTGACGAAGCTGCAAAAACCGGGCGGCAAGCCGCTGGACGCCGCCGAGTTTTTGCGCGGATTCCCACTGGCGCCCGGCGCGCTGTTTGGGGGCAATCCGGGGGCGGCGCCATGACCGCAGTCAAAGAGCCGCTCTGGCACCACCCCGAGTTTCGCCAGGGCGTGCGCGACATGGCGCCGATTGCCGCCGGCACGGCGGCCTGGGGCCTGATGACCGGTGTGGCCATGGTCAAGTCCGGGCTCAGCGTGTTCGAGTGTGTGCTGATGACGCTGGTGGTGTTTGCCGGCAGCTCGCAACTGGCGGCGGTGCCGCTGATGGTGGCCGGCGCGCCCATGTGGGTGATTTTGGCAACCGCTGCCTGCGTGAACCTGCGGTTTGTCGTATTCAGCGCCCACCTGCGCCCGTACATGATGCACCAGCCCTTGTGGCGCCGCATGGCCGGCGGTTACTTCACGACCGACCTCAGTTATGTGATGTTCACCGCGCGGCATCCCAAGCCAGTGCCGCCCGATGACCTGCCGACCCTGCGCGCGCAGGAGGCCAGCCTGGCCGGCAACTGCGCCGTCACCTGGGTCGCCTGGGTGGTGCCCAGCCTGATCGGCATCGCCATGGCCAATGCCGTGCCCGTGCACTGGGGTCTCGGTTTTGCAGGCATCCTCGCCTTGCTGGGCATCACGCTGTCGCTGGCCAGCAGCCGGCTGCGCCTGATCTCTGCCGGTGTGGCCGGCGCCGCAGCGGTGGCGGCCTTTGCGCTGCCGCTCAAGCTCAATATTTTGGTCGGCATTGCAGCGGCCGTGGCCGTCTGCCTGCTGCTTGAAAAGCCCAAATCCCGAAAGACGGCATGATGCAAACCGATGGCTGGACTGTCGTGACCATCCTGGGCCTGGCCGTGGTCACGGTCCTGACGCGATCCTTCTTTTTTCTGTCGAGCAAACCCTGGACCTTGCCGGACTGGGCCCAGCGCGGGCTGCACTACGCGCCAATTGCCGCGCTGGCGGCGGTGATCGTGCCCGAAATTGTCATGACGCAGGGCGCGCTGATCAGCAGCTGGCGCGACGCACGGGTGTTCGCCGCGTTGGCCGGCGCCGCCTGGTTTTTCTGGCGCCGCAGCGTGCTTGGCACCATCGTGGCCGGCATGGCGGTGTACCTGCCGCTGCATATTTACCTCGGCTGGTAGCCCTCACCGGGCCCGCTTCTACAATTGCCGCCTACCGATTTTCTTCTCCGTTTTCTTGCGAGCCCCCATGAAATTCATCCGTTTTTCCGATCTGTGTGCCCAGGGCCTCGTCAAGGGCCGTCGCGTGTTCATTCGCGCCGACCTCAACGTGCCGCAAGACGATGCGGGCCACATCACCGAAGACACGCGCATCCGCGCGTCGATTCCCTGCATTCAGATGGCGCTGGATGCTGGTGCCGCCGTGATGGTGACTTCGCATTTGGGGCGGCCCACCGAGGGCGCGTTCAAACCCGAAGACTCGCTGGCGCCGGTGGCCGAGCGCTTGGGCGACCTGATGGGGCGCGCGGTGCCCCTGAAGGCCGGCTGGGTCGATGGTGTGCAGGTGCAGCCCGGCGAGCTGGTGCTGCTGGAGAACTGCCGCACCAACAAGGGCGAGAAAAAAAACGACGAGGCACTGGCGCGCAAGATGGCCACGCTCTGCGACATTTTTGTGCACGACGCCTTCGGCACCGCGCACCGCGCCGAGGCTTCGACCTACGGCATCGCGCAGTTCGCCAACACCGCCTGCGCCGGTCCGCTGCTGGCTGCCGAGATGGACGCGATTTCCAAGGCGCTGGCCAATCCGAAACGCCCGCTGGTCGCCATCGTGGCCGGCAGCAAGGTCTCCACCAAACTGACCATCCTGAAAGCGCTGGCCGGCAAGGTCGACCAGTTGATCGTCGGCGGTGGCATTGCCAACACCTTCATGCTGGCCAATGGCCTGCCGATCGGCAAAAGCCTGGCCGAGCGTGAACTGCTCGACGAAGCCCGCGCCGTGATGACAGCGATGAAAGCGCGCGGCGCCGAGGTGCCGGTGCCCACCGACGTGGTCACGGCCAAAAGCTTTTCGGCCGATGCTGCGGCGACGGTCAAGGCCGCGACTGACGTGGCGGAGGACGACATGATCCTCGACATCGGCCCGCAGACCGCCGAAAAACTTGCCGCCCAGCTGATGGCTGCCGGCACGATTGTCTGGAACGGTCCGGTGGGGGTGTTCGAGTTCGCTGCTTTTGAAGGCGGCACCAAAGCCATTGCACAAGCGATTGCCGCCAGCAGCGCCTTCAGCATCGCCGGGGGTGGCGACACGCTGGCCGCGATTGCCAAATACGGCATTGAAAAAGACGTGGGTTACATCTCCACCGGCGGCGGCGCCTTCCTGGAAGTGCTGGAAGGCAAAACCCTGCCTGCGTTTGAGATTTTGCAGAAACGCGCCGAAGCCTAGGCGCTCCTGTTTTTATAGCTGCTCGCCCTTGTTCCAAAAGGGCTGCAGGCCAATTTTGTTTGTAATCGCGGCGCGCGGCTAATGCGCCGTCCGCAACGCGCTGGTGGGCCGACCGGCAAAATCGGTCCAGCAGTGGCGCGTGAAGTCATACAGCTTGCAGGCGCGTGCGGTCTCAAAGTACCAGCGCCATGAAAAACGCTGGATCACGATGCGGCCGGGCAACAGGTCTTCCAGCACCTTCTGCGCTTCCTTGAGCTTGTACAGCGGGATGCTCATGTCCACGTGGTGCGCGGTGTGTTCCATGATGTGGTGCAACACCGCGCCGATTTGCAGCGGAAAGGTCAGGTGCACCGTCGTCGAGACAAAAGGCTGGGCGCGCTGCCATGCCGCCCGGTCGTCATGCCAGGACACCTTCACATGGGTGTGGTGGCCATAGATCACAAAACCCATCATGTGGAACCATACAAACAGCGGCAAGGCAAAACCCAGGCCCAGCAGCCACGCGACAGACTGGCCGGTCGCCAGCGCTGCCCCCACCAGGCCGGCGATCCACAGCGCGGCAAAACCACTGACCAGCAAACAGTCCCAGGTGAAGACAGCGCGGCGCGTGTTGCCCAGGCTGCCGGGGCGCGGAAACATCATCTTTTTCCACCAGATCTCAACCAGGTAATACAGGCCCGGTCCCCAGCCGCTGCGGTAAATGCGCTGCATCAGCTTGCCCCCTGGCGACAGTGCGGCGAATTCCTGCTGCGTCAGCGGCGCCCAGACAAAATCCACGCCCTTGAGGTTGGTGAAGCCGTGGTGCACCACGTTGTGGCCCATGTCCCAAAGACTGTAGGCGGTCAGCGACGGCAGGAAGGCAATGCGCGCCAGCCAGCGGTTGAGTGGGCGCGAGGGCGTCAGGCTCTGGTGGCAGCCGTCATGGCCGATCACAAACAGCCGGCCGAT
Source organism: Polaromonas sp. (assembly GCF_043778355.1). Lineage (GTDB taxonomy): Bacteria > Pseudomonadota > Gammaproteobacteria > Burkholderiales > Burkholderiaceae_C > Polaromonas. The sequence continues at coordinate 115,383 of NZ_JAYWHI010000100.1, forward strand.
CACAAAACCGGCCGCCAGGCCGCAGGCTGCCATGGCCCAGCGGGAGTCGACAAAGATCACGCCCGCAAGAAGCAGCGCCAGCAGGCCGTAGTCCAGCGCCAGCAAGGCCAGCGCGCGCCATGTGCTGCGCTGGCCCAGCGGCAGCAACCAGCCGCGGATGACCTTGCGGTGGGGCAGGGGCGCGTCTGTGGCCAGCGGCGGGGGAAGAGGTGGTTCGTGCAGGGGTGTCATGGACGGCGCTTGCGGTGGGTTGATCGTTTGCCTGGCGGGCGCCTCAGGGCGCCCCGTGGGTGATTGGCTTGCTGATTCTGCGGGCCGCGCCACGGGCCGGCGCTGACCAGGATCAATACAAATGCAGGGGATGTGACGAATTTCTTGCCATCCCGTGAACGGCCCGTGAAATACCCGGACGGCGCAGCGGGCGCTGGTAACCGGCGTGTAACTTTTTCGTGTGAAAATAAGAAACTAAATTACAGGAGACAGCCATGAACATGCAGCGCCGCGGAACCAAAATTGTTGCCACCCTGGGCCCCGCCTCCAGCGATCCGGCCCTGCTTGAGCAGATGATTCGTGCCGGCGTCAATTGTGTGCGGCTCAACTTCAGCCACGGTACGGCGCAAGACCACATCGACCGCGCCAGGCTGGTGCGCGAGGCGGCGACACGCGCTGGGCGCGAGGTCGCCATCATGGCCGACCTGCAAGGTCCGAAAATCCGCGTCGGCAAATTTGCCGACGGCAAGGTGCAGCTGGAGACCGGCATGAAGTTTGTGCTCGACGCGTCCCGTACCGAGCCCGGCGATATCAATGGCGTCGGCCTCGATTACAAAGAGTTGCCGCGCGATGTGAAGGCCGGCGACACCCTGCTGCTCAACGACGGCCTGATCGTGATGACGGTGGACGCGGTGCGCGGCGAACAGGTGCATGCCACGGTCAAGATCGGTGGCGTGTTGTCCAACAACAAGGGCATCAACAAGCAGGGCGGCGGACTGACGGCGCCGGCGCTCACCGCCAAGGACATGGAAGATATCCGCACGGCCATGAGTTTTCAGGCGGACTATGTGGCGGTGAGTTTTCCGCAGAACGCCAGTGACATGGAGATGGCGCGCCAGCTCTGCAATGTGGCCGGTGCCGAGTACCGCCACAAGCCAGGCCTGATCGCCAAGATCGAGCGCGCCGAGGCGATTCCCAACCTGGAAGCCATCTGCAAGGCCAGCGACGGCATCATGGTTGCGCGTGGCGACCTGGCCATCGAAGTCGGCAACGCGGCCGTGCCGGCGCTGCAAAAACGGATGATCAAGATGGCGCGCGACCTCGACAAGGTGGTGATCACTGCGACCCACATGATGGAGTCCATGATCACCAACCCGGTGCCGACCCGCGCCGAGGTCAGCGATGTGGCCAACGCCGTGCTCGACGGCACCGATGCGGTGATGCTGTCAGCCGAATCCGCCACCGGCAAATATCCGGTCGAAACCATCCGCACCATGACCGCCATTGCGCTCGCCGCTGAGCGCTCGCAGGTGTACGAACTCGACAGCGATTTCATCAATCAGCAATTCGTCCGCGTCGATCAAGCCATCGCCATGGCCGCCCTCTTCACCGCGTTCCACCTGAACGTCAAGGCAATTGCCGCACTGTCGCAGTCAGGCTCCACGGCGCTGTGGATGAGCCGCCACGACAGCGGCGTGCCGATTTATGCGCTGACGCCGGAAGTGTCCGCCGCGCGTCGAGCGGCGCTTTATCGCGGCGTGCGACCGGTCGTCGTACCGTTCGATTCGGATCGCGAAAACGCACTGCTGTCCGCAGAAAACGCGTTGAAATCACGCGGTGCAGTCGGCGACGGTGACTTGATCGTACTGTCGTGCGGCGAACCGATGGGCAAAAGCGGTGGCACCAATGCGCTCAAGGTGGTGCGCGTGGGCGAGCATCGGGGGTAACAGCTTTTTAGCTTACAGCCTTATTTATTATGGGCTTAGTGCAGTAAATGATGATAGTCGAGTATTGAGGAAAACTGGTAGTGGGTCAGTTTGAGATGGAGTTTGTAACAAGTTGTTAGGTGCGGTAGCGTGTGCTAGAACTGAATGCGCGTTCAATTTGTTTCATCCGCGCCTTCTAGCCGCTGAGCGGGATTTCAAAAAACACCAAAATTTGGTGCCCAAGCTCTTAACTCATAGGTTAACATCGTCTTGCAAATACTTGAGATACGTGCTGGAAGACACAAGGTAGGAGCAGTGCTCAAGATCAGAGGATCAGGCGCGGTTAGCTGTCCTGTCAAGGACGATTTAGATGGCGTAGAGGCTCAGCTGAAGGCTTCAAGTTATCGCATGTATGCACATTTTGATATGGTTTCGCGTCATGGCTTAAACGGGCTCAACTCGGATCAATTCCATCAAATTGATCGCGTAAACGGAATTTATGAGTTGATTGCAGGTAGGTTGAGAACTCTTTTTTTCAGCACTGAGAGCGGTCAGTACATCATTTGCACTAACGTGTTTGTAAAGAAAACAAAGAAAACACCAGAAAAGGAACTGACCCGCGCGGTTGCTATGGCCAAGCAGTTCTTTGCTGCACAGAAATTGAATCAAGTAACGTGGATAGAAGATGATGAACAAGGGTAAAGGCGAAGTGAAAAGTTTCGCCGCGATTTACAAGGCGCTGGAGCGCGACCCTCAGTACCTCGCTGAAAAATTGGCGACTGATTTTTTGTTTGAACTGAATCGCTGCATGAAGCGTGACGGAGTATCCAACGGCGAACTCGCGCAGCGTCTCGCTGTATCGCCCGCCTATATCAGCAAAGTTTTCGGCGGGACGGCAAGCAATATGTCACTTGAGACGCTGGCAAAGCTCGCGCTTGCTCTTGACCAGTTTGTGCATGTGCATCTAGCGCCGTGCGAATCTGAAGTCAAGTGGTTTGAATGCTATGGGCGCGCGAACGCGGCTGTTGCACGTCAAGCTAACCACTTGCCTACTTACTATAGTCAGGCAGCGGCGGATTTATTGCGCAAGGCCAAGGTGGTTAGCCTAAATCCATCAAACCAAGACAGCTATTCCAATGCAGCTTAAGGAGCTGGTCTTCCCTGAACTGTCGATAGGGGCAGTGATGCCAGAGGCGGCGGACAAGGTACGGCCAATGGAGTTGGCTGATCTTGATATCAAGTTCAGCTTTAGCATCATTAAAGAGGAATCATTGGGGTTCGCCTCGTTATCAATCAGATCCAAACGCGCCCCAGAAATTGAGCAGTGTTTGAACTATAAATTCGATATCAAAGCGTTTGCCGCGTTTCATTTAGATGAAACAGAGCCCGTCGATGCAAAGCTGGAATTTACGCGCAAATTTAATGCGGCCGCGACCCTTGTCGGCGCTTTGCGTGAGCAACTGGCCCAACTCACTTCGCGAGGGCCTTGGGGGGTGACAGTAATGCCGATGATCCCGTTGCAGCAGCTCGCTGGAAAGTACCCGGATGCCGAGCTTGTGGCATCAACTAAAAAACCATCTCTGCGGCCCGGCAAGAGGATAAAAGCACGCGTTGCCGCTAAATAACCTACCGATCCATCGTCTCAACCATCATCAACACATCTTCCATTGACCAGATGTAATCGCTGATTCCAGCTTGCATGGCTGGTGTCACGCGAAGCGTTTTGTGTTGACGGCAAAAGTT
>NZ_JAYWHI010000101.1:0-46966 GCF_043778355.1 Polaromonas sp.
CTGCGCGTGGCATTCGCAGTCTGGAAAGGCAACGAGGTGTTCGATCCGACGCGATTGGTGCCCAAGCCAGTTTGACGAAAAATATAGAACCTCAAACAATCGCTCGTCCTGATCCACTTTCGGCTGTGCTCCTCGGCCCAGCCCGACGGGTAGTGGAGATAAGACAAATACCAATGCAGAACTCCCATCCGGAGTGCAGGAAGCGCGTAGCGCTTCCTGCACGGGAATCCCAACAGACAGTGATGTTTGCACGCAAGAACAGCACACGCGGCCAAATGAAGCTCCCCGCCATCGCCCAGCGGGGCGAGGGAGGGGCGGGGGGAGGGAGTGGGGAGTCACCCCTACTGCCCAGTGCGAACCTCAGCCGCAGCGCCAAGCCTCGGACTTTGAACCCGCGATCAGTCTGCCTGCTTGCGCAGGAAAGCCGGAATCTCGAAGTCGTCCATGCCGCCCGATGCCAGCGCATCGACCTTGGCCGCCGCCTGGGTGCGGTTGGTGCGCCAGACGCTGGGCACCGTCATGTTGCCGTAGTCGGGCTGGGCCGAGCCCATGTTGCCACCGGGGTGGACGCTGCTGACAGACCCGCCGCCGACGGCCATGTTGAGGACCGGCATGTTGTCGGTACCCGTACGCAGCACCTGCAGCGGCGGCGCCGTGCGGCGTGCGCCCTGGCGGCTCAGGCCGGTGGCCACCACGGTGACGCGGATGTCCTCGCCAAGCTCATCGTCGTAGGCCGTACCGTAGATCACATGCGCATCGGGCGAGGCATAGGCGCGGATGGTGTTCATGGCCAGCTTGGACTCGTTGAGCTTGAGCGAACCCTTGGCAGCGCTGATCAGCACCAGCACGCCTTTGGCGCCCGACAGGTCGATGCCTTCGAGCAGCGGGCAGGCCACCGCTTGTTCAGCCGCGATGCGCGCGCGGTCCGGCCCGTTGGCGCGGGCCGTGCCCATCATCGCCTTGCCGGGCTCACCCATCACGGTGCGCACGTCCTCGAAGTCGACGTTGACATGGCCGGGAACATTGATGATCTCGGCAATGCCACCAACGGCGTTTTTCAGCACATCGTTGGCATGCGCAAAGGCCTCGTCCTGCGTCACGTCGTCACCCAGCACCTCAAGCAGCTTCTCGTTGAGCACCACGATCAGCGAATCGACATTGGCTTCGAGCTCGGCCAGGCCGAGGTCGGCGTTGGTCATGCGGCGCCCGCCTTCGAACTCAAAGGGTTTGGTCACCACACCAACCGTGAGGATGCCCATTTCTTTCGCGATACGCGCAATCACCGGCGCGGCGCCGGTGCCGGTGCCGCCGCCCATGCCGGCGGTGATGAACAACATGTGCGCGCCGGCAATCGCTTCGCGGATGTCTTCCACCGCCATCTCGGCCGCGTCACGGCCCTTCTCGGGCTTGCTGCCAGCGCCCAGGCCGCTGCCGCCCAGCTGGATCTGCTTGTGCGCGCTGCCGCGGCCCAGGGCCTGGGCATCGGTGTTGGCGCAGATGAACTCCACGCCCTGCACATTGCGTTCAATCATGTGTTCGACCGCGTTGCCGCCGCCGCCCCCCACGCCAATCACCTTGATTTGCGTGCCCTGGTTGAACTCTTCGATTTCAATCATTTCGATGCTCATGTGAGCCTCCTGTCAGTGTGTTGCAGTTGCCAAAAAATTTTTATTGAAAGTCTTTAGGTGATCTCGCCTCATGCAGGGGGATCGGCGCCCCCGGAATGTTTGCAACGCGGGCTCCGCCAGACAAAAACATGATTTTTTTTCATCAGAAGTTCCCCACCAGCCAGTCCTTGACCTTGCCGAAAGCGTTGTGCACACTGCCCGCCTTTTGCGCGACGCGGTGGCCGCGCATGCGCGCCAGCCGCGCTTCTTCGAGTAAACCCATCACGGTGGCAGCACGGGGCTGGGCCACCATGTCGGCCAGCGCGCTGGAATAACGCGGGATGCCGCGCCGCACTGGCTTGAGGAAGATGTCTTCACCCAGCTCAACCATGCCGGGCATCACCGCGCTGCCGCCGGTGATGACGATGCCGGATGACAACACTTCCTCGTAACCCGACTCGCGAATCACCTGCTGCACCAGCGAGAAAATTTCTTCAATGCGCGGCTCGATCACGCCAGCCAGCGCCTGGCGCGACAACATGCGCGGGCCGCGGTCACCCAGACCGGGTACCTCGACCTGGGTGTCCGGGTCGGCCAACAACTGTTTGGCGAAACCGTTTTCGACCTTGATGTCCTCGGCGTCCTTGGTCGGGGTACGCAGCGCCATCGCGATGTCACTGGTGATCAGGTCGCCGGCAATCGGGATCACGGCGGTGTGGCGAATTGCACCACCGGTGAAAATCGCCACGTCGGTGGTGCCGGCGCCAATATCGACCAGCGCCACGCCGAGTTCCTGCTCGTCACGGCTGAGCACCGACAGGCTGGAAGCGAGCGGGTTGAGCATCAGCTGGTCGACTTCCAAGCCGCAACGCCGCACGCACTTGATGATGTTCTCGGCCGCACTTTGCGCGCCGGTGACGATATGCACCTTGGCCTCCAGCCGGATACCGCTCATGCCGATCGGTTCGCGCACGTCCTGTCCGTCAATGACAAATTCCTGCGGCTCGACCAGCAGCAGGCGCTGGTCGGTGGAGATGTTGATGGCCTTGGCGGTCTCGATGACGCGGGCCACATCGGCCTGCGTGACTTCCTTGTCCTTGACTGCAACCATGCCGCTGGAATTGATGCCGCGTATGTGGCTGCCGGTGATGCCGGTATAAACCCGCGCGATCTTGCAGTCGGCCATCAGTTCGGCTTCTTTCAATGCCTGCTGGATGCTCTGCACCGTGGCGTCAATGTTGACGACCACGCCGCGCTTGAGTCCATTGCTGTAGGCGATGCCCAGGCCCGCCAGCTTGAGCTCGCCACCCGGCAAGACCTCGGCCACCACTGCCATGACCTTGCTGGTCCCGATGTCCAGCCCCACCACGAGATCTTTGTATTCCTTGGCCATATCTTTACCTTTTTTCTTTCGCGTTTGCCTTGTCACCCAACACGGTGGTGGTGACACCCCTCAGCTTGATCGCGTAGCCGTTGCCATAACGCAGGTCAGCGGACTCCAGCGGCTTGCCAAATTTGCCAGCCACCTGCGTGAGCGTGGCGACAAAACGCGCTACGCGGTTTTCAATTTCTTCCATGGCACCGTGACCGAGTTCCAGCGTAGCCCCGTCATCAAGCCGGGTGCGCCAACTGCCCCGGCTGGTCAGTTCAAGCAGCTCAATCTGCGCATCAATTTTCTCGAACACCGGTGACAACCTGCGGTAGGCGTCCAGCACCAGCGCGGCCTGGCCGTCGGGGCCGCTGAGCAGGGGCAGGTCCTCGGACTCCACATCACCCGGATTCGCTTCAAACACCTCACCATGGGTATTGACCAACTGCGCGTCGGCTTCCCGGCCCCAGTAGGCAATCGCCTTGTGTTCCTGCAGCACAACGCTCAGCCGGTTCGGAAACTCACGCTGCACCACCGCCCGGCGCACCCAGGGCACGGACTCGAACGCTGATTGCGCGCCGCGCAGGTCTACCGTGAAAAAATTGCCATTGAGCCGGGGAAGCACGTTGGCTCGCAGGGTGACTGCATTGTTGTGGCTCACGTCGCCGCGCACCTTGATGGCCGCCAGCCGAAACAGGTTCTGCTGCACCAGCCAGCCGATGCCGAGCACCGCCAGCATCCCGACAAACGCCAGCCCCAGCAGCAGGGAGACGATGTTCATCAGCCGGACGTCCATGGGTGCAGGCAGCGACGGGGTCATGCAGCGTCTCCCTCCAGCGGGTGATCAAGGCGCGCGCCGCACAGTACTTCAAGGCACAGGTCCTCATAACTGATGCCGGCCGCACGTGCCGACATCGGCACCAGCGAGTGGCTGGTCATGCCGGGCGACGTGTTGATCTCCAGCAGGTAGGGCTTGCGCGTTTTCGCATCAATCATCACGTCCAGCCGGCCCCAGCCGCGGCAGCCCAGCACGCGGTAGGCCTGCAACACCAGGGCCTGGATGGCTTTCTCCTCACCCGCAGGCAGGCCGCAGGGCACCAGGTACTGCGTCGTGTCGGTGAAATACTTGTTCTGGTAGTCGTAGTTGCCTTCGGGCGCCACGATGCGGATCACCGGCAGCGCGCGGGCGCTGTCGCCGGTTCCCAGCACCGGGCAGGTCACCTCGTCGCCACTGATGAACTGTTCACACAACACGTCGGCGTCCAGCAGCGCAGCCTGCTCCACGGCACCGGCCATGCCGGAATAACCCTCGACCTTGACCACGCCGATGGATGACCCTTCGCGCGCAGGTTTGACGATGACCGGCAAGCCCAGTTCGTCGGGTACCGCCATCACCTGCTTGCGGTCAAACGCGCCGCGACGCAGCAAAATGTACTTTGGCGTTGGCAGACCGTCAGCCAGCCAGATGCGTTTGGTGGTGACTTTGTCAATCGACATGCTGGAAGCCATCACGCCGGAACCGGTGTAGGGAATACCCATCAACTCCAGCGCACCCTGCACCGTGCCGTCTTCGCCGAAACGGCCGTGCAGCGCGATAAAGCAGCGCTGGAAGCCGTCACGCTTGAGCTCACTGATGTCCCGCTCAGCAGGATCAAAGGCGTGCGCATCCACACCGCGATGACGCAGCGCTTCCAGCACACCCCGGCCCGACATCAATGAGACTTCACGTTCGGCCGAGCGGCCACCCAGCAGCACCGCCACCTTGCCAAATTCTGATGCTTTCAGGCTCACAGCCCCTGCCCTTCCTGCGCAGAGCGCTCTGTTTTTTGTAGCAGTTCCAGCAGCTTCGCGGGCACACCCCCAATCGTGCCGGCACCCATGCTCAGCAACACATCGCCAGCCAGCGCGTTGTCGGCAATCGCCTGCGGCATGGCCTCGATGTCGTCAACAAACACCGGCTCGACCTTGCCGGCCACGCGCAGCGCGCGCGCCAGCGAGCGGCCATCGGCCGCAACAATTGGTGCCTCGCCCGCGGCATACACCTCGGACAGCAGCACGCTGTCGGCCTGGCCGATGATCTTGACGAAATCCTCGAAGCAGTCACGCGTGCGGGTGAAGCGATGCGGCTGGAAGGCCAGCACCAGGCGTCGACCCGGAAAGGCGCCGCGCGCGGCCGCAATCGTCGCCGCCATCTCGACCGGGTGATGGCCGTAGTCGTCCACGACCGTAAAGCTGCCACCGGCGGGTGCAGCCACCTCGCCGTAACGCTGGAAGCGCCGGCCCACACCCTTGAAGTCAGTCAGCGCTTTCTGCACCGCCGCATCGGGAATATTGAGTTCGACGGCCACCGCAATCGCCGACAGTGCGTTCAGCACGTTGTGTTCACCGGGCAGGTTCAGCACCACTGGCAGGTCGGGCAAGGTCACGCCGTTGCGCCGTCGTACCGTGAAGTGCATCTGCCCGTCCACCGCCTTCACGTCCACAGCGCGCACCTGGGCGTCTTCGTTGAAGCCGTAGCTGGTGATCGGGCAGGACACCTGCGGCAGGATGTCGCGCACCGCTGCATCGTCGGTGCACAGGATGGCGGTGCCGTAAAACGGCATGCGGTGCAGGAAATCAACAAACGCTTTTTTCAGGTTGCCGAAGTCGTGGCCGTAGGTCTCCATGTGGTCGGCGTCAATGTTGGTGACCACCGCCATGACCGGAAGCAGGTTCAGGAAGGAGGCATCGGACTCGTCGGCCTCGACCACGATGTAGTCACCAGATCCCAGCTTGGCGTTGGCGCCGGCACTGTTCAGTCGCCCGCCGATCACAAAAGTGGGGTCCAGCCCGCCCTCGGCCAACACGCTGGCGACCAGGCTGGTGGTGGTGGTTTTGCCGTGGGTGCCGGCAATCGCAATGCCCTGCTTGAGGCGCATCAGCTCGGCCAGCATGAGCGCACGGGGCACCACCGGAATGCGTTTTTCGCGCGCGGCCAGCACCTCGGGGTTATCGGCCTGCACCGCCGTGGAGGTCACCACGGCATCGACCTTGTCCAGATTGTCTGCGGCGTGTCCGACGAAGGTCTTGATGCCGAGGCCGGCGAGCCGACGCAAGGTGGCACTGTCCGACAGATCGGACCCCGAGATCAGGTAGCCGAGATTGTGCAAGACCTCGGCGATGCCGGACATGCCGGAGCCACCCAGGCCGATAAAGTGAATGTGTTTGATCGCGTGTTTCATGGTCGGTCCGATGATTGGACGAGTTCCTCGCAGGCAGCCACCACTTCGGCGGTGGCAGTTATTTTTTGCATCTTTTTGGCATGTAGCCCACGTTCCATGAGCGTAGAGCGCTCTGTTTTTTGTAGCAAGTTAGCCAGGTATTGCGGTGTCAACGCCGGCTGCGCCACCAACCAGCCACCACCCTGGTCCACCAGGAAGGCCGCATTGCGGGTCTGGTGGTCGTCCACCGCCGCCGGGAAAGGTACAAATACGGCGGCAGCGCCGACCGCCGCAATTTCCGTCACGGTGCTGGCGCCGGCGCGGCACACCACCAGGTCGGCCTCGGCAAAGGCGCCGGCGGTGTCCTCGATGAAGGGTGTGAGTTCGGCATGGACACCGGCGGCGCGGTAGTTCTCGCGCAGCGCGTCGATCTGGCTGACACCGCTTTGGTGCAACACGTGCGGGCGCTGCTCTTGCGGGATCAGGGCCAGAGCTTGCGGCACGATGCTGTTGAGCGCCTGCGCACCCAGGCTGCCGCCGACCACCAGCACTTTCAGGGGCCCGCTGCGTCCGGCAAAACGGATCTCCGGGTCCGGCTGCTGCGTGAATGCAGGCCGCAGCGGGTTGCCCACCCATTGCGCGTTTTTTATGACACCAGGAAACGCCGTGAACACCCGGTCGGCCACGCCGGCCAACACCTTGTTGACCAAACCGGCCACCGAGTTCTGCTCATGCAGCACCAGCGGTTTGCCCAGCAGCACACTCATCATGCCGGCTGGAAAAGCGATGTAGCCGCCCAGGCCCACCACCACATCGGGTTGGACGCGGCGCACCACGGCAATGCTCTGCCAGAAGGCCTTGAGCAGCCGCAGGGGCAGCAGCGCCAGCGTGACCGGCCCCTTGCCGCGCACGCCGGAAAAATCAATGGTTTCAAAGGCAAAACCGCGCGGCGGGACCAGCTGGCTCTCCATGCTGGGACGCTCGGCAGTTCCCTTGCCGCCCAGCCAGTGCACGCGCCAGCCGCGCTCGCGCAGGGCTTCGGCAACGGCCAGACCGGGGAAGATGTGGCCACCGGTGCCGCCGGCCATGATGAGAGCGCACTTGCTCATGCCGGTTGCCTCCGCAACTGCTGCGCCAGGCGAACGGCCGGGCGTCGGCAACGCATCCCATTCGCCTTACTGTCGATCCCCATCAGGATGGGGCCCCTCGCCAGGTAGCTCATGGTCCTTGCCTCCCATCCGGTACGAGTCATCGACCTCCCATACTTCGGCAAGCGCATCCCATTCGCCTTACTGTCGATCCCCATCAGGTTGGGGCCCCTCGCCAGGTAGCTCATGGTCGCCCTCCCCGCATCAACAATCTGTTTTCGTAGTCGATCCGCAGCACCACCGCCAGCGAAATCAGGTTCATCAAGATCGCTGAACCGCCGTAACTCATGAGCGGCAGGGTCAGGCCCTTGGTCGGCAAGGCGCCGAGATTCACACCCATGTTGATGAAGGCTTGAAAGCCGATCCAGATGCCCACACCCTGGGCCACCAGGCCGGCAAACAGGCGGTCCAGCGCAATCGACTGGCGGCCGATGTGCATGATGCGGCGCGTCATCCACATGAAGGCGCCGATCACACACAACACGCCGAGGAAGCCGAATTCCTCACCGATGACCGCGAGCAGAAAGTCGGTGTGTGCTTCAGGCAGCCAGTGCAGCTTCTCGATGCTGCCGCCCAGGCCCACGCCAAACACCTCGCCGCGCCCGAAGGCGATCAGCGAATGCGAGAGCTGGTAGCCCTTGCCCATGGAGTACTTGTCGCTCCACGGATCGAGGTAGGCAAAAATCCGCTCGCGGCGCCAGTCGCTGAGCATCACCATCAGCGCAAAAGCGATCACCACCACGGTGGCGATCACAAAAAACATGCGCGCATTGACACCGCCGAGGAAAAGAATGCCCATGGCGATCACCGAGATCACCATGAAGGCACCCATGTCCGGCTCCGCCAGGAGCAACAGGCCGACGATGGCGATGGCGATGGCCATGGGCATGACAGCACGGAAAAACCGCTCCTTGACCTCCATCTTGCGCACCATGTAGTCGGCGGCGTACAGCAAGACCGCAAACTTGGCGAGCTCCGAGGGCTGAAAGTTCATGAAGCCCAGCGAGATCCATCGCCGTGCGCCGTTGACGCCCTTGCCGATGAAGGGAACCAGCACCAGCATCAGCAACACCAGCGAGGCCACAAACAGCCAGGGCGCCAGCTTCTCCCAGGTTGCCACCGGCACCTGGAAAGCCAGCAGTGCCATCGCAAAGGCCACACCCAGCGAGATGGCATGGCGCAGCAAAAAATGCGTGTGCGCATAACGCGCAAACTTCGGGTTGTCCGGCATCGCGACCGAAGCGGAATACACCATCACCAGGCCCCAGACCAGCAGCGCCACCGTGACCCAGATCAGTGACTGGTCCACGCCCGACAAACGAACTGGTACCGACGCTGTGCGCGACGCGCCCTGACCACCCAGCCGGACCGGCAGGCCCTGGGTGGCTGCGCCACCCAGGCCGGAGAACCAGCCCGCAAGGCGTGTGGCGATGGTCATGACACCACCCCCGCATCGCCTGCGAGCGACTGCACAGCATCGCAAAACACCTGGGCGCGATGCCCATAGTTGTCAAACATGTCAAAACTCGCACAGGCCGGCGACATCAGCACGGCATCACCGGTTTGGGCGCGTCCCGCTGCCAGCTCAACGGCGGCCTGCATGGAATCGGCATCGAACAGCGGCACACCCGTGCCTGCCAGCACAGCGCGGATCAAGGGCGCATCCCGCCCGATCAATACCACCGCCCGTGCATATTTGCGCACCGGATCGGCCAGCGGCGAGAAGTCCTGGCCCTTGCCGTCCCCGCCAGCAATCAGCACCAGCTTGCGCTCAGCGCCCAGGCCGGTCAACGCTGCCACCGTGGCGCCCACATTGGTGCCCTTGCTGTCGTCAAAATACTCCACGTCATGGACCACCGCGACCGGTGAGACCCGGTGCGGCTCACCCGCATAATCCCGCAGGCCGTGCAACATCGACGCCATGGTTGCACCCACGGAACTGGCCAGCGCCAGCGCGGCCAGCGCATTCGTGGCGTTGTGGCGGCCGCGCAGGCGCATGGCCTCGACCGGCATCAGGCGCTGTATGTGCAGCACCAACTCTTCGTCCTTGCGGCGCTTCACGGTTTCATCGGCTTCGGCCGCACGCACCAGCCAGGCCATGCCGTTGACGGTCTCAATCCCGTAGTCGCCCGGCCGTTGCGGCGCTCCAAGCCCGAACGTGACGTACTCGCGCAACTGCGGCTTTTGCAACTTGACGCGCATTGGAGGTTTTGGCTCCCCCACGCTTGCCACTGCGTGTGCTGCGCTGCCCCCAGAGGGGGCTCTCGCGCCTTGGGACGGCCCGGCGGCGCTCGGCAACATCGCCATCACCGCCGGATCATCGCGGTTGAGCACCAGCAGGCCCTTGCTGCCAAAAATACGCGCCTTGGCCGCGCCATAGGCGGCCATGCTGCCGTGCCAGTCCAGATGGTCCTGCGTCAGGTTCAGCACAGTGGCGGCGCTGGGTTCGAAGTCCTGCACCCCGTCGAGCTGGAAGCTGGACAGCTCCAGCACCCAGACTTCGGGCAAGGTCCCGGCATCCATGTGCCCGGCGAGTGTGTCCAGCAGGCTGGGGCCGATGTTGCCAGCCACCGCCACGGTCTTGCCTGCGTGGGCGACCAGTTGCCCAGTCAGTGCCGTGGTGGTGGTCTTGCCGTTGGTCCCGGTGATCGCGAGCACCTGGGGGGCATAGGCGCGTGTTTGGCGAAGGTCCGAGAGCGCCTGCGCGAACAGGCTCAACTCATTGCCGCAGGGCAGACCCTGTGCCTGGGCCGCACCCATCACCGGCGCGACCGATGCCGGCGACAGGCCAGGGCTCTTGAAGACGGCGCGAATGTCTTGGCCTTCGATCAAGCTGGCCTCGAAGGCGCCTGGGCAAAAAATCACCTGCGGTAATTCCGCTTGCAACTGCGCCAGTTGGGGAGGCGTCTCGCGGGTATCGGCCACCGTGACGCGGGCACCCAGGCGTACGCACCAGCGCACCATGGCCAGGCCCGAAGCGCCCAGACCGAGGATGAGCACATGTTTGCCGTGCAGGGAAGACACGGCCGCCGCAGCAGAGGGCTCGGTGGCCTCGGGCACAAGGTCGTCGCCAGGGCCAGGCACACTTTCCTCGGCCAACACCGGCAGCTCAGTCGCAGCTTGTTCGGGGGCAGCGACTTCGGCAAACAATTGCGCCACAAAAGCAGCCGCGTCGCGCGCGGCCGTCAGGGTTTCAGGCAAAGATCGCGCGCCAGCCTTGCCAGCCTCTGCGGGACGTGGCTCGACCGCTTCGTCCGCCGAAACCTGCGCGGCCGGCTCCGGCACATGCACCGAAGCAACCTGCATGGGAGGCTGCTCAGGCGGGTCGCCAGGGTTGATCGGTTCGTTGGCGTTCATCGCAGTTTCAGCGTCGACAGGCCGATCAGGCACAGCAGCATGGTGATGATCCAGAAGCGCACGACCACCTGCGTTTCCTTCCAGCCGTTTTTTTCAAAGTGATGGTGCAGCGGGGCCATCTTGAACAACCGCCGGCCTTCGCCGTGACGCGCACGGGTGTACTTGAAATACATCACCTGCAACATGACTGACAGCGCCTCGACCACAAAAATGCCGCCCATGATGGCCAGCACGATTTCCTGGCGCACGATGACCGCGATCGTTCCCAGCGCCGCACCCAGCGCCAGCGCGCCCACGTCACCCATAAAAACCTGCGCAGGATGGGTGTTGAACCACAAAAAGGCCAGGCCCGCGCCGGCCATGGCCGAGCAGAAAATCAGCAACTCACCGGAACCGGGAATGTGCGGGAAGAACAGGTACTTCGAATACACCGCGCTGCCGGTCACATAAGCGAACACGCCGAGCGCCGAGCCCACCATGACCACGGGCATGATCGCCAGGCCATCGAGGCCATCCGTCAGGTTGACCGCGTTGCTGGAACCCACAATGACCAGGTAGGTCAGCAGCACAAAACCGAACACGCCCAGCGGATAACTGATCTCCTTGAAGAAGGGCAGTTGCAACCCGGCCTTGGGCGGCAGGTTCACGTCAAAGCCGGACTGGACCCAGCTGAAGAACAATTCGAGCACCCTCAGGTTGGAGCTCTCCGAAATGCTGAACACCAGGTAGAGCGCCGCCAGCAGGCCGATCACCGACTGCCACAGGTATTTTTCCCGCGAGCGCATGCCCTCCGGATCCTTGTGCACAACCTTGCGCCAATCGTCAGCCCAGCCAACGGCACCAAACCCCAGCGTGACGATCAGCACGATCCAGACAAATCGGTTGCTCAGGTCAAACCACAGCAGGGTGGAGATGCCGATCGACAGCAGGATCAACACCCCGCCCATGGTGGGGGTACCGCTCTTGCTCAGATGGGTCTGCATCGCGTACTCGCGGATGGGCTGACCGATTTTCAGGTGCGTCAGGCGCCGGATCACAAACGGGCCGGCAATCAGTCCGATCAGCAAGGCCGTGAGCGCGGCCATGACCGCGCGGAACGTCAGGTACTGGAACACCCGGAAGTAGCCGAACTCCGGCGACATGGTTTGCAGCCACTGGGCCAGGCTAAGCAGCATGGGGTGCCTCCTGCCGAGCCGCCTGAAAGGAGGCAAGCGCCTCCTCGGGGGGCAGTGAACGCATGTGAACGTCGGGGCTCATTGTTGTTCCTCTTCCGATTGTTGTGTATGGGCGGTGATGGTTTCCACCACACGCTCCATCTTCATGAAACGCGAACCCTTGACCAGCACGCTGCTTATCTCGGGCAGGGCCCGTACCACCGCGGTCTGAAGGGCGGCCATGTTGTCGCCAAAATGCCGGCCTCCAGCAACAGCGCCGGACGCGCCCACGGACTGCGCTCCCAAGGTGAATACCTGCTCGATGCCGCGTTCACGCGCGTGCGCTCCGGCTTCCGCATGAAAAGCTGGCCCCTGATCACCCACCTCGCCCATGTCACCGAGCACCAGCAGGCGTGGCCCCGGCAAATCGGCCAGCACGTTTATGGCGGCACGCACCGAATCAGGGTTGGCGTTGTAACTGTCATCAATCAGGGTGATGGCGCGGCCGGCCATCGTGACCTGCAAGGCGCGCGAGCGGCCCTTGACCGGTGAAAAAGCCGACAGGCCGGCCGAGATGGCAGCCAGCGGAACACCGGCTGCCAGCGCACAGGCGGTCGCGGCGAGGGCATTTTTGACGTTGTGGCGGCCGGCGACCCGCAGCGAAAAATCCAGCGCGCCTTGCGGCGTATTGGCTTGCACCCGCCAGGCGCTGCCGCGCCACTGCGCAGCACCGGTCACATCGGCTGCGCCCGATTCGGCAAAGGTCATGACCGTACGGGACCCGGCTGTTGCGCGCCAGATCGGGGCGAAGGCCTCATCTGCCGGGAACACCGCAACCCCCGAGTGAGGCAGCGCCGCGATCACGCTGCCGTTTTCATGCGCCACCGCCTCCACGGTGGCCATGAACTCCAGGTGTTCACGCTGCGCGTTGTTAACCAGAGCCACAGTGGGCCTGGCCAGGTCAGCCAGGTAGGCGATCTCGCCGGGATGGTTCATGCCAAGTTCGACCACGCCGGCTTCATGGCTCGCGCGCAGACGCAGCAGCGTCAAAGGCAAGCCAATGTCGTTGTTGAAGTTACCCTGCGTTGCAAAGGCAGCCTCGCCTTTCCACGATCGCAGGATGGAAGCGATCATCTGCGTCACAGTGGTCTTGCCATTGCTGCCGGTCACGGCAATCAAGGGCAGGCTGAACTGCGAGCGCCAGCCGGCGGCCAGTTGACCCAGGGCTTTGAGGGAATCGTCGACCAGCAGGCCAGGCTGGCTGGGGGACAAACCTCGCTGCGCCAATGCCGCCACGGCGCCCTGGCTGGCGGCCTGCGACAGGAAATCATGCGCATCAAAACGCTCACCCTTGAGCGCCACAAACAGGTCGCCAGGCCGCAGGCTGCGCGTATCGCTGTGAACACGCGTGAACTGCAGGGCGCCATCGCCCACCAGCCGTGCCGAGGGCAGCCACTTCAGGGCCTGCTGCAAGGTCATCATGCGAAACCGCCCACGCTGGCCTTCGAAAGAGCATCCTGGCGCAAAGCGGCTTCAGCCTGCGCCTTGTCGGAGAACGGCAACTTGATGCCGGCAATGTCCTGGTAACTCTCATGGCCCTTGCCGGCAATCAGAATCACATCGTGAGCTTGCGCCTGGCCGATGGAGTGGCTGATGGCCGCCGCGCGGTCGGGCTCAACCTCGGCCACCCCGCTGCGACTGAAGCCTTTCATGATCTGCCCGACGATGCTGGCCGGGTCCTCGCTGCGCGGATTGTCGCTGGTGACCACGACACGGTCGGCGCCTTTTTCGGCTGCGGCTGCCATCAGCGGCCGTTTGCCGGCATCGCGCTCACCGCCGCAACCAAAGACGCACCACAGCCGGCCAGAGCGTCCCTCGGCAAGCGGCCGAAGCGCACCCAATACCTTCTCAAGCGCGTCGGGGGTGTGCGCGTAATCAATCACGACCAGCGGGCGGCCCGGCACTGACACCACATCCATGCGCCCCGGCACCGGTGACAGATCGGCACAGGCGTCCACCACTTCGCGCAGCGGCAGACCGAGTGCGCGCAGGGCCGCGATCACGCCCAGCAGGTTGGACACGTTGTACCGGCCGACCAGGCCGGTGGACAGCCGGTGGCAGGAATTTTCCTCACACACGTCGAAGCGCATGCCATCTTTGCCCTGGTCGATGGCCTGCGCCCTGAGACGGGCCGGCGCAGCGCAGGACACGGTCCAGACATCGAGGCCCGAGTCGCGCAGGGACAACGCCAAGGCCTCGCCTTTCGGGTCATCGATGTTGAGTACCGCCGCCTTCAAACCCGGCCAGCAGAACAGGCGCGCTTTCGCCTCCCAGTAGGACGCCATGTCGCCGTGGTAGTCGAGATGGTCCTGCGTGAAGTTGGTGAAGATGGCCACGCGTATGGCGGTCGCATCGAGGCGGTGTTCGGCGATGCCGATCGACGACGCTTCAAGGGCACAAGCCGCGAAACCTTCATTGACCCAGCGCGCGAGCTGCTGTTGCAACAACACAGGATCAGGCGTTGTCAGGCCGTTGAACACCATGGCTTCAGGCCGGCCCATCCCAAGGGTGCCGACCACGCCGCAAGGCCGTTTGAGACGCTCCAGCGCCTGGGCCAGCCACCAGGCGGTCGAGGTCTTGCCATTGGTGCCGGTCACTGCAAGCAGATCCAACTGGCGGCTGGGATGCCCGAAAAATTCTGCAGCAATAGGCGCCGTGGCCAGTTTGAGTCCGGGATAGGCCGCCACGCGGTTGTCCGAGAAGCCGTAACTTTCAACACCGTCCCGTTCAACCAGGCAAGCCTGCGCGCCGGCGTTGAGCACACCCGCCACATAGTTGCGCGCATCGGTGGCGGCACCCGGCCAGGCGATGAAGCCGTCGCCCGCCGCCACCTTGCGGCTGTCCGTCCACAAGCTGCCGCCGACCCGCTGCCGCAGCCACTGCGCCGCCTGTCCGGGTGTCTGCAACTGGTCCATCAGAAGGACTCCTCGACCGGAGCGTAGACAATTTGCGGCTTGACGCTCATGTCCGGCTGCACACCCATCATGCGCAAAGTCTGCTGCACCACTTCGCTGAAAACCGGCGCAGCGGCCACGCCGCCAAAATACTTGCCATCGCTCGGCTCGTCAATCATCACCGCCACGATGATGCGCGGGTTTTCGATCGGCGCCATGCCGGTGAACCAGGCGCGGTATTTATTGCTGGCGTAGCCTTTGCCGACCTGTTTGTGCGCGGTGCCCGACTTGCCGCCGACCGAGTACCCAACGGTCTGCGCCAGCGGCCCGGTGCCGCCAGGGGCCGCAGCCATCTGCAGCATCTTTCGCACCGCGCGTGCAGTGTCGGCAGAGAAAACCCTGATGCCGACGGCCGGCTCGCTGCTTTTGAGCATGGTGACCGGGATGATCTGGCCGTCATGGGCAAACGGTGTATACGAATGCGCCATCTGGAACAAGGAGGCCGACAAGCCATAGCCGTACGACATGGTCGCCTGCTCCACCGGCCGCCAGGTTTTCCAGGGACGCAGTCGGCCCGTGACCGCGCCGGGAAACTGAATCTGCGGCTTCTGGCCATAACCGAGTGCCGTGTAGGTGTCCCACATCTCGTGCGGGCTCATCTTCTGCGCAATCTTGAGCGCGCCGACGTTGCTCGACTTCTGGATCACGCCTTCGACTGTCAGCGTGCCGTAGTTGTGGGTGTCGCTGATGGTGAAGCCGCCGATACTGAACCGGCCGGGCCCGGTGTCGATCAAGGTTTGTGGTTTGATCCGCCCGGCCTCCATTGCCATCGCGACCGTGATCGGTTTCATGGTGGACCCCGGCTCGAAGGTGTCGGTGATGGCGCGGTTGCGCAGTTGCTCGCCGGTCAGGTTCTGCCGCTTGTTCGGAACGTAACTCGGGTAGTTGGCCAGCGCCAGCACCTCGCCAGTGATGGTGTCGAGCACCACCACGCTGCCGGCCTTGGCCTTGCGCGCGATGACCGCATCACGCAGCTTCTGGTAGGCGAAAAACTGCACCTTGCTGTCCAGGCTGAGCTGGATGTCCTTGCCTTCAAGCGGCGGCACCTGCTCGCCCACATCTTCGACCACCCGGCCCAGCCTGTCCTTGATCACCCGGCGCGACCCGGCCTTGCCGGCCAGTTCCTTGTTGAAGGCCAGCTCGATGCCCTCCTGGCCGCGGTCTTCCACATTGGTGAAGCCGACCACATGGGCGGCCGTTTCGCCTTCCGGGTACTGGCGCTTGTATTCCTTGCGCTGGTAAATACCCTTGAGGCCGAGGGCATGGATTTTCTGGGCAACCGGTTCGTCCACCTGCCGCTTGATCCAGACAAAGGTCTTGTCCTCGTCGGCCAGCTTTTTGGCCAGCTCCGCCAGCGGCATCTCGAGCAGCTTCGCGAGTTCGCCGAGTTGTGTCCGGTCGGCATCCACGTCTTCAGGTATGGCCCAGATGCTGGGTGCCACCACGCTGGTCGCCAGTAACAAGCCATTGCGATCCAGGATGCGACCACGGTTGGCAGGCAGCTCCAGCGTGCGCGCAAATCGCACCTGGCCCTGCCGCTGGAAGAAATCGTTGCCGATGACCTGAACATAGGCTGCGCGGCCGGCCAGACCGGCAAAGGCCAGCGCAATGCCGGCCACGATCAGCTTGCTGCGCCAGACGGGTGTCTTGCTCGCCAGCAACGGACTAGACGAATAAAGCACGCTCCTGCTCACGGTGCGCCCTCGCCTGCCGGCGGCTGTTTGTAACGAACATACGCGGTGATGGCCGGCGTGGCCGTGCGCATCTGCAGGCGATCCTTGGAAATCTGCTCCACGCGCAGCGGCGTGGCCTGGGCGCGTTTTTCGACCTGCAGACGCTCCCGATCGGTTTCGAGCTTGCGGCTCAAGGCTGCGGTCTTTTCAAGTTCGACATACAGGCGGCGCGACTCGTACTGCGTGCGAACGAGGTAAAGCGCGCTGAACAGCACGGCGACCAGCAGCACCAGATTCAAACGCGTCATGCCGCCCCCCCCGGGTAGCGCTGGGTGATAGCCTGGACTGGCACCTCAGTGCGTTCGGCCACCCGCATGACCGCACTGCGCGAGCGCGGGTTGGCGGCGACCTCCTCGTCGCCGGGTTTGGTACGCTCCAGCGCCTTCAGCCGCATCGGTTTCGGTTCGGCAAAGGGCGCACGACGGTCATACACCTCGCGCGAATGCTCCGCAATAAATTGCTTGACGATGCGGTCTTCCAGCGAATGGAAACTGATCACCACCAAACGTCCTCCCGGTTGCAGTACTTTGAGGCTGGCCTCTAACGCCTGTTGCAGCTCTTCAAGCTCGGCGTTGATGAAAATCCGAAAAGCCTGAAATGTGCGCGTTGCAGGGTCCTTGCCCGGCTCGCGGGTTTTGACCGCGCCAGCCACGACTTCGGCCAGCTCAGCGGTGGTTCCAACAGGGCCCCGCTCCTGTCGGCGACGATCAATCGCCTTTGCAATCTGCCCAGCAAACCGTTCTTCGCCATATTCACGAATGACCTCCGCTATGGTGTCTGTTTCTGCATCGGCCAGCCACTCGGCCACGCTCTGTCCACGGGTGGTGTCCATGCGCATGTCCAGCGGGCCGTCGCCGCGGAACGAAAAGCCGCGTGCCGGGTTGTCGATCTGCGGTGAGCTGATGCCCAGGTCCATCAGCACACCGGCTGCGCAGGCAGGCGGCAAATCGCCCAGGTGTTTGAAACCCTCGTGGCGAATCGAAAACCGGGCATCGCTCAGCGTCTTCGCCTCGGCGACCGCTTCGAGATCCTTGTCGAAGGCGGTCAAGCGGCCCGCAGCAGACAACTGCGACAGGATCAGGCGTGAATGACCACCGCGCCCAAAGGTCGCGTCGATGTAATGGCCGTCCGGTTGGATGTGAAGCGCTGCGACTGCTTCGTTCAACAAGACGGTGCGATGTGTCCATGGGTCTTGCACCGCCATCTTTCAGAATGAAAAGTCTCTGAAGACATCGGGCATGGGCAACTTCATCTGTTCGGCCTCCCGCGCAGCGTAGGTCGCCGCGTCCCAGAGCTCAAAGGAGCTGCCCATGCCGAGCAGCACCGTGTCCTTGCTGATGCCTGCGGCGACGCGCAGCTCGGGCGACACCAGCACACGGCCACTGGCATCCATCTCGACGTCCATGGCGTTGCCCAGAAAAATCCGCTTCCACCACTGGGCCTCCATCGGCAGCGCGGAAATACGCTCGCGAAATTTCTCCCATTCGTTGCGCGGGAATATCATCAGGCAACCATGCGGATGTTTGGTGATGGTGAGCTGGCTGGCAGCGGTGGCGCTGAGCACGTCCCGATACCGGGTCGGCACAGAAAGCCGACCCTTGGTATCGAGAGCTACAGAAGACGCGCCTTGAAACACTGCTAAACCCTTTGAAAAAACACTTTTCACCACTTAATTGCACTTTTTCCCACTTTATCAGGAAAGTTTTCGGGTGCAAGGGCTTTGCAACAAATTTTTTCAATGAAATCAAGCACTTAGAAACGTATTTCAAACCAGGAATGGTTTAAAAGATGTTCTAAATGAAGCACTTAGACGGCTTAATGAAAGTGTTGTCTCAAGCCTGGCGTGGCGTAAGCGTTTGTGGTGGAAGGGGAGCAAGCCTGAGGCTTGAAGTCAGCCGCGAGAACGTACGCGATGAAACGCTTGTCCGCGCGTAGGTACGTTCGAGAAAAAATGCCGAGAGCTTGAGGGGGAGGAAAGCCCGTTCTCAGGGCGCAGATACGCGTGGAGACGCCCTGCGGCGATGCGCCCCGCTCAGTCGATGCGCGTCAGCACCCGGGCGTGTTCGGTGATGCCGATCACGTTGAAAAATGCAGCCACCAGTCGATGCACCTCGGTGAACTGAACCGCACGGTTTTCCGCTTCGCGGGCAGATACCCAGTTGAGCAGCGTTCCCGCAGCAGAAAAATCCACGCGGATCAGCTTGGCGCAAGAAATGATCATGATGTCCGCACCCATCAGCTTGGCTTCGAGCTTGTCCAGCACGTCGATGGCGTCGCCTTCGATCTGGCCGGACAGCTCGACCGCGAACAAATTGGACATCTGTGAATTTCCATCCATCAGCGTGTCACCATCGAGGGCGCTGCTGATGCTCGAAGGCGCGGAATCGCGGTACACATCACCAATGATGGCCTGCCCGCTGACTGCGGTGCCATGCGGATCGAGCGGCTTGTACTCGCAGCGCGCACTGTCCCAGGCGGGCGGCGATACCTCATAGGTCACGCAAAAATCGAGCGCGGTCAGTTCGAATTCGTCGGGCTGATGCGTGACGCGCAAGACCTCCATCCTCAGTTGCCACCATGCCTCGGAAGTGTCTCGCACCCCCGACGGCGTGGCATTCTGCAACACCTGCTGCAACTGCGACGCAGCGATGAAGCGCAGTTGCACCGGTTGCGCCGACCAGCCGCTGAATACCTTGCTCAAAGGCTCGACGGCACCCGCATCGATGTTCTTGAGGTTGTGCCAGTCCAGGCGCCAGGGCATGGGAGCGCGGGACAAGGCAGCGGTCATGGCTGCAACGGTCTGAATACCCAAAACTGACGGGCAAATCCAGTCGGCAGCCGGTCCATTGCCCGAACTCTGGCTGGATGGCGACGACAGTTGTTGAACCATATCGGGCATGGAGAACCACTGCGGGGCGGAGCGGTCAAAACGGCCCACAAACTCTATCGCCTGATTCTCGAATTTATCCTGCTGCCCCGTGGCGCGGTACAAGTCAAACAAGGCCAGCCAGGTATCGGGGTGTTGTGCCCGGCTGCCCTGCGGGCCCAGCGTTTCGAGCAGGCCAGATTCGGCGCCGGCATCGTCACCGTTGGCAAAACGAATGGACGCCTCTTCCAGTTCAGGGTCGTGCGCAACTTCCGCGCCATCGACCACGGAAAACTTGGAAGCCGAAAAACCCGACGGCGTGTCATCGCGGGACAGCGCCGAAATCGCCCGTGGACTGGCCGGCCGTGCTGGCGGCGGCGCAACCGGGGCAGGCACAGAACCGAGCAGGTCCGACATCATGGGAGCGGCGGGAGGTACGGCGGCACCCGCCTTCATTTTGGCGAGTGCCGCTGTCAGTTCGCTGGGCGCTGTGCGGGCATAACTGCCAGGAAGCGCGTTGTCCAGCAGCGGTGCATGAACACTCAGGTTGTTCGGGGCCGCTGGAGACCCCGCCAAGGGGGCGGACAACGACGCCGCAGCACTCATGGTCGAAGGGCTGGCATGTTTGGTTTTCCACCACTGCATGGACATCTGGGCTTCAATTTCGTCGATCTTCTTCAGCGTCACGGCGCGATCGTCCGGTTTGGACGGCATGCTGCTCTGGAAGAACGATGGTCGGGCCCCTGGATCCTGCCCGGTCATGGCTTCGCGCTTGCGCATTTTTCTGAGCATGTCGAATTCGCGCTTGCGCACAAAGTCGTTGCGACGCTTGCGTTCGATCATTTCCTTGAGCAACTGCTTGCTCATGGCTTCCTCGCGGCCTGATTCCTTGTTCTCCAGATCGGACCAATTCGTCGCCGGGTTGCGGACGAATTTCACGACTTTTGACAACAAGCCGGGCGCAGGGTCTTCTTTGGCCATGGGTGGAGGTCAGATCAGATGGGTGCCGGACGAATCAGTCACCAAACATTTTCTGCTTGAGCTCGCGGCGCTGCTGCGCCTCCAGCGAGAGATTGGCCGTGGGACGGGCAATCAAACGCCCGACACCGATGGCTTCGCCGGTTTCATCGCAGTAGCCGTAGTCACCGGAATCAATGCGGGCAATCGATTGCTCGATTTTCTTGAGCAGCTTGCGCTCGCGGTCGCGGGTGCGCAGCTCCAGTGCATGTTCTTCCTCGATGGTGGCGCGGTCCGCGGGGTCTGGCACCACCACCGTGTCTTCACGAAGATGCTCGGTGGTCTCGCCGGCGCTGTTGTGAATGTCCTGCTTGAGCAGGGACAGCTTGTAGCGGAAAAAAGCCAACTGCTTGTCGTTCATGTACTCGGAGTCAGGCATGGCCTTGACCTCTTCGTCCGACAACATGTCGGCAGCCTTGGTCTTCCAGTTGTTGGCGAGCTTGGGATCTTTCTTGGCCGCCACATGCGGGGGCGGCGCGATCACACGTTCGGCAATGGCTGAGTAGCTGGCTTTGGCGGCGTCGGGAGAATGGGTGGGCACCATGGGCGCCGGTGGCGGCGCAAAGGAGGAGTTGCGCAGGGAAGCCCGGCGTCCCGGCTTGAGCGCCGGTGTCTGCAGCGGCGCTGGCGCTGCGGCGATGGGTGACGGGCTGGGCGCGGCTTTGCCGGCCGGGGCCGCAGCCGTTTTGGTGATCGTTTTGATAATGACTTTTTCTACAGGTTTGGCGGTGGCCTTCCCGGCCGCAACCGGCTTGGGCGCCGGCTTGATGACAGGTTTGGCCGCTTTGACCGCGGGTTTGACAAGGGGCTTTGCAGCCTTTTTGGCGGCGACGGGTGTTTTCTTGGCGGGTGCCGACTTGGTCACAGGCTTGGCCTTTGTTTTCGCAACCGGCTTGGCGGCGACTTCCGGCTTGGCCTTGACAAGGTTGGCGGCCGGTTTGGCTGGTTTTTTGGCAGCAGCGGTTTTTGCGGGCGCAGGTTTGGCTACCTTCTTCGCCACAGCTTTGGCCGTGACTTTAGGCTTGCCAGGCTTGGCCGCGGCTTTGACCGGTGATTTGGACTTTTTGGCTGGCGCTTTCACATCGTGTCTCCTCGGGGAAGCAGCTTCGGCATGACCCTGATGCTGGCTCCTGGCTGAACTGTTTTTTGCCAGTCCAGCCTTGTCTTTTACATGATTGTCTGGTTTGCCTGTCGCCGTCGCCGCAGTTTCAAGGCCAGTACTTACCCTGACTTTTTCGCCTGACTGTCCTGGTCGGGACGTCCGGGTAGTGGAGTCGGCGCGCGATTGTAGCGGCTCGCCGGGATGCCGGGACGCCCGCAGACCTAATCGTTGGAGAATGGAGACAAACATGAGGCCCTCCCGCCTTTCAAGGCAATGAGCGGACAGACTACCTCAAACCAGACACTGCTCCAGGCCCTGCAGGAAAATATCTTTCGGCAAATCGATGCCGATGAACACCATCTTGCTGAGTTTTGGCTCATCCGCGCCCCAGGCCGGCCCGAGGTCGCTGCCCATGAGTTGGTGCACGCCCTGGAAAATCACCTTGCGGTCGGTGCCCTCCATGTTGAGCACGCCTTTGTAGCGCAACATGCGCGGACCATAGATGTTGACGACGGCGCCCAGAAAATCCTCCAGCTTGGCCGGATCAAACGCGCGCTCCGAGCGAAACACAAAACTCTTGACGTCGTCATCGTGGTGATGGTGGTGGCCATGGCCATGGTCGTGCGCATGCGCGGGGTGGTCGCAGTGTTCACCTTCGGCGTGGTCATGCCCGGCATGGTCATGCGCATCAGCCTTGAGGAAGTCCGGGTCGATGTCCAGCTTGGCGTTCAGGTTGAAGCCGCGCAGGTCAAACACGTCGGCAATCGCCACCTCGCCAAAATGCACGGCCTTCTGCGGTGCGCGCGGGTTCATGTGTTTGAGCCGGTGCATCAGCGCCTGCACGTCGTCGGCAGCCACCAGATCGGACTTGCTGATGAAGATCTGGTCGGCAAAACCGACCTGACGGCGCGCCTCCTGGCGGTCATTGAGCTGGGTCGCCGCGTGTTTGGCGTCGACCAGCGTCAGGATGGAGTCCAGCAAATACTGCTCGGCGATTTCCTCGTCCATGAAAAAGGTTTGCGCCACCGGGCCGGGGTCGGCCAGGCCGGTGGTTTCGATCACCACACGCTCGAAGTCCAGCAAGCCCTTGCGTTTTTTGGCGGCCAGTAACTGCAGCGTCTCCCGCAGGTCCTCGCGAATCGAGCAGCAGATACAGCCGTTGTTCATCTGGATGATGTTTTCCTCGGTGTCGTTGACCAGGATCTCGTTGTCGATGTTTTCCTCGCCAAACTCGTTTTCGATCACGGCAATCTTCTGGCCGTGGGCTTCGGTCAGGATGCGCTTGAGCAGCGTGGTTTTGCCGGAGCCCAGAAAGCCGGTCAGGATGGTCACAGGAATCAAGCTCATGGAATCTGCCTCAGGAAAAGCGGGATGAAAAGATGCGGTGGGCGCGCGGACGGAGGAGGGAGTTTAGCGGTCAAGCCATCCCCCTGATGCTGGAACATGATTACTCTACAGGGCATGTCAAGCCCAGGCGCCCCGGCGCGCCGGATTGCTCCTGTTTTGATAGCTTCTTACGCCCGTCTGGTATGGGCTGGATGCCTTTTTTGCTTGAAAATCACTTCCGGAGCAGCACCAGGCCCTTGAGGTACTCGCCTTCCGGAAAATTGACCGTCATCGGGTGATCCGGCGCGCCGCCCAGGCGTTCGGTGATGAAAGCATCCACCCCGGCGTCCATGCCGGCCGAGGCCACGATTTTGTGGAACAGGTCGGCGCTGATGCCACCCGAGCAGGAGTAGGTGAACAACACCCCGCCCGGCGCCAGAATCGACAGCGCGATGCGGTTGACGTCCTTGTAGGCGCGCGCGGCGCGTTCGGCATGTGCCACCGTCGGCGCAAACTTCGGCGGGTCCAGCACGATGGCGTCAAAGGTCCGGCCTTCCTTGTGGAACTGGCGCAGCGACGTATTGACATCGGCATCCATCATGGTGGTGCGGCCCGCATCAAAGCCGTTGAGCGCCACATTGGCTTTGGCGCGTTCTATCGCCGGACCGGACGAATCAATCGATGTCACATGCGCCGCGCCGCCGGCCAGCGCCGCCACCGTGAAGCCGCCGGTGTAGCAATAACAATTGAGCACGTTCTGGAACTGCAGACGACGCGCATGGTCGGCAAACTTGCGGCGGCTGTCGCGCTGGTCCAGGTAGAAGCCAGTCTTGTGGCCCTCGGCCACGTCCAGGCTCAGCTTCCAGTCATGTTCCGTGATCGTGATGCCGGTGTCGCCAGAGCCCTGCAGCCAACCGGTGGCTTCGGGCAAAGCTTCGAGCGAACGCACACTGGCATCCGAGCGCTCGTACAAGCGTGTCAGCCCGGTCTTTGCCAGCAAGGCATCCACGATCACACTTTTCCAGCGCTCCGCGCCGCAGCTGGAGAACTGCGCGACCAGGGTGTCCGCATACCGGTCCACCACCACACCGGGCAGGCCATCGGACTCGCCGTGGATCAGCCGCCAGCCATTACTCTGGATGTCAAAGCGGCTCCTGGCCCTTATCGCCTGGTCGATACGCGCTATAAAAAACGAAGCATCGATGCGTTCGTTTTCGTCAAAGCTCCAGACGCGCGCGCGTATTTTCGAGCTCGGGCTGAACGCAGCCCAGCCGAGAAACTGGCCATCGTGCCCCTCGACCCGCACGGTTTCACCGGGGTCGCCCCCCCCTTTGGCGATCGCGCCGTCAAATATCCAGGGGTGGCGCCGCAGCAGGGACCGCTCCTTGCCTTCTCTCAATCGTAGGGACTTCATGGCGCTATTGTCGCGGCTTGCCGCGCCTCTTTCGCAGCCTGGCGGGAATTTGCGACAATGACTTGATGGTTGTTAACCGCTTTTCAGCGCATGTTGCAAACATCAAAGCCAGGATTTCCGGATCCGGCAAGTTAGCGGCCGCTTTGTGCCTGGGTGTGATCCTGGCGTTTTTGAGCACGCCGGTGTTGTCCCGCACGGTGCTGGATCTGGACGCGGACGCGCAGCCCGTGGCGCTGGCCGACTGGGGCGACTACTGGATAGACCCGCAAGGCCAACAGGGCGTCGAACAAATCGCTTCCAACCCCGGCCTGCCCTGGCAGGCGACGCTGCCGCGCGGGATCTATCCTTTGAAGCCAGGACAGGCGTTGTGGATACGCTTCACCGTGCCGCCCGCCCCCGACTCGGAACGCTGGTTGCTGGAAATTCCCTACCCCGCGCTGGACCGGGCATCGCTGTACACCCTGGACAAGGCCGGTCAATGGCAGGAACAGCGCAGCGGCGACCTCACCGCCATCAACCGCTGGCAGACACCCCACCGTCACCCGCTGCTGGTGGTGAAGTTCAATGCCGAGGAACCGACACATTACATCCTGCGCATTGAAAATGCCCAGGGTTTCAGCGCTCCCCTGCGTTTTGTCAACTCGGGGCATGTGCTACGCGGCGAGCAGCAGGTTTCGCTGTTCCTTGGGGTCTATTTCGGTCTGTCGCTGCTGGGCGTGGCGATTGGCCTGGCCGGTCTGGCCTGGCTCCGGGACCGCGCCTACCTGTACTACGCCGCGTGTTCGGCACTGGTCGGCCTGACCCAGGCTGCCGTCACCGGCGTGGCTGGCCTGCACCTGTGGCCCCAATCGCCCGCCTGGGCAGACCGCTCGCTGGTGCTGCTGGCCGTCTGGATGCTGGTGTCACTGCTGCTGCTCAATGCCACGGTGGTGTCGCTGGCACAGCGCTCCAGGTTTTTGAACGGCATGGTGTGGGCCATGGCGCTGGCCGGCGCCGTGCTCTCGGTGCTGCTGGCCGTGACCGACAGCGCACTACGTTTCAAGCTACTGGTGCCCTACATGGTGCTGGTGCCGCTGCTGCTGCTGGTGGTCAACCTCTGGGCCTGGCGGCGGGGCGACCGTTTTGGCGGCTGGCTGCTGCTCAGCGCCGCTCCGTTTGCCGTCAGCCTGGCGCTGGCCGTCGCCCGCTACCTGCAATGGGTGCCCCTGAGTTTTGCCACCGAGCATGGCGTGCTGGCGAGCATGGCGCTGCAAATGCCGGCGATGCTGGCCGTGCTGGTTTTGCGCAGCCAGCACCGGCGGGAGAACATGCGCCGCATCCAGGGGCTGGACCGGGTCGACCCCTCGACCGGACTGATCAACGAGTCGGTGTTTGCAGAACGACTGGCCCGCATGATTGCCCGCTCCGAGCGGCTCAAACACCAGGGCGCGGTGCTGATGATCGACCTGGTCAATACCGAGCAGATCCAGCGCGACTTCGGCCGCAAGGCGGCGCAGGACCTGCCGCTGCGCGTGGCAGAGCGCCTGCTGTCCACAGCGCGCGACATCGACAGCGCAGCGCGCCTGTCCGAGCACCGGTTCAGCATGCTGGTGGAGGGGCCGTTTTCCGCCGAAGACGCCGCCACGCTCGGACCCCGCATCGTGGCGCGCTGCCTGATGCCCTTCAAAGGCTTGCCTGTGGAATGCGTGGCGCAGGTGCGCGTGGCTTACGCGCTGGTGCCGCGCCAGGGGCCTACCGCCGAGGTGGTGCTGGCTCGCCTGGCGCAAACACTGGCCGGCGTGTCGCCGCAAAGCAAACGCGCGGTGTTCATGCTCCCGGACTACAAGGCACCGGCTCCATAGAGCCCCACGTTCGCTCGGGGTGGGTTGTCATTGCGGGCGCGACCCGCAATCCATGTTCGCGCAGGGATGCCGGATCAAGCCCGGCATGGCATTCAGGAACTGCGTTCGCTCAAGCCTTGTTTTTTATCGCCGGTTTGAGTCCCGCCACCGTGGCACGCGGATGCGCGGCGTCATAGACCTTCGCCAGGTGCTGGAAGTCCAGCCGCGTATAGACCTGCGTGGTGGTGATGTTGGCGTGGCCCAGCAGCTCCTGCACCGCGCGCAGGTCGCCGCTTGACTGCAACACATGGCTGGCAAACGAGTGCCGCAACATGTGGGGATGCACCGGCGTCGCCAGGCCGGCCTGCAGTGAGCGTTGCTTCAGGCGCACCCGGATGTACTGCGGCGTGAGGCGCGTGCCGCGCTGGCTGATGAACAGCGCCGCGTCGTCCTTCGCCCACACACGGCGTGCAGTTAGCCAGGCCTGCAGGGCCTCCAGCGCCTTGCTGCCGACAGGTACGCTGCGCCGCTTCGAGCCCTTGCCCAGCACATGCGCCTCTGCTGCCTGCAGGTCTATCCAGCCGCTGGCCTGGCTGCTGGCGACCACGTCCAGGCCAGTCAGCTCGCCAATACGCAGGCCGCAGCCATAGAGCAGTTCGGTGATGCACTGGTCACGCGCCTGCAGCGCCGGATCTTCACCGTCGGCGCCCTGAAAAGCCGCCAGCTGCACCGCCTCATCAACGCTGAGCGCCTTGGGCAGCGGTTTGGCCGCCTTGGGCGCGCGCAGGTCCTGCACCGGGTTGCTGGTGACCAGGCCCTCGCGCCCCAGCCAGCTGTAAAAACCGCGCCAGCCCGACAGAATCAGCGCGATGCCCCGGCCGCTGCGCCCGCCGCCGTGCATCTGCGCGACCCAGCGCCGCATGTGGAGGTTCTGCACTGCCGTCAGAGCGACGCCGGCCTGGCGGCAGTTGGCCTGCAGCTTGATGAGGTCCAGCGCATAGAGCTCGACCGTGCGCTGGGCCAGGCGTTTTTCGACGCGCACATGTTCGAGGTAGCGCTCAACCAGCGGATCGTTGTCGGGCACCGGAATCGCGGGTTCGTCAACGCTGGCGTCCGGCATGGCCGTGCCCTTGATGGCTAGTCGGCCACAGGCCGCAGGCGCGACAGCGCCGCGCCTGCCAGCTCGCCGATGCGTTCGAGGAAGTCGGTCCCCATGCTGGCGCTGAAACGCTCCGGGTCGGGCGAGGCCAGCACCAGCATGCCGAAGGCCTGCGGCACCTTGCCAGGCCGGAGCGGGATCAAGGCCACCGACATGGCCTGCGCCGGATCGGGCAACCAGTTGACCGCTTCGAAACCCGAGTTGACGCCGCAATACGGTACCGTCAGCGAGGACGCAAAGGTTTGTGTGTCTTCACTGACACCGGTCGAAAAATCTTCCATCGAAAAAATGCCGTTGACGTGCCAGACCTTGACGGCCGCCTGCGGCACCGAGAACTGCGACTGGATCTCGCGCACGATGGTGTCGGGCAGGTCGCGCGCATGGGCTGTCAGCAGCAGGTTCAGTGTGCACTGCTGCAGCTTGTCGGCAATGCCGACGTTTTCGTTGCCGTAACGGATCATCTCGACCACCTTGGACTCCAGAGACTTGATCTTGTCGCGCAACATGCCGGCCTGGCGCTCTTGCAGGCTCACGGCACGGCCGCCGTGGCCGCTGGACAACTGCACGGTCGCCAGCAGCTCGGCGTGGCGTTCGAAGAAATCCGGCGTGTTGGCCAGGAAGTTGGCAATGTCGTCTTCGGTGATCGGGTTCTGGATCGAGTGTTCGCTTGGGTTCATGTTCTTGGCATTCCGGTAAATCAATGTCGGGCAGTCTACAGGCGTCTAAAGGTGATCAGGCACTTCAATCGAGGCTTCAAACACCGTGGTCGCCGGCCCGGTCATCAGCACCGGCGCCTCCCTGGCATCCACGCCGCCCTGCCATTCGATGCTGAGCGTTCCGCCATGCGTCCACACATCGACCCGCGCGTCCAGCAAGCCCAAGCGTATGCCAGCGACCACCGCCGCGCAAGCCCCGCTGCCGCAGGCGAGTGTCTCACCGGCGCCGCGTTCATACACCCGTAGACGGATCTGGCTGCGCGACACGATTTGCATGAAGCCGGCGTTGACGCGGCGCGGGAAGCGCGCATGGCCCTCGATCAGCGGCCCGGCTTCCAGCACTGGCGCAGTCTCGACCTCGTCCACCAGTTGCACCGCGTGCGGGTTGCCCATGGACAACACCGCTATCAAAACAGGAGCTACTTGCGCCCGTCCGGCAAGGGCCAGCGGCCATTTTTGCCATGAATTGACGGTTTCCGGCGTCAAACCGGCGGCGTCGAAGGGCACCCGCGCCAGATCAAAAATGGGCGCGCCCATGTCCACGGTGACACGGCCGTCGGCCTGCATACGCGGCTCGATCACGCCCGACAGCGTCTTCACACGCACCGCGTCCTTGGTGGTCAACCCCTGCTCGCGCACAAAACGCACAAAACAACGCGCGCCATTGCCGCACTGCTCAACCTCGCCGCCGTCGGCGTTGTGGATCACGTATTCAAAGTCGATACCTGCCTCGCTGGCAGGCCGCACCGACAGGATCTGGTCCGCACCGACGCCGAAGTGGCGGTCCGCCAGAAAGCGGTACTGGCCGGGGGTGAGGTTCAGCCGCCCGCGGGTCTCGTCGAGCATGACAAAATCATTGCCCGCCCCCTGCATCTTGGTAAATCGGATCAGCATGTCCGCATTATCCGCCGAGGCCACACCCCACACACACAACGGAAAGACACCCATGCGCATTCCCGACTGGACCCCCGCCCTCAAACCCCAACCCCAGGACCTCGTCGACGCCGTCCTCAAACGCCGCGGCGGCACGCTGATCAATCTCGACAAGGCCCTGCTCTGGAGCGAGCCGCTGGCACGCGGCTGGAACGTCTACCTGGGCGCGGTGCGCAGCGGCCTGCCGACCAGCCGCAAGCTGCGCGAGCTGGGCATCTGTACGGTCGCACTGCTCACGGGCGCGGCTTACGAGTACCACCACCACGCGCCGGATTTTCTGGCGGCGGGTGGCCAGCAAGCTGAACTCGATGCACTCAACGTGCTGGTTAAAGCCGACGCACGCGCCTCGGCAGCACACCCGGCGCTCGGTGAGGTCGAGCAACTGGTGATTCGTTACGCCGCTCAAATGACGCTGGACGTGAAAGTCAGCGACGAGGTCTTTGAAGGCCTGCGCGCACATTTCGATACGACCGAGCTGGTCGAGCTGACCAGCGCGATTGCCACCTACAACATGGTGGCGCGTTTTCTGGTGGCGCTGGGTGTGTCGCCCGAAGAGCATGACTAGGCATGTACCAAACACCCTCCTGTTTTTCTGTAACCGCTCTGCTGACAATTTTCGCGCTGGTGGCAGGCGGCGCAACACTATCGGCCAGCGCCCAAACGCCGCCGGCAAACAGCAGCCCCGCAGCAGTCGCACCCGATGACGCCAAACGCGACCAGCGCTTCGCGCGCTGGATCGCCGACTTCAGCACCACTGCGCGCGCAGCCGGCATCAACGAGGCCACGCTGCAGAGCGCCTTCGAGGGAGTTCGTTTCATCCCGCGCGTGACCGAACTCGACGGCGCACAAGCCGAGTTCACGCGCACGGTCTGGGACTACCTCGACAGCGCGGTCTCGGCGCAACGTGTGGTGCGCGGCCAGGACAGATTGCTGCAAGCGCGGCCAGCGGTCGATGCTGCCGCAGCGCGTTACGGCGTGCCGGCAGAAATCCTGGCGGCGATCTGGGGCATGGAGAGCAACTACGGCAGCAACACCGGCGACATCCCGACGATTGACGCACTGGCCACACTCGGCTTCGAAGGCCGGCGTGAGGCCTGGGCGCGCGGTCAGTTGCTCGCTGCGCTGAAAATCTTGCAGAACCGGGACATCCCCCGCGAACAGATGCTCGGCTCCTGGGCCGGCGCCATGGGCCAGACGCAATTTTTGCCTTCGAACTTTCTGGCCTACGCGGTCGATGCCGATGGCGACGGCCGGCGCGACATCTGGGGCAGCATTCCCGACGTGATGGCCTCAACCGCCAACTTTTTAGCCCGTTCCGGCTGGCAGGCCGGCCAGCCCTGGGGGCAAGAGGTTCGCCTGCCGCCGGGCTTTGACCTGGCACTGGCCGATGGCGAACAGCGGCGGCCCGCAGGCGCTTGGGCAAACCTCGGCGTGCGGTCCATGGACGGTACGCCGCTACCGGCCCTGTCCGACAGCGCCCTGCTGTTGCCCGCTGGTGCGCGCGGGCCGGCCTTCCTCATCGGCCCCAACTTCCGCACCATCCTGCGTTACAACAACTCGACCAGCTACGCCCTCGCCGTCGGCCTGCTGGCGCAAGCCCTGGCCGGCGGCGCCGCGGTGCAGACGTCCTGGCCGCGTGACCTGCAGGCGCTGTCGCGCGGCCAGTTGCTCGCGCTGCAAACCGCCCTCAACACACGCGGCTTCGACAGCGGCACACCCGACGGCATGGTGGGGCCAGCCACGCGAAGCGCGATCCGCCGTTATCAGCAGAGCGTGGGTTTGCCGGCGGATGGGTATCCGACTTTGGAGTTGTTGCAGCGTTTGCAATAAGGCTGCGGCTGCGGCTGGACGGTATAAGTCAACCAAAGCATGGCTGCATGGTTTTGGAGGCTCTGAAGTGTCGCGGACGCTTATTCACCCGGGGGGGAAGCGGCCAGCCTGAACCGCGCATCAATGGCCGATGTTACAGATGCGTCCGACTCCAATGCATGTCTGCTTTCCGGCCAGAAGCCGACGTTTGCACATGAGCGGTATCAGCCTGCCAGTCCGCCATCCGATATAGGGATGTCCCATGGACCAGACTGAGATCTGGTCAGCCATTCGACAATTTCAAGCGTGAGCGAAAATCGGTCACGCCAAGATAAGCTCCCCCAAGCCAGTCTCTGTATATGGGTATGGCGCATGCGTCATCGCAGCAGACTGACAAGGTTGGCCGCGGCGGCGGCGCCGTAATGCTTCAGCTCGCCCCACGTCTGCGTAACCAGTGGGTGTTCGCGATGGGCGCCCAAGCCCGATATGGGATTGAGCCGCGTGCCTTTGGCCCAAGCCGTAATGGCAGGGTGTGCAGCGCGTGCGCGCTCGTGTGCCAGCAGCGCGAGGTAGGACGACAGGTAGTCGCGCGGCTCGTCCCAGTAACGGATCGGCGGGCACAGACGGTTCTTTTCGTCGGTATCGGCGATGGTGGCCTCGACCACGCCAAGTAGCGCAGCCGGGTAGCAGGCAAAGCTCCAGAACATTGGCTGCAGCGTCACACGGTCGGCTTCAAAAATCGGCCTTAGCGCCGGGCGTGCCAGTCCAACGGCAGCGCAGTGGACATGCAGTGTTCCGGGGCTGGTGGGGATCGAGTAATCGTCGAACACGATGCGATCACGTTCAATGCGGCGTACATGTCCGCGTCGTACGACGTCTCCGATCTGGCGCAGCAGAGCCAGCTCGGTCTCGCTGACCATGGCACCGTGGCTCATAGTGGGCGCCACCGTGGTGTCGACCCGCAGGAAAAAGCCATCGGCTTCGAGCCGGGCGAATACGTCGTCGACCGACGTGGCCTGCGCCATGGCCTTGAACTGCAGGCCGACGCCGGCAAAGAATTCGGGAAGACCTTCTCCCGGCTGGTTGAAGCGCCGGTTCAGCCACCAGCCTTCGCGCGGCCTGATCCATTGAATAGCGCTGGCGGACACCCCTTGCAATAGCAGCCAGACACAGGTATCGAGCGCTGTCTTGCCGGTACCGATGACTACGTATCGCTCGGGCGGCTCGATCACGCGCACGATGTCGCCCGCAGGCACACAGCGAACGCCCTCGGCTACCTCGAAGGGCGGCGGGCTGGTGGCGGGTATGCGTCCTTCAAGATATCCAGTATCGACCAGCTTGCGCCGTACACGCACTTCTTGCACGTCGCCGGTCAGACGCGAGGTGATGAGGTGGCGTCCGTCCGACCCGATGGAGTGATCACTGCAAGGATGGTGGCGCACGCGCCCGGTTGGCAGGAAGTGCTGGTCCATCACCTGCGCGTAGTAGGCGCACAACTCGTCCGCTCCTGCGGCCTCATGAAAACCGGCGTTGATGCCGGTCTGGCTCACAGTCCCCTGCCCCAGGGGCACAGACGACACGCCATAAAACGCAGACGGCTGATGCAGGTGCACGAACGGGTAGGCGTCGATCCAGTGCCCGCCAGGTGCATGGCGTCGGTCCACCAGAGAGACGGTTGCGTCGGAGTGGCTGAGCAAGGTGTCAGTGAAGGCCATGCCGGCCGCGCCAGTACCGATCACCAGATAGTCTGTCTCGAGGGATTCGCGCATCATTACTCCTGAGAAAGTAGGCCCGATGTCGGGTTACCTACCTGACCTCGAAGATTAAATACAAGTTTTCAAAGCTTGACAAGGTACGGGCTTAAAGCGCCTCTTTGAATCGCCCCGGCCTTCATGGAGGATGGGGTTTTAGGTGCGCTCATTGGAGAGCGACTACGACCTCACGCCCCGTATACCTACGGGCGACGGCTACCGAAATGCGATTTGTCGGGTTTGTGCTGCATTTCGTTCGGCTACCAGCAACGTCGACCAGCGATAGTCAATGTCGTCTTTAGGGCAGTCGATTCAAACCCTTGGAATTCCGTTTTGTCTCGAAGGCTGCCAGTGATCGGTTCCAATTGAATGTCGGCTACCAGTCTGAGGCAGACGGTCGGCTGGTGCAACACCAGCGGCCGCTTCTGGCCCAAAGCCGCCGCCAGAGATGTCGTGACCCCAAGTAAAAAAGGACCCGCAGGCCCTTTCTTCTAATTTGCAGACGGCGCTCAATCCGCCTTGATCCCGTTGTCCTTCACCACCTTGGCCCAGGTGTCAATCTGCCTGTCGATGAAAACACGTGCCGAGTCCGGCGTGCCGCCGAGGATGTCGATGCCCTGGGCACTGAGCTTTTTGGCAATGTCGGGGTTCTGCAGCGCCTTGTTGATTTCCTCGTTCATGCGTTTGATGACCTCGGGCGGGGTTTTGGCCGGCGCCAGGATGGCCCACCAGGCCGGAGCATCAAAGCCGGCAAAACCACTTTCGGCCACGGTCGGCACATTCGGCAGTTCTGGCGCGCGTTTGCTGGTGGTCACGGCCAGCGGGCGCAGGCGGCCGCTGTCGATGTGCGGCTTGGTGACAAACACCGAGCCAATGGACAGCGGCACGTGGCCGGCCACGGCGTCGGTCATCAGCGGGCCGCCGCCCTTGTAGGGCACGTGTTGCCAGTCGATGTTGCCGCTTTTGCTGAGCAGGGCCATCGCCAGGTGGCCCAGGCTGCCGGAGCCGATGCTGCCGTAGTTGACGTTTTTCTTGGCTTTGGCCGCCGCCACCACATCGCCAAAAGTTTTGTATTCAGAGGCAGAGAAGGTGGCGAGCACCATGGCCGAGGTGCCGATCAGCGAGACCGGCGCCAGGTCCTTGCGGGTGTCGAAGGGCATGCCGGGAATCAGCGTCGGGTTGACACCATGGGTGTCAAACACCACTGCAAAGGTGTAGCCGTCGGCCGGCGCTGCAGCGACCGCCGCGGTGCCGATGGAACCGGACGCGCCGCCCTTGTTTTCGACCACGATGTTCTGCCCCAGTTGCTGCGACAGCGGTACCGCCAGAATGCGGGCCACCTGGTCGACCGAGCCGCCAGGGGGAAACACGGCGACAAACTTGATCGGCTGTTTGGTGGGCCAGGCCTGGGCCATGGCGCTCATGGAGGTGGCGCACAGCGCGGCGGCCGACACGGCCAGGGCGGTTCTGGAAATCCAGTGTTTCATGGTGAAAGTCCTGCAAATGAAGTGAGAGTCAGTATCGGCAGCGTGCGCCCGAAACACCATTGCGGTTAATACTTAGCATGCCAACCATAGGCGACGCACACGGCGGCACGCGCCGCTTTCGCGCAAAATCAGGCCATGGTCCGACCTTCCCAACTTCTGTATCCGCAGCGCGAACCCGCGCCCACCTGCCCTGCGGCCACCGTGCTCTTGCTGCGCGACAGCCCGCAAGGTATTGAGGTGCTGATGACGCGGCGCTCGATGACCGCCAGCTTCGCGCCGGGCGCTTATGTGTTCCCCGGCGGCGGCATCGATGCGGCTGACAGCGCGGCGCACGCGCAGTCCACACGCCGCGCCAGCCAGAGCGATTTGCACCTGACGCAGGCGATTGCCGCGATTCGCGAAAGTTTTGAAGAGCTCGGCGTGTTGCTGGCCCGCCATGCCGACGGCAGCTACGCCTCGACGGCCGACATCGCCGCGCTGGATCGCAAGGCACCGTTCGCCGCGCAATGCCGCGACAAGGGCCTGGTGCTGGCCGGTGACCAGGTGTTTGTGCTGGCGCACTGGATCACCGACCGCGACTTGCCGCGCCGCTTCGACGTGCCCTTTCTGGTCGCGCGCATGCCCGACGGCCAGGAGCCTGTCGCCGACGAATCCGAGCAGTTTGAACCCTGCTGGGTGCGGCCAGCCGATGCGCTGGCGCGGCATGAGGCCGGCGGCTTTTTTATCATCTTCCCGACCATACGCACGCTGCAGCGGCTCCAGCCTTTTGCAACCGTGGATGCCGTGCTGCAGGCCTGTGCAGCGAACGAGCAGCCGCTGTGGACCTCGTGCCCGCGCGCTGGTTTTCTGGAAGGCGCCGAGGCGCGCTACATGGAGCATGAAGCGCCGTATGGCGAACTCGCGCTGACCAGCCCCGACGGCCAGATGGTGCATGCGCTGGACTGGCAGACCGCGCAGCCGGTGGGTCTGCTCAAAAACGTCATGCGCCTGACCGCGCCCAACCCCGGCGTGATGACCGGCCCCGGCACCAACAGCTACCTGGTCGGCGACCCGAACACCGGCTACATCGCGATTGACCCCGGCCCGGCCGATAGGGACCACCTGCAGCGGCTCTGGCGCGCAGCGGGCGGCGACATCCGCATGATTGTGTGCACCCACTCGCATGCCGACCATTCGCCGGGCGCCAAACCGCTGCAGGCGCTGTGTAGCGAGCCGCCGCCGATTCTGGGCCTGCCCTCGGCCTCCACAGCACGCGCCGCCAGCCAGTTCACACCAGATCGTTCGCTATCAAATCAGGAGCTGCTTTCCCTCACCAGCCGGGGGCTGGAGCCCGAAATGACGCATACCCTGAAGGTGATCCACACGCCGGGCCATGCCGCCAACCACCTGTGCCTGGTGCTGGTGGAAGACGGCATCTTGTTCAGCGGGGACCACATCCTCAACGGCAGCACCACGGTGGTGGACCCACCTGACGGCAACATGAATGCCTACCTGGACTCACTCGACAACCTCAGTGCCGCTTGCGACGACCACGCCATCCACTTCATCGCGCCGGCGCACGGCTACGTCATCGGCGAAGCCAAAACCGCGATTGCCCATCTCAAGGCGCACCGCCTCAAACGCGAGGCCAAAATCGTCGGCGTGATGCAGGCGCAACCGGACGGGTCCATGGACGACTGGGTCAAACTCGCCTACGACGACGTGGACCCGCGCATCTGGCCGGTGGCGAAGCGTTCACTGCTCGCACATGTGGAGCGGATTCAGGCACAGGGTATGTTCAACGTGTAGGACTTGCCGGCTCAGCTGCCAGCCGCTGCCAGGCGCACAAACTCCTGCGCCACCACCGAGGTGTCCGCACTGCGCTGCACCGCATAAACGTCGGCATGCGGTGCTTCCTTGCCGAGTGGCGTCACCTTGATCCGGCCGGGAAACAGGCCCTGCAGCGAGGACGGGATCAGCGCTACGCCCATGCCTTCGGCCACCAGGCTCAGCACCGCCGGCAACTCCTGCACACGCTGACTCAGGCGCGGTGAGAACCCGGCCTGCACGCAGCAATCCTGGATGTACTGCGCATGCGCCGAGGAATCGGTGCGCAGCATCACAAAAGCCTCGGCACGCAGGTCCAGCAGGCGCAATTGCCGCCGCCGCGCCAGCGCATGGCCGACCGGCAGCGCGACGGCCACCGGGTCGCGCCAGAGCAAGGTGCTGCTGAGCACCGCGTCGTTGACCGGCGTGCGCGAGACGCTGAGGTCGATACGCCGCTCCCGCAGGGCCTGCAACTGCACCGCCGGTTTGAGCTCATGCAGGCTGATCTCGACCGCTGGGTGGCTTTGCGCATAGACCGCCATGATGTGCGGCAAGGGCCCGAGGAAATGCGAGCCCGACAGGCCGATGTCGATGCGCCCGGCCAGGCCCTGGCCAATGGCGCGGGCCCGGTCTGCCGCTTCAGCCACACGCGCCAGCACGGCCTGCGCATCGATCAAAAAGGCCTGGCCGGCGAGTGTGAGTTCCACCCGGCGGCTGGTGCGGTGGAACAGGCGCGCGCCGATTTCCTGCTCAAGCTGTCCGATTTGCAGGCTCAGCGGCGGCTGGGACACATGCAAGCGGGCGGCAGCGCGGGTAAAGCTCAGTTCTTCGGCGAGCGTGACGAAATACCGAAGGTGACGCAGTTCCATGGATGTATTGATACCTTAAAGCTATAAATCAAGACTAACAATATATTGGACACGAATTTGGGTCGGCTCAAAAATAGGGTTTTCCGCTTCCAGACATTCCAAAATTCCATTCAGGAGACATTCCATGCTCAAGCCGGTCTTTTTCGCGGTCGCACTATGCGTGTCCACACTGGCCGTCGCGCAGGACGCCTACCCGTCCAAGCCCATCACCCTGATCGTGCCGAATCCGCCGGGCGGCTTTGTGGACGCCTCGGCGCGATTGCTGAGCGAACCGCTGGGCCGCGTGGCCAACCAGTCCATCGTGGTGGACAACCGCGGCGGCGGCAGCGGCAACGTGGCCTACCAGGCCGTGGCGCGCGCCAAACCCGACGGCTACACGCTGCTGATCTCCTACTCGGCCTACCACGTGGGCAACCCGGCGCTGGCGCCCAATTTGCCCTGGGACCCGGTCAAGGACTTCGCACCGGTCGCCCTGCTGACCGTGGCCACCAACGTGGTGGCCGTGCATCCTTCCGTACCGGCGAACAACCTGAAGGAATTCATTGCCTTCCTCAAGCAGAACCCGGCCAAACTCAATTACGCCTCGCAGGGCAACGGCTCGCTGTCGCACATCGGCACGGAGGTGTTCAAGCAGCAGACCGGCACCTTCATGACGCACATTCCCTACCGCGGCTCCGGTCCGGCGGTGCAGGACGTGCTCAGCGGCCAGGTGCAGGTCTTCATCACCACGCCGCCTTCGGTCATGGGCCATGTGCAGGCCGGCAAGCTCAAGGCCTTTGCCGTCACCGGCGACAAGCGCAGCCCGCAGATGCCGCAGATCCCGACCACCGCCGAAGCCGGGCTGCCCGGTTTCAAGCTGGAAGCCTGGGTCGGCCTGTTCGCGCCGGCCGGCACCCCGCCAGCCGTCATCGCCAAACTCACCGCCGACGTCAAGCGTGCGATGGAGATGCCCGACGTCAAGACCCGCGCCGATGCCGCCGGCATCGAAATCCGCTACCAGGGTCCGGACGCGCTGGCCGATCTGGTGAAGTCTGACCTGGCCTACTGGAGCAAAACCATCAAGGCGGCCGGCATCAAGGCCGACTGATATTCCAGGACACACAAGCATGAGCCGTACTTACCGCATCGGGCAGATCGTCCCCAGCTCGAACACCACCATGGAGACCGAGATTCCGGCCATGCTGCGCGCCCGCGAGCCGCATTTCCCGGAGCGCTTCACCTTCCACTCCAGCCGCATGCGCATGCAGAAGGTGACGAAGGAAGAACTCACTGCCATGGACGCGGCCTCTGACCGCTGCGCGCTGGAGTTGTCGGACGGAAAAATGGACGTGCTCGGTTACGCCTGCCTGGTGGCCATCATGAGCCAGGGCCTTGGTTACCACCGGGCTTCCGAAAAACGCCTGCATGAGGCCACGGTGAGCAATGGCAAACCGGCGCCGGTGGTGTCCAGCGCCGGCGCGCTGGTCGAAGGACTGCAGGCGCTGGGCGCAAAAAAAATAGCGGTGCTCACGCCCTACATGAAGCCGCTCACGAAGATGGTGGTGGACTACATCGAACACGAGGGTTTTGAGGTGATGGACAGCCTGTCGCTGGAAATTGCCGACAACCTCGAAGTCGGCGCGCAGGACGCGCTGGCACCCAGCCGACTGGTGAGCCGGCTGAACACGCAGGGGGTGGATGTGGTGGTGCTGTCGGCCTGCGTGCAGATGCCCTCGCTGGCCTCGATCCAGATCGTGGAGGACAAACTGGGCATTCCCGTACTCTCGGCCTCGGTCGCCACGACTTACGCCATGCTCAAACGGCTGGGCCTGGCGACACAGGTGCCAGGCGCCGGGGCGCTGCTGTCCGGCAGGTACTGAGCCCGCAGGGGCAGCGCGCAGAAAAAAGTGTGAAGCCCGCCGATAGGCCGGATTTTGTGCAGGACGGCTTCCTTGCGGTTGCCGCCCCGTGACTGCCATTAATCTGGGCCGTCTGTCGCCAGACGGCTCGGTGCTACCTACCCGCACACTCCGGGGGCCCCGGTCATGACGAAACGGCATGGCCATTCCGTTTTGCGTGTGCCTACTTGGTATTGCTGCGCGTAGAGATTGCTCGTTTCACCCGTCTTGAGTTGCCCCAAGTCGACTCGTCTCTGTAGCTCTGATCCTCACCTCACGGTGGACAGCTGTTAGCTGCTACGCCGCCCTATGCAGTCCGGACCTTCCTCCAGTGCGGTGTTTCCACCCTTGCACCAGCGGCAGTCTGGCGTGCTTCACGGGGTCCATTATCCGGGCAATTGAAGCGCTATGAATTCAGTAGCGCATCGCGCAGGCGGGATATGGGCTGGAAGCCTGTTTGAGGCTTAAAATACGGACAGATCCGAAAAACAGATCCCAAAGAGCCCCATGATCCGCCTGACCGAACTCAAGCTGCCGCTTGACCACCCCGAAGACGCCCTGCCCGCGCTGATCAAACGCACGCTCGGCATCCAGAGCGCAGAGCTACGCAGCCACACGGTTTACAAACGCAGCTACGACGCGCGCAAGCAAAA
This sequence comes from Polaromonas sp., assembly GCF_043778355.1. Lineage (GTDB taxonomy): Bacteria > Pseudomonadota > Gammaproteobacteria > Burkholderiales > Burkholderiaceae_C > Polaromonas. The sequence continues at coordinate 39,188 of NZ_JAYWHI010000101.1, forward strand.
ATTATTGCTCGTCTACATCGCCGATGTGGAAGTTGCCGACGCGGCTCTCGAAGCCAAGCTGCTGGCAACGTTCGACAGCAACCCGCACATCCGCGCCGCGCCCGACCAGAGTTACCACCTCGTCACCACGGCTCGCCAGGCGCCAGCGCTGCGGCCGGTGGTGGTGGGTTTCGGGCCCTGCGGTATTTTTGCGGCGCTGCTGCTGGCGCAGATGGGCCTGAACCCCATCGTGCTGGAGCGCGGCAAAAAAGTGCGCGAGCGCACCAAGGACACCTGGGGCCTGTGGCGTAAAAGCGTCCTCAACCCGGAGTCGAATGTGCAGTTCGGCGAAGGCGGCGCCGGGACGTTTTCCGACGGCAAACTCTGGAGCCAGATCAAGGACCCGCGTTTCCTGGGCCGCAAGGTCATGACGGAATTCGTCAAGGCCGGTGCGCCCGACGAAATCCTGCTGGTCAGCAAGCCACACATCGGCACCTTCAAGCTGGTCAAGGTGGTGGAGAACATGCGCGAACAGATCATCGCGATGGGCGGCGAGATCCGCTTCGAGCAGCGCCTGTCCGACGTGCTGATCGAGAACGGCCAGCTCAGGGGCATCACGGTACAGAATCTGGCTGATGGCAGCAGCTACGAGCTGTCTGCAAGCCACATGGTGCTGGCGCCCGGCCACAGTGCACGCGACACCTTTGCCATGCTGCATGAACGCGGCGTCTACATGGAGGCCAAGCCTTTTTCAGTCGGCTTTCGCATTGAGCACCCGCAGGGCCTGATCGACCGCGCGCGTCTGGGCCAACATGCCGGCCACCCGTTGCTGGGCGCTGCCGACTACAAACTGGTGCACCACGCGGCCAACGGGCGCTCGGTCTACAGCTTCTGCATGTGCCCGGGCGGAACGGTGGTGGCGGCGACGTCCGAGGAGGGCCGAGTCGTCACCAACGGCATGAGCCAGTATTCGCGTAACGAGCGCAATGCCAACGCCGGCATCGTGGTCGGCATCGCACCCGCCGACTACCCAGGCGGGCCGCTGGCCGGCATCGCCTTCCAGCGCGCGCTGGAATCGAATGCCTTCACCCTGGGCGGCGGCACCTACGAGGCGCCGGGCCAACTCGTTGGTGACTTTGTCGCGGGCAAGGCCTCGACCCAGCTCGGCAGCGTGGAGCCTTCCTACAAACCCGGCGTGTTGATGACCGACCTGGCCGGTGCCCTGCCCGGCTACGCGATCACGGCCATGCGCGAGGCGCTGCCGGTGTTCGGCAAGAAAATAAAGGGCTTCGATATGCACGATGCGGTGTTGACAGGCGTCGAGACCCGCACCTCCTCGCCCCTGCGCATCACCCGCGGTGACGATTTCCAGAGCCTCAACGTCAAGGGCCTGTACCCGGCCGGCGAAGGCGCGAGTTACGCCGGTGGCATTTTGTCGGCCGGTGTGGACGGTATCGAAGTCGCCGAGGCGGTGGCGCTCAGCATGACAAACAACGAAGGCGGCGCATGAACGATGACATCCACTTCTACGAGCCGGCGCAGGGCCACGGTTTGCCGCACGACCCGTTTAATGCCATCGTCGGCCCGCGACCCATCGGCTGGATTTCGTCGCAAGACGCGCAGGGCCACCTGAATCTCGCGCCCTACAGTTTTTTCAACGCCTTCAACTACACGCCGCCCATCATCGGTTTTTCCAGCATTGGCGCCAAGGACAGTCTGCGCAACATCGAGCAAACGCGCGAGTTCGGCTGGAACCTGGCGACACGCCCGCTGGCCGAACAGATGAACATGTCCTGCGCGGCCGTGCCGCCCGCGGTCAACGAGTTTGACCTGGCCGGCCTGACACCGGTGGCCTCACGCTGCATCGCGGTGCCGCGTGTGGCCGAAAGCCCGGTGTCCTTTGAATGCCGCCTGACCCAGGTGCTGCAGCTTCAGGGCGTGGACGGCGTCGCGGTACCGACCTGGCTGGTGCTCGGCGAGGTGGTGGGTGTTCACATTGCGCGCCACCTGCTGAAAGACGGCATTTACGACACGGCTGCGGCCCAGCCCATCATGCGCGGCGGCGGTCCGGCAGACTACTTCACCGTTACCCTCGACAATCTGTTCAAGATGTTCCGGCCGCGCTGAACACCCTCCCTTTCATTTTTCCTGAACCGACACCCATGACCGACACCTCTCCCGCCACCACCGAACAGCCGGCACGCAGCGGCAAACGCCCGCCGGCTCGCGCCCCACGGCAACGCCAGGCCAGCCCGGTGCTGGAGCGCCTGTTCGCGCTGTACCCCAAGTTGTTCGGCGCCAAATTCCTGCCGCTCAAGCTCGGCGTGTTCCAGGATTTGCTGGCGCGCCATCCCGAAGACTTCAAGAAGGACGAACTCAAGCTCGCCATGGGCCAGCACGCCCGCTCCACGCCCTACCTCGAAAGCGTGGCCGCCGGCCTGCCCCGGCATGACCTTGACGGCAAGCCGGTCGAGCCGGTCGCGCCTGAACATGTGCACCACGCCATCATGGAAATTTTCCGCCGGCGCCAGGCGCGCTCGCGCGAGGACCTGCGCCCACGCCTGCAACTTCGGCTGATCCATGCCATCGAGGCCTCGGGCCTGAGCCGCGAGGACTACGCGGCGCTGGTGCGGGTACAGGATGAAGCGACCAATGCACTGGTCGATGACGCGCTGGCCGAGTTGGCCGTGCAGGCGGCCAAACGCGAGGCCCTGCTGCGCGCCTTCGAGGCCAGCGGAAAAACCGAAGCCGGGTTTGCCGACATGTACGGCATGAACCCGGTTGACGTGGCAACGACACTGGCGCGTGTGCGCGCTGAACAGGCCGTCAAAGCCGCCGTTGCACCATAAAAAAAGCCGCTGCGGCTGCAGCGGCTTTTTGCGCAAGCTTGACTTAGGTCAGACCTGGCCGGGCTGCGCATTCTGCAGGGCAGCAATACGCTCTTCAATCGGCGGGTGCGTGGCAAACAGCTTGCCCATGCTGCCGGTGATGCCCATGGCTTCCACCGCCTTGGGCAACTGGCCAGGCACCATGCCGCCCAGACGCGCCAGCGCGTTGATCATCGGCTGCTTCTTGCCCATCAATTGGGCGGCGCCGGCGTCAGCGCGGAACTCGCGGTGGCGCGAGAACCAGGCCACCACAATGGCGGCGGCGAAACCGAGCACGATGTCGAGCACGATGGTGCTCACGTAATAACCGATGCCGGGGCCGGAATTGTTGTCGCTGCCCTTGCGCAGGAAGCTGTCGACCGCATAACCAATCACGCGGCTCAGGAACACCACAAAGGTGTTCATCACGCCCTGGATGAGCGCCATGGTCACCATGTCGCCATTGGCCACGTGGGCAATTTCGTGGGCCAGCACGGCCTCGATCTCTTCACGTGTCATGCCCTGCAGCAGGCCGGTGGACACGGCGACCAATGAGGAGTTCTTGAAGGCGCCGGTGGCAAAGGCGTTCGGCGCGCCCTCAAAAATGCCGACTTCGGGCATGCCGATGCCGGCGGTGGTGGCCAGCTTGCGCACGGTCTCGACAATCCAGGCTTCATCAGCGTTTGCCGGCTCGTTGATGACGCGCACGCTCGAGCTCCATTTGGCGACGGGCTTGCTGATCAGCAGCGAGATGATGGCACCGCCAAAACCGATGACCGCCGCAAAACCGAGCAGCATGCCCAGGTTCAGGCCTTGCGGCGTGAGGTATTGGTTGACGCCCAGCAGGCTGGCGACGATGCCGAGCACCACCACAACAGCAAGGTTGGTCATTACAAACAGCAAAATACGTTTCATGGGTTCTCCGTGGGGTCGGTAAAAAGTCCGCCTTGCGCAGAATATGAGGTCTGGCAGACCCATATCAAGTTGCGCCGGCTGCGCGACCGCTGTTTTTTGTCGTTCTGGATTCTTGCAGCGGGCGGAACACGAGAGAGTCATCATAAAAGGAAAAGTTCTGGTTTTCCGGCCACCAGCCGGGCACACCAAGCACCGGCAGCGGCGCGAAAGGCTTGGCGGCCAGTTTTTCCGCGCTGAGGTCCTGCGCCAGCCAGACATCCAGATCCGCTATGGAATTCATAGCCGCTTGCGCCCGGTAGACATGGGCTGTGACTGGTTTTCGTGGATAGACCAGCTTCTCCAGCAGGGCGTGGCCGAACAGCAGCAGTTGCGCCTGGTGCCAGAGCGGACGCAGATCAACAAACAGCCGCCGCCATTGTCTGGCCAGCAAGGCGTCCCAGAGCGGTTCGGGCGCCGACAGCAAGGCCGCGTTTTCGTCGAACACCGTGAGTGCATCGCGCACCGGACCACGCAAGGGCGCCACACCCGCCGCCGCGATCTGCGCGGCCTGCAGCTCGTTGAGTTTGGCCTTGGTCTGCGGAAAACGCAGCCAGCACAGGCCGTTGAAAAAGTCGTGCAGATTGTCGCGGGTCGGCACCGTGCCCGAGTCGAAGATAAATTGCTCGTAGGCCTGGCCGTTGGGCAAGGCCGATTGCGGCACAAAGCGCCGCGGAGCACCGGGCTCGGCATTCAGCGCTTCGTGGAAGGCGGTGCCGCCATGGATGGCCTGCGCCACGCGCTGGCCGGATTCGCGCCAGGGTGCCAGCCAGGGGCGGTCCCAGTCAACCGGCAGGACAGCAGCCGGTACGCCCGCGTTCATCCGCTCCTGGCGACCGTCCGCGACTGGTGCTTGTCGCGCATCACCAATGCGGGCTACCCCTTTATCAGCTTCCACGCCAGTGCCTCGCCCGAACGCAGCGGTTTGAGTTCGGCCTCGCCAAAGGGGTAACTTTCCGGCGGCGTCCAGCTTTCTTTTATCAATGTAATGCTGCCACTGTTGCGCGGCAGGCCGTAAAAATCAGCCCCATTGAAACTGGCAAAGGCCTCAAGCCTGTCCATCGCACCCACCGCGTCAAAAGCTTCGGCATACAACTCCATCGCCGCATGGGCGGTGTAACAACCGGCGCAACCGGTCGCGTGTTCTTTCAGGTGGGCCGGGTGCGGCGCGCTGTCGGTGCCGAGGAAGAAGCGCGGGTTGCCGCCTGTGGCCGCTTCGACCAGCGCCAAGCGGTGCGTTTCGCGTTTGAGCACCGGCAGGCAGTAGTAATGCGGGCGGATGCCGCCGGTAAAAATCGCGTTGCGGTTGTACAGCAGGTGATGCGCGGTGACGGTCGCGCCGGTGAAACGGTCGGCGTCACGCACATAATGCGCGGCTTCTTTCGTCGTGATGTGTTCGAAGACAATTTTCAATTCCGGAAAGTCGCGGCGCAGCGGGATCAGCTGGCTGTCGATGAACACCGCTTCGCGGTCAAACAGGTCGATGTCGGGCGAAGTCACTTCGCCGTGTACCAGCAACAACAGCCCTTCACGCTGCATCGCATCCAGTGTCTTGTAAGTCTTGCGCAGGTCGGTCACACCGGCATCGCTGTTGGTGGTGGCGCCTGCCGGGTAAAGCTTGAGCGCGACCACGCCGGCGTCCTTCGCGCGCCTGATTTCGTCGGGCGGCAGGTTGTCGGTGAGGTACAGCGTCATCAACGGCGCGAACGCCACACCGGCCGGCACGGCCGCCTGGATGCGTTCGCGGTAGGCGACCGCCTGCGCCGCCGTGGTCACTGGCGGGCGCAGGTTGGGCATGATGATGGCCCGGCCAAACTGCGCGGCGGTGTGCGGCACAACGGTGGCCAGGGCGTCGCCGTCGCGCACATGCAAATGCCAGTCATCGGGGCGGGTGATCGTTATTTGAGTCATACCGCCATTGTCCCAAATCTTGAGGCGGTGCCTTACCAGTCCCCGGCGCGTAGCGAGCGGGATGCAGCGCAAGGCGCGGGTGTCAGGTCACCGGAACGTACTTCAGGTACGTGAGGATGCCCTGATCGGGACCCGCAACGCCGCGATGCGCCCGCGCGGCAGCGCTTAGTGGGCCAGGATCTTGTTCAGGAAGTCCTTGGTCCGCGCCTGCCGGTTTTCCGGATGCATGAAAAACTCGTCCTTGGAACAATCCTCCAGAATCTTGCCGCCCACGTCCATGAAGATCACGCGGCTGCCGACCTTCTTCGCAAAACCCATCTCGTGCGTGACCACCATCATGGTCATGCCGTCGGTGGCCAGGCCCATCATGCAATCGAGCACCTCGCCAACCATCTCCGGGTCGAGCGCCGAGGTCGGCTCGTCGAACAACATGGCAATCGGGTCCATGCTGAGCGCGCGCGCAATCGCCACACGCTGCTGCTGGCCACCCGAAAGCTGGCCGGGAAACTTGTCCTTGTGCGCCATCAGACCTACGCGGTCCAGGTATTTCAGGCCATGCGTTTTGGCCTCGTCCTGGCTGCGGCCCAGCACCTTGACCTGGGCGAGTGTCAGGTTTTCAGTGACGCTCAGGTGCGGAAACAGCTCGAAGTTCTGGAACACCATGCCCACCCGCGAGCGCAGCTTGGGCAAATCGGTCTTGGGGTCGTGCACGGCCTGGCCGTCGACATAAATCTCGCCCTTCTGGAAAGGCTCCAGCGCATTGATGACCTTGATCAGGGTGGACTTGCCCGAGCCGGACGGGCCGCAGACCACCACCACCTCGCCTTTTTCGATTTTGGTGCTGCAGTTGTTGAGCACCTGAACGGCGCCGTACCATTTGGAAACTTCTTTGAGCTCGATCATCTTGATTCTCCGGGGAGCGGGTGCAATAAATTGTTCTAGCGAATGATGGCGATCTTGTTCTGCAGCTTCTTGACGATGTACGACAAGCCAAAACAGATCACAAAATAAACCACGGCGGCCAGCAGGTAGGCCTCTTCAGGACGGCCGTAAATCTTGCCGGCGGTGGTCAGGCCCTTGAGCAGGTCGTAGGCGCCAATGGCATACACCAGCGAGGTGTCCTGGAACAGGATGATGGTCTGCGTCAGCAGAATCGGCACCATGTTGCGAAAAGCCTGCGGCAGCACGATCAGGCGCATGTTCTGCGCATAGGTCATGCCCAGCGCACGCCCGGCGTTGACCTGGCCGCGCGAGATCGACTGGATACCGGCACGCATGATCTCGCTGAAATAGGCCGCTTCAAACGCAATGAAAGTGATGATGGCGGAAATTTCCGAACGGTTGTTGGCGCCGCCCGGAATCAGGTCAAAAAATGCGGCTGGCATCAGCAGGTAAAACCACAGAATCACCATGACCAGCGGCACCGAACGCATGCCATTGACATAAAACGTCGCAGGAACGGTCAGCAGCTTGATAGCCGACAGGCGCATCAGCGCCAGCACGGTGCCGAGGATGATGCCGCCTATGGTGGCAATCACCGTCAGCTGGATGCTGAAAATAAAACCCTTGAGGACGAACTTGGAGATGATCTCCCAGTTCAGGAAACTCATGTCAAGACCAAACATGTCAGTGCCCCCCACCGGTGGCGCCGGCCACGACAAAGCCCGGAATCTGGACCTTTTTCTCGACAAAGGCCATGACGCGGTTGACCGCAAAGGCAGACACCGCGTACAGCACGGTGACGGCCAGGTAAACCTCGACGCCGCGCGAGGTTTCTTCCTGGGCCTGCATGGCAAACATGGTCAGCTCGGCAATCGACACCGCAAAGGCCACCGAGGAGTTTTTCAGCAAATTCATCGACTCGCTGGTCAGCGGCGGAACGATGATGCGAAACGCCATTGGCAAAATCACGTAGCGGTAGGTTTGCGCCGTGGTGAAGCCCATGGCCATGCCGGCATAACGCTGGCCGCGCGGTAGGGCCTGCACACCGGCACGCACCTGCTCGGCAATCCGCGCTGAAGTGAAAAACCCCAGCGCAAACACCACCAGTGCAAAACCCGGCACCTGTTGC
>NZ_JAYWHI010000102.1:0-18905 GCF_043778355.1 Polaromonas sp.
CCGGGCACCACGGCCTGCCCGGTGGCGTTGAAGGCGCCGATGCAGACGGCAATGGCAGCCAGGCCGAGGCCGGTTTTGGCAAGTATTTTTCGCATGGAATTCTCCTGGAGGTTATGGTCAGCGGACGCAGGTCATTGGCAAGATGAGTAAGGATCACAGAAAAAACGCGGCCTTGCAACAAGGGTATCGCTGATCAATTCCCTGGGCGCGTCATGCCGCAATCGGCAAGTTGTGTTCGGCGCTTCGTCAAGGCCGCACGCCAGGGGTTTCACCGGGTAAACCTTTGGCGCGCATCGCCAGGTACAGCTCCAGTTCCAGCAATTCCTGCGAACCGTAGGCAAACGGTTCGGCACGTACGCCGCTCATGCAGCCGCGCAGGCGCCGCTGTAGCGAGCCGAGTGTCTGCCACTCCAGCCGGTAGACCGGATAGCCGGTGGGGTGGGCCTGGGGGATCAAGCTGCTGCCGAGACGGCCACCGGCGTTGTTGTCGTGGCACTGGGCACAGGACAGGTTGAGCTGGCCCATGCGCTGCATGAATCGCTGCTCCCCCAGTTTGCGAAAAGGTGAGAGCCGCTCGTCGTCGGGCGGCGCGAGCGGCAAACCGCGTGACTGGAAGGCGACATAGGTCTCCAGGCTCAGCAGTTCCTGGCTTTCAGCGCGCAAGGGTGCGGCTTGCTGGTGGTGCTGGCGGCATTGGTTGATGCGCTGGCCAAGGGTGAGGGGCCGCGACAGCCGATCATCAAACGCCGGGTATCGCGCCGCGACGCCGCGCATGCTGCTGCTCGCTGCGGCATGGCAGGCCACGCAGGCTTTGCCGCTTTGGCCAACGGGCTGGCTCCACAGCGCTTCTCCTTCCTTGACCCACAACATGGCGGGATTGAGGGCATCGTCCTTTTGCATGGCCTGGGTCGATGGCCTCATGAAGTCGAAGCCCGAACGGCGCGTGTCCATGCCAGCCGGGGTTTGCGCGAAGGCGCCAGAGCCTGTGGCCAGCAGGACTAGCACAATCAGCCCGCCATGTCCTGCCACCCTCATGCGGTGACGGTGAGATTCAGGTTTTCCGTCTGCGAAAAACCCTTGTCACCTTCCCAGGTCAGCGCCAGCGTGCCACTGTCTGTGGCGACAGTGTGGAAGGCGACATAGGGATTGGCCGCGACGGCGGAGAACAACTCGGCGCTGAAGACCAACTCGCCGTTGTAGCGGCAACTCACGCGCCGGATGGTGTCGCGCGGCACGAGTTTTCCGTCGTCACCAGGACGAAAACCGGTTTCCATCGGATGGGCGATGGTGGTGCGGATCTCGATCACCTCACCGCGTTTGGCGGTGGATGGTGCGTTGATGAGTGTGCGTGCCATCAGGGATCGCCTTCGATGCACGCCGCCAAGGTCACGATCACGTTGACCGTGTGCGACCAGAAGCTGCCGTCACTCAGTTGCGCGACGGCGACCAGTTGCTGCGAGGTCGCGAGGCGGATGCGTGTGCTGACGCTGGCCTTGCCGGCACGCAGACCCAGCGTGAACTTCGCCACATCGCGCTGCGGGTTTTTCTCGTTGAAGATGGCAATCGCCCTGACATGGTCACCCGCCGTCATCGGGCTGTCCACCGTCACAGTCAGCGGCACGACGTTGCCGTTGTCGACCAGTTCGGCAATGTCCAGCCTGACCTTGCCGGGCCGCACCGGTGCGCCACCGGCATAACTCGCCACTGCGGCGGCCAGTGCATCAGTGCTTGCAGCGGCGGGACCCATGCGCACCCCGACGCTCAGCGCCGCAACGCCACCAAGTACCCGGCGCCGGGTAAGGGTTGGCAAAGCGGGGAGGGGCGGGTGGGGCTGCATGGACAGTTTTCAATCACGCAGGGTGCGCAGGAAGGCCACCACATCTTCAATCTGTTGAGCTGCCAGTACCGGCTGCCCCTGCCAGGCGACGCCCACGCGGTTCAGGCCATCGGTCTGGTAATAAGCCGGCATGAGGGTCTGCGGGTTCAGGCGCCGTGGGTCGACGATACGCAGGCGCAGCTGGCCTTCGGACCAGCGCGCGCCTGTGCCGCCCAGGTCGGGCGCCAGGTTGCCCTGGAAGCGTTCCTCGGGAAGCGGGCCGGCGTGGCACAACAGGCACAGGCCGGTTTGCCGGCTCGCCACAATGGCGCGGCCGCGCGCCGCATCGCCAGGAACGCCGCTCAGCGACTCGGGAATGGCATCACCAACGACGCGCAGAGGCGTCTGGCCAGCAAGCGGCTGCGCGGAGGCAAGGGCCGGCAGCAGCCCGGCTGCCAACACCAGGGTGGATACCCAGCCCGCTTGTGTCATGCCTTGAGGCTGTGGTTCTTCAGTGGCAGCTCGCGGATGCGTTTGCCGGTGGCGGCGAAGACGGCATTGAGCACGGCCGGTGCGGCCACCGCGATTGTCGGCTCACCGACGCCACCCCAGAACCCGCCCGACGCGACGATGATGGTTTCCACGGCTGGCATGTGCTGCATCTGCACCACCGGGTAGGTGCTGAAGTTGTCCTGCTCGATCCGGCCGTCTTTCTGCGTGCATTCGCCGAACAGCGCGGCTGACAGTCCGTAGGCGAATGAGCCTTCGACCTGCGCTTCGATTTGCTGCGGATTGACCGCGTAGCCAGGGTCGGTAGCGGCAACGATGCGGTGGATTTTCAGCGTGCCTTCCTTGTCCACCGAGACCTCGGCGCAGGCCGCGACATAACTGCCAAAACCCATGGTCTGCGCCAGCCCGCGGTAGACCTTCTGGCCGCGCACATCCGGTGGCGGCACATCCCAACGCACCCGTTCAGCCACCGCGTTCAGAACCGCCAGGTGTTTGGGGTGACTGGCCATCAGCTTGCGGCGCAACGCCAGCGGGTCCTGCTGCGTTGCCGCAGCGACCTCGTCCAGAAAACACTCCAGGTAAATGGTGTTCTGGTTCAGGTTGACGCCGCGCCAGAAGCCCGGCGGCACACTCGGGTTGCGCATCGCGTGGTCGATCAGCAGGTTGGGAAAGCTGTAACCGATGGAGGCTTCCGGCCCCGGCGCGTTCAGGCCCTGGAACTGCACCGGATCCAGTCCGTTGCGGATGTTCTGCGGAAATACGCCCGCCAGGATGGACTGCCCCGAGATACGCATGTGCAGCGCCGTGATATTGCCCTGTGCGTCCAGCCCGGCCTGCAACTTGCACTGGGTGACCGGGTGGTAACGGCCGTGCAGCATGTCTTCCTCGCGCGACCACAGCAGCTTGACGGGCACGCCTGGCATCTGTTTGGCGATGTCTACCGCCTGGCGCACCCAGTCGTGTACCGCACCGCGCCGGCCGAAGCCGCCACCGAGGTGGATCTTGTAGACCTCGCATTTCGACGCAGGCAGGCCGGCGGCCTCCGAGGTGGCGGCCAGTGCCGCTTCACCGTTCTGGGTCGGTGTCCAGACCTCGCAGCGCTCGGGTGTCCAGCGCGCCGTCGCGTTCATGGGCTCCATGGTGGCGTGGTTCTGGTGCGGGTAGGCGTAGACAGCTTCGATGCGACGCGCGGCCGAGGCCAGCGCGGCCTTGGCGTCACCGTTCTGGTTGCCGACCACTGCATCGGGCGCATCGAGCCCGGCCTTGAGCATCTGCGCCACGGTGGCGCTCGAATTGGCGACGTTCGGCCCGTTGTCCCATTCGATGGGCAGGGCGTCGAGTGCGGTCTTGGCGCGCCACCAGGTGTCGGCCACCACGGCCACCGCGCTGTCACCGACACGCAGCACCTTCTTCACGCCGGGGCGTTTCTCGATGGCGGCAGCGTTAAAGCTTTTGAGCTTGCCGCCGAAGACCGGGCAGTCCTTGATGGCTGCGTTGAGCAGGCCCGGCATCTTCAGATCGGCGCCGTAGATCTGCCGGCCGGTGACCTTGTCAAGGGTGTCCAGCCGGGCCAGGCGCTTGCCCACAAGCTTCCAGTCCTTCGGGTCCTTCAGGGTGACCTCAACTGGCGCCTTGAGTTTGCCGGCGGCGACGGCCACCTTGCCATAGGTCGTGGTGCGACCGCTGGGCGTGTGCGTGATGACGCTGGCGGCTGCGCTGCATTCAGACACCGGTACTTTCCATTCATCGGCGGCCGCCTGTACCAGCATCAACCGCGCCGTGGCGCCGCCCTTGCGCACATAGTCGTGCGACTCGCGGATGCCGCGGCTGCCGCCGGTGGAGAAGTTGCCCCAGGCGCGATTGCGCGCGAGGTTCTGGCCGGGCGTCGGGTATTCGGTGGTCACCTTGGCCCAGTTGCACTCGAGCTCTTCTGCGACGAGTTGCGCCAGCCCGGTGAGGGTGCCTTGTCCCATCTCGGAGCGGGCGATGCGGATAATCACCGTGTCATCGGCGTTGACCACCACCCAGGCGTTTATTTCTGGTGAAGGGCTGGTCTGCGCCAGCGCCTGACCCGCAAGCGGGATGTGGAAAGCCACAACCAGACCCGCCGAGGCGGAGGCGGCGAGGAAGCTGCGGCGGCTCAGGGCGTCCGCAGGCAGGGGAAGAATCTCCGAGGGTGCCAGGGCCTGCTGCTTCATGTTGTGCTCCCGTCGGTGTGCTGGATCGCCAGCGCGGCAGTTTTGGTGTCGCCGCCGGCTGCCACCACCTTGATGGCTGCACGCACCCGGTTGTAGGTGCCGCAGCGGCAGATGTTGGTCATGGTCTGGTCTATGTCGGCATCGGTGGGGTTGGGCGTGGTTTTGAGCAAAGCCGCTGCCGCCATGATCATGCCGCACTGGCAGTAGCCGCACTGCGGAACATCCAGCGCGGCCCAGGCTTTTTGCACCGGGTGTGAGCCGTCGCGTGACAGTCCCTCGATCGTCACAATTTTCTGGTTGGCGCGTACGCTTGAGACCGGCCGCACGCAACTGCGTGTGACCACGCCATCGATATGCACGGCGCAGGCACCACACTGCGCGATGCCACAACCGTACTTGGTGCCGGTGAGTCCGAGCTGCTCCCGGATCACCCAGAGCAGCGGGGTGTCACCCTCCGCCTGAAACTCCCTCACGCTGCCGTTGACGTTCAGTTTGGCCATGCTTGCGCTCCTGTTTTTTCAGAGTGTGGATCCATAACCCCGGCAGATGGTAGCGCTGGCATGATGCCCGTCGCACCTCCCGGAGCTATACCTGAGTAAAGTGCTGACTGGCATGGATCAAGGGTGACAATTCGCCGCCATCGACGTGCCTGTGGCCAGCCAACAAGGTTCTGACCATCCAGTTGATTCCACCTTGCGGAACAGAACGCGTCGCCAAGGTGCCAGCGTGACTTGTTTAAGGGGTTTTTTGGGGGCAAACCCGCTAGGCGCATCACTGCGCGGCGTCCCAGAATGGAGCTACCCTTTGGAGAAACCATGCCTGATACCGCTTCCCTGCGCACCCTGTCGCGACGCCGCTTTAGTCTCGCCATCACGGCCGGTGCCGCCACTGTGTGCGCGCCCTTGCTGGCACAGCCGGCCTGGCCTAACAAGCCGATTCGCATCATCGTGCCTTACACACCGGGCGGCTTCACCGACCAGATGGCGCGCCTGGTTCAAGTGGGCCTGCAAAACCGCCTGCAGCAAACCGTGACCATCGACAACAAGCCTGGCGCCAACAGCATCATCGGGGTGGACTTGCTGGCCAAGGCGCCGGCCGACGGCAGTACCTTTGCGGTGGTCATCGCCGCCTATGCCGCCAACACCACCCTGTACCCCAAGCTGCCCTATGACCCGCGCAAAGACCTGACCGGCGTGTCGCTGATGGGGGTGTCTCCGCTGCTGGCTGCCGTCAACAACGACGCACCTTTTAAAACCGCGAAGCAACTGATCGACTATGCCCGCGCCAACCCCGGCAAGATCAGCTTTGGCTCTTCAGGCAATGGTTCGGCCGCGCACCTGAGCAGTGAGTTGCTCAAGGCCATCACCAAAACCTACATGGTGCACATTCCCTATCGCGGCGCGGTGCCCGCGCTGACAGATTTGATCGGCGGGCAGATCCAGCTTTTCTTTGACGCTCCCACCGGCCTGATCAACCAGGGCAAGGCCGGCAAGGTCCGCCTGATCGGCGTGGCCAGTGACCGCCGCTTGCCAGCCGTGCCGGATGTGCCGACCTTTATCGAGCAGGGTTTCGCGGGCTTTACCGGCAGCACCTGGGCCGGCATGCTGGCGCCCGCAGCGACGCCCAAAGACATCGTCAAACGCATGTCGGACGAGGTGGGGCGCATCATCCGCAGCGACGAGATACGCGCGCGGCTGGACGCCATGGGCACCTTTGGGGCCGGTGGCACGCCTGAGGAATTTGATGCGTTTATTGCCCTGGAGACCACCAAGTGGGCCAAGGTTATCCGCGAGGCGGGGGTCAAGGCGGAATGAGCGTTGAGGCCCGCAGGGCCTGAAAGCAGCCGCTACAGCGACTTTGGCGCTTTATTCACCGGAGGTATTGGTGGGCAGGCCACCGTGCACGCGGCGTGCGCCGTCAAACCGGCGCGCCCAGTAGGCGACGCCCATGCTCTCGACGCGGACTTCAGCGCCGGGTTTGGGTGCGTGGATAAATTTGCCGTCACCGACATAAATGCCCACGTGGCTGAAGGCCCGCTTCATGGTGTTGAAAAATACCAGGTCACCGGGCTGCAGTTCCGTCCGGTCAATGTTCTGGGTGGCGGCCGCTTGCTGCTCGGCGCGCCGCGGCAGGATCAGGCCGACGGTTTGTTCATAGATGGCTTTGACAAAACCGCTGCAGTCCACGCCGCTTTCCGCCGAGTTGCCGCCGCGGCGGTAAGGCACGCCAAGAAACCCCATGGCGTTGATGACCAGTTCGGACGCCCTGTGGCCGACCGACTGGCGTACCTGGTCGATCCGGTTGAGCAGGCCTTTGTCGGCCAGGAATTTGTCCATGTCGTCGCCGGAATGACCGGGGCTGGCTTGCGCCGTGGCGGCAAGCAGAAGGCTGGTGACGAGCAGGGTGAAACGCATGGGCGCAAGAGTACTTGAAGGACCAGTCCTACGTCAAGCTAAAGTTTTTTCTAGCTTGCGTTGTTAAGCCATTGATTTGTAACGATATAAAACAAATCGTATATTTTTCGGTGAACCCACGCCAGCCAGATGGGGACGGAAGTCGACCCTGCCAGCTTGCGTGAAGGCTGGCATATTGGCTGTTCTTTCCCCGCCATGTGTCGGGCCTGAGTCAACGCTTTGAATTGAGAGTGAAATATGCCTTCTGCCCATAAGGGACGTGCGCAAGCAGCTATGATTTTGATAGCGTTTTTGGGGACTGTCGGGTTCAGTCAGACCCAGGCGCAAGGCGTGCGTCCCGAGGTGCTTGCCAGTGGTCTTCAGAACCCCTGGGCGGTGGCTTTTTTACCGCAAGGCCGCTTTCTGGTGACCGAGCGCCCTGGCCGCATGCGGGTGGTCGAGGCCGATGGCCCGGTCGGTCCGGCTTTGCCGGGATTGCCTGCGATTGATGCCGGCGGGCAGGGCGGCCTGCTCGACGTCATAGCCGATTCGGATGTTGCGGCCAACCGGCGGGTCTACTTTTGTTACTCGGAGGCTGCGGCGTCGGGCGGTAACAGCACGGCACTGGCCAGCGCTACCCTGGCGCCTGACAATTCGCGGCTTGAAGATGTCAAGGTGATCTTCAGCCAGAAACCCAAGTTTTCGAGCAGTGCACATTTTGGCTGCCGGATTGTCGAGGGCCGCAAAGACGGCAAAACCGACGGCACGCTGTTCCTGACGCTGGGGGACCGCTATTCGCGCATGCAGGACGCGCAAAAACTCGACAACCACCACGGCAAGGTGGTCCGCATCAACAAAGACGGCAGCGTTCCCAAAGACAACCCCTTTGTCGGCCGGGCCGGCGCGCTGCCCGAAATCTGGAGTTACGGCCACCGCAACATGCAGGGCGCGACGTTGTCGCCCGACGGCAGTTACTGGACGCATGAACACGGGCCGCAGGGCGGCGATGAGATCAACCTGCCGCAGCCTGGGCGCAACTACGGCTGGCCGGTCATCACCTACGGCGAGAACTACGGTGGCGGCAAAATGGGGGAGGGCATCAACGCCAAAACCGGCCTGGAGCAGCCGCTGCATCATTGGGTACCGTCGATTGCGCCCTCGGGCATGGCGTTTTTGAGCAGCGACAAGTACGGCAAGACCTGGCAGGGCAACTTGTTTGTCGGCTCCCTGAAGTTCGGCTATCTCAACCGCATCGAGCTGGAACAGCCCTTCAAGGGCAAGGTGGTGCGCGAACACAGACTGCTGGAGGGTGGTGGTCGCGTTCGGGATGTGCGCCAGGGCCCGGACGGCCTGCTGTATGTGCTGACCGACAGCCCGCAGGGCCGACTGCTGCGTCTGCAGCCGCAGTAAATGAAGGGAGCGCCTGGCCTGCGTCGATAGAATGGCTGCTTTTCCCGACCAGAGTGAGCCGCGTGTCCGAACGATCCGAAGTCCTGTTGCAATACCTTCTGCCCAAACGGGCGATCACCGAGTTCGGCCGCCATATCGCGTCCATGCGGGGCGGTGCGATCACCACCCGCATCATCCGCTGGTTCATAGGCAAGTACGGCGTCAACATGGCCGAGGCGGCCAATCCGGACATCGGCAGCTATGCGAGCTTCAACGACTTTTTCACACGGGCCCTCAAACCCGGCGCCCGGCCACTGGCAACCGCCGACCTGATCTGCCCGGTGGACGGTGCCATCAGCCAGTTTGGCGCCATCGCTGGCGATCAGATTTTTCAGGCCAAAGGCCACCACTACTCGACCACCGCCCTGGTCGGCGGCGACCGCGAACTGGCCGCGCGTTTTGATGGTGGCAGCTTTGCCACGATCTACCTCAGCCCCAAGGACTACCACCGCATCCACATGCCGGCCGACGGCCGCTTGAGCCGCATGATTTATGTGCCCGGTGAGCTGTTTTCGGTCAACCCGGCCACAGCGCGCGGTGTGCCGGGCCTTTTTGCACGCAATGAGCGGGTGGTTTGTGTGTTCGAGTCGGCGCGCGGCCCTTTTGTGCTGGTGCTGGTCGGAGCCACCATCGTTGGCAGCATGGCGACGGTCTGGCACGGTGTCGTCAATCCGCCAAGAACGCGCGCGGTGCGTGACTGGCTTTA
Organism: Polaromonas sp.; assembly: GCF_043778355.1. Classification (GTDB taxonomy): domain Bacteria; phylum Pseudomonadota; class Gammaproteobacteria; order Burkholderiales; family Burkholderiaceae_C; genus Polaromonas. The sequence goes on from NZ_JAYWHI010000102.1 coordinate 9,073, forward strand.
TGACGCCGAGCCGGTGGCGTTGCGGCAAGGCGACGAGATGGGGCGCTTTCTGCTCGGCTCCACCGTCGTGCTGCTGTTCCCGCAAGGTCCCTGCCACTTCAACCCAGCCTGGGCGCCGGGCGCGGCGGTGCGGCTGGGTGAGGCCATGGCCCGTCTGGCCGACTGATTGCCGGCTTGCTTCTCTGCTATCCATTGAATAGCAGCTTGCGCCCGACCGGCATGGCCTGCATGCGCTTTCGACCTCGTATCTGGATTCTGGACCGGCGCTTGCGACAGGCCTACTGAATCTTCATCCATTTCCTACAAGTGAGACCCAGCGGCCTGCCTAAGCTTTTCAGCTAGACCCGACTGCTCGCATCCTGCGAAATGCCCCTGGTCTGCACTGGAGCACCTGTGGCCAAGGAATTTTTTACCGAAGGCGGCGATTTCCCGCTATCCCCTGACCTGTTTTCAGCCCCCATCGATGCGGCCCCCGTCGATGGCCACGATCCGCTTGCCCTTCACCGCGGGCTGGCCCATTTCAACCGGCAGCGGGTGGCTGTCGCAACGCCCAGCAGCGACTGGCGAGCGCACCTGCGTGCCGAACTGGTCTGGCGCAGCGCTGAAGGCGAGTATCTTGAAAATCTGCGCGCCACCGTCGCGCCCCTGTTGCCACCGGCCGGCTTGAATGCCCAGGCCTTCGTGCGCTGGTTTGAAGGTATTGCGCAAACCGGCCCCGGCCAGCAGCACCCTTTGTTTGACTGGCTGGCGCACACAGCGACTTATCAGGATATGTGCTGGTTTTTGACCCAGGAAGCGGCCGGTGAAGCCGGCTTTGACGATTTGCTGGCTTACACCCAGGTCCAGCTCCCCAGCCGTCCCAAGCTTGAGCTGGCCCGCAACTACTGGGATGAAATGGGCCATGGCAAACCGAAGGCCATGCATGGCGCCATGCTGGCCAATGTGGTGACCGAACTTGGGCTGGACCCGCGCATCGACAGCACCGAATGGCCAGCGCTGGCGCTGGCCAACACCATGCTGGGCATGGCTGCGTCGCGCCGCTACACCTACCACTCGATTGGCGCGCTGGGCGCTATTGAATTGACCGCACCCACACGCGTCAAGCAGGTGTCGAACGGCATGCGGCGCCTCGGGATGAGCGGGCGCGTTCGCGCCTACTTTGATCTGCACGCCGTGCTTGATGTACATCATTCGCAGGCCTGGAATGCAGAAGTGATCGCGCCCCTGGTCGAAGCGGACCCCGCGTGCGGGCGTTTTATTGCCGAAGGTGCGCTGATGCGGCTGTTGTGCGGACAACGCTGTTTTGACTGTTATTCGGACAAGCTTGTCCCGAGGCATTGACACTGATGCGCGAATCCCCAGCGGCCTTCGACGCAGCGCTGAAGGCCTTACTGCAACATCTGCGAGAACAGGCCTACGAATTCATCACGGTCTCCCCGCTTACACATGCACACGTGCTGGTCAACCGTCAGGGTACTGCGGCGGGTAACCCGCGCGATATTTTTGGCTGGTCGCTCAGTTTCCCTGAAGCGGCTCTGCCCGCCGACCTGCTCGAACTGCTGCTGCTGCAAGGCCTGGTGGTGCGCGAGGAGGCGCTGTACCGCAGCCGCGTCAGGGTATCGAGTTTTGACGGTGACCTGTTTGTGCATTCAGCGTTCCCCACGCTGGCCAACGATGCCGTTTTCTTTGGCCCGGACACCTACCGTTTTCTGAACCTGATCCGCGATCACCTGCCCGTGGCCGCCGCAGACAAGCCACTGCGTATCGCCGATGTGGGATGCGGAAGCGGCGCGGGCGGCATCATCGCGGCACGTTTGCGCGTGGGCGCGCAGATCACGCTCAACGACATCAACCCGCTGGCCCTGCGTTACGCCGGCATCAACGCGGCCTCGGCGGGTGTGGAGGTGGACCTTGCACCCGGCGATGTGCTGTCCGCCGTTACTGGCGACTTTGATGTGGTGCTGTCGAACCCGCCTTACCTTGAAGACGACGCCCAGCGTGCTTACCGTCATGGCGGTGGTGATCTGGGCCGCGCGCTGAGCGTGAAGATCGGCGCCCAGGCCCTGCAGCGGCTGCGGCCCGGCGGACGGCTGATCCTGTACACCGGCGTTGCGATTGTGGACGGCGTTGACCATTTCATCCGGGAGATGGAGCCGCATCTGGGGCAGGCGGGCTGTACGTATACCTACGCCGAAATAGACCCCGATGTCTTCGGCGAAGAGCTGGAACGGGCGGTTTACCGGCATGCGGACCGGATTGCGGCGGTCGGACTGGTCGCCGTGAAGTCATGAAATATCTTGAATGAACATCAAAGGAGCGTTATGCGCAAGCCATCAGACCCCTCCAGGGAATTGAAAGCCGTCAAAACAGACGATGATGCCGGTTCACAAACCAGTCACGCCGGCGCGCTGACTGTCAAAGCCTGGCCATTTGCACCGGGCTCACAACTGGGCAAACAGGTGGCCAAGCCGTGGTCCCCGAAGACGTCCTACCGCTTTAATCAGCGCTGATGTCGTGGCTCGTCGCGGCGCCTGCGGATTCGGCGCCCGGTCGGGGATAGAAGACTATTTTCGCGTTGCGCTCGCGCTTGAAGTGCCGGGATCTGGCCGGGCAGCGAGTGCCTTTAGCTGGCGCGCCTACACTTTGGGACCAAGTGGAGCTCAGATGCGGGTAAAAGATAAAGATCACAGCAGTCATGGAGGGCATCGCGCGCTCAAGGTTTTTCTGGTGGAAGACAACGTGGTGCTGCGCAACATCATTGTGGATGCGCTGCGCGACATTGCGTCAATAGAAGTCCTGTTTTATGCAGACAACGAGGTCGCTGCCACCAATTGGTTGTCGTCCAACGACAGCGCCTGGGACCTCGCGGTGGTGGACCTGCATCTCAAAAAGGGCAGCGGCGTCGGGGCGCTGAGCTGGTGCACCACGCGCCGGCCCGGGCAGCGGGTGGTGGTTCTGAGTGGGGAACTGACCGATGACCTGCGCCAGAAGTGCCTGGCCTTGCGCGCCGATGCGGTGTTCGACAAAGGCACCGAGATGGATGATTTTCTCAGCTACTGCAAGTCATTGGCTGGCTGAGCGGCCCGGTGCCATCGCCTAAACTTGGCGCTCGCGTCGCGCTGGGACGGCGCTTCACTCTTTCTGGAGACCGGCATGACCGTCTTATTTCGCGAGCAATTGCTCGCAGCCTCCGAACAAGCGGCCTACCCTGCTGAAAAAATAACTGACCCTCAAACCGGTGAGGAGTCGCTGGACCCGGCATCTGCCGCATCGATTGCGCAGGTGTTCGACCTGTTTGGTATTTCTGCGCTGACCCCGGACGATGAGGACTTTGACCGCGTGATCAACACCACCTGCACCCTGGCCGTCGAAGTGGCGGCGCATGTGCAGGCGCTGGACGATGTGGCAGGCGTGCTGGATGCGCTGGAAGACGCGGCCGATTGGCACCCCGACTACCGTGCCTATGTCGGCGCCTTGTGGCACGGTGACCGCGAAGGCATCGCCCAGGCCGCTGGCCGGTTGCAACTGGCAGGCGGCATTCCCAATGGCTCCTTGCCGCTGGACCAGGGCCCGCTGGCCTGATTGCGCATCCTCACCGCTATCATGGTTTCATGATCCCAACTGCGCGCGAGGCTTCTTCGCTTTCACTGCTCAACCGCAGAGCCCGCGACTGGCTGGTGGGTTGGTGGCGCCTGCTTTACCTCGGCGCGATGATCCTGGTGCTGGCCATGTCGCCCTCGAGTTATGGACGCCCCCACCGCCGTGTGCTGGCCCAGCACATCTACCACAACACCGCGCCGAACCTGCTCGGCTTCACGCTGATGTGCGCGCTGATCACCGTGGTCATCACGCGTATCGTGATCGTGACCGCCATCAGTTACGGCTTGTCGCAGTACGCGCTGCAGGTGGTGATCCGGGTGCTGGTGCTGGAGCTGATTCCGCTGACGGCGGCGATGTTTGTGGCGCTGCGCTGCGCCATTGCCAGCGGTGTCGAGCTGTCGCAGATGCGCCGCGCCGGTACGCTTGAAGCGCTGCGGCAGCGCGGCGTGGACCCGATACGCCACGAGGTGCTGCCGCGCGTGACCGCGGGCATTTTCTCGACCATCACGCTGGCGGCGCTCAGTTGTGTGGTGGCGCTGGTGATGGCCTACCTGGCCGTCTACGGCTTCACGCTGTCTGGTGTGGCTACCTACACGCGTCTGTTCGGCCAGGTGTTCAACCCCGAGGTCACGCTGATCTTTGTGCTCAAGACCCTGTTTTTCAGCCTGGTGGTGTCGTTGATTCCGATGGCTTCGGCCCTCTACGATCCGACCGAACTGCGCCTGCGCGCCAGCACCGAGCTGCGCATGCTGGTGCGCATGTTTGCTGTGATCCTGCTGATCGAGGTGTTGTCCCTGGTGGGCAACTATTATTGAAACCGCCGAGCCCTCCATGAAAAATCCCCCCCATGAGTGATCCCAAGGACACCATCGCCGGAAGCGGCAGACCGTTACCCGCGGACGAACTGGGTCAACTGCCTCCCGTGGCCAACCTGGAGTTCAAGGCGGTGCTGCTGCTGGTCTTCATGGCGGCGCTGGTGATCGGCTCGGCGCTGTATGTGCTGTATGCGCGCGGACTCTTTGAAAGCACGCAAAAACTGGTGCTGGTGTCCGAGGACTCCGAAGGCGTGGTGGTCGGCATGGACCTGACGTTTTCCGGTTTCCCAATTGGTCGCGTGCGCCGCATCGAGCTGGCCGACGACGGCAAGGCGCGCATCATCATTGACGTACCGACGCGCGACGCGCACTGGCTGCGCACCTCCAGCGTCTTCACGCTGGTGCGCGGCCTGGTCGGCAGCACCAACATCCGGGCCTACACCGGCCTGCTCAAAGACCCGCCACTGCCCGATGGGGCGGTGCGCGAGGTGCTGCGGGGCGACACCGGCGCTGAGGTGCCCAAGCTGATCGCCGCCGCCAAGGAGCTGATCGAAAACCTCAACAGCCTGACTGCCAGCGAAGGCGCGGTCGCGGCCAGCCTGGGCAATGTGCAGAAGCTGACCGAACGCCTGAACGGACCTGGCGGTGCGCTCAGCGTGTTGCTCGGCAACGAGGCCGAAGCCAAAAAACTGATCGCCACGCTGGACCGCACCAACGCCTTGCTGACCAAACTCGATGGCCTGGCCGCCAAGACCGACACCCAGGTGTTTGGCGCCAAGGGGGTCATGCCCGAAGCGCGCGCGACCGTGGTGCAACTCAATGCCTTGCTCGGGGAGGCGCGCACCAGCCTGAAAAAAGTTGATGCGGTGCTGGTCGAGGCCCAGGCCGTGGGCGCCAACGCCCGCGCGGCCACCGACGATCTCGGCACGCTGCGCGGTGAGGTCGAGTCCAGCCTGCGCAAGGTCGACGGCCTGATCAACGAGGTCAACCGCAAGTGGCCGTTTGCCCGCGACACGGAGATCAAGCTGCCATGAACGTCTTGACCAACATCTTCATGGCGGGGGCCATGCTGGCGCTCGCCGCCTGCAGCAGCGGCCCGAAACCGGCGGACTGGCAACTCGAAGCCAAAACCGCCGCAGAGCGCGGCGTGGCCGCTTATATGGAAGGCAATTCGCGCGTCGAAGCGGTGGAATTTGCGCGCGCCCTCAGCGAGGTCTCCAGCACCGGCCGCGTCGATCTGACAGCGCGCCTTGAGCTCCTGCGCTGCGCCAGCCGCACCGCCAGCCTGGTGTTTGCGCCCTGCGCCGGTTTCGAGCGCCTGCGCGCCGATGCACCGGCGGCCGAGCGTGCTTATGCCGACTACCTGGCCGGCCGGCTGCAGCCGCAGGACCTGGCGCTGTTGCCTACGACGCAGCGCGCAGCGGCGACGGGGGATGCCGCCGCCGTGAAGGCCATCGCCGATCCGCTGTCGCAACTGGTGGCCGCAGCGGTCCTGTTTCAGCGCGGGCAGGCCAGTCCAGCTATCTTGCAGCAGGCGGTGGACACCGCGTCCAGCCAGGGCTGGCGTCGCCCCTTGCTGGCCTGGTTGGGCGTGCAGGCGCAGCTGGCGGACAAGGCTGGCGATGTCGAAGCAGCAGCGCGCCTGCGCCGCCGCATGATCTTGGTGGAGCCGGTCAAAACCGGCGCCGCAGGACCGCGGCCTTGAGCGCGCCGCCGACCGAACCCGGCCGCTGGGCCATCGCCGTCGCAGGCCTGCTGGCGCTGGCGACGGCCATGGGCATAGGCCGTTTTGCCTTCACGCCGCTGCTCCCCATGATGCTCAGCGATGGCGTGGTGGACCTGCCCACGGCGAGCTGGCTGGCCAGCGCCAATTATTTCGGTTACCTGGTGGGGGCCTTGCTGTGCACCTTCCAGCCCTGGATCTGGAAACGCCTGCCATTTTTGCCGCAGGTCGCCGGCCCGCGCTGGGTGCGTATCGGCCTGGTCGCCACCGCCGTGTTGACTCTTGGCATGGCGCTGCAAGTGCCCGCCGCCTGGCCGCTGCTGCGTTTTGCCGCTGGTGTGGCCAGCGCCCTGGTGTTTGTCTACACCTCGGGCTGGTGCCTGTCGCAACTGGCCCGGCGCAACGCCCCGATGATGGGCGGGGTGATTTACGCCGGACCAGGCGCTGGCATTGCGCTCAGCGGCCTGTTTGCCAGCGGCATGGTGGCGCTGCAGTGGCGGGCGTCTGCCGGCTGGCTGATTTTTGGCGTGCTGGCGGCGCTGCTCACGGCTTTTGTCTGGCGCACCTTCCAGGAGCCGGGCGGGCAGGGCGCCGGTGGTGCCCCCGTGCCCACAACGGCCTTGCGCACTGACGCCCCGGCGGGCCGCAACCAGATACTGCTGTTGGCAGCGGCTTACGGTCTGGCGGGCTTCGGCTACATCATCACCGCGACCTTTTTGCCAGTGATTGCGCGCGAAGCGATGCCGGGCTCGGTCTGGATTGATTTTTTCTGGCCCATCTTCGGCCTGGGCGTGATCACCGGCGCTTTGCTCGCCACGCGTATTCCGGCCACGGGCGACTACCGCTACCTGCTGGCCGCTTGTTACTTCGTGCAGGCGCTGGGCATTGCAGCCAGTGTGTTTATCCCGACGCTGGCTGGTTTTGCCATCGGCAGCCTGCTGCTGGGTATTCCGTTCACCGCCATCACCTTTTTTGCGATGCAGGAGGTGCGGCGCCTGCGGCCGGCTGCCGCTGCCACTTATATGGGCTTGCTGACGGCCGTCTACGGCATCGGGCAGATCGCCGGGCCGCCCATGGTGGCGATGCTGCTGCGCAACAGCCGCAGTGTGGGCGAGGGCTTTACCCTGTCACTCGAAATCGCCGCTGCCACCTTGCTGGCCGGCGCGCTGATGTATCTGTGGATGGTCAGCGCCTACCCGGTGGCGGGCAGGCGTGCTTCGGCCCAATAAGGGAATTGCGCCGATATTTCAAGATAAATCGGGCGTCAGCCCTTGCCCACTGGGCGTAGACAGCTATCAAAAATAGAGCATCAGGCGGCTGGTCTGGCAATCAGCACCGGCCGCAGCAACTGCGCCAGCTCGGTGCCCTCGATCACGCGGATCTGGTGACTGGCGGCGAAAGCGCGCGCCTTGTCGGTGACTTCGCCGGTGCTCACACAAATGCAACTGCTGGCATCCCGCGCGCTGCGCGCCGCCTCCAGCGCCTGAAAGACCTCCAGCCCGAGGCGCGCGGCTTTCCAGCGTTTGGCGTTCAGCAGCAGGGTGCGTCCGCCCTTGAACAGCTCGAAGTCGGCCGCAGCGTTTTCCAGACGTTTGGCCTCGAAACCTTCGCGCACCAGCGCTTGCTCCAGTGCCGACGAAAATTCCCGCCACGGCATGGCGTTGATCTGTGCCAGCGTGGCCTCCACGTGGGCGGTGCTGGGCGCGTTCAATTGCCGCCACAGCGTGATCAGGGAAATCACCACAAACGGAAAACCGCCCAGGGCGCCGAACAAAAAGTACTCGGGCGGAAGCAGCGCTTTGGATGCCAGCGCGATGACGCCGGCAATCGACAGGCTGATCCACCAGGAGGAACGCAGCAAGACGGCGAACAGTGACTTTTCAGCCATTTTGAATTTCAAGATAGTCCTTTCAGGCAGAGCGGTGTTTGTATCACGCCGTGCAGCGCTGCCGCCTGCGGTCCTCCCTGCAAACTGGTATGCTTCGAAAATGATAGCTGCTCGCGCTTATGGTCATTGGGCTACAGGTCTTTTTTCTTCAGAATTTCGGACGTATTGCCAGCGATGAGCAGTGAGCAGAACGACCCTGCACGTCGGCGTGCCACGCTGGCCCTGGGCCTGGCGCTGTTGCTGGTGGTGATCTGGGGCATCAACTTCTCGCTGCAGAAGTTTGTCTTCAACGTGGTTGGCCCCGGCGGCTTCCTGTTTGCGCATTACCTGATCATGCCGGCCTGCGCGCTGGCCCTGCTGCTGTGGCGCTACGGCTGGCATTTTCCGAAACTCACGCGGCGCGATGTCTGGGAACTGGCGCGCCTGGGCGTCGCCGGGCATTTTTTGCATGTGGGCATGGTGACCTATGGCATTCACTGGTCTACCGCGTTTTCCAGCTCGCTGATCCTGGCCTGCGGTCCGATCTTCACGCTGCTGATCCTGCGCCTCATGGGACTGGAGCCATTGCACAAGGCGCAAATTGCCGGCGTAGCGGTCGCGTTTGCGGGCGTGCTGATTTTTCTGTCCGACAAGCTGCTGGGCGGGCAGTGGCTGGCCACCGGCGGTGATCTGTTTTTGCTGGTGGCTGCGAGCTTCTTCTCTTACTACACCGTGGCGGCCAAGCCGTTGATCGAGCGCCACGGCGGCGTACTCACCATGGCCTACGCGACCCTGCTGGGCAGTGTGCCGGTCGTGGTGTTCGCCTCGCCTGCGGGCCTGACAGCGCCCTGGGGCGATGCTTCGCTGGTGGTCTGGCTGGCGCTGGTCTGGTCGGTCACGGTGTCGGCCTTTCTGGGCTGGCTGCTCTGGGGCTGGGTCAACGCGGTGCGCGGCGTGGCCCGCACCGCGCCGCTGATGTATCTGATGCCGCCGGTGGCCGGCCTGGTGGCCTGGCTGTTTGCCGGCGAACAGTACACCGGCATCAAGCTGGCCGGTGCCGCGCTGACGCTGGTGGGTGTGGCGCTGGCGCAGTTCACCGGGCGGCGCCAGACACTGGCGCGCGCCGCGCCTGCGCCGGTGGACTGACCTTGCGGCGGCCAGGACAAAGCGATTCATCCATACTGCCTGCACCCTTAGTTGCCGGTTCACACGCCTCTCATGACCAAACCCTCGTTCGATAAAAACAAACTCAAATTCCTGCTGCTCGAGGGCATCCACCCTTCAGCGATTGCCGTGCTGCGCGACGCGGGCTACACCCAGATCGAAAGCCTGCCCGGCGCACTGGAGGGGGACGAGCTCAAGGCAAAAATCGCCGATGCGCATTTTGTCGGTATCCGCTCACGCACCCAGCTCACGGCCGATGTGTTGGCGCATGCGGGCAAGCTCGCTGCGGTCGGCTGTTTCTGCATCGGTACCAACCAGGTGGACCTGCAGGCGGCACGCGAGCGTGGCATCGCGGTGTTCAACGCGCCGTTTTCCAACACGCGTTCGGTCGCCGAACTGGTGCTGGCCGAGGCGATTTTGCTGCTGCGCGGCATTCCCGAAAAAAGCGCGGCTGCGCATCGTGGCGGCTGGCTCAAGTCAGCCGACAACGCCTTCGAGATCCGCGGCAAGACCCTGGGCATCGTCGGTTACGGCTCCATCGGCACACAACTCTCGGTGCTGGCCGAAAACCTCGGCATGCAGGTGGTGTTTTTTGATGTGGTGACCAAGCTGCCGCTGGGCAATGCGCGGCAGGTCGGCAAGCTGCACGATCTGCTGGCGCAGG
>NZ_JAYWHI010000103.1:0-18880 GCF_043778355.1 Polaromonas sp.
GGCGACGATACGCGTACCTGGGGGCCGCCGTTTTTGCAGGACAGCACCGGTGCCGATACGGCCGAAGCGGCGTATTACCTGGGCACGAACCGCAACAAGCGGTCATTGACGTGTGACATTGCCAAGCCCGAGGGCGCCGCGCTGATCCGCGAGCTGGTGGCGCACTGCGATGTGTTTGTCGAGAACTTCAAGGTCGGCGACATGGCGCGGTATGGGCTGGACTATGCCTCGCTCAAGGTGCTGAACCCCAAACTGGTTTATTGTTCGGTCACTGGTTTCGGTCAGACCGGGCCGTATGCCGAACGCGCGGGTTATGACTACGCCATTCAGGGGATGGGCGGGCTGATGAGTGTGACGGGTGAGCGTGACGATCTGGGCGGCGGGCCACAGAAGGTGGGTGTGGCGGTGTCGGATTTGATGACCGGCATGTACGCCACCGTGGCGATTCTCGCGGCGCTGCGCCATGCCGAAAAAACCGGCGAAGGCCAGCAGGTGGACATGGCGCTGCTGGATACCCAGGTCGCCATGCTGGCGAACCTGGGCGCCAACTACCTGGTCAGCGGCAAGGTGCCGGGCCGCGCCGGCAATGCGCACCAGAACATCGTGCCTTACCAGGTGTTCGAGGTCGCGCCCGCCGCCGATGGAGCCAAGGATCATTTGATCCTCGCCGTCGGCAACGACAGTCAGTACGCCAAGTTCTGCGCGGTGGCGGGCCGGCCCGAACTGGCGAGCGATCCGCAGTACACAAAAAACCGCGACCGTGTCCTCAACCGCGACAAGCTGGTGCCGATACTGGAAAGCGTGATGAAAACGCGCACCAAAGCCGACTGGCTGGCCGCGCTGGAAGCGGCCAAGGTGCCCTGTGGCGCGATCAACCATCTGGGTGAGGTGTTTGCCGACCCGCAGGTTAACGAACGCGGCATGGTCACGCAGTGGGACCATCCCATCAAAAACGATTTGCGGCTGGTGTCCAGCCCGATCAAACTGAGCGCCACGCCGGTGCGTACCGACCTGCCGCCGCCGCTGCTGGGCCAGCACACTGACGAGGTGTTACGCGGTGTGTTGAACTACTCCGACGCGCAACTGTCTGACCTGAAACGCAAAGAGGTGATCTGATGGCCAATTTTGTTCTGGTGCATGGCGCCTGGCACGGCGGCTGGTGCTGGCAACGCGTGACCGCGCTCTTGCAGCAGCAGGGCCATCGCGTACATGCCGTTACGCTGACCGGCCTGGGCGAACGCGAGCACCTGCTCTCGCCCGCGATCACGCTGGACACCCACATCGACGACGTGATCAGCGCCATCGAGGTGGAAGAATTGCATGACGTGATCCTGGCCGTGCACTCCTACGCCGGCATGATTGGCACGGCAGTCGCAGACCGGCAGGGAAAGCATTTGAAACACCTCGTGTACGTCGATGCGGTGGTGCCCAAGCCCGGCGAAAGCTGGAGCAGCACCCAGTCGGCGGCCGTGCAGCAGCAGCGCCTGTCGGCGGCGCAAGCCTCAACACGTTTCAGCTTTCCGCCGCCCGACCCGGAAGTGTTTGGCCTGCAGGATGCCGACCACGCCTGGGTCAAACGCCGGCAGACGCCGCACCCCGGCAATACCTACCAGGCGCCGCTGGACTTTGACGTCAAACGCGTCGCGGCGATACCGCGCACTTTTGTCAACTGCACACAACCGGCGTTAGGCACCATCGAGCCCAGCCGCCTGCGCGTGAAGGACGCCAAATTTTGGGATGGCGCCTGGCTGCCCAACGCCAACATCGTCGAGATCAAAACCGGCCACGACCCGATGATCAGCGAGCCCGCTGCGCTGACGAAAATCCTCTTGGACTGCGCAAAATGACTACGCTGCAGCGCCGCCAGTTCACCGCCGCACTCGCGGGTGGCCTGTTGCTGCCAACTGTGGCGCAGGCCAAAGACACGGCGCTGCCGATTCCGGTCTCGCTGCCGGGCGCCGCGCAAACTGCCGCCGCCAAAAAAGAGCCGCTGGTGATCCTGGTCAGCCTACCCGGTTGCCCCTACTGCGAAGTGGTGCGGCGCAATTACCTGCTGCCGGCGCAGCGCGATGGCGGCCTGCACGCCTGGCAGCTCAACATCAGCGACAAGACCGCGCCGCTGGTCGGCTTCGACGGCAAGGCGACCACAGCCGCCGCGCAGATCGCGGCCTGGAAAGCCGGCTTCACGCCGACCGTGCTGTTTCTCGGTCCGCAGGGTCAGGAGATTGCCGAACGCCTGGTTGGCCTGGGCTCCAACGACTTTTACGGCGCTTACCTGGAAGAGCGGCTGGCCACCGCGCGCAAGGCGCTGGGCAGCAAAGGCTGACTGGCATGTCATGGCGGACCTGATCCGCCATCCATCACCACGGGTAGGCTGCATGAGATGGATCCCGGCTCAAGGCCGGGATGACAATCAAGCCAGATGAAGCTCGAGGGACGGCTCAATTTGCTCCTTATTTGATAGCTGCTGACGCTTTCCAGACAGGGGCTGGAGGCCGATTTGGCATCAAAAAGTCGGCGAGGCCATAGGCGCCGGGAGAATTTGCCTGTGTTTTAGGCACAAAATGGCGTGGTAGCTCACGCCGATTGGACCCGAGCAGCTATCAAAGAGATAGCAAACCTACGCATGGAGGTGACGACCTGGTTGAAATGGTTTCCGGGATGCCTGCTGCGCACCGTCACTGACCGCGGCAAAACCGGGGCCTCGGTCATGGAAGAAGGCCAACCGGTTTAGGTGCCTGGCTTTCAACGCTGTACGATGATTCCTGATCCCCGCAACACCCCGGAGGCCGGATGACCACCACTAACAACGAAACACGCAGCCACATGGCGCTGCGTCAAAACGCAGAAGTCAAGCTCCAGGCAGGCATCGCACCTGGAACCCGAGGCTGGACCATCGGTACAGCCGCACTGACGCTGCTGCACGGTCTTTCCAGTAACCCGGACACTGCCGGCGACGCGCTCAAGCTGCTGCACGAACTGCAAGTGCACCAGGTGGAACTTGATCTGCAGCATGAACACATGGAAGAAGATCGCCGGGAGCTCGAGCAACTGGCTGGCCATTACGCTGAACTTTACGAATTCGCGCCGCTTGCGTATTTCACGGTAGACGGCGCGGGCCGGATCATCGAAGGAAATCTCGCGGGTGCGCGAATGCTGGGCGTCGGGCGTGATGACCTGGCAGGCCGCAGCATCGACAGTCTGGTAGCGCCCGCCAGCGGACCCGCATTGCGGGCTCTGCTGGAACAGGCGCGCAGCAGCAGTGGCCGCCAAAGTTGCAAAGCGCAGGCCGGCGGAGCGGCCGCGTCGGGGTGGCTGCAGGTGCTGGCGAACGCATCACCTCGCGGACAAAACTGCTTGGTGGTTGTCATCGAAACAAGCGATGTCAACACAACCGACCTGCAGGCATGAGCCCCCCCCTTGACTTCAAGCTGACTGAGCCTGGAATGCCCACCCAGCCGTCCTCGTGCCTGTCGCGCGCCACGCTGCGGTCCAACCGTTTGCTGGCGGTCATGCCGGACGACGCGTTGGGGCGACTTTCGCCGGATATGCAAATCGTCACGCTCAACGCCGGCGACGTGCTGTACGACCTGCGCACCGATTTGACGCACCTGTATTTTCCTGCCGACATCATCGTCACGCTGCTGCTCCCGCTGGAGGATGGCCATGCAACCAAGGTGGCGGTGGTGGGCCGCGAGGGCGTTGTCGGGGTGACGGCCTTCATGGGCGGAGCGCCGCCGCCGGGCCGCGCAGAGGTGTTGACCCCCGGCCAAGCCTTCAGAATTCCGGCAGCAAGCCTGAAAGCGGAATTTGATCGCAGCGGCCCGGTCATGCGCCTGCTGCTGCGCTACACGCAGTCGCTGGTGACGCAAATGGCCCAGACTGCGGTATGCAACCGCCACCATGTGGTGGAGCAGCATCTGTGCTCCTGGCTGCTGACATGTATGGATCGCCTGGACAAACCCAGTCTGGCGGCCACCCATGATGTCATTGCCGGCATGCTGGGTGTGCGGCGGGAGGGGATTTCCGAGGCGGCCGGCGCGTTGCGCGAGCTGGGACTGATTGCCTACACCCGCGGCCACATCAGCGTACTGAACCGCGACGGCGTGTTGGCCAGGGCCTGTGAATGTTACCAGGTGGTCAAACGGGAAACGGACCGACTTCTGCCCGACCGGCCGGCAAGCTGAGGCAGCTTACTGCGGGGCGGCCCTGCCCACCCACAACACGCCAGACAAACCGTTCAGCGCATACTAAGCAGCTTATGACTTCTGCGGTACCAGTCGACCCGGCCGACCCCCTGCTAGAGGCAGTACGCATTGTCGGTATCGGTGCGTCCGCCGGCGGTCTGGCCGCGCTGGAAGAATTTTTGGCGCAGACGCCGCCCGACACCGGCATGGCCTTTATGGTGGTGCAACACCTGGACCCGACACAAAAAGCCATGCTGGCAGAGCTGCTGCAGCGGGTCACGTCCATGCCGGTGCGGGAGGCAAAAAACGGCGGGCGGGTCGCGCCCAACCAGGTGTATGTGATTCCACCCAACACCGAGCTCAGCCTGAATGGCGGCCTGCTGCGTCTGGCCACGCCGTCCGAGCCGCGTGGCATGCGACTGCCCATCAATATTCTGTTTTCTTCGCTGGCCAGCGCCCAGGGAGAGCGTGCCATCGCTGTGGTGCTGTCGGGCATGGGGTCTGACGGTACGCTGGGTTTGCAGGCCATCAAGGCGGTGGGGGGTCTGATCCTCGTGCAGCAGCCAGACACGGCACAGTTTGATTCCATGCCACACAGTGCCATTGCGTCTGGTTGTGTCGACTTCATCGCGCCACCAGCGGCCTTGCCCAGCCACATCCTCAACTACATCGCCCGGCTGCCGGAACACACCAAAACCGATGCCCCGGACCATAACGGCAGCACGTCGCACGCTGACGCGCAGGGAAGCCCACTGGAAGAGATTTTCAAACTACTGCAGGCCCGAACGCGACACGACTTTTCGAATTACAAGCCCAATACCGTACACCGCAGGATAGAGCGCCGCATGGCCATCCATGGGCTGGCAACTCCCGCGCTGTACGCCGAATTTTTGCAGCACAACATGCAGGAGGTGGACTTGCTGTTCAAGGAGCTGCTGATTGGCGTCACCAGTTTTTTTCGCGATGGACCTGTCTGGCAGCAACTGGCCAGCGTCACCTTGCCAGAACTGCTTGCACGCCGCGCGCCCGGCGACAAATTGCGCGCCTGGGTCATAGGCTGCTCTACGGGTGAGGAGGCGTACTCGCTGGCCATGGTGTTTACCGAGGCGACAGAGCGCCTGCCGAAATACCGCGATTGCGAGCTTCAGATTTTTGCCTCTGATTTAAGCTCCGACGCGATTGCCACCGCGCGCCGCGGGCAATACCCTTCCTCCATCAGCGACACGGTTTCACCGGGGCGCCTTGCGCAATTTTTTACCCCGCACAACGGCAGCTACCGCATCGGCAAACGTATTCGCGACATGGTGCTCTTTGCGCAGCACGACGTCATACTCGACCCGCCATTTACCAAGCTTGACCTGCTGTCCTGCCGCAACCTGATGATATATTTTGACGCGGCACTGCAACGTCGGCTGCTGCCCCTGTTTCATTACAGCCTGAAGCCCGGCGGGGTGATGCTGCTGGGAAGCTCGGAGACCGTGGGGCGCTTCAACCAGCTGTTCATCCCGCTCGAATCAAAGTTGCGGCTGTACCTGCGTCAGGACAGTACCGGGGCCAACACCCCGGACTTTCTGCTCACCTCACTTCCACCGCTGTCCAGGATCAAAAAGGAACTTCCCATGCCGCCACCTTCTGCCCCCGATTCAACCGCCATGGAAAACCTGCAAACAGCAGCCGACCGGGTATTGCTTCAGGTTTATGCGCCGCCGGCCGTGGTGGTCAACAGCACTGGCGACATCATTTACATCAGTGGACGGACCGGCAAGTACCTGGAACCTGCGGCCGGCAAAGCCAACTGGAACTTTCACGCCATGGTGCGTGAAGGCTTGCGCGCGCCCCTGGCCGAAGCCCTGAAGCTTGCGGCCACCCAGTCGGAAGCAGTCCAGTTGCCTCACTTGCGCACTCAACTGTCCGGGGTCGCGCAGATTGTTGACGTCACCGTGCAGACCATCCGCGAGCCAGCCGCCCTGCAAGGCATGCTGATGATCGTGTTCCGCGATGTGGCTGCAGCGCCAACCGGCCGGCGTAAAGCCCAAACCGCCCTGGAGGCCGCCCATGCAGCCGAGGTGCAGCAGTGCCGCGATGAAATCCAGACCCTGCGCGAGGAAACCCGCGCCTCCAAGGAAGAGCTGCAGTCAGCCAACGAGGAATTGCAGTCCACCAATGAAGAGCTTCAGTCAGCCAACGAAGAGCTCACCACCTCCAAAGAAGAAATGCAGTCGATGAATGAAGAGCTGCAAACCATCAACGCCGAGATGCAGTCCAAACTGGATGATCTGGCGCTGGCGCAGAGCGACTTGAAAAACCTGCTCAACAGCACGGATATCGCCATGCTGTTTCTGGACAAAAAATTGAACGTCCGGCGTTATACCGAGCGGGCCTCGAAGATCATCAGCCTGCGGGAAAGCGACATTGGCCGGCCCTTGAGCGACCTCACCACCAGCCTGCAGTACCCGACGCTTCAGGACGACACGAACGAGACCCTGCGTACCCTGGTGTTTTCAGAGAAGCAGATTTTCACCAGCGACGCGCGCTGGTTTTCGGTGCGCATCATGCCCTACCGCCGCATCGACAATGTGATTGACGGGGCCGTCATCACCTTTGTGGATATCACCGAGACCAAGGAACTGGAGTCCAGACTGCGCAAGGACCAGGCCGAGTGATCGCGGATATTGGCATCGTCTTTTTTCGACCAGACCGAAGCAGCAATCGCGCGCGCCGTGCTTGCCCAAGAAAAGCGAACACAAACTATCGGCTTTCGCTGACTTACATCAGCGCGCTCAACCGACAGTAAGTCACTTTACAACGCGCAAAAATAGTATCCGGATGTAGTTCCAGGACATCATCGCATTGAACCATGGTAATTTCAAATCACGGTTCATAAATTGGATTTCAACGTCTTAAGGACAAAGGAGTATTCGCCATGGTAAACACCAAACATGCACTGTCACTGATCACGTTGAGCGTCGCACTGGCCTTGGGTGCGGCCTCGGCATTTGCAGCTGATCCCGCAACGGCATCCAAACCCGCCACGCAATTGGCAACCACCTACAGCACGTTTGCCGGCTCCAATGCGAACGCCACGGCCCTGGTCGACGGACTGCGTACTGGAAGCAGCATCACCCTGACCTCCAGCAGCAGCACGTCAGGAAGCGCAGGTACTCCTTCTACGACCTTCACGCCGGCGACCTCCAAACTCGGCTACGGTAACGTCAACATAGCACTCGCACTCGCACAGGCTGAATTGACCAAGCTCGGCATCACCGACCCGACGCCGGTACAGTTGCAGGCTGCGCTTAACGGCGGCACCGTCACCACCTCGACTGGTCCAACCACCCTGTCTGGCGTTTTGCAATTGAGAAGTGAAGGCAAGGGTTGGGGTGCCATTGCAAAGTCACTTGGATTCAACCTGGGTGCGGTAGTCAGCGCATCAAAAACCGACAGGAGCGCAGCCGGTACTGAACGTCAAGCCAGCGACGACAAAGGAAAACCAATGGCCCGTGCCGACAAGGCAAACTCCGGCCAAGAGGCGAAAGTCGATCGGATCGCCAAAGTAGAACGCGTTGCGAAAGTGGAACGTGTAGACAAAGTGGAACGTCCGGAACGTATCGAACGGCCTGAAAAGGTCGAACGCCCGGAACGTGTTGAGCGTCCCAAGCGATAATCTTATTTTGTCAGCAGCCCCCGAGCGAGTGCCACACCGGCCCGCTCGGGTTTTTTTGGTTTTGGAGGAGTACATCGATGGGGTTCAAGAAGCATACGAAATTCATGTTTGCAAGCACTGCGGTGCTGGTATGTCAGGCAGGATGGGCAGCAGAGCCGGGGGCGTTGACCATAGGAACCAGCGTCAACTACAGCACCGGTAAATATGGCACGTCCACATCGACCGACATCACATCGATTCCAGTAACCGCCACCTACGATACTGGGCCCTGGACGCTCAAACTCAGTGTTCCTTATGTACGCATCTCTGGTCCCGCCGATGTGATTGTCGGCGTCGGCAAAACTTCGAGAACTACAACAACCGTTCGTACGGCATCTGGCTTGGGAGACATTGTTGCAGCGGCAACCTATAACTTCTACAACGATGCCGCCTCTCAGTCTGGCGCCGACGTCACCGGCAAAATCAAATTTGCTACAGGCGACAGCGCCAAAGGCCTCGGCACCGGTGAGAACGACTATTCGGTGTTGCTGGATGTCTATAAGAAGGTCGACCAGATCACATTTTTTGGGGGCATCGGCTATACCGTCATGGGAAGCTCCACTGCAGTCCCTTTGAGAAATGTATTCAGCTTCAACGCCGGTTCAACGTACAAACTGGACGAAAAAAGCAGCTTGGGCTTCGCCTACGATCATCGCCAGAAGTCATCGTCAACAGGGTCGGCGCAAAACGAACTGACAGCCTTTTACGTGCATAAATTCAACAAGACATGGAAAACACAGGCTTACCTGTTGAAGGGTTTTTCTGACGGCAGTCCTGACTGGGGCGGTGGCTTCTCGGTGGGTTACGCATTCTGAGCTCACGCGTTTTGGCAGCAGCCTGTTTGCTGCCAGAAGGATTGTGAGCGTACCTTCAAACTTTTGCCCACCTCTGTTTTAGGAGGTTGGGCATGGACAGCCAGTCGCCTGCCTCTTATTTCATGGCGCCGAACACCCGCCTCAGGATCGCACTGCCGGTGCCGACAGGGTCCTGGCGAATTTTCTTTTCTTCCTCACCAATGATCAGGTAGAGCCCGTCCAGCGATTTGCCGGTCACGTACTGCTGGATGTTAGCGTCTTCTTTTTTGACCAGGCCAAAACCTGCGGCCTTGCCGGCGAACTCGTTGTATTTGTTGGCCAGACCCACCTTGGCGGTGGCCTGGGTCACCACCGGCAAAAACTTCACCGCCAGCGGCTCGCGGGTTTTTTCGGCAAAGAAGGTGGTAACCGAGGTGTCGCCGCCCTGCAGGATGTTTTTGGCGTCATTGACGTTCATGGCGCGCACGGCGCTGACCAGCAGATCCTTGCCCATGGGCACGGCGGCTTCGGCGGCGCGATTGATCGACGTGACGAGCTCATCGATGCGTTTGCCCTGGCCGAAGTTTCTCAGCAATTTCGACGCGTCTTCAAGATAACCCGGCAAGGGAATGCGAACTTTCGGGTTGCCGAGGAATCCATCTGTCTTGCCCAGCAAGGCCACGGCCGCCAGCGCGCCTTTTTCGAGGGCGGTTTTCAGGCCATTGGACGCTTCGGCGTTGGTCAGGTCGCCCAGCGACAGGGCCTGCGCCTGCTGGTAGGTGGCCAGGATCAGCATGCCCAGTGCGCTGAGACCGGCCTGGTTAAAATTGCGACGTTGCATGATGAATACCTTCCAGAAATTTAACCCCGTGTCGACTGCAGTATGCCGGATCATGCTGGCCGCTTTGCTGGCATTGGCATCGCTTGCCGCGCTGTCCGGTTGCGGTGGCGCGCAGGCGGCGCCTGAATCGACCTTTGTGCTGCTCGACGGCAGCACACAGAAAACCGCCGACATGAAGGGCAAGGTCACGCTGGTCAATTTCTGGGCCACCAGTTGCGTCACCTGCGTGGCCGAGATGCCGAAAATCATTTCGACTTACGACAAGTTCAAGGCCAGGGGATATGACACGATAGCCGTGGCCATGAGTTACGACCCGCCCAGCTACGTTGTCAACTACGCCGAGACGCGCAAACTTCCCTTCAAGGTGGCCATCGACAACACCGGCGCCGTGGCCAAGGCTTGGGGCGACGTGCAGCTGACGCCGACCACCTTCATCGTCGACAAGCGTGGTCGAATCGTGAAGCGCTATGTCGGGGAACCCGACTTCGCCGACCTGGATCGGGTAATCGAGCGACTGCTCGAACAAAAAACTTGATTCGCGACCAAAACTCATCCAGCCCGCGCTGACAAGCCACTTTTTATGTCAAGAATCCTGCGTTACACCACCACGGCGATCGTCATGCACTGGCTGCTGGCGCTGCTGATCCTGGCGCAACTGTCCTTCGGCATCTACATGGTCGACTTGCCCTTCTCGCCGGGTCGTGTCAAGCAGTTCAATTGGCACAAATGGGCCGGTATCTCCATTTTGACCCTGTCGGCCCTGCGCCTGTTGTGGCGGCTTAGCCATCGTCCGCCGGCGGAGCTGCCGATGCCGTCTTGGCAAGCGCATTTGGCGCGGGCCAGCCACGGGATGATGTATGTCCTTTTCTTTGCGATTCCACTGGCGGGCTGGGCTTACAGCTCGGCTGCGGGATTTCCAGTGGTCTACTTTGGTGTGCTTCCGCTTCCTGATTTGGTCGGCCGTGATGCCGAGCTGGCCGACCAGTTCAAGCTACTTCACCGGCTTCTTGCTTATGGATTGGCAGCGCTGATCGCGGTGCATCTCGCGGCGGTCATAAAGCACCATTTTCTCGATAAGGACGGCCTGTTGCACCGAATGAAGCCTGTTCGTTCAGGCAATGCATAATCGGGCGCTATGAAAACTCTGCCCATCGTTGCCCTCCTGGCACTTGCATGCTCAGCCTCGCAGGCCCAGCAGAAGTTAGTACCTGCGCAAAGCGAGATTAGCTTCGTCGTCAAGCAGATGGGTGTGCCGCTGGATGGCAAGTTCGGCAAGTTCGACGCCCAAGTTGGTTTTGATCCCGCCAAGCCCGAGGCCGGAAAGATCAATCTGTCGATCGATCTTTCCACGGCGGTGGTGGGGGACGCCGACACAGTCAAGGAATTGAAGAAGGCCGAGTGGTTTGGCATCGCCAAATTTCCGACCGCATCATTCACCTCGACCGGCATCAAGGCGGCTGGCGCCGGCAAATTTGATGTTACAGGGAACCTCAGTATCAAAGGTATCTCGAAGCCATTGTCCATTCCCGTGACGCTCGCAAAGACAGGCGCCGTGTCTGTGGCCCAAGGTAGCTTCACGATCAAGCGCGGGGATTTCAAGATTGGCGAGGGCGATTGGGCCGACACATCCATCGTCGCTGCGGATGTGCAGGTGAAGTTCAAACTGGCAGTGTCAGGCCTGTAGCCGTGACTGGCCCCGTGCAGCTTTTTTTAGCACCATTTGTACCAAGGAGAAATCGATGAATAAGCACTTACTTGTGGCAACCGCCGTTTTTGGAATTTTCGCTGGCAGCGCTTGGGCGCAATCCGCAACCTACAAGATCGATCCCAATCACACCCGTACGATCTGGGAAGCCAAGCATTTCGGCACGTCAACAAGTCGTGGGCAGTGGGAAAAGACTGATGGCGAGATCACGCTTGACAAGGCGGGAAAGACGGGCAAGGCGGACATCGTTCTCGACATGAACTCAATCCACACCGGAGTTGCGCCGTTTAACAACCACATGAAGAGCCCTGACTTTTTCGATACGGCCAACCACCCGACGGCACGGTTCGTCGGTGACAGGTTCAAGTTCGAAGGCGACAAGGTGACCGAGGTGGCAGGCAACTTGACCATTCGCGGGAAAACTCAGCCAGCGGTGCTTAAGGCGACTGCTTTCAACTGTTTCGACCATCCCAGCCTGAAGCGGGAAGTCTGCGGCGGAGATTTTGAAACCATCGTCAAGCGCAGTCAGTTCGACATCAACTGGGGATTGGCCAACCGCGCGGCCGCGGACGACATCAAGGTCACGATCCAGGTCGAGGCAATCAAGCAGTAGTTCACGCCCGGGTAGCCCTGTTGCTGCCCTGCCTCATACACCCGCTGCGCCCCATCATGTCCCTTGTACAGGTGCCTACGCCTGCGTCACCCGCTTTGCTGGCTGCCACGCGCGCCATCTTCCAGGAATACGCGGTGGAGTTGGGTATAGACCTGTGCTTCCAGAACTTTGACGAAGAACTCGCGAACCTGCCCGGCGACTATGCCGCGCCGAAAGGCTGCCTGCTGCTGGCGATGCAGGATGGCGAGATCGCCGGCTGCTGCGCGCTGCGCCCCATCGACACTGTGGACTACCCGAATGCTGCCGAAATGAAGCGCCTGTATGTGCGCCAGGCACATCGCCGCTCTGGCCTGGGCCGGCAACTGACCGAGGCGATTCTGGACGCCGCGCGTGTGGCCGGTTACCACAGCGTGCTGCTGGACACCCTCAGCGACATGGAAGCGGCACGTGCGCTTTATGAAGACTTGGGCTTCAAGGACATCCCGCCCTACTACCATAACCCGATAGCGGGCGCTCACTACCTGAAAGTGGATCTGGAATAAAAAGCGGCATCAGCCCATGTCCAGCGGGCGTAAGCCGCTCTTTTTTTGATAGCAATTTGACGGTGGGCGACAGCACACAGGCTCCAGCGAACTACAAAAAAGCCGCCAGTCTCGCGACCTGCGGCTTTTTTTAGTTGTCTGGTTGCACGCTGGCGCGTGAGCACCAACCGCGCTTCGGGCGATCAACCCTTGGCTTGGGCCAGCAAGGTGGTGGCGTCGCTGACTTCAAACTTGCCCGGTGCTTCGACGTTGAGCGCGGCAACCTTGCCGTCCTTGACCAGCATCGAGTAGCGGTTGCTGCGCACACCCATGCCGCGTGCCGTCAGGTCCAGTGTCAGGCCGGTGGCCTTGGCGAAGTCGGCGCTGCCGTCGCCCAGCATGCGCACCTTGCCTCCGGTCTTCTGGTCACGCGCCCAGGCGCCCATGACAAACGCGTCGTTGACGCTGACACACCAGATCTCGTCCACGCCGGCTTTTTTGAATTCCTCGACCTGCTCGACGTAGCCCGGCACATGTTTGGCGGAGCAGGTCGGCGTGAAAGCGCCGGGCAAAGCAAACAGTGCAATCGTCTTGCCGGCGCTGGCCTTGGCCACGTCGATGGGATTCGGGCCGATGCTGCAACCATTGCCTTCAACTTCTGAAAATTCCATCAGCGTGGCTGCGGGAAGGGTGTCGCCTACTTTGATCATGGTGTGCTCCTCAAGGGTTGTTGATAAACGGGTTCAGCCGCCATTTTCAACGATTGTCCCAAGCCTTTCAAAGCGCGGGACAAAAACAAAAGCGGCCCACAGGAGGCCGCTTTTGATGAGGGGAAAGCTCGAGTCCGTAAGACTTAAACGACCGCAGCCTTTTCCAGCAACTTGGTCACAACCCAGTTCTTGGTTTTGGAGATCGGGCGGCTTTCGGTGATCTCGATCAGGTCGCCGGTCTTGTACTCGCCCTTTTCGTCATGCGCGTGGTACTTGCTCGACAACGAGACGATCTTGCCGTAGAGCTCGTGCTTGACACGACGCTCAACCAGCACTGTCACGGTTTTCGCGCGCTTGTCGCTGACCACCCGGCCAACCAGGGTGCGCTTGAGGGATTTTTTAACTTCCGTCATTATTTCGCTCCTTTGCGGGCGTTGGTCTCGGTCAGAATGGTCTTGGCCCGAGCGATGTCACGGCGTGCGGAACGCAGCGTGGCGGTGTTGGTGAGTTGTTGCGTGGCTTTTTGCATGCGCAGGCCGAAGTGGGCTCTTTGCAGCTCTTTGACTTCGGTTTTCAGGCCGGCAACGTCTTTTTTGCGCAGTTCAGTAGATTTGGTCATGGTCATTTCCCTTACTGGCCAATCATGCGGCTGACGAAGGTGGTGCGCAGCGGCAGCTTGGCAGACGCCAGGCGGAACGCTTCGCGGGCCAGCTCTTCAGGCACACCGACGATTTCAAACACGATCTTGCCGGGCTGGATTTCAGCCACGTAGTACTCGGGATTGCCTTTACCGTTACCCATACGCACTTCAGCAGGCTTTTGGGAAATCGGCTTGTCCGGGAAGACACGGATCCAGATACGGCCGCCACGTTTGACGTGACGGGAAATCGCACGACGTGCGGCTTCGATTTGACGGGCCGTCAGACGGCCACGGTCGGTGCATTTGAGACCGAAGTCACCGAATGCCACCGAGTTGCCTCGGGTGGCGATGCCGGTGTTGCGGCCTTTTTGCTCTTTGCGGTATTTTCTGCGCGCGGGTTGCAGCATTTGTATTCTCCG
This sequence comes from Polaromonas sp., assembly GCF_043778355.1. Classification (GTDB taxonomy): domain Bacteria; phylum Pseudomonadota; class Gammaproteobacteria; order Burkholderiales; family Burkholderiaceae_C; genus Polaromonas. Next base: position 14,134 of record NZ_JAYWHI010000103.1, read on the forward strand.
TAGTTAGACCGATTACTCGGTCTTGGCACCGTCAGCTGCTGCAGCTGGCGCGGCTTTACGGACGCGCTTAACGGTGGTTTTCGGTGCATCGGCGCCGGCTGCCGCTGGTGCGGCACCCGTTGCTTCTGCAGGTTTGTCGCTGCCGTCTGCAGGGGCCGTGTTCACACCACCGACCGGGCCGCGCGCTGGGCGTGCGGCTCCACGGGGTGCGGACGGACGGTCCGTGCGGTCGCCAGGACGCGCGTCGCGGCGGGGGCCGCGTGGCTTGCGTTCTTCGTCGGAAGGAGCGGCATCCAGCTTGGCGCCAGGCGAATCGCCACGGCCCAGGTTGTCGCCCTTGTAGACCCAGACCTTGACGCCGATCACACCATAGGTGGTCTTGGCTTCAGAGGTGCCGTAGTCGATGTCGGCGCGCAGGGTGTGGAGGGGCACGCGGCCTTCGCGGTACCACTCGCAACGTGCGATCTCGATGCCGTTCAGGCGGCCCGACGACATGATCTTGATGCCCAGGGCACCCAGACGCATGGCGTTTTGCATGGCGCGCTTCATCGCACGGCGGAACATGATGCGTTTTTCAAGCTGCTGGGTGATGCTGTCTGCGATCAGCTTGGCATCAATTTCAGGCTTGCGAACTTCTTCGATGTTCACGGCGACCGGCACGCCCAGCTGGCGGCTCAGTTCTTTTTTCAGCGCTTCGATGTCTTCGCCTTTTTTGCCGATCACAACGCCTGGACGTGCTGAGAAAATCGTGATGCGGGCGTTCTTGGCAGGACGCTCGATCAGAACGCGCGACACCGCAGCGTTCTTCAGTTTGGCCTTGAGGTACTCGCGAACCTTGATGTCTTCGGCAAGCATGCCGGCGAAATCACGGTTGCTTGCGTACCAGCGGCTGGACCAGTTGCGGCTGACCGCGAGGCGGAACCCGGTTGGGTTGATTTTTTGTCCCATATCCTGTCTGCCTTCTTAATTGCCAACCACAACGTACACATGGCACGTGGGCTTGCTGATACGGTTGCCGCGGCCCTTGGCGCGCGCCGAGAAACGCTTGAGGGTGGTGCCTTGCTCGACGTAGATGGTTTTCACCTTCAGCTCGTCGATGTCGGCGCCATCGTTGTGTTCTGCGTTGGCAATGGCAGACTCGACCACCTTCTTGATGATTCCGGCAGCTTTTTTCTGCGTGAAGTTCAAGATGTTGAGCGCCTGATCCACTTTTTTGCCGCGGATCAGGTCAGCGACCAGACGGCCCTTGTCGACCGACAGACGAACGCCCCGGAGGGTTGCACGTGTTTCCATGGTCTTTCCTTACTTTCTCACAACTTTTTTGTCAGCCGGGTGACCTTTGAAAGTCCGGGTGAGTGCGAACTCGCCCAGCTTGTGGCCAACCATTTGATCGGTGATGTAAACAGGGACGTGCTGCTTGCCGTTGTGCACGGCGATGGTCAGGCCGATGAATTCGGGCAGGATCATGGAGCGGCGCGACCAGGTCTTGATCGGCTTTTTGTCTTTGTTGGTAACGGCCTTGTCGGCCTTGGCTACCAAATGGTGGTCGACAAAGGGACCTTTTTTGAGTGAACGTGTCATGGCTTAACCTTACTTCTTGCGACGCGAAACAATCATCACTTGCGTGCGTTTGTTGTTGCGGGTGCGGTAGCCTTTGGTCAGGTTACCCCATGGATCGACAGGATGGCGACCTTCGCCGGTCTTGCCTTCGCCGCCACCGTGTGGGTGATCGACCGGGTTCATGACCACACCGCGAACGGTCGGGCGGATACCCATCCAGCGCTTGACACCGGCCTTGCCGAGACGGCGCAGGCTGTGTTCTTCGTTGGCGACCTCGCCGATGGTGGCGCGGCATTCGATGTGGATCTTGCGAACCTCACCGGAGCGCATGCGCACCTGGGCGTACGTGCCTTCACGGGCCAGCAGCGTCGCCGATGTACCGGCGGAGCGGGCAATCTGCGCGCCTTTGCCGATTTGCATCTCGATGCAGTGGATCGTCGAGCCGACAGGAATGTTGCGGATCGGCAGGGTGTTGCCGACACGGATCGGGGCCTCGGCACCGCTGACCAGCGTGGCGCCAACTTCAAGGCCACGCGGGGCGATGATGTAAGCGCGCTCGCCGTCGGCGTAGCAGATCAGCGCAATGTGGGCCGTGCGGTTGGGGTCGTACTCAATACGCTCGACCTTGGCCGGGATGGCATCCTTGTTGCGCTTGAAGTCCACCACACGGTAGTGGTGCTTGTGGCCGCCGCCTTTATGGCGAACAGTGATGTGCCCGTTGTTGTTACGGCCGGACTTCTGGAACTGAGGCTCGAGCAGCGGCGCGTAAGGCTCACCCTTGTGCAGGTGATCCCGGGAAATCTTCACCATCCCGCGCATGCCGGGGGAGGTGGGTTTCATTTTAATGACAGCCATGATTACGCAGCCTCCCCACCGATGTTCAGCTCTTGACCGGGCTTCAGCGTGACATAGGCCTTGCGAATGTTGTCGCGGCGGCCAGTGCCCTTGCCAAAACGCTTGGTTTTGCCTTTTTGGTTGAGTACGGAAACAGCCTTGACGTCCACCTTGAACATCAGCTCCACAGCGGCCTTGATTTCAGGCTTGGTGGCATCCTGCAGCACCTTGAACAGCACGGCATTGGACTTGTCCGCGACCATGGTGGCTTTTTCAGACACGATGGGGGCGACCAGCACCTGCATCAGGCGGCCTTCGTCGAATTTTGGTTTGGTGTTCACGGCGCTCATGCGAACATCTCCTTGAGTTTGTCCATGGCAGCCTTGGTGACCAGAACCTTCTTGAAGTGAACCAGCGACACCGGATCGGCGTAACGGGGCTCAACCACCAGAATGTTGGTCAGGTTGCGGGAAGCCAGGTACAGGTTTTCGTCGACTTCGTCAGCGATCACCAGCACCGATTTGAGGTTCATGGCCTTGAACTTGTCGGCCAGGACCTTGGTCTTGGGCGAGTCCACGGTCAGCGAATCAACCACAGCCAGACGGCCTTCACGGGCCAGCTGGGAGAAGATGGAGGCCATGCCGGCGCGGTACATCTTCTTGTTGATTTTCTGCGTGAAGTTTTCGTCAGGCATGTTCGGGAAAATACGACCGCCGCCGCGCCACAGCGGGGAGGAAGTCATACCGGCGCGAGCGCGGCCAGTGCCTTTTTGCTTGAACGGCTTTTTCGTCGAGTGCTTGACCTGTTCACGGTCTTTCTGGGCACGGGTGCCTTGACGGGCGTTGGCCTGGAAGGCCACGACCACCTGGTGAACCAGGCTTTCGTTGTATTCGCGACCAAACACGGTATCAGGCACGTCCACTTTGGACGAAACCAGGCCTTGGTCATTCAGGAGTTCGACCTGCATCAGTTCGCTCCTTTGGCAGCGGTTGGTTTGGCCTTGATGGCGGCGCGAACCGTCACAAAACCACCTTTGGAACCAGGCACGGCGCCGCGGATCATCAGCAGTTGACGGGCTTCGTCAATACGCACGATGTCGAGGTTTTGCGTGGTCTTGGTGACATCACCGAGGTGACCCGTCATGCGTTTACCAGGAAACACACGACCAGGATCCTGCGCCATACCGATGGAGCCGGGCACGTTGTGCGAACGGCTGTTACCGTGCGACGCGCGCTGCGAGCTCATCTTGTGACGCTTGATGGTACCGGCAAAGCCTTTACCAATGGAGGTGCCCTGCACGTCCACCTTTTGGCCCACGGCAAACACTTCAGCGGCGGGCACAACAGCACCAGCGGCATATTTGCCTGCGACGTCAGCCGTCACGCGGAATTCTTTCAGGATTTCACCGGCTTCTACGCCTGCTTTCGCAAGGTGGCCAGCGGCCGGCTTGGTGATACGCGACGCTTTGCGCGCACCAAATGCCACTTGAAGGGCATCGTAGCCGTCATTTGCTTGGGTTTTTACCTGGGTCACGCGGTTGTTAGACACATCTACCACTGTGACAGGAACGGTATCCCCATCATCAGTGAACAGACGCATCATGCCCACCTTGCGACCCAGCAACCCGAGGGAGTTGCTCAGACTCATGCTTTTTTCTCCGTAACTTCCACCGCTGCGACTTCAATTGGCCGCAGACGTTTTGATGTGAAAGACTGTTAATAAAACCATCCTGAACCCGCTTTCACGCGTTCAGGACAGCCCAAGAGTATAGCGCGGACTTAGCCGGTTGGCAAATCCGCGCTCAAACCTGGTTTTTTGGGGCGCCGGCTGTTGCCGATACCCCGATTTTGCTTATTGCAGCTTGATTTCGACGTCCACGCCGGCAGGCAGGTCGAGCTTCATCAGGGCGTCAACGGTTTTGTCCGTCGGGTCCACGATGTCCATCAGACGCTGGTGCGTGCGAATTTCCAGCTGGTCGCGGCTCGTCTTGTTGACGTGGGGCGAACGCAGGATGTCGAAACGCTTCATGCGGGTCGGCAGAGGCACGGGGCCCTTGACGATGGCGCCGGTGCGCTTGGCGGTGTCGACGATTTCGGCTGCCGACTGGTCGATCAGCTTGTAGTCAAACGCTTTGAGGCGAATGCGGATTTTTTGCTTGGTGGCCATGGTAATTCCTTAAATATTTTCAGAATTACGCGATGATCTTGGCCACAACACCGGCGCCGACGGTTTTGCCGCCTTCGCGGATGGCAAAGCGCAGGCCTTCTTCCATGGCGATCGGGTTGATCAGCTTGACGGTGATCGACACGTTGTCGCCTGGCATGACCATTTCCTTGCCTTCTGGCAACTCGAT
>NZ_JAYWHI010000104.1:0-6677 GCF_043778355.1 Polaromonas sp.
GTTGTCGTTGCCATAGCTACGGCTATGTCGCCTCCTCCCGCCTTGCCTGACAGCCGAATGGACAATTTCACTTCATCACCTTATTAGCAGGACAGGACACTAGCCATGACAACAACCGCCATCCTCAGCGCGCTGGCCGAAGAGCAGCAGGGCCTGATCGGGCTGCTGGAACAGCCGCAAAAAACCCGCCACGCCGGGCGCGACTTCTGGCACGGCCGGCTGCACGGCCAGCCGGTGGTGCTGGCCCTGTCGCGTATCGGCAAGGTGGCGGCGGCCACCACCAGTGTGGCGCTGATCGAGCGTTTCAAGGTGGAGCGTATTGTGTTCACCGGCGTGGCCGGTGGCCTCGCCGAGAGTGTGGCCGTCGGTGACATGGTGGTGGCCAGCGAGTTTGTGCAGCACGACATGGATGCCTCGCCACTTTTTCCGCGCTACGAGGTACCGCTGTACGGCCAGAGCCGATTTGTCTGTGACAAGGCGCTGACGGCTTTGCTGCTGCAGGCCAGCCGCGCCGGGCTCGAAAGCCTGGCCCTGCCGGCGAAGACCTTGCTGCATCACGGCCTGATGGCCAGCGGTGACCGTTTTGTCTCCGGCGCAGCCGAGGCGCGGTCCCTGCGCTCGGCGCTGCGGCTGGGTGGGCATGTGGTGCTGGCGGTAGAGATGGAAGGGGCGGCGGTGGCGCAAGTGTGTTTTGACTACGGCCTGCCGTTTGCGGCGGTGCGCACAATTTCCGACCGGGCCGATGACACGGCGCATCTGGACTTCCCGGTCTTCGTCAAGGATGTCGCGAGTTTGTATGCCCAGGCGATGGTTCGGCACCTGTTGGCGCTGCTGTAGAAGATCGCCGGAAAACGGCCTGCTTTAAAGCTGGATCATGCGAATCGCTTTGCGCGAACCGTCGTTCATGTCCTTGACCGCCTGGAGCAGCTGGCTCAGATACAACTGCGCCTCGGTTTTTTCCAGTCGGGCCGGCTGCGCCATGAAGCCAATGGCGATGTGAAAGACCAGCGGGTCGGCGCCGGGCAATTCGCTGGACGGACGCAAACCGCTGGCGAGTATCCTGGTCGCGACGTCGTTGACCGAGTCACTGCTCATCGGCCCTTCCATCAACAAGGCAAACTGGCTGTCTCCAACGCGGGCCACGGTGTCGGTGGTCTGCGCCACCGCGCGAATGCGCGAGGCGGCCATCACCATCGCGCGGTCGCCGGTCTCGCGGCCATGCTCTTGCTGCAAGGCGGTGAAGTTGCTCAGGTTGATCAGCAGCAGCGCGCAGGGTTGCTGGTAACGCCCGGCCGTGCTCAGGACCTGGCCCAGTTTGCTGACCAGCACCCGGCTGGACCTGAGCCCGGTCAGCGGATCGGTTGTGCGCAGTGCGGCAGCACGGGTTTCCGGTTCGCGTCGCTGCGTCACGCGGCGCAGCAGGCCGTAAAACAGGATAGGCAGCTCCAGCGCCGAACCCAGCAGCAAGGCATGTTCAGTCAGAAAACTGGCCCTGATCAGTCCCATGTTGCGTGCGAGCGGGAACAGCGCGGCGACGATGATGGGAAGAAACCCGAGCGCGAGCCAGCGCGCGTGCCGGTCGCCTTCGAACAGGGACACGCTGACCACCAGCAGCAAGGCCACAATGGCCGCACTCACGAGCACATTGGCCACGGCAAAACTCTCCACAGTCGGGACAGTGCCATCGATCAACGCGATGCCCAGCAGCAGGCCACACATGGCCATCAATAACCAGTCCAAAGCGCGGGAGAAGCGCCAAGGCGTGGTGACGGTGCGAACAAACAGCATGGCGGTTGCGGCCGCTGCCAGAGGCAGTGCGAAGACGGCGGGGTTGTTCAGGGCCGGTCGTTCCGGCCACCCGTAGAGGCCGGCAATACCGGTGAAAGCAACTTGCGAAGCTGCAAAGGTGGACACATAGAGGGCGTAGCTCGCAAAACCCCAGTCGCGGTAAGCCACCGCGTTGACCAGCGCCAGCAGACTGACCAGGATGGCCAGTCCGAAGTAGGCGCCCAGCAGCAGGTGGTCAAGCTGGCGCGCAGCCGTGAGCTGGGTGTCTGAAACTGCGCGCGGGACCGCCGAGAACGGGACACGCGCGTGCTCAATGCGCAGGTAATAACGCACCGGCTGGCCTTGTTCGGGGCTCAGCGACAGTGCCGGGAAGCGGCCCGGAAGCGGCCAGGCGCTCATGGGCAGGGTGTCGCCCGCCTGCTGAACCACCCAGTGCCCGAGGCTGTTGCGGTAATACAGGCTGATCTTGTCCACGGCGGCCATCGGCAGCTCCAGCTTCCAGTGATCGCGCGGGTCGTTGACCACGGCGTCAAAGCGCATCCACAGTGCGGCGTTGTCCAGCGCCTGTGGCTTGCTGCCACGGCGCGGCGTGAAGCTCACCTGTGGAGGGCCGGCCTCTACCGTCTCCACAGAGGTCTGGCCTCCTGTATCCAGCCAGCTGTCCAGCGAGGTCGCCAGGCTGACGGGGCCGCGGTCTCCGCCCAGCGTCAACAGCCCGGCCGCAGCGGCGGGGGCGGCCAACAGGCTGGCCTGCAGGCAAACCACGGCCAGCACCGCCCTGGCAAAGGCGGCAAGCGCTCCTTCGGCGGTCAAGGTGTTGTTGGCTCCCACAGGAACGTATTGTGCGACAAGCATTTTTTGGCGAGATCGCCTGTCGTTCAGGCCTTGGGCCGAGGCCCCGGCTGCTATCGATACAATAGCAAATAAGTCAGGTTTTATATGGGCAAAAGGCCAATTTGATCAGGAGTTTGTGTTGCAGACGCGCAGCACCTCGTTGCCATAGGCTTCGAGTTTTTTGATGCCAATGCCGCTGATGCCTTCCAGGTCGGTCAGCGTCTGCGGCGCGCGCTCGGCAATCGCGCGCAGGGTCGCATCGTGAAAGATCACAAAGGCCGGCAGGTTGTGTTCCCGTGCCACTTCGGCACGCCAGGCTTTGAGCCGGGCCAGGCGCTCCAGTGCGCCGGCATTGAGTGAAGCCTCGGCCAGACCCTTGACCGAAGTCTTGGTGCTTTTTTTGCGCCGCTCGCCCGCACCGCCTGCGGCCTGTTCGCGCAGCAGCACGCTGACTTCGCCTTTAAGCACCTGGCGCGCGTCGGGCAACAGTTGCAGGGTGTTGAAGGCGTCGGGGTCGACCCGCACCATGCCCTTGGCAATCAGCTGGCGCAACACGCCACGCCACTGCACTTCGGCCAGGTCGGCGCCTATGCCGAAGGTGCTGAGCTTGTCGTGGCTGTGCTGCAGCACTTTTTCAGTCGCCTTGCCGCGCAGGATGTCCATCAGGTGGCCGGCGCCGAAGCTGATGCCGCTGGCTTGCTGCACGCGGTAGATACAACTTAGCATCTTGCGGGCCGCTTCGGTGGCGTCCCAGACCTGGGGCGGATTTAAGCAATTGTCGCAATTGCCGCAGGGCAAACTGTCTTCGCCGAAATAATGCAGCAGGCTGACGCGCCGGCAGCGCGTGTCTTCAGCCAGACTCAGGAGCGCATCGAGCTTGCCACGCATGACCTGCTTGAACTCTTCGCTGGCTGCTTCGCTGGTGTCGATCATGCGGCGCTGGTTCACCACGTCCTGCAGGCCATAGGCCATCCAGGCGTTGGCCGGCAAGCCGTCGCGCCCGGCGCGTCCGGTCTCCTGGTAATAGCCCTCGATGTTTTTCGGCATGTCCAGGTGCGCAACAAACCGCACGTCGGGCTTGTCGATGCCCATGCCGAAAGCAATGGTTGCCACCATCACCATGCCGTCCTCGCGCAGGAAGCGGTCCTGACGCTGCTGGCGCAGCGCGCTGTCAAGACCGGCGTGGTAGGCCATGGCCTTCAGGCCGGCGTCCTGCAGCATGTCGGCGACTTCTTCGACCCGCTTGCGCGACTGGCAATACACAATGCCGGCCTCGCCCGCGTGTTCGTTTTCGATGAAACGCAGCAACTGGTGCGTGGCATCACTTTTCTCGACGATGGTGTAACGGATGTTGGGCCGGTCGAAGCTGCTGACAAATTCACGCGCGTTTTCGAGCTTGAGCCGCTCAATCATGTCCTGGCGTGTCAGCGCATCAGCGGTCGCGGTCAGCGCGATGCGCGGCACGTCGGGAAAGGTTTCGTGCAGCAGGCTCAGCGACCGGTATTCGGGCCGGAAGTCGTGGCCCCACTGGCTCACGCAATGCGCCTCGTCGATGGCGAACAGGCTCAGCAGGCCGCGCTCGTGCAGCGAGCCGAGCAGGCCCTTCATGCGCGGCGTGTTGATGCGCTCCGGCGCGGCGTACAGCAGGGTCAGCTCGTTGCGCAGCAACTGCTTTTCAAGTGCACTGCTTTCTTCCTGGGTCTGGGTTGAGTTCAGGAAGGCGGCAGATACACCGGCTTCGTGCAGCGCACCGACCTGGTCGTGCATCAGCGCAATCAGTGGCGAGATCACCACCGTCACGCCGTGTCCGGCGTTTTGCCGCGCGATCGCGGGGATCTGGTAACACAGCGACTTGCCACCGCCGGTGGGCATCAGCACCAGCGCATCGCCGCCGGCGACCACATGCTCGACGATGGCCTGCTGTGGGCCGCGGAAGTCCGAATAGCCGAAAACCTGACCCAGGATGTCCAGCGGGGAGGGGGGAGTCGAGGTGTGCGGCAAGGTGGGGGGATCAGGGGAGAAAAAGATTGCTACTGAATAAATAGCTGCTTACGCCCGCTGGATAAGGGCTGGAGCCTGATTGGGCTCAAAAGTCGGCTACATCTGCTCCCACGGCAGACCTTCAAAACGCCAGCCGCTCAGGGTGGAGCGCTGGAACTGCTCGTCGAGCTCACCCTCAAAGCCGTGCACCACGTTGATGACCTCGGCAAAACCCGCAGCTTCCAGTGCCTGGCCAGCGGCCAAGGTGCGCTGGCCGGAGCGGCAGATCAGCAACACTGGCTGGTCCTTGCTGCTGGCCTCCCGCGCCACCGCATCGGCAAACTTCTTCGCATCCGGCGTCAGGTCGGGGTATTCATACCAGGGCACATTGACCACGCCGGGCGGCCGACCGACATACAGCGACTCGATTTCCATGCGCACGTCGACAAACAGCGCGTCGGGGTGCTGCTGGAGATAGTCCCAGGCTTCTTTGGGTTGGAGGTGTTTCATGGGGATGGGGGTATCCGGCGGGAGCCTTATTGTCAGGCATGTTTCTGGCCGAGGGCGGGACTCGTCCGCAGGGTTTGTAGGTGCAGGGGCTACGCTTAAAATCGGGGCATGAAGCAAGCCATCTACACCCGCGGCGCGGCGCTCCCCGCCATCCTCGAAAAACGCATCGCCATTCTCGACGGCGCCATGGGCACCATGATCCAGCGCTTCAAGCTCAATGAAACGCAGTACCGGGGCGAGCGCTTCAAGGACTTCCATAAAGACGTCAAGGGCAACAACGAGCTGCTGAGCCTGACCCGGCCCGACGTGATTCAGGACATCCACGAAGGTTATCTGGCGGCGGGCGCCGACATGGTGGAGACCAACACTTTTGGTGCGACCACCGTGGCCCAGGCCGACTACGACATGGCCGAGCTCGCGGTCGAGATGAACGTCGAGTCGGCGCGCATCGCGCGTGCTGCCTGCGACAAGTTCTCCACGCCGGACAAACCGCGTTTTGTCGTTGGCGCCCTCGGCCCCACCCCCAAAACTGCCAGCATCAGCCCCGACGTCAACGACCCCGGCGCGCGCAACACCAGCTTTGAGGAACTGCGTCAGGCCTATTACGAGCAGACCGAGGCGCTGGTCAGGGGCGGCGCTGACGTGTTGCTGGTCGAGACGATTTTCGACACGCTCAATGCCAAGGCCGCGCTGTTTGCGATTGACGAGTATTTCGACAACAGCGGCGAGCGCCTGCCGCTGATCATCAGCGGCACCGTGACCGACGCCTCGGGCCGCATCCTGAGTGGCCAGACCGTCACCGCCTTCTGGCACAGCATCCGCCATGCCCAGCCGCTGGCCGTGGGTCTGAACTGCGCACTGGGTGCCGCGCTGATGCGTCCCTACATCCAGGAGCTGGCGCGTGTGGCGGGTGATACCTTCATCAGTTGTTACCCGAACGCCGGTCTGCCAAATCCGATGAGCGACACCGGTTTCGACGAGACCCCCGACGTGACCTCGCGCCTGCTGCGCGAGTTTGCCGCCGAAGGGCTGGTCAATATCGTCGGTGGTTGCTGCGGCACGACGCCGGAGCACATTGGCGCGATTCATGACGCCGTCAAGCCGTTGGCGCCGCGGAGTATTCAACGTGGGTTCTTTTATAAGGAAGCGGCCTGAGGCGCTGAACCTCCGGCGTCATCCCGGACTTGATCCGGGATCCATGTTGGATAACTCGTACAGATTGGCTTGCCAGCAAGCCGGGGGTTGCCCGGCGGCAACTCACTTTTCTTTTGCGTCGCCAAAAGAAAAGTAAGCAAAAGAAAAAGCGACCCTGCTGTTTGCGTCCCTTCGCTTCGCTACGGGCGACCTGCGGTGCTCGGTCCAGCCGGGGCCGGGCTCGAACTCGGCTAACGCCTCAGACAATCGCCCGTCCTGATCCGTCTGGCCCTGCGCTCCTCGGCGCATACAGAAGGGTGGTGGGGACCGGAGCGGATTCGGGCACGGGATCGGGCTCCGGCGGGGTCGCGCTTTGCGCGTCCCCGCCTCCCCGAATTGGTATTGGTTTTCGGTTCCGCTCCCCCACCCGT